>CAVPFP010000053.1:0-13361 GCA_963703775.1 uncultured Solirubrobacterales bacterium | reverse complement strand
TCGCGACGATCTCGGGTTGCGACCCGCGGCGCCGCTCGTCGCCGGCAGCCAGATCGACTTCGCCCTCGACGGCGCCACCGTGGTGGTCGTCGATGACGTGCTCTACACCGGGCGGACCGTGCGCGCGGCGATCGAAGCGCTCCTCGCCTACGGTCGCCCCGCGAAGGTGCAGCTCGCCGTGCTCGTCGATCGCGGCCATCGCGAGCTGCCGATCAGGCCGGACTACGTCGGCAAGAACCTGCCGACGGCGCGCAGCGAACGCGTCAACGTCCGCGTCGTGGAGCTCGACGGCGTCGATGAGGTCACGATCTCCCAGGAGCGCGTGCTCGCATGAGGCATCTGCTGTCGATCGAGGACATCGAGCGCGAGGACATCGAGCGGATCCTCTCCTCGGCGGCCTTCTTCGGCGATGTCGCCGACCGCCCGATCAAGAAAGTGCCGAGCTTCCGCGGTCGCCTCGTCATCAACTTGTTCTACGAGGCTTCGACGCGGACGCGGAGCTCGTTCGAGCTCGCCGGCAAGCGACTGTCCGCCGACGTGCTCAACGTCGTGTCGAGCGGCTCGAGCGTCGAAAAGGGAGAGTCCCTGCGCGACACGGTCGCGACGCTCTCCGCCTACGGTCCCGACGCGATCGTGATCCGCTCGCCGCACGCGGGCGCGCCGCAGCTCGTCGCGCGCTGGTCGCCGGCCGGCGTCGTGAACGCCGGCGACGGCAAGCACCAACACCCGACGCAGGCGCTGCTCGACCTCTACGTGCTGCGCCAGCGGATCGGCGAGCTTGCCGGGCGCTCGATCTGGATCGTCGGTGACGTCCTGCACTCGCGCGTCGCGCGCTCGAGCGCGCAAGCGTTCATCAAGCTCGGCGCCGAGGTCACCTTCGCCGGACCGCCGACGCTCGTCCCACCCGAGCTCGCCGCGCTCGGCTGCGAGGTGCGCCACACGCTCGACGGCCTCGGCGATGCGGACGTCGTCTACGCGCTGCGCCTGCAGCACGAGCGGATGCGCGAAGCGTTCCTGCCCTCGCTCGCGGAGTACACCGCCTACTACCAGATCAACTCGCGCCGGCTGAAGGCGCGCCAGCTCTTGATGCACCCCGGTCCGGTGAACCGCGGCGTCGAGCTGTCGGGCGATGTGATCGACGGACCGCAGTCGCTGATCACCGAGCAGGTGCGCGCCGGCATCGTGGTGCGGATGGCGGTCCTCGTCGAGGTCCTCTCCGGCTCGCACGCCGACACGCCGCAGCTCGAGCGGCTCACGCCGGAGCCCCAGCTCGCGTGAGCCTCTACTCGCAGAACGGTGCGCCCGCCGAGGCGCTGCTGCGCGAGGTCCGCGCCTTCGATCCGCGCACGGCGATCGACGAAGTGAGCGATGTGCTCGTGCGCGAGGGCGAGATCGCGCAGATCGCCGCGCCCGGAAGCATCGAGCCCCCGCCCGGCGCGGAGGTGATCGACGGGGCAGGGAAGCACCTGCTGCCGGGCTTCATCGACCCGCACGTCCACCTGCGTACTCCGGGGCGGAGCACAAGGAGGATCTCGACACAGGGACGCGCGCCGCCGCCGCAGGCGGCTACTGCGCCGTGATCGCGATGGCCAACACCGCACCGGTGATCGACGAGCCGGCGCTGGTGCGGGGGCTCGTCGCGCAGGCGCGCGAGCAGGCACGGATCCCCGTCGGCTTCCTCGCCGCGCTCAGCGTCGGACTCCGCGGCGAGCAGCTGACCGAGATGGCGCTGCTGCGCGAGGCGGGTGCGCTCGGCTTCAGCGACGACGGCAAGCCGGTCGTGTCGGCCGGGCTGCTGCGCCGCGCGCTCCAATACCAGCGCCTGTGTGGGGGCGTGTCTCGCTTCACGAGGAGGACCCGACGCTGTCGGGCGCCGGAGTGATGCACGAAGGGCCGGTCTCGCTCGAGCTGGGGCTCGCCGGGATCCCCGCGATCTCCGAGGCGACGATGATCGCGCGCGACGGAATGATCGCCGCCGAAGAGGGGGCACGCGTTCACTTCCAGCACATCTCGGCGCGGCGCTCGGTCGAGGCGCTGCGCGCGTTGCGCGCGGCCGGCGGGCGCGTCAGCGGCGAGGCCACGCCACATCACCTGCTGCTGACCGATGCCGCCGTCAAGGATCTCGACACGAGCTTCAAGATGAACCCGCCGCTGCGCAGCGAGAACGATCGCGTCGCGCTCGTCGAGGCGCTGCGCGACGGGACGATCGACTGCGTCGCAACCGATCACGCGCCGCATTCGCGCGAGGAGAAGATGGTCCCCTTCGAGGAGGCGCCGATGGGCACGATCGGGCTCGAGACCGCATTCGCGGCGCTGTACACGGATCTCGTCGTGCCGGGCGTGCTGAGCCTCGCCTGCCTGGTCGAGCGTCTCACCGCCGCCGCGGCGCTGTTCGAGCTCACGACCCCGACCGTCGCGGTCGGCGCCGAGGCGAACCTCTGCCTCGTCGACCTCGACGCGAGCTGGCGCGTCGGCGAATCCGGCTATGAGAGCCGCTCCGCGAACTGCTGCTTCGCGGGGCGCGAGCTCAAGGGCCGCGTTCTGCTCACATTCGCCCGCGGCCAGATCGCCTATCGCGAGCGAACCTTCGCGCTCAGCGCAGCATGAGCTACGTCCTGCTCGAAGACGGCACCCGCTTCGACGGGGATCCGTGTGGCGCGCCCACGACGGCGGTCGGCGAAGTCGTCTTCAACACCTCGATGTCCGGCTACCAGGAGGCAGTCACCGACCCGAGCTACGCGGGCCAGCTGTTGATCTTCACCTATCCGCACATCGGCAACTACGGCGTGCGCGCCGACGCGATGGAGTCAGACCGAATCCACGCGCGCGGCGTGATCATGCGCGCGGCGCGCAACAGCCGCGCGACCGGCGACGAAACCGGCTGGCTCGACTGGCTCGAGCAGAACACGGTCGCCGCGATCACCGGTCCTCGACACGCGCGCGCTCGTGCGCCACATCCGCGACCAGGGCTCGATGCGCGGGGGGATCTTCCCGTCGGAGCTCGATGAGGTGCAGGCGCGCGCGCTGATCGCCGCCGAGCCCACGATGCGCGGGCGCGACCTCGCGCGCGAGGTGACCCCGCGCGAGTCGTTCTACGCTCGAGTCGCCTCGCCGGGAACGGTCCGACGATCGCCGTGATCGACACCGGCGTCAAGGCCGCGATCATCGAGAACCTCCGCCGGCGCGGCGCGCGATTGCGCGTACACCCGTGCACGGTGAGCGCCGCCGAGCTGCTCGACGAGCAGCCGAGACGGGGTGTTTCATCGCGAACGGTCCCGGCGACCCGGCGGCGCTCGAGCTACATCGTCGATGAGCTGCGCGCCGTCGTCGGGCGTGTTCCCGCTGTTCGGGATCTGCCTCGGCCACCAGCTGCTCTGCCGCGCGGTCGGGCTCGACACCTACAAGCTCCAGTTCGGCCATCGCGGCGCGAACCACCCGGTGAAGGACCTGACGACCGGGCGGATCGAGATCACGAGCCAGAACCACGGCTTCGCCGTGCTCGGACCGGGTGGCGCGAAGACGATCGACGACGATCAGCCGGTCCGCTGGGAGACCGACTTCGGCGTCGCCGAGCTCACCCACATCAACCTCTACGACCGGACCGTCGAGGGTCTGCGCCTGCCCGAAGCGGGCGCGAGCACGGTCCAGTACCACCCTGAGGCCAGTCCCGGCCCGCACGACGCCCGCCACCTCTTCGACCGCTTCATCGCGCAGCTCACGCGCTCGCATGCCGCGTCGCGCTGACATCCAGCGGATCCTGATCCTCGGTTCCGGGCCGATCGTGATCGGCCAGGCGGCGGAGTTCGACTACTCCGGCGCGCAGGCCTGTCGCGTGCTCGCCGAGGAGGGCTACGAGGTGATCCTCGTCAACTCGAACCCGGCGACGATCATGACCGACCCGGCATTCGCGACGGCGACCTACATCGAGCCGCTGCTGCCCGGCCCGGTCGCCCAGATCATCGAGCGCGAGCGCCCGGATGCGCTGCTCGCCGACGCTCGGTGGACAGACGGCGCTGAATCTCGCGAGTGCGCTGCGCGCCGACGGCACGCTCGAGCGCTACGGCGTCGAGCTGATCGGCGCCGAGCCGCGAAGCGATCCGCCGCGCCGAGGACCGCGAGCTGTTTCGCGAGACGATGATCGCGGCGGGCCTGCGCGTGCCGCGCAGCGAGATCGCGAGCACGATCGCCGAGGGGGAGGCCGCGCTCGACGCAGATCGGATTGCCCGCGATCGTGCGCCCCGCGTTCACGCTCGGCGGGCAGGGCGGGGGGATCGCGCGGACCGCCGAGGAGTACGCGCGAATCGTCGCCGGCGGGATCGCGACCTCGCCGATCGGCCAGGTGCTGATCGAGGAATCGGTGCTCGGTTGGGGCGAGTTCGAGCTCGAGGTGATGCGCGACCACGCCGACAACGTGGTCGTCGTCTGCTCGATCGAGAACGTCGATCCGATGGGCGTCCACACCGGCGACTCGGTCACGGTGGCCCCCCAACAGAGCCTCCCCGACTCCGTCTACCAGGAGCTGCGCGACCAGGCCCTGACGGTGATCCGCGCGATCGGCGTCGACACCGGCGGCTCGAACGTGCAGTTCGCGGTCAACCCGAGCACGCACGAGATCGTCGTGATCGAGATGAACCCCCGCGTCTCACGCTCCTCGGCGCTCGCATCGAAGGCGACGGGCTTCCCGATCGCGAAGATCGCGGCGCGGTTGGCCGTTGGCTACACGCTCGAGGAGATACCCAACGACATCACGCGTGCGACGCCGGCGAGCTTCGAGCCGGCGATCGACTACGTCGTCGTCAAATGGCCGCGCTTCGCGTTCGAGAAGTTCCTCGGCGCCGAGCCCGTGTTGACGACTCATATGAAGAGCGTGGGCGAGGCGATGGCGATCGGGCGGACGTTCGCCCAGGCGTTCATGAAGGCGATGCGCTCACGCGAGCTCGATGTCCATCCCGACCTCGATCTGCCGCTCGAGGAGCTGCTCGAGCGCGTCGCCCATCCCGGGGCTGCCCGCTACGACCAGCTGCTCGAGGCGCTCGCCCGCGGTGCGAGCGTGGCGGAGCTCCACGAGCGCACCGCGATCGATCCGTGGTTCCTGGAGGAGTTCAAGGCGATCGTCGCCGACGAGCCGAGGCGTTTTCGCCGGCGTTCGAACATTCAAGTCGGTCGACACCTGCGCCGCCGAGTTCGCCGCCAGCACGCCGTACTTCTATTCCGGCTGGGAGCGCCCCGGGCGCGACGGGCGCGCCGCGAGGTCCCGCCGCCGCCGGCGCCGGCCGCGTCGTGATCCTTGGCTCCGGTCCCAACAGGATCGGCCAGGGGATCGAGTTCGACTACTGCTGCGTCCACGCCGCTCAGGCCGTGCGCGAGGCGGGTCGCGAAGCGGTGATGATCAACTGCAACCCGGAAACGGTCTCGACCGACTACGACACCTCGACCGCCTGTACTTCGAGCCGTTGACGCTCGAGGACGTGCTCGGAGTGATCGAGCTCGAGCAGCCCGAAGGCGTGATCGTCCAGTTCGGGGGACAGACGCCGCTGCGGCTCGCCGCCGGCCTGGAGCGCGCCGGCGTGCCGCTGCTCGGCACGAGCGTCGACTCGATCGACGCGGCTGAGGATCGCGGACGCTTCGGCGCGCTGCTCGACGAGGTGGGCTGCAAGGCGGCCCCTTACGCGACGGCGCGCTCGGTCGCGGGCGCGCTCGGCGAGGCGGAGCGGATCGGCTTCCCGTTGCTGGTGCGGCCGAGCTACGTGCTCGGCGGCCGCGCGATGGAGATCGTCTACACGCGCGACGATCTTGCCGAGTACCTCGCTCGCGCGCAGGCCGGCCACGACGGCCGCGAGATCTACCTCGATCGCTTCCTCGAGAACGCGATCGAGGTCGACGTCGACGCGCTCTGCGATGGCGAGGAGGTCTGGGTCGCCGGGATCATGCAGCACGTCGAGGAGGCGGGGATCCACTCCGGCGACTCGGCCTGCGTACTTCCGCCGCACTCGCTCGGCACGGAGATGCTCGAGCGGATCCGCGACCAGACGGCGCGAATCGCGCGCGCACTGCGCGTCGTCGGCCTGATCAACATCCAATTCGCGATCGTCGCAACCGACCGGCTGTTCGTGATCGAGGCAAACCCGCGCGCCTCGCGGACCGTTCCGTTCGTCTCGAAGGCGATCGGCTACCCGCTCGCGAAGCTCGCCTGCCGCGTGATGCTCGGCGAGCGGATCGCCGACCTCGACCTGCCCGAACAGCCGATGCGCGACACCCACGTCTGCGTCAAGGAGGCGGTACTGCCGTTCGGGCGCTTCCTCGGCGCCGACTCGCTGCTCGGCCCCGAGATGCGCTCAACCGGCGAGGTGATGGGCATCGCGACCGACTTCCCGACCGCGTTCGCGAAGGCGCAGGCGGCGGCCGGCTCGGCGCTACCGGCGCGCGGTACCGCGTTCATCACGGTCACCGACACCGACAAGCCGGCCGGAGCGGGTCTCGCCGCGCAACTGCACGACCTCGACTTCCAGATCGTCGCGACGCGCGGCACGGCGCAAGCGATCGAGCGCATGGGGATCCCGGTGACCGTGCTCAACAAGGTCGGCGAAGGCTCGCCCCACGTCGTCGACTGGATCGCGCGCGGCGACGTCGACCTCGTGATCAACACGCCGACCGGGTCGGGGGCGCGCAGCGACGGCTGGGAGATCCGCCGCGCGGCGCACACCCGCGGGATCCCCGCGATCACGACGATCGCGGGCGGCCAAGCGGCGATCCGCGCGATCCGTGCGGCGCGCGCGGGCGAGCCGGCGGTGGTCTCGCTCCAGGACCTGCACGGGCGGTGACGCGAGCGATGCTCGCGTCACCGGCCGTGCAGCCGAGGAGTAGCGGAATGGCTGGCGGTCGCTGCGTGGGAGCACGGTGGGGCTTGAGGTGCGCGCTCGGGCTGGGGCTGCGTGGGACCCGGGTGGGCTGAGGTGAGTACGCCGTTTGGGCGGCGGGCTTGCCCGGTGGTCGGGCGGCGGGAGGTCGGCGCCTATGTCGTGCTCGAGGTTGGCGATGACGCGCTGGCGGCGGCGCCGGGGCAGTTCTACATGTTGGCTGCGGTTGTCGGGTGGGGTGGGGGCGAGGGCGAGCGGCCGTTCCTCGGGCGCGCGGTATCGGCGCTCTTTGCCCGCGAAGGTCGACGTCGGCTTCCTGCTCGAGGATGTGGGGCCGGGGACGCGGCGGCTCTGCTCGCTCGCGGTCGGTGAGGAGCTCTGGCTTGTTGGGCCCTTGGGCCGGGGCTTCGATGCGCCCCCGGCGGAGCGCGAGGCGCTGCTCGTCGGTGGCGGCGTCGGGATACCGCCGCTGGCGATGTTCCAGGACGCCCACGGCGGGCGCGCGCTGCTCGGCTTTCGCGACGCTCGCCACGCTGCGGCGGCGAGCCTGCTGAAGGACGCCGAGCTCGCGACGGACGACGGGTCGGTCGGCCATCGGGGCTACGTGACCGAGCTGCTCGAGCGCGAGCTCGCGCGTGCGCCCGCTGAGGTCTGCGTCTACGCCTGCGGGCCGCCCGCGATGCTCGAGGCGGTCCGCGCGCGCACGCTCGCGGCAGGGGTCCCGGCTTGGCTCGCACTCGAGGCGCCGATGGCCTGCGGCTTCGGAGCGTGCTTCGGTTGCGTCGTCGCGACGCACGAGGGGTTCAAGCGCGTCTGTCTCGACGGGCCGGTGTTCGACGCGGCGGTGCTCGCATGAGCGCCTTCTGCGGGATCGAGCTCGCGCATCCGGTGATCAACGCGTCGGGCTGCTTCGACGCGCTCGCGGCGCGCGAGGTCTTCGGCGACGGGCTGATCGAGCGGTTCCCGTTCGCGGCGTACGTCTCGAAGACCGTGACTCTGGGGCCGCGAGCGGGCAACCCACCGCCGCGATTGTGGGAGGCCGCGGGCGGCCTGATCAACTCGATCGGGCTGCCGAATCCCGGAATCGACGCCTACCTCGAGACGCACCTACCGGCATACGCCGCGCTCGGCGTGCCGATCATCACGAACGTGATGGGCTCGACCGTCGAGAAGTTCGGCGAGCTCGTGGAGCGGGTGGCGCCTCGCGACGAGGTGGCCGCGATCGAGCTCAACGTGTCCTGCCCGAATGTCGCCACGGGCCTCGACATCGGCGCCGACCCGTACGAGCTCGAGCGGCTCGTCAGGGCGCTGCGCCCGCTGAGCGCGAAGCCGCTGATCGTCAAGCTGACCCCGAACACCGCCGACGTCGCCACATGCGCGGCGGCGGCGGAGGCGGGCGGGGCGGACTCGGTGTCGCTGATCAACACGCTGCGCGCGATGGCGCTCGCGCCGGGCACCGGCGCGCCTTGGCTCGGCGGCGGGACCGGCGGCCTGTCCGGGCCGGCGATTCGAGCGATCGCGCTGGCGCAGGTCGCGAGCGTGGCGGCTCGCGTCGCGATTCCGGTGATCGGGATGGGGGGCGTGTCAAGTGGCGCGGACGCCGCGGCGCTTCTCGATGTCGGTGCTAGGCTCGTGGCGGTCGGCACAGAGAGCTTCCGCGACCCCGCAGCGGGGCGGCGGATCGCCAATGAGCTCGCACAGCGTTTTGCGGAAAATGCGGCTTGAGGTGCCTGCCCGGTTGCGCGATTAAGTGCGAAACGCCTGCAAATCAGGCAAGAGTTCGGCGACGGCGCGTGCACCCCGAACCTCAAGCTTGGGTCGAGACAACTTTTCTTTTTTGGTCCTTGAATGGCGCGTTCCAAGCTATACACTCGCCAGCCATGTCGCCCGGTCCGCGAGACGTCCGCCAATGACAGCCATGACGCCGGAGCGGTCCCCCAATCAGCGACTTGCGGCCCTCGCGCGGGCTAACGAGATCCGCTCGCAGCGCGCTCAGCTCAAGCGCGATCTGAAGGCCGGACGGACCTCGATCCAGCAGCTGCTGACCGCGCCGCCGATCTACCTGGAGACCGCGAAGGTCTCCGACATGCTGCTCGCCGTGCCCAAGTACGGCCGCGTCAAGGTCAACAAGATCCTCCACAACTGCCGGATCTCGCCGAGCAAGACGATCGGCGGTCTCTCCGAGCGCCAGCGCGCGGAGCTCGTCACACTGCTCAATCATCGCTGAGCGATGATTGAGCAATCCAGCGGCGGTTCGTTGGGTGCCTGGTACTCAGTCTCGAGCTGCGTTCCGGTGTTCGCATCGACGACGACGGCTTGGACGCGGCGCGGCGGCGCATAAATTACATACGTGAGGACGAACCCGGCCAGTAGTCCGGACACGTGCGCCTGCCACGAAATGGCGGGGACGGTAAACGTGATGATCAAGTTCAGAACGAGAATACCGATGTTTCCACGCACCAGGTCCATGCCGGGCTTCCCGAGTTCCAGACCGATCGCGAACAACGCACCGAACAAACCAAAGATTGCGCCACTTGCACCGACCGTCGGAACCATAGGCGCACTGAAATAGACGACGCCTAGTCCGGCTGCAACCAGCGAAACCATATAGATGAGCAACATGCGCCACGGTCCGACCGCGTACTCGATAAACCGCCCCAGCGACCACAGCGAGATCATATTGACGCCGATGTGCAATAACCCGGCGTGCAAAAACGCGCCGGTGAAAACGCGCCACCATTGGCCTCCTTGCAGCACGGCAGCGGGATACAGCGAGGCTTCTTGCAGCACGCGGTCCATATCGGCCGCACCGTTAAACGAAAACATACCCGATCCGGCAACCGACGCTTCCCACAGAAATCCGATCACGTTGAGGGCGATCAGGATGCGCGTAATCATAAGACGGCATCATCCGCGACGATGACCATCCGCGCTAGCTCCGACGAGATGGCATGGCGCGTATCGTCGACTTCGATGGTGATCGGTCCGCCCAGCGGCGCTTTCTCGACGATGCGCACGCCGGCGCCCGGTCGCAAACCCACCTCGCCGAGGTAGCGCAAAATCTCCGGCACTGCGTCGGTAACGCCACTGACGATTGCGCTCGAACCTTCCTCGTTTTGGGCGAGCGGATGGCCCAGGCGAGGCGGGTCACTCAGATCGCTAGGCGGGATCGGGTGGCCGTGCGGACAGGTGGACGGATTTTGGAGAAACGCAACGATGGCATCTTCCACCCGCTGCGAAATCGCATGCTCGAGCATGCAAGCTTCGGAATGCACTTCGTCCCACGGCATGCCGAGCACATCGGTGAGCAAACGTTCGGCTAAGCGATGACGCCGCAGCACGCGCACGCCGACCTCCAGACCTTTGCGCGTGAGCCGCACCTCGCCGCGCGCCACGTATTCGACATAGCCGTCTTCTTCGAGCTTCTTGAGCATGCCGGACACCGACGCCGGCGCGACCCCGAGCGTGGACGCGAGACCCGACGTCGTGACGCCTGGGCCTTCGCGTTCTAAACGATAGACCGCCTCGAGATATTCCTCGATCGATTCCGCGAAGTGGCTATGCCCCGACATGCTCGCCTTGGTTTCGACGCGCGGGCCGGACTTCGCGGCGACGCCGGCGCGAGTCGTTCGTGCATCTCTGCCTTCATCGTAGGTGGTGCGAAGCTCGCGTCGATGGCATTGCCAACGTAGCGCACGAGTGCATCGCTGCCGGCGTTCGATTCGACGAACTCGTACTCGCGAGCGATCGACGTATGGAACATCGTGGGATCGTCCGCGTCGATCGTTACGACGCAGCCCGCGCGGTCGAATTCGAGGAAGGCATGGCTGTCGGGAAGTGCGACGCCGGTAAGGACGTTCGACGTCGGGCAAATCTCAAGCGGTACTTGCGTGTTCGCGAGCAGTTCGACGACGCTTGCTTTTGCAGCGCGGTGATACCGTGGCCGATGCGCTGCGCGCCAAGTGTCTCAATCGCAGCGCGTACGCTTTGGGGTCCAGACGCTTCACCGGCATGCGCGACGCAGTGCAAGCCACGGCTGTGCGCAATGCAAACGCATCGGCGAACAATTCGGCTGGAAACCGGGCCTCGTCGCCACCGAGGCCGATGCCGATCACGTCGAGGTCGGTCAAGCTCGCGGCCAGCTTTGCCGTTTCCATTGCGCTCGCTGCGCCGAAGTTGCGCGTCAAGTCCACGATCAGAGCAAATGTCGCACGCGGGTGAGCCGTGCGAAGCTCATGGACGATCGCAGCCACGGTTTCGCGCACATCGAGCGTGGGGTGAAAGAACGTCCACACCGAGGGCGAGACGAACAGCTCTCCGTAGATCACGTTTTGTGCAAGGGCGTCTTGCACGAACTCGCGTGCCAGCCGTGCGTAATCTTCTGTGTCGCGCAGCGACCGGCTTACCGCCGCAAACACAGCAAGAACTCGCGAAAGTCTTCGAACCGATATGGATCGGACGGATCGACCGGCTTGCCTGGCTGGTCGGCGAAAGCGCCTCCCTCTCGTTGCGAAGGGTGGTATCGCAGAGGCACGCCGTGCTTTGCTGCAAGCTCCACGAAAGTCGCGTCGCGCAGGCTACCCTCGAGGTGGCAATGGACGTGAACCTTGGGAATTCGGCTGAAAATCGGCTGCGAGGCGCCCATACGCAACCCCCTTCGGCGCCGCCGGCTCGCTCCCGTGCGCCCAGCTGCGACTCCAGACCTTGCAGGCTGAACCCCTCCCCGTAGTATTAGGGTTGTTCGCGTCGCGGGGTGGAGCAGTCCGGTAGCTCGTCGGGCTCATAACCCGAAGGTCGATGGTTCAAATCCATCCCCCGCAACCTGTACAGGTCCAGAAACCGAAACGTTTCTGGACCTGTTTATTTTTTTCGACGACTTTTGTACCACTTTTGAACGCCGGGTGCCAGCTAAGGCCCTTCTTCGGCTCCCACGTTGGCTCGACGAACGAATCCGCCCCCGGCGGTATCGGTGGACTGATTCCCCTCGTGATCGAGCCTATCACCCAAGGGGTGCTCGGCTTGCTTTGGCTGTTAAAGGTGGTACGGAACGTTTCTGACGCTGCCTGATCATCGGTGATAAACAGGATATTGGCTGAAAGGTCCTGGCGCCGTCGGACGATTGCACGCTAACGCATATGCAACAGAAACGCGCGCCGCTTGCCGCCACGCACTCCCCAGCCGACGATCGATCCGCGATCGTTGATACCGGTCGCGCATTGCAGTTGCCAGCCCCAGCCTTTAGGGATGAGCTCATTCAAATCAACCGGGTATAGGCCGCGCCAGATGACGGCACGGGTACCGGATCTGCCCACGATGACGCCGGCGTCGTTGATCGCGAAGGCCGCCGTCCCGCCAAGGTCGTGCATGACTCCGCCCTTCCGAGAAATGCATGACCGTTTTCGGGAAAGGTTGCCGAACTCCAACGTCTCCGGGTCGCGGCCTCCCGACCAATCGGGAATGTTTTCGTCAACTTCGGGATCGTTATTTCCGGCATACCCTACGATTTCGCCCGTGCGATTAATGGCGATGGCGATACTGTCCAAGTCCCGAGGCAATGTTCCGAGATCAGTAACGCCGCCCGTCGGTGCGGTCGTCCACCGAAGGCGTGAACGCGTGGCGATACATCTGCACCTCCACGCCCGACGGTCGTCGCGCCGACGACGACTCCCGCATCGTTCACTCCGGCAGCCACGGTGCCGTTCCAGACGCGTCGTGTGCTAAGCGGTGGAACGTCGACTTTGACGCCGCTCTTGAAGACGAATCCTCGAAACCCATCGGCGCCTACGATGATTACGAAATGGTTGACGCCTAACGCCTCCTGTCCTTCGAATACTCGGCCCAGCCGCCCGCATTATGTTGCGGCTCGATCATCGATTCAATTGTGTCCCTATAGACAAACGCTCCGCTGAACGCTAAGCCGTCGTTAGGCCCTGGTCCGAAGCCACCGCTGGCGCCCACGATTTCGCCCTTCTTATTGAGCGCGAAGGCCACCGACTCGGACTGGTCTTCATTTGGTCCCGGCGCAAGCGTTCCAAGGTCTTCCCGATTGAATCGCGCCAGAAAAATGCGTGCCCACCAGCTTGTCCGACGACGTCATCCGTGGCGTTGATCGCCGTTGCGAACGCGGGTGACGGTCCGCCCAGATCGCGCACACAGGCGAGCTGCGAGCATCGCTCTGGCCCCGCCGTAACGGTTGGCAATGGCGAACCCAGAGCAGATGCCCTGGGTTGCGGTGACGGGCGCGTGGGCTGCGCGGGTTGCAAATTGACGCACGCGCTCGACAGAAACGTCAGCGCAATAGCAAAGGGCACAGCCCGTGCGAACGTTCGCATATTACGGCGATGCCTTGTACACCGTCCCATCACCGCCTGTGCCGCCCGAAGTCGTCGTACCGTACAGCGCGCCGTTTACATACAGCAGCGCCGCCGCCGGATACTCGCCGTCGGTTCCACCTCGGAAACTGTGGATTACGCGTTCTGCTCCCGACGTACTAACCATAAACAC
>CAVPFP010000052.1:0-39088 GCA_963703775.1 uncultured Solirubrobacterales bacterium | reverse complement strand
GCAGCATATTCCTGGAGGAAATGACGGGCGGTCCGAAGGAATTCTGGAGACTCGCTGTCTGCTGCAGGTCATTGATGGGATTGGATTGCTCGAAGCATCCCGAAGTCTCACCACCGAGGATCGAACGGGCATCGTTGGCTGGTTCCGCGAATACGCCCAGTGGCTACGAACCAGCACGTTCGGCAATGAAGAAGCCTGTGCGAACAATCATGGGACTTGGTTCGACGCACAGTTAGTAGGGTTCAGCTTGTATGTCGGCGACATTCTAACCGCTCAACAGGTTGCCGAGGCCGCCAAACTTAAACGCTGCACGCAGCCCATTGCGGCGGACGGTCGGCAGCCCCTGGAACTGTCGCGTGCGGATGCGTTTGGGTATTGCGTTTTCAATCTCGATGCGTTGACCACTCTCGCGGAAATTAGCCGACGAGCCGGCGTCGATCTTTGGAACTATCGGTCGAACGACGGCCGAGGACTTCGCGCGGCCGCTAATTGGTTGATGCCCTTTGCGATGGGCCAAAGCAAGTGGACGTTCGGCAAAAAACCTATTGAGCCGCACAACGACGGCCTGGTTAAGTTGTATCGGAAGCTGGCATGTGCGTATCAGGACGACCGCTACGAAGCAGTCGCGGCGCGATTGCCAGAGTTTGAAAACTCTGAGCATGCCGTGATGCTGACGCTGACCCAACCGCGCGTGCCCCCAGGCGTGTCCGCGATAGCTCATCGAGAGTTCTATCCTGAGCCTCCCAATCCGGCAGCCTTGGCGGAAGCCATGAAGCTCATTCAGCAAAAAACCGCTCTCCCGCTTTCGAGCGCAGCCACTTCGCTCAGCGTGACGCGTCGATTCGTAAGCTGGCGACCGCAGCGGCTGCGGTGCAAGACGACGTTGTCCAGCGATATGCGTTGCTCCACATCGCGCGTCAGCAAGCCAGTTCGCCACTTAATCCGCCGTACTTGCGCGGTGTATTGGCGATGATTGGACGCAGTTATCATGTCGACGACCTGCGAATATGGAAGCGACCTGTTCAAAGCCCTCCAGGCGGCAGGGCCGAAAGATCCCGCGGCGGCGTCGAACGACAGCCGCCGAGCGGTGGGGAAGCCGCCCGAGCGCGGCGCGCAGCTCGGCGCGCGACTCCCGTTCGATCGCTGCCTGCTCGGCGCTGGGCGCCGCATCGGCATCGACGCGGACTTCGCGCTGGCGGCGATCACGTCGGCGCTCGCCGCGCAACGTGTTCAGCGCGGCGTGCACCGCGCCGACCTTGACCCAACCGGCCGCCTGCGCGGAGTCGCCGCCGAAACGCCTGTGCGCCGCAAGAAACACCTCCTGCGCGACGTCCTGCGCTCGCTGGCTGTCGCCGAGCACGCTGTAGGCGAGCCGGACCACAGACCGGTAGTGCTCGCGGAAGAACGACTCGAACGCCGCCTCGTCGCGGCGAGCAGCCGGGTCCGCTTGGCTGTATCTGCGCTCTGGCAAGGCCACCTATCCGCTAAGCACCGCGGTGGCACCAAATGTGACACGGCAACGCCGCGAACACCAACTCGGGGCGCGACCGTTCGGGCGCAGCACCGCCCGCCGCGCCCGCGCACGCCAAGTTCGCCCGGGGCGCATCGCGCGCACCCCGGGGCCACGACGCTCAGCTCAGAGCCAGCCGCGCTCAGTGGCGATGAGGACGGCCTGCGCGCGATCGACGGCGCCGAGCTTGCCGTACACGTTGTGCAGGTGCGTGCGCACCGTGCTGGTCGAGAGCGTGAGGTCCTGCGCGATCTGCTTGTAGACCTTGCCCTCGGCGAGCAGCCGCAGCACGTCGCGTTCGCGGGCGGACAGCGGGCACGCCTCGACGACGCGGCGGCGGCCCGTGCCGGAAGATTGGGGCAGCTCGTAGAGGACCGCACGCAACTCGGTCGAGCCGACGCCCGCAGTTCGCGCGACACGCAGCATGTCGGCCGGCGAGACGGGATCGTCGTGAACGTAGTGCGCGAGCATGTCGGCGAGGCGGACGAGAGCGGCGTCGCCATCCAGCTCGTCGGAGTGATGGCGCTCGATCGCGTTCGCAAGCGACTTCGGAAGGCCCCAGCGGCGCGCGAGGACGCCGCCGACGACGGCGTGGTCTACGCCGAGCTCGCGACGTTCACGCTGTACGCGCTCTTCCGGGGTGCGCGCGTCGCGATGCACCGTCGCCGGGTAGCCCGAATAGGCGTGCATCAGGACGAGCTTGCCGATGTCGTGGAGCAGCGCCGAGACGATCAGCCGATCGCGGTCGGGGTAGCCGATCTCACTCGCGAGCAGCTCGGCGGCGGCGCGGGTAGCGAGCGCGTGAAGCCGGAAGCGGTCGGGCGCCCTCCCAGACGGCGCTGCGCTCGAAGTAGTCGAAGGTGCGCACGCGCTCGGCGAGCTGCTGGACGGCTTCGGGCGTGAGGATGCGGACGGCGTCGACGACGTTCTCGACTGCGAGCGGCGCCGCGACCGGGAGCTCGTTGGCGAGGCGCATGACGGCCACGACGAGCGCGATGTCGGACTCGACGGCCTCGACGACCTCGGCGAGCGGCACGCGGTGTCCGCCGACGAGCGCGAGCAGCCGGTTGCGCGATTCGGCGAGTGCCGGGAATGCCTCGAGCGCCTCGAATGCGGCGGTGAGCCGGCGGCCATGGCCCTCGCCGGGCCGGCACCTGCTCGAGCCGCCTGACGGGATCGGAGCGGGTCGCCGACGGCGCAGTCTGGTTTGCTGCCATGAAGCGTCTCCCTGTTCGTCGAAGGGTGCGCGGCGTGCGTCACGCGTCGCGGCTGGGCGCCGGAGCCTCTGAGCGGGCTCATCGCACACGTATCGGCAGACTCGCGATCAGGTTTGAGCGCCGCGTCGATACGCCGCAACGCCTCGTCGCGGCCGAGCACGGCGACCGTCTCGAAGATGCCCGGCGAGACCGGCCGGCCCGCGAGCGCGACGCGAAGCGGCTGGTAGACCTCCGCCGGTTTGCAGCCGCCGCTCGACGACGCGGTCAGCGCGGCCTCGATCGTCGGCAGCTCGAACGGCTCGCGCGCGGCGAGCGCGGCGCGCGCCTGCGCGAGCACGGCGCGCCCCGCTTCGTCGAGCCAGCGCTCGCGCGCCTTCGGATCATCGACAGGGCCTCGTAGATGAAGCCGCACAGCGGCCAGAAGTCGGCGAGGGTCTGGAGCTTCTCGGCGCTGATCGCGGCCGCCGGGCCGAGCCCCGTCGCGGCCGTAGAAGCGCCTCGAGCGCCGCCGTGAGCTCGTCGAGCGCGAGCGCGCGCATGTAGCGGCCGTTGAGCCAGCGCAGCTTCTGCTCGTCGAACTGGGCCGGGTTGCGCTGGACGCGCGCGATGTCGAAGCGTCGATCAGCTCATCGGTCGAGAGGATCGTCTCGTCGTCGCCGGCGCCCCAGCCGAGCAGCGCGAGGTAGTTGCGCACCGCGCTCGGCAGGTAGCCGGCGTCGCGGAGCTCCTGCACCGAGGCGGCGCCATGGCGCTTGGAGAGCTTCTTGCCGTCCGGGCCGTGCAGCAGCGGCAGGTGCCCGTAGCGCGGCGGCTCGCGCCGAGCGCCTCGATGACCAGCAGCTGCTTGGCGGTGTTGGTCAGGTGGTCGTTGCCGCGGATCACGTGCGTGATCTCGGCGTCGAGGTCGTCGACGGCGACCGCGAGGTTGTAGAGCGGCGTTCCGTCGGCGCGGGCGATCACGAGGTCGTCGAGCGAGCGGTTCGGCGAGCTGACCTCCCGAGCACGAGGTCATCGAACGACGTCTCGCCCTCGTCGGGGACGCGCAGGCGGACCGCGCCCTCGGTCTCCTCGCGCCGCGGAAGCCGCGGTCGTCGCCGTGCTCGCGCTTGTACGCCTTGACGTCCTCGGCGGTGGCGTTCGAGCGGTACGCGCGTCCGCGCTCGAGCAGCTGCTCGACCGCGGCGCGGTGGCGCTCCTCGTTCGCCGACTGGAACATCGGCCCCTCGTCCCAGTCGAGCTCGAGCCAGCGCAGCGCGTCGAGGATCTGCTCGACGTTCTCGGGCGTCGAGCGCTCGCGGTCGGTATCTTCGATCCGCAGCACGAAGCGCCCGCCGGCGCCGCGCGCGAGCAACCAGTTGAACAACGCCGTGCGGGCGCCGCCGATGTGCAGCGCACCGGTCGGGGAAGGAGCGAAGCGAACTCTCATGGGCGGTCCGCGCATGCTAGTGGGCGCCCACGTCTCGCCCGCCGGCGGCTTCGAGCGCGCGGTCGAGCGCGGCAGCGCACTCGGGGCGCAGGCGATCCAGATCTTCAACCAGTCGCCGCGCATCTGGCGGCCGACGCATTACGGCGATGAGGCGTTCGCACGGTTTCGCGAGGCTCTCGCCGCGAGCGAGATCGGCGCGGTGATGATCCACGCGGTCTACCTGCTCAACTGCGCCTCAGAAGACCCCGACATCCGCGCGAAGTCGCTCGCCTCGCTGACGCACTCGCTGTGCGTCGGTGACTCGATCGGCGCGACATGCGTCGTCGTACATCCGGGCTCGGCCAAGACCGGCCACGTCGGCGATGCGATCGCGCGCGCCGGCGAGCTGTTCCGCGAGGCGCTCGCGGCATCGGAGCGCTGCCCGCTGCACCTCGAGAACACTGCCGGCGCCGGTGGCACGTTGGGGCGCTCGTTCGACGAGCTCGCCGCGCTACTCGAGGCCGGCGGCGGGAGCCACGACTCGGCGTCTGCCTCGACTCCTGCCACCTGCTTGCCTCCGGATTCGAGATCCGCACCGCGGACGCGCTCGCACGACGATCGACGCGTGCGAGCGCGAGGTTGGCCGCGGGCGGATTGGTTCGCTGCATCTCAATGACTCGCAGACGCCGCTCGGCTCGAACCGCGACCGCCACGCCAACATCGGCGACGGGGAGCTCGGGATCGAGGGCGCCCGCGCGTTCGTCAACGAGCCGCGCTTCAGCGCGCTTCCGTGCGTGCTCGAGACGCCCGGACCGGATCGCAGCGGGCCGACCGCCGCGGAGGTCGCGCTCGTCCGCGGCCTGCTCGCGGGCTAGCCCCGCGCGAGCTCCCTAACCGAGCGACAACATGGGCGTAACGGGGGAAGCACGTCACCCAACGCCTACGCAACACGGTGGTTGTATCCCATCACTCAGGAGTGGTGATGGCGATCTCTCAACTCACGTACACGGATCACGACGCGGTGGGCGCGGCCGCTGGCATTTGCTGCCGCCGAGCGGCGGCGAACGATCCTGTGCGACGCGAAAGCCGCCTGGCTCCTCGCCTTCGATGCGTTCAAGGCCGAGGAGGCGCGACTCCGACAGGGAGCCGAGATGCAGGAGAGGCACGTGCCCGCCGGCGACGCGTAAGCGCCGCCGGCGTGCGCGCAATTCCTCGACGCACCCCGCCACGAAACGCGGCGGTCCTCAGCTCGTCGCGGTTCGCAGCGACTGGCCGCCGCCGCCGAGCACGAGTGGCCCGTGCGCCACGAGGACGCGCTCGACCGGAAGCTCCGTGAGAGCACCGAGCAGCGCGCGGAGCCTTGCCGCCCCGCCCGCCGGTTGGGTCCACGATGCCGGGCACATTCGAAGCTCGCAGACGCTCGTTCGAATCATCGCGTCACCGAATACGAGCGCCGCCTGACGCGGCAGCCACAACGCGATCTCGTCCCCTCGCTCGACATCGAAGACGCGCACTCCGTCGAAAAGCTCATCACCTTCACCGACCGCGCGATCAAACGCGTAAAGCCCCGGCTCGCCCTCGCCGTGCGCCTTGGCCCACACCTCGGCGCTATAGCGGTTCGCGGCGTCGGACACGGTGCGCTCGTGCCAGTGGCAGGTTCGCACGATCCCGGCACATCCACCCCGTTCTGCCACGAGTCGATCGAGCGCGTCCCAGTCATCGATGAGGGGATCGATCAGGACGAGGCCCTCGGAGGTTGCGAGCGCCCACCATGCGACCTGCTGCTCCCAGCCTTCCTCGCCGCCCTCGTCCTCGGTCCACTCGGGATGGAGCCCTCGAACCGCCAGAGCCCCGGAAGGATCTCTCCGGTCGTCGTCAGTGCCACTGGGAAGAGTCTTGCACGGCCCTCGCCCGTGCCGACGCCTTGCGCGCCGCGACGAGCGCCCACGGCAGTGGGCGACCGACGCCGGCGCGCTAGGCGACGAGGCGCGCCGGGGCGCCAGTGAGCTGCTCGAGCTCGGCGCGCAGGCTGACACTCGGCTCGACGCGGTAACCCTCGCCGAGGCGGATCCGCGTCTCGCCGAGCTCGACGACGACTTCGGCGGTGCCGGGAAAGGCTGCGAGCACGTGCTTGAGGTCCGAGAGCAGCTCGGACCGGCCGTGTTCGCCGTTCAGCGCGAGGTGGAGCTTCTTCGGTCGCGCGGCTTCTCGCGCGGCGATGCGGGCGCGCTCCACCTCCTCTGGATCGGGCTGAAAGAGCTCGATCGACTGCGCGACGACGCTCGTTTCACCGTCCTTGTGGTCGACTCGCCCGCGAACCAGCACGATCATGTCCGCCTCGAGCGGGCGGCCAAGCGACTCGAGCGCCGTCTCGAACACGATCAGCTCCGCCTGGCCCTCGAGGTCGTCGAGCGTCGCAAAGGTCATGTCGGTGCCCGAGCGCGTACGGATCTTGCGCGCCTGCGTGACGATTCCCCCGATCGTGACGGCGGCCTTGTCGGGGCGCGCGGCGACCTCCGCCAGCGGGCAGTCGACGGCGGCGCGGAGCGCCTCGCGAACGGCCTTCAGCGGATGCGCCGAGATGAACAGGCCGATCGCCTCCTTCTCGACCGCCAGCAGCTCGTGCTGCTCGAACTCGACGGACGGAATCGGCGGCCGGTGCGCGACCGGCGGGCCCGCGGGCTCACCGGCGCCGCCGCCGAGGTCGAAGATCGACGCCTGGCCGATTAGCGCGTCCTGCTGAGTTCGCTGGCCCGCGCCCTGCGCCTGCTCGAGCACGGCGAGCATGCCGCGGCGCGTCGCACCAGTCGACCCGAGCGCGCCGCATTTGATCAGTGCCTCGATCGCCTTCTTGTTCACCGCGCGGGCATCGACGCGCTCACAGAAGTCCCACAGCGAACGGAATGGACCGCCGTCCTCACGGGCGCGCTTGATCGCCTCGACCGCCTGGTAGCCGACGCCCTTCACCGCGTCCAAGCCAAAGCGAATGTTGCCGTCGACGACCTGGAACTCGTGATCTGACACGTTGACGTCGGGCGGCAGGATCTCGATTCCCATGTCCTCGCAGCGCGCGACGAAGAACGGCACCCTGTCCTTGGTCGACATCACCGAGGAGATCAGCGCCGCCATGTACTCGGCCGGGTAGTTCGCCTTCAGCCACGCCGTCCGGTAGCCGATCAGGCCGTAGCAGGCTGCGTGGCTGCGGTTGAACGAGTAATCGGCCGAGCGCTCGTTGGTCAGCCAGATAAAATCGATCACCTTCTCGGCGGTCCCGCTCGCGCGGACGCCGGCGACGAAGTCCGGCTTCAGCGCGGCCATCGCCGCGCGGTTCTTCTTGCCGATCGCCTTGCGCAGGTCATCGGCCTTGCCGCCGGAGAAGCCGGCGATCTCCTTGGCGATCTGCATCGCCTGCTCCTGGTAGAGGATCACGCCCATCGACGAGGCGAGGATCGGGCGCAGCCGCGCATCGAGGTAGTCGACCGACGCCGGGTTGTGCTTGCCGCGAGCGTAGGTCGGGATCTGGTCGAGCGCCCCGGCCGGTAGAGCGCGTTGAGTGCGACCAGGTCCTCGAAGCAGTCGGGCCGGACCTTCTTGAGCGCTTCGCGCATGCCCTCGGATTCCATCTGGAAGACGCCAACGGAGTCGCCCCGGCAGCATCTCGTAGGTCTCGGCATCGTCGAGCGGCAGACTCGTCATGTCCGGCCGTTCGCCGCTCGAGCGTTCGATGATGTCGAGCGCATCCTCGATCACGTCGAGGTTGCGCAGGCCGAGGAAATCCATCTTGAGCAGGCCGATCTCCTCGATCGGCTTCATCGAGAATTGCGTGACCGTCCGGTACTGGCGCTCGCCATGCTCGTCGACGCCGGCGTCGGCCAGCTGCAGCGGCACGATCTCGGTCAGCGGGCGGTCGGCGATCACGACCGCCGCGGCATGGATCGAGGAGTTGCGGACGATGCCCTCGAGCCCGCGCGCCATGTCGATGATCTCGCGCGCGGTGTCCTCGTCGTAGGCGCGCGCGCAGCGGCTCACCCGGCGAGGCAGTCCTCGAAGCTCGGTGGGCGCCCCTGCTGGGGATCGGGGATCAGCTTCGCGAGCCGGTCGCCCTCGCCGTAGTCGTGGCCGAGCACACGCGCCGCATCGCGTGTCGCCTGGCGCGGGGACATCTTGCCGAAGGTCACGATCTGCGCGACCGAGTCGCGGCCGTACTTGTCGACCACGTAGCGCATCACGCGCTCGCGACCGCGCACCGAGAAGTCGATGTCGATGTCCGGCATCGACACGCGCTCGGGGTTGAGAAAGCGCTCGAACAGCAGGTTGTAAGCGAGCGGGTCGACGTCTGTGATCCGCAGGCGTAGGAGACGATCGAGCCGGCCGCCGAGCCGCGCCCGGGGCCGACGGCGATGCCGTTGCCCTTCGCGAAGTTGACGAAGTCCCAGACGATCAGGAAGTAGGAGTTGAAGCCCATCCGCCCGATCACCTCGAGCTCGAGCTCCATCCGCTCGAACACCGCCGCCGGCGGCGGGTCGCCGTAGCGCTCGCGCAGGCCGGCCTCGACGAGCGCCCGCAGGTAGCTCGCGTCGGTCTCGCCCTCCGGCACCGGGTAGGCGGGATCAGCTGGCGGCCGAGCTCGAGCTCGACCTCGCAGCGCTCGGCGATCTCGAGCGTCGTCGCGAGCGCCTCCGGCCACTCCGCGAAGGCGGCCGCCATCTCAGCCGAGTCCTTGAGGTAGAACTCGTTCGTCTCGAAGGTCATCTTCGGCGCCGCGAGCGTGCTCTTCGTCTGCACGCACAGCAGCGCCGTGTGGTGGCCGTAGTCCTCGCGGCGCAGGTAGTGGACGTCGCCTGTCCCGACGAGCGGGCGCCCGACCTCGCGCGCCATCCGCACGATCTCCTCGTTGCAGCGCTCCTGCAGGTCGAGGCCGTTCCTCTGCACCTCGAAGTAGACGTTCTCGGCGCCGAGCGCGCCGATCAGCTGGTCGACGTGCTCGCGGCCCTCGGGGATCTCGCCGCTCTCGATGCGCGCGCACAGGCGCGAGGCAAGGCAGCCGGTCAGCGCGATGACCCCGCCGCCGAAGCGCTCGATCTGCTCCATGTCGACGGTCGGCCGGCCGCGCTGCAGACCCTCGAGGAAGCCGGCCGAGGAGAGCTTCACGAGGTTGCGGTAGCCCTCGTCGCTGGCCGCCAGCAGCGTCAGGTGGTTGCGCTCGATCCGCTGCCCGGGCGCCGCGACGGCGGCGTGGTCATCGACGAAGTAGACCTCGCAGCCGACGATCGGCTTGATTCCCGCCTTCGCACGCCTTGTAGAGCTCGACCGCACCGTTCATCACGCCGTGATCGGTGAGCCCGAGCGCGGGCTGTCCGAAGCTCGCGGCGCGCTCGACGAGCCCCTGGATCTTGCATGCCCCGTCGAGCAGCGAGTACTCGGAATGGACGTGGAGGTGGGCGCAGGTCGGCTCGGCCATCGACTGCTCTGATCGTAGGCTCTGCGCCAGACGCTCCCCGCCCGCGCGCGCGCAAGATGCGAACGTTCATCGACCCCCGGCCGGAGGTCCGCCGCGCCTCAGCGATCTCGGGATTTGGGTGCTCGGGACGGTCGAGGTTCCAGTCGAGCGTCAGTTCCCGTAGGCGGGCCGCCGCATCCTTCAGCAGTCGCGCGAGATGGAGCAGGTTCCAGGCCATGAAGACCGTGTTGCGCGTGGTCCACGCGTTGCGCTCGCCGCCACCCGGTGCGTCCAGATACGACGGCCCCGGTCCGGCCTCGCCGACCCAGTAGGCGTCGGCCTGCGGCGGGATCGCCAGTCCGATGTGCTGTAGGGCGTACAGGACCTGGGCGCTGACGTGCTTGCCACCATCCTCGTTGCCCGTCGTCAGCACGCCGCCGACCTTGCCGTAATAGGCCCACTGGCCGTGCTCGTTCGTCTCGCCCGAGTAGGCATAGAGGCGCTCGATGATCTTGCGCGTCTGCGAGCTCTGGTCGCCGAGCCAGATCGGACCGGCGATCAGGACGATGTCGGCGGGCGCGACAAGCGAGCGGTAGATCTCCGGAAAGTCGTCAGCCTCATAGCCATGCTCGCGCATGTCCGGCCAAAGCCCGGGCGGGATCGTGTGGTCCACGGTGCGCACCTCGTCGCAGCGAGCCCCAACCCCTGCGAAGACCCGCGCGCGATCCCCAGCAGGCCGTCGGTGTTGCTCGGCTCGGGCGAGCGCTTGGTGGTCCCGTTGAAGACGACGACGCGCAGGTCGGCGTACGCACCGGGCGCGGACCGCGCCTGGCGGTCGATGAACTCGCCGATCTCGGCGGGAAGCGCCATCAGGACGGCTCGCCGTCGGCGGCGTCGGGGCGATTGCGCAGCTGCCAGGCCAGCCGCGACTGCAGCGACCACAGCTCGATGAAGCCGGGCGAGGCGGTCTGCGAGAACAGGCCGCCCGACTGGGCGAAGCTCGCGAGCGACTGGTCGTAGACCGCGTTCGGTGAGCTGCGGGTGATCACGCGCGCCGTGCCCTTGTACAGCTCGAGGCCGATCGTGCCGCTCGCCTGCACGTTGACCGCATCCGCGTAAGCGTCGATGTCGGAGCGCAGCGGCTCCCACCAGAGCCCGGCGTAGACGAGGTACGCCCACTGGCGGTCGAGGCCGGGCTTGAACTGGTTCTGGTGGATCGTGCAGACGAGCTTCTCGAGCTCCTGGTGCGCGGTGAGGATGATCGTCGCCGCCGGCACCTCGTAGATGTCGCGCACCTTCAGGCCGACGATGCGGTCCTCGATGTGGTCGACGATCCCGACGCCGTGGCGCGCGCCGATCTCCCCCACGCGCTCGATCAGCTCGACGAGGCCGAGCCGCTCGCCGTCGAGCGCCACCGGCAGCCCGCGCTCGAACTCGAGCTCGATCCGCTGCGGCTCATCGGGGGCGTCGCGCGCGAGCGCCACGAGCTGGAAGACGTCGTCCAGCGGTGCCTGGTCGAGATCCTCGATCCAGCGACCCTCTGACGAGCGTCCCCAGAGGTTGTCGTCGATCGAGTACGGCGCCTGCTCAGAGCCGCCCTTGACTGGAATCCCGTGCTCGCGCGCATACGCGACCTCGTCGTCGCGCCCCATCGCCCATGTGCGCACCGGCGCGATCACCTTCAGCTCGGGGGCGAGCGTCGCGACGGTCGCCTCGATTCGAACCTGATCGTTGCCCTTGCCGGTGCAGCCGTGCGCGATCGTGTCGCAGCCGGCGCGCCGCGCATAGTCGACGGCGAGCTTCGCGATCAGCGGCCGGCCGAGCGCGGTGAACAGCGGGTAGCCGCCGCCGTACAGCGCGTTGCAGCGGATCGCTCGCGCGACGTACTCGCCGGCAAACTCCTCGCGCGCGTCGACGAGATGGCAGTCGACCGCGCCGATCTGGCGCGCCTTGCCTTCGATCACCTCGAAATCCTCGCCCGGCTGCCCGAGATTCACGGTCAGCGTGACGACCTCGGCGCCGTAGCGCTCGCCGATCCAGCGCAGCATCACGCTCGTGTCGAGCCCGCCCGAATACAGCAGCAGGACGCGCCCGACCTGTTCCGGGTCTGCCTCGTAGCTCGCGGTCCGCGGGGGGAATGCCTGCTCACCCATGCCGGTCGAGCAGACTACCGGGGAAGATTTATGGCCGCCTCCGGCGGCGGCGGGAAACGGGCGCGCCACGCCGGGGTTGGCGCTCTGGCGCGGCCGCTTTGCGGGTTTGTCCCGATAGCGGCGCGTCGGCGGGCATTAGAGTGGATGGAAGTTCAGCGAACGGAGCCCCCGATGATCCTCGAACGCGCAGTCATCCACGTCCTTCCCGGCCAGGAGGAGGCTTTCGAGACGGCGATGGCGCAGGCGCGCGGCGTCATCTCGGGCGCACCCGGGTTTCGCTCGCTGCGCATCCTGC
This sequence comes from uncultured Solirubrobacterales bacterium, assembly GCA_963703775.1. Lineage (GTDB taxonomy): Bacteria > Actinomycetota > Thermoleophilia > Solirubrobacterales > Solirubrobacteraceae > Palsa-513. The sequence continues at coordinate 27,068 of CAVPFP010000052.1, read as the reverse complement.
GCGGCGTCGAGCACCGCCGGGACTACCTGCTCTTGGTCGAGTGGGAGACGCTCGAGGACCACAACGTGGGCTTTCGCGAGTCGCAGCTCTTTCACCAGTGGCGCGGGCTGATCGGGCGTTTCTTCGACGGCGAGCCGAACATCGAGCACTTCGAGCCCGTCGAAGCGACCGCGGCGGTCGCGAGCTAGCCGCCGCCCCCGCCGAGGCCGGCGCAGCTCACGCGCCGGCTTCGAGTACCGCCTCGATCCTGGCGAGCGCGTCGAGCGCGTCCTCGCGCGTGATCACGAGTGGCGGCAACAGGCGCAGCGTCGCCGGGCCCGTGGCGTTGACGACGAGATGCTGCTCATCGAGCAGCCGCCGCACGATCGCTCGCGCGTCGACGTCGAGGTCGGCGGCGATCATCAATCCGCGCCCGCGCACCTGCTGCACGTGGGCGAGGAGCGCGAGGCGCTCGCGCACGAGCTCGCCGAGCTCGCGCACGCGTTCGAGCAGCGTCTCATCGAGGAGCACGTCGAGGACCGCGTTCGCGGCGGCACAGATAACCGGGCCGCCGGCGAAGGTCGAGCCGTGGTCGCCCGGTTCGAACGTGTCCGCGAGGCGCTCGCCGGTGATCAGCGCGCCGATCGGGAGCCCGTCGCCGAGCGCCTTGGCGGTGCACAGAAGGTCAGGCATGACGCCCGTCTGCTCGTAGGCCCAGGCGGTGCCGGTGCGCCCGAGGCCCGTCTGCACCTCGTCGAAGATCAGCGCGGCGCCGGCGGCGTCGCAGAGCGCGCGCGCCGCCTCGAGCAGCTCGTCGGGGAGGATGTGGACGCCGGTCTCGCCCTGGATCGGCTCGAGGATCAGCGCCGCGGTCGACGGGCCAACCGCGCGCTCGAGCGCTTCGATTGTCGGCGGGACGCTCTCGACGCCGCCGAGCAGCGGCGCGAAGGCCGCCTGCTTGGACTCCTGCGGAGTGACCGACAGCGCCCCGTATGTGCGCCCGTGGAAGGCGCCGTGCACGCGACACGAGCTTGCCGCCCGGGCGCGCCTTGCGCGCGCACTTGAGCGCCGCCTCGACCGCCTCGGTGCCCGAGTTGGTGAAGAAGACCTTGCCGCCGAGCGAGCAGCCGGCGAGGCGCTCGGCGAGGCGCGCCATCGGTTGCGTGTAATAGAGGTTGCCGACGTGGATCAGCCGCCCCGCCTGCTCGCGGATCGCCGCGACGACGGCTGGATGGCAATGGCCGACGCTCGAGACCGAGATGCCACAGAGGAAGTCGAGGTATTCGACGCCGTCCGCGTCCCACAGGCGCGCGCCCTCGCCGCGGACGAACTCGACCGGGAAGCGGGCGTAGTTGGGCGTCAGGTAGGCGTCGCGCCTTCAAGCGGTCACCTGGGTCCCCGCGGCCGGCGTCGGTGAAGAGCTCGAGCAGCAGCGAGTGCGGGAGGCGCCCGTCGATGATCTGCGCGGCGCCGACGCCGCCCTCGACCGCCTGGACGCAGGCCTCGAGCTTCGGGCGCATACCGCCTTCGATCTGCCCGAGCGCCGCCCTGACCTCCGCGACACTCGCCTGGTGGATCAGGCTCTCCGGATCCGCGGGGTCGGCGAGCCAGCCGCGCACGTCGGTCAGGAAGATCGCCTTCACCGCGCCGAGCGCGACCGCGATCGCCGCCGCCGCCTCGTCGGCGTTGACGTTGTAGGAGTTGCCCTCGGCGTCCGCGCCGACGGCGGCGAGCACCGGGATGTAGTCGGTCGCGACGTGGACGATGACGCCGGGATCGACGGCGTCGATCTGCCCGACCCAGCCGATGTCCTCTCCCCCGGGCGCGCTGCGCCGCGAGCAGCGCAGCAGGCCGCCGTCGTCGCCCGAGAGCCCGACCGCCGGCTGCCCGTGGCGCGCGATCCGCAGCACGATGTCGGTGTTCAGCTTGCCGACCAGGACCATCTTCGCGATCTCGACCGTCGCCTTGTCGGAGACGCGCAGGCCGCCGACGAACTCGACCGGCATCTCGAGGCGCTTCATGTAGGCGGTGATGTCCGGGCCGCCGCCGTGAACGACGACCGGGTTGATCCCGACGTACTTGAGCAGCACGACGTCGCGCGCGAACTCCTCGCGCAGCTGCGGGTCGTCCATCGCCGCGCCGCCGTACTTGATCACGACTGTCGTGCCGTGGAACTGGCGGATATAGGGGAGCGCTTCGAGGAGGGTTGCGACTTCAGTGCTCACGAGGTGTACTCCGAGTTGAAGTGGACGTAGTCGGGCGAGAGATCGGCAAAGTAAAGCTCGGCCTCGCCGCTGCCGGGAAGCGTCAGGCGATACTCGATCTCGGCGCCCTGGACCAGCCCGTCGAGCTCGCGGATGTCCTGGACGAGCGCCTCGCCGCCGGCGACGACCGGGCGGCCCTCGATCTCGAGGTCAGCTGGGAAGCCATTGCGCGAGGGGTAGGCCATTCCGGCGGCCTGCAGGACGCGCCCGAAGTTCGGGTCGCCGCCATAGAGCGCCGTCTTCACGAGCGGCGAGTTCGCGACCGCGCGAGCCATCGGCTCAGCGTGCTCTCCGCGCACGATGATCCGCCCGCGCCGCCTCGTTCCCTCTCCGTCGGCGACGATCGCCAGTGCGAGTCCGAGCATCAGCGCGTCGAGCGCCGCCGCGAACTCCTCGAGCGCGACCTCGCCGCCCGTTCCGCTCGCGAGCACGAAGATCGTGTCGCTCGTCGAGAGCTGGCCGTCGACGCTGATCCGGTTGAACGAGCGGTCGACCGCGTCGCCGGCCAGGCGGTCGAGCGTCGACGCGTCGATCCGCGCGTCGGTCTCGACGAAGCAGAACGTGGTCGCATAGCGCGGCGAGATCATGCCCGCGCCCTTCGCCTGCGCGGCGAGGCGAACACCCCCCGGCAACTCGAGGCAGGCACGCTTCGGCCCGCGGTCGCTGGTGAGGATCGCACGCGAGAACTCGTCCGCATCCTCGCCGAGGGCGGCGACCGCGGCGCGCAGGCCGGCGAGCAGCGGCTCGCGCGGAAGCTCGGTGCCGATCACGCCCGTCGAGGCGACGCCGACCTGCGCCGGCTCGATGCCGAGCAGCTCTGCAGCGAGCTCCTGGGTCGCGCGAGCCGTGTCGATGCCGCGCTGCCCGTCGCCCGTGTTCGACCCGCCCGAGTTCGCGACGACGGCGCGCAGGCGATCGAGAGCGCCGGCGCGGGAGACGATGACCGGCGCGCCGACGCGTGCGTTCGTCGTGAAGCGCGCCGCGGACACGGTTGCGGGCGCGTCGCAGACGAGCACGCCGACGTCGAGGCGTCCGGCTTCAGACCCGCCGCGACGCCGGCTGCGCGAAAGCCGCGCGGCAGCGCCTGTGGATCGAGCTCGACCACGCGCTCGGGGCGGGCGACCCAGCGTGAGCTGAAGACGCTCACGAGATCCCGAGCCCCTCGTCGAAGCCGAACATCAGGTTGAGGTTCGCGACGGCCTGAGAGGAGGTGCCCTTCCAGAGGTTGTCGAGCGCGGCGAACACGAACGCCTTACCGGTGCGCCCGTCGCCGTGGGCGTTGATCGCGCAGACGTTCGTCTCGCGGACATCGCGCACGCCGGGGGCACGCTCGACCAGCTCGATGAAGCGCTCGTCCCGATAGCGGTCCGCATAGCTGCGATCCAGCTCCGCCTGCGAGACGGGGCGAGTCGTCGTGACGTAGCAGGACAGCAGCTCGCCCTGGTCGAGCGGCGCGAGGTGCGCCGTGAACGCGGCCGTGATCGGCGCGCCGAGTGCGGCGAGCTCCTGGTCGATCTCCGGCATGTGGCGGTGCGCGCCGACGCGGTAGGGGCGAATGTTCTCGTCGACGCTGACGAAGTGCGTGTCCTCGCTGGGCTCGCGGCCCGCGCCGGAGACGCCCGTCTTTGCGTCGATCACGACGTCGGCGATCAGTCCCGCCGAGGCGAGCGGGGCGAGCGCGAGGATCGCTGCCGTCGGGAAGCAGCCGGGGCAGGCGACGAGGTCCGCAGCGGCGATCTGCTCGCGGTAGAGCTCGGTCAGGCCGTAGACCGCACGCTCGATCAGCTCGGGGTGCGGGTGCTTGCCATACCAGCGCTCATAGGTCGCGAGGTCGCGCAGGCGAAAATCGGCGGAGAGGTCGATCACCCTTACGCCACGACCGAGGAGCTCGGCGACGACCGGGGCCGCGGCGGCGTGCGGGTAGGCGACGATCGCTGCGTCGACCTGGGCGTGGCGCTCGAGGTCGAGCTGCTCGATGACCATCTCGATGCGATGTTGGGGGTAGACGTCGCGATGGCGGCGGCCGGCCTCGCTGCGCGAGGTGATCGCCGCGAGCTCGAACTGCGGGTGGCGGTCGATCAAGCGCGCGGCGAGCGCGCCCGCGTAACCGGAGGCGCCGGCGACGAGGACGTCAGGCACGGAGCTCACCTCCCGACTTTGCTCGCCAGCGCCTTCGCGATCGCCTGGCGGCGGTCTGCGACCTCCTGGGCGGTCAGCGTGCGATCGCCCGCGCGGAACTCGAGGTGCAGTGCGAGCGAGACGCGACCCGGTCCCCACCTGATCGCCCGTGAAGACGTCGAACAGCTCGACCGACTCGCAGCTCCGGGCCGGCCGCGGCGCGCACCGTCGCGATCACCTCGGCGGCCGAGCGCTCGGCGGCGACGACGATCGCGAGGTCCTCGCGCAGCGCGGGGAAACTGCCAAAGGGCGTGTAGGTCACGGTCTGCGGAGCGAGCGGAGCGAGCGCGTCGAGGTTCACCAGCCAGACGGCGGTCGGCGGCAGCTCCCAGCTCGCAGCGACCTGCGGGTGGAGCTCACCGATGAGCCCAAGACGCGTACCGTCCGCGTGAATCGAAGCCGCGCGGCCAGGGTGCAGGAACGCCCGTTCCTCGCGATCCAGCGTGAACGGCACGCCCGCAACCGCCATCACGGCCTCGAGCAGGGCTTTGGCGGCGTAGAAGTCCGAGGGGGCGACCTCGTGCGAGCGCCAGCTCGCACGAGCGTCGCCGACGAGCAGAATGCCGAGGCCGTGGTGCTCGTCGGCGAGGCCTCGCCGCGGCGCGGTACACGCTCGCGGACTCGAAGATCTGCAGGGCCTGCGCGCCACGGGCGAGGTTCAGCTTCGCCGCGTCGAGCAGCGAGCTGAGGAGCGTCGGGCGCATGATCGACAGCGACTGCGAGAGCGGGTTCTCGATCGTGACGACGTTTCGCATCGGGTCATCAGCCGGGAGGCGCAGGCGGTCGAGAATCGCCGGATCGGTGAAGCTCCAGCCGGCGATCTCCGACAGCCCGCGGGCCGCGAGCGCATCCTCGAGGCGGCGCGTCAGGCCCTGGGCATGCGTGAGCCGCCCGGTGGCGCCATTGCGCGGCGGAAGCGTCGCGGGCAGGCGATCGAGGCCGTCGATCCGCGCGACCTCCTCGATCAGGTCGACCGGCCGGGTCACGTCGCGCACGCGGAAATGCGGCGGCGTGACGAGCAGGCGCTCGTCGTCGCCGTCGACAGCGAACTCGAGCGCCTCGAGGATCTCGCGGCTGCGGCCGGGAGCGATGTCGCTCCCGAGCAGCCGGTTGACGTGCTGCGGGCGAAGCTCGATTGCCGTTGGCGCGGGTCCGGGCCCACCGATATCGATCGTGCCCGGGAGGACACTGGCGCCGGCGAGCTCGATCAGGAGCCTTGTCGCGACCGCCATCGCCTCCGCTGTCTGGCCGGACGAGAGGCCCTTCTCGAAGCGCGCCGAGGCCTCGCTGCGCAGCCCGAGGCGCAACGCGCTGCGCTGGATGTTCGCACCGTTCCAGTTCGCGGCCTCGAGCAGGACGCGCGTCGTCGACTCGCCGACCTCCGAGCGCGCGCCGCCCATGATCGCGGCAATCGACGTCGGCCCGTCGGCGTCCTCGATCACGACCATCTCCGGGTCGAGCGCGCGGGTCTGACCGTCGAGGGTTTCGAGCGACTCGCCGGCGCGGGCGCGGCGGATCGTCAACCGCGCTCCCGCAACCTTGTCGAGGTCGAACGCGTGCAGCGGCTGGCCGGTCAAGAGCATCGCGTAGTTCGTGATGTCGACGACATTCGAGATCGGGCGCATGCCGGCGGCGAGCAGGCGCGCCCGCAGCCAGACCGGCGACGGTCCGAGCTCCACGCCCTCGAACACCCGCGCCGTGAAGCGCGGGCAGAGATCGGGACATTCGACGCTGATGCTCACGCCGCCCACGTCCCCGTCGGCGCCCGGATCATCGGCCCACGGCGGCGCTGCCAGCGGGGCTGCGGTCGCCGCGTGCGCCTCACGGGCGACGCCGTAGATGCTCAGACAGTCCGGTCGGTTGGGCGTGATCTCGAACTCGATCACGTCGTCCCCGAGCGGCAGGATCTCGCCGAGCGCGGTCCCCGGCGCCAAGCCGTCGGCGAGGACCATGATCCCCGCGTGGTCCTGGCCGAGCGCCAGCTCGTCCTCGGCGAGGATCATCCCCTCGCTGAGGATGCCGCGGAGCTTCGCGGCGTCGAGGACGCGTCCGTCGGCGAGTCGCGCGCCGGGGCGCGCCACCGCGACCGTCTGACCAGATGCGACATTCGGCGCCCCGCAGACGATGGTCGCCGGCGCGGCCGCGCCGACGTCCACCGTGCAGAGCCGCAGGCGATCCGCGTTTGGGTGCTGCTCGCAGGCGAGTACGCGCCCGACGACGTAGTGCTCACCGCTCGGCGGGCCCCAGCGAAACACGCGCTCAGCCTTCGTTCCGGTCATGGTGAGCTGCTCCGACAGCTGATCGCTGTCAAGCGGGGGATCGCAGTACTCACGCAGCCAGCTGACCGGAACGAGCATCAGCGCGCTCCGAACTGGCGCAGGAAGCGGAGGTCGCCCTCGAAGTAGAGCCGCAGGTCGGGGACGCCGTGGCGGAGCATCGCGATCCGCTCGACGCCCATCCCGAAGGCGAAACCCGTGACCTTGTCCGGGTCGTAGCCGTAGTCGCGCACGTAGTCGAACACGTTCGGGTCGACCATCCCCGCCCCGAGCACCTCGAGCCAGCCGGAGCCCTTGCACAGCGGGCAGCGAGAGCCGTCGCGCAGGTACCCGCCGTTGCAGTTGAAGCAGGACACGTCGACCTCGACGGAGGGCTCGGTGAAGGGAAGAAGTGCGGGCGCAACAGCACGTCGCGGTCGGGGCCGAAGATCGCGCGCGCGAACGCGAGCAGCGTGCCCTTGAGGTCGGCGAGGGTCACGCCATCGTCGACGGCAAGACCCTCCACCTGATGGAACTGCGGCGTGTGCGTCGCGTCGTTGTCAGGCCGGTAGACGCGGCCGGGGGCGATCACATAGATCGGCGGCGGCTGGGCGATCATCGCGCGCACCTGCACCGGCGAGGTGTGGACGCGCAGGACCGTGTCGTCGTCGATGTAGAAGGTGTCGGTGCGGGCGCGCGAGGGGTGCGTGGCGTCCGTGTTGAGCGCGTCGAAGTTGTATTCCACGAGCTCGACCTCGGGACCTTCGGCGACCTCGAAGCCGAGGCCGAGAAAGACGTCCTCGATATCGCGGCGCGTCTGCGTGATCAGGTGCAGGTGCCCGACGGGCAGCGACGGAGCTCCAGGCAGCGACACATCGATGGCGTCGGCAGCGATCTCGCCAGCGGCGAGATCGGCCTCCTTGAGCTCGAGTCGCCCGTTCGATTTGGTTGCGCGCGGCGTTGCCCGCGGCGCCTACTGCGGCGCGCTCGGCGGGCTCGAGCTGCGGGATCGTGCGCAGCAGCTGCGGCAGCTCGGCCTTGCGGCCGAGGTACTGGATCCGCAGCCGCTCGAGCCCCGAGCGTCGCCCGCGGCCCCGATTGCGGCTACGGCTTCATCCTGCAGCTCGGCGATGCGGTCGCGGGCGCTCATGGCGCGGCCATCCTAGTTGCCTCATAGAGCGCGACCGTGGCGGCCATCGCGGCGTTCAGCGAGTCGCCCGCCTTCTGGCGAATCGCGCGCGTGTCGTCGACGGCGCTCAGCAGCTCGTCCGGTAGGCCCGTGCGCTCGCCGCCGAGCAGCAGCGTGCCTTCGTGGATCGGCCCGAGCAGGCGCCGATCCGCGTTCGGGCTGAGTGCGATGATCGGGCGCGGAAGCTCCTCGAGCGTGCTGAAGCGCGCGAGCGCGGTTGCAAAGAGCGCGCCCATCGAGGCGCGCACGGCCTTCGGTGCGTGCGGGTCCGCGGTGTCGGGGCCGATCGCCACGCAGGAGATCCCGAACGAATGCGCGGCGCGGATGATCGTGCCGACGTTGCCGGGATCGTGCACCCCCCACAGCGCGACGGCAAGCGGCCCGCAGAGCGGATCCCAGCGCTGCTCGAAGACGGCGATCAGGCGCGTCCCCGAGCCCAGCTGCGAGACCTTGCCGAGAAGCGCCGGCGAGGTCTCGAGCCAATCGTCGCCTGCCCCGGCGAGACCAGGCGCACACAGGACATAGAGCGAGGCCCGCCCGGCGGCGCGAGCCGCCGCATAAAGATCCTCGCCCTCGGCGACGAAGCGGCCGCTCTTGGAGCGCGCGTTGGTGCGCCCGAGCGTGCGGATCTCCTTGATGTGATGGTTGGCGATGGAGCTGATCATGAAACAAAAAAGGGCGCCTTCATTCGGCGCCCGGGAGGATCGTCTGTCGGCTTGCGTGCTCAGGCAGCCGACGCCTCGCGGGCGGCCTCCACGAATCGGCGGAAAGTCTCGGGATCGCGCACGGCGATGTCGGCCAGCACCTTGCGGTCGAGCTCGATCTCGGCCAGCTGGAGGCCGTGGATCAGCTGCGAGTACGACGTGCCGTTCTCGCGTGCGGCGGCGTTGATGCGCGTGATCCACAGGCGACGGAAGTCGCGCTTGCGGTTGCGCCGGTCGCGGTAGGCGTAGGAGTCCGCCTTCATCAGCGCTTCCTTGGCGCGCTTGTAGTTCGAGTGCGCCTCCCCGCGGAAGCCCTTCGTCAGCTCGAGCGTCGCCCGGCGCTTCTTCTTCGCATGGACCGAGCGCTTGACGCGGGTCATCGTCCGTTGCCTCCGAGCAGCTTCTTCACGCGCGGCGCGTCATGGTCCGAGATCGCGGCCGGCCGCCCGAGGGCGCGCTTGTGCTTGGCCGACTTCTTCTCGAGGATGTGGCTCGTGAACGCGTGATGGCCGCGAACCTTGCCTGTTCCGGTCAGCTTGAAGCGCTTCTTGGCGCCCGAGTGGGACTTCATCTTCGGCATGCGAGCAGGGAAGTATGGCAGACGTGCCGTTCTACGAGCCCGGCGTTTTCCGCGGCGCCGGCGCGGCTCGCGAGCCCCAGCCGGTCGGCCGCGTCGCCTAGTTCGCCGCCTGCTTGAGCGCGTCGATCGCCGCGATCAGCTCGTCGCGCAGCTGGCTGATCCCACCCTCGACCTTCATGTCGAGCTTGTTCAGCACCGTCTCGACGTCCTCGAAGGTCTTCGCGGCGCGAGCGTCCGCCGCCTCGGATTGCACGTTTTGGCCGACCATGATCGCCGGGAGCAGGACGAGCTGGAGGAACGTCTGAGCGATCCACGAGATCAGCGCGATCGTCGAAGCGCGCGTGACGACCGAGGGCAGCGCGTGCGCCGGGATGATGCTCGCGGTGGTGAGGACCGCCGGCAGGCTGAGCAGCGCGAGGACGCAGAAGATCCACGTGCAGGTCATCGTCCCGACCTTGTCGGTGATCCACACGGCGGCGGACTTGTTGAAGCGTTGATAGGGCGTTCCCGCCGGAAGGTGGTCCTTCGTCTTCGCGTGAACCGCGTGGCCGTGCTTGGTGTAGCCGTGCTGCGGGTGGTGCCCGCCGGGGGGCGGCGTGGCCTGCTCGGTAGACGGCGGCGTCAGCGTGGTGCTGCTCATGCGACCTCCCCTGCGTCGGTGTGCCTTGATGCGAGGCACGCGCGATTCTGACGCCCGCAGGGGCGGATTGAAAGCGGCGCCGCGGTCGCGGACCGCCGCGCGAAGCTAGGAGTCGCCGGTCGGTTTCGTCTTCGCGGCGGAGCTGCGTGGCTTCGCTGCCGGCTTGGCAGTCGCCGCAGGCTTGGCGCTCGGCGCCTTTGCGCTCGAACTCTTGGCGCTTGCCGCCTTGGGGCTCGCCGATGCCGCTCGTGCCGGGGCCTTCTTCGGCTTCGCCTGCGGGGCAGGTTCGACGGCTGCGTCGGCTGCGGTCGCGGCAGGCTCGGCGGTGCTCGCGGCAGGCTCCGCGGACTCGGGGACCGGCTCCGCGACGCTCGCGGCGGCCTCGGGGACCGGCTCGGCGACGCTCGCGGTGGGCTCGGGGACCGGCTCGGCGACGCTCGCGGTGGGCTCGGCGTCCGGCTCCGCGACGCTTGCGGCGGGCTCGGCGATCGGCTCGGGCGCAGTCGCCACGGCCTCCGCGGGGCTCGCCCCGTTGCCGCTGATCGGCTCAGCGACGCCGTCGACGAGAGCCTCGCCGGGGACAACGCCGTTGCCCGAGCCATTCGCGCCCTTGTCGAAGTGCCCTGAGAGGACAGCCTTCGACGGACCGAGCATCATCGTCATGTTGCGCCCCTCGTGGATCGGGCGCTGCTCGATGACGCCGTACTCGGCGAGCTCATCCGCGATGCGGTCGAGCAGCTGGATGCCGCGCTCAGGGTGGGTGACCTCGCGGCCGCGGAACATGATCGTGATCTTGACCTTGTCCTTGTGGCGCAGGAAGCGCTCGACGTGGCCCTTCTTCGTCTCGTAGTCGTGCTGGGCGATCTTCGGGCGCAGCTTGATCTCGCGGATCGTGATCTGCTGCTGATGCTTGCGCGCCTGCTTCTGCTTCTGGGCCTGCTCGTACTTGTACTTGGAGTAGTCGAGCACGCGCACCACCGGGGGCTTCGCTTCCGGCGCGACCTCAACCAGGTCGAGGTCGCGTTCCTGCGCGTAGCGCAAAGCGTCATCGATCTTCATCACGCCGCGCTGCTCGCTCTGCTCGTCGATCAGACGAACTTCGGGCACGCGAATACGCTCGTTTATCCGCGTCAGGTCCCGCTCAGGCGGGCGCCGGTCGAACCTCCGAGGGACCGGCACTAGTGCGTGCGCGTGCGCGTCAAGCGGTGGGCAGGCGCGACGGTGTCGTTCTGGCGGCGACCAACGTGATCGAGCATAGCAAGGCGCCGCGCGCGTGACGAGGGCCGCAACAGAGCCGTAACGGGCTCAGTCCGACCGCGTACGCGCGCGTTCGGCCAGCTCCGTAGCGAGCTCGCCCACCGCGACGGGGCCGCGGTCCGCGCCGCCGTGCGAGCGTACCGAGACGGTTCCGTCCGCCGCCTCGCGCTCGCCCAGCACGAGCATGTACGGGACCTTGCGCAGCTCAGCCTCGCGGATCTTGCGTCCCACGGACTCGCTGCGCGCGTCGAGCTCCGCGCGCAGGCCCGCCTCAGCGAGCGCCGCTACGACCGCCTCGGCGGCCTCGTTGAAGCGATCGGCGACGGGCAGCACGATCGCCTGGACCGGCGCGAGCCAGAACGGGAGGACGCCAGCGTAGTGCTCGATCATGATCCCGATGAAGCGCTCGAAGGAGCCGAGCAGCGCGCGGTGGATCATCACCGGTCGGTGTTCCGCATTGTCCGCGCCCGTGTAGGCGAGCTCGAAGCGCTCCGGCATCGAGTAGTCGAGCTGCACCGTCCCGAGCTGCCAGGAGCGCCCGATCGAGTCGGTCAAGTGCATGTCGATCTTCGGGCCGTAGAACGCGCCGTCACCGGGATTCAGCTCGTAGGCCAGCCCCTCCGAGTCGAGCGCCCCGGCTAACGCCGCCTCCGCGCGGTCCCACATGTCGTCGCTGCCGATCCGCTTCTCGGGACGCGTCGACAGCTCGAGGCGCGGCTCGAGCCCGAACAGACGGTAGAGATCGAAGCCGAAGCGCAGGCACTCCACGACCTCCTCCTGCACCTGGTCGTCGGTGCAGAAGATGTGCGCGTCGTCCTGGGTGATGTGCCGCACGCGCAACAGCCCGTGGAGCACGCCGCTCGGCTCGTGGCGGTGAACGAGGCCGGCCTCGCTGTAGCGCACCGGCAGCTCGCGGTAGGAGCGCCGCTCGTCCTTGTAGATCTGGATGTGCGCCGGGCAGTTCATCGGCTTGAGCCCCATCGCGCGCCCCTCGACGTCGGTGAAGTACATGTTGTCCTTGTACTTCTCCCAGTGGCCGGACTGCTTCCACAGGTCGACGTCGTAGAGGATCGGCGTCTTCACCTCCCGATAGCCGCGCGCCAGGTTCTCCTCGCGCCACAGCTCGGTCAGCTGGTTCCACACCGCCATCCCCGCCGGCTTCCAGAACGGGCTCCCCGGCGAGAGCTCGCTGAACATGAAAAGCCCGAGCTCGCGTCCGAGCCGGCGATGATCGCGTTGGCGTGCCAGCTCGAGCTGCTCGAGGTAGGTGTCGAGCTCCTGCTTCGAGAGAAACGCGGTCCCGTAGATGCGCGTGAGCATCGTCCGACGCGAATCCCCGCGCCAGTAGGCGCCGGCCACGGACTGCAGCGCGAACGCCTTCACGGTCGCGGTGCTCGGCGGCATGCGGTCCGCGGCAGAGGTCGGTGAACGGACCATTTGTGTACAGCGAGACAGTCTCGACGCCCTCGTCGCGGACGAGGTCGTCGATCAGCTCGACCTTGTAGTCCTGCCGCTGCGCCGACGAAGCGCTCGCGCGCCGCCGCGACCGGCAGGTCCTCGCGTACGAACGGCTCGCCCGCCTTGATGTGCGCGCGCATCCGCTCCTCGATCGCCGGGAAGTCCGCCTCACTGAGCGCGACCCCCTCGGGGAACTGGAAGTCGTAGTAGAAGCCGTTCTCGATCGCCGGACCGATCGAGATCTTCACGCCCGGATAGAGCTCCATCACCGCGGTCGCGAGCACATGCGCCGCGTCGTGGCGGACGAGCGGGAGCGCCTCATCGCTCTTGGCGGTGATCACCGCCACGCTCGCCCCGTCGCGCAGCGGCGCCGCGAGGTCGCTGACCTGCCCGTCGACCGCCACCGCGAGGGCGGCGCGCGCGAGACCCGGGCCGATCGCCGCGGCGAGATCGGCTCCGCTCGCGCCGTCCGCGAGCTCGAGCTCCTTGCCGTCAGGTAGGTGAACGTGAAGCGCCATATCCGCCCGGCGATCCTACCCGCCGCTCCAGCTACTCTGGATTGGTGGAGTCACTACAGGGCAAGCTCCTCATCGCAGCGCCGACGCTGATCGATCCGAACTTTTCCCGCACGGTCATCCTCGTCGCGGCCCACAGCGAAGACGGCGCGCTCGGCCTCGTGCTCAACCGCCCGCTCGACACGGTCCTCGCGGACGTCGCGCCCGTTCTCGGGAGCCTTGCCGAGCCGGGAGCCGTGCTGCACCGCGGCGGCCCCGTCGCGCCGGAGAGCGCGGTCCTGCTCGCCGAGTTCGATGACCCCTCGCTGGCGGCGCTGCTGATCTTCGGCGACACCGGTCTCCCCTCGGCAACGGTCGACCTCGCCGACCTCGAGAGCGGCGTGCGCCGCGCGCGCGTCTTTGCCGGCCACTCCGGCTGGGGCCCGGGCCAGCTCGATGCCGAGCTCGAGGCTGAGTCCTGGATCATCGGCCAGCTCGCCCCCGACGAGCTCTGGCACGGCGACTCGGCCGGCCTCTGGGCGCGGGCGCTCGCGCGCAAGGGCGGCGCCTACGCGCTGCTGGCGCGTATGCCCGCCGATCCGTCGCTGAACTAGTAGCGCGGAGCGCTCGGCGTCGCGGTCTCGCCGGCCATGCGCCAGAGCGCATCGTCCCCGAGCGCTTCGCGCACGATTGCGCCGCCGGCCGCGAGCTCGATCAGCGCCTCCTCGGCGCCGGCGCGGTCGGGACCGCGAAGATGGCCTGCGAGGAGCGCAGCGACCTCCTGCGTCGTCAGCCCGTCCGTGAAGTACTCGAGCAGCGGCAGCGGGCCATCGGGCGGCGAATGGCGCTGGAGGCTGCGATCGAGATTCGCGATCGCGACGTCGTAGGCCTCGAGCGGCTGAAAGCCGCCGACCTCGAGCCGCCGGCCGTCGTGCTCGAAGACCACCGATGGTGCGGTGAAGCGAACGAGCTCGCCATCGCGTGCCGCCTTCCCCTGAAACTCGGTTGCCCCGCCGCGGCACTGCGCGTCTGCGCCTTGTCAGCCTCGTAGGCGGCACTCACCTCGGCGGAATCGAGCGCCGCCACGACGGCCCGAGCGTCGATGCCCGCCACGGCGAGGAGCGCACGCTCGATCGCCTCGTCCTGATCGAGCAGGTCCGTCGTGTTGAACCACGCGAACTGGAGTGCGCGCATCGCCGCCAGCTCGCGCCCGGGATGGCGCAGGCGCGTGGCGACGAGCGCGCGGCATGCGCGTCCGCTCGCGATCGGCCGCTCTCTTGGCTGGGCCGCGAACGGCATTCCGTAGCGGTCGCGGAAGGTGCGCGAGCTGCGCGCCTGGCGCGCGGGCGTCGAGCCCTCGCTCGGCTTCTCGCGCAGGACGATCACGACGAGTCGCCAGTCGATCCCGTCGCGGTAGCGCCAGCGCAGCACGCTCAGCGCCGGGTTCGCAGAGTAGCCCCAGGGACAGGCCGGATCGTTGTAGAGGGTGGCGAAGATCACCACTCGAGACTACACACGCGAAAACTCCCGTCGGCCATGGGGGTTTCGCCCTTTGTACAAACGCGGGCGCCCATATTTGTCCCTATGGAGCTATCGAGCCCCTGACGCGGCGCATAGAACTCGCCCACGCCGCCAGGCGTAGAAGGTTGCCCGCGTCCATAGGAGGTTCATGCTCGCCACCGTTGCACCCCTATTCCCATACCCCAGATGGCTCCATTCGGGCGATGAGGCATGGCAGCTGACGGCTGCCACGTTCGTCGGCCTGATGAGCGTGCCGGGCCTCGTCGTGCTCTACGGCGGCGTGATGCAGAAGCGCTGGTCGGTCAACAGCATGATGCTCACCTTCATGGCCTTCGGTCTCGTGCTCGTGGCATGGGTCCTGTGGGCGTTCGACATGGGGTTCGGCCATCCGCTCGGGAGCGGCACGAGCATTTTGTCGACGTTCGTCGGCGTACCTGGCAGCGTGCTCGGGCAGATAGCCGAGCAGGGACAGGCACATATTCCGTCGATCACGACGAACGTCGGGTTACCGGCGTTCAGATTCCCACAGTCATCGCTTGTCTACTTCCAGTTCGTCTTCGCGGCGATCACGCCGATCCTCGCCCTGGGCTCGATCCTCGGCCGGGTCAACTTCAAGGCGTGGATCCCGTTCGTGCTGATCTGGATCACGGTCTGCTACGCGGTCAACGCGTTCCTGCTGTGGGGCGGCGGCTACTTCGCGGCGAGGGGCGCCCTCGACTTCTCGGGTGGCTACGTGATCCACCTTGCCGCGGGCATCACCGGATTCGTCTCGGCGGCGGTGATCGGGCCGAGACTCGCAAGAGACCGCGAGGTCGATGCGCCGAACAACCTGTTGATGGTCGCAACCGGTGGAGCGATCCTCTGGCTCGGCTGGAACGGGTTCAACGGCGGCGACCCGTACTTCGCGGGCGCCGATGCATCCGCGGCCGTGCTGAACACGAACCTCGCGACCGCGGTCGCGATGCTCGCGTGGGTCGCGTGGGACCTGATCTTCAAGGACAAGCCTGGGATCATCGGAACGGTCAACGGAATGATCACCGGCCTCGTCGGGATCACGCCGTGTGCGGGTTTCGTCAATGGCTATGGCGCGATCATCGTCGGCGTTGTCGCATCGACTGTCGTGTGGTTCTCGATTCGCTACCTGAGCCGCGTCCCGCCGTTCAGCAAGGTCGATGACACGCTCGGGGTGATCTACACCCACGGGATAGCCGGTTTGGTCGGAGGCCTGTTGGTCGGGTTCTTGGCCGACGGCGCGATGTACGAGTACGGGACCTACGTCCACGGCAAATTCGTCGGGTCAGGGTCGAACCTCTTCGGGTCCGTCTTCTACGGCGGCTCGTGGACGCAGCTGAAATGGCAGGCGCTTGCCGCGCTCGCGATCATCCTCTGGGACGGCGTGATGACCTTCGTCATCTGGAAGGTAATCAGCTTGTTCCTACCGATACGCGAACCGGACGACGTGCTCGAACAGGGCGATCTCGCCATCCACGGGCACGAGGTGTACCCAGCTGACGTTGCCACGCTGGGCAGCTTCGGAGCAGCAACAGCCTGATTCAACTAGGCGACCGTCGCGGATCGCGGGTGGAGGCCCTGCGATACCGCGGCGGTCGTCGGCTGTCTGCTACCAGGCGTCGCCGTCGCGGTAGTCGCAGGTCAGCTCGCCCGTGAAGTCGAGCTCGACACTCGCCGCGAACACGAAGATGCAGCCGTCTTCCTCGAGGGTCCGCACCACACCAGCCGGCGTCAGCGTCGAGGGCTGTCCACGCCAGAGCTGCCAGCCACGGCCGGCATACAGCTGGGCGCCTGCGTCGCTGGCCCCCAGCGCACCGAGCTCGTACGCACCGTGGATGACCCGCTCGAGTTCGCCCATCAGCCTGCCGGCGTGTCCGCGGCGGTGCTGCGCGGGATCAGCTCCCGCGCCGCAGCGAGCTGGTCAGGCGAAAGGTCGGCGGTGTGTGCGAGCGCAACGGGTGGCGGCGTCAATCGCTGACGTCCACCATGTCGCCGACCATCAGCTGGTAGTAGACCTTCTCCGCCGTCGTGATCGGCAGCTCGACGCAGCCGAGGCTCTGCGGGTAACCGTAGGCTGGCCGTATGAACCCGTGCACGGCGTCGCCGCCGTTGAAGTAGTTGACCCACGGGACGCCGGGATCGTTGTAGTGGCTGCCGTCCGGGTTGGTGCCCGACATCGTCGTCGCCGTGTAGCGAACGTAGATCGGGTATTCACCGGTCGTCGTGGTGCGCCCCGGGATCCCGGTGTTCGTCGGGGTCGTGATCACGACCCTGTTGTTCTCGTGCACCTTCAACAGCTCGGGCTTCGTGTTCTCCGTCACGGTGACCCATGTGTAGGGGCGCGGGTTGCGCGCGTTGTGCGCTTCCTCGGAGAGCAGGCTGTGCCAAATGCCGGCGTCAGGGGCTGTGCCCATCGGAACGTCGTGGTCCTGCTCCCAGACCTCGAGCGCGCCGGTCGTCGTGGGGTCCATCTGGCCCGGCTTGCAGCGTCGGCGCATTGCGATAGGCGCGCTTTAGCCAGCCGTGGGGCAGCGCATAGGCGCGCTGGGCGGCGAGGCCCAGTGTCAGCGGCACGTTTAGTCCAACGCCGGAGAAGCTCTCGAGCTTGTACGGGAGGTAGTTGAGGCGTGCGAGCGCTTCCTGGAGGGCTTCGACCGATGGGCATGCGACGCTGAAGCTCGTCGTCTGCGCATGCCCGAGCGGCTTGTGTGCGGTCGCGTACAGCCCCGCGGGGATGGTCAGCGTGTAGCTGGTGCACGGCGCAAAGCTCGTCGTCGGGCGGAACGTCGCGTTGTCGGCCCAGAAGCTCCAAGTTCCGGCAACGCTCGGCTTCAGCAGCGGCGTCGGACTGGACGCGTCCGCAGCGCCGTTCAGCCGCACCGTGATCGCACCAAGCCCACTGGAGATCTTGACGGCGGGCAGCCCGTTGACGCGCGTGCGCGCCGCGGCGGGCCCGGACGCTGCCCCGCTTGTGCCGCTCACGCCGCTCGCCGCGCTCGGCCCGCTCGACCCGCTCAGGCCGCTCGAGGCGCTCGGCCCGCTTGGCCCGCTCGGGCTGGAGCTGCCGCTTGGGCCCGTGCCTTCGGCGATCGCGCTGGATGCCGCGATGGCGCACGATCGCGATTGCCAGTGCGGCGGTGAGCGCTCGTGTTCGTTGCGCGCGCAAGTGCTTGGGACTTAACCGGCCCGCGGGCGTAAACGAGACGCGTACTAACCCGCCAGCGATCCGCGGCTAAACCCGGATGGCTTCACGGCGGCGCCCTGTACCTTCGGCGACCGGACGAGGATCGATGTGCGAGTAGTCCAGCAAGACAGCAAACGAGTCGAGGATGAAGTCGTCCTGCGGGACGCGACGAGCAGCGATGCGCGTCCCCTTGCAGAGTTCCTTGCAACGCTCGCACCCGGTACCAGGCCGCTCGGCTTCTTTGACCACGCCGGCGCCAGCCGGATCGACGCCTACTGGTCATCTCCCGGTCCCGCCGTCGACCACTTCGGCGTGGTTGCCGAGGACTCGTCTGGGCAGATCGTCGGTCACGCGGCCTACATCCGCCTGTACGGTCCGCGCGCCGAGCTCGTCCTCGACCTCGCCCCACGCGTCGACCGTCCCGCGCTCGCCAAGCGGCTGATCGAACGCCTCAGCGAGGTTGCGCGCGCCAACGCGATCCGCCGTTTCGTGACGACGGGGTCGATCGGCCACGGCGATCTCACCGCGATCTTCTTTGGCGTGAGGACGCGCGCGAGCGGTTCGACCCGCGCCGTGATCGAGTTCGGGACCGCCGGGATCACGGACGACGAGGCAACGATCGGCTGACGAAAGCCACGCCATGCGGGGAGATCTCTCCCCGCTCCGACGGCAGTCGTGGTTTTATCTTTCGTCAAGCTCTCCTTGAGCGTGCGCGTACCCGCGCGTGTTCAGATACCACCATGCTTGACGGAATCTCAAAGCGGCAACTGCGACCCGGAGTCGCGATCGGGCTGACGGCGGCGATCGCCGGCGTCGCGATCGGCCACTTCGCGTGGACCACCTCGAACGCCACCACGCCGAGCACAACGGCCAAACACGCGAGCCGACCGTTGCCTCCAGCCGGCCGCAGCTACAGCGCAGGTGGCGGCACGATTCATTTGGACGCAACGGGTCGTTCAGCTACAGCGGCCCGGGGGGCCCCTTCACGACGCCCGGCTACGGGGGCCCGAGAATCCCGGGGAGCCGGCGGGCAACTCCGGCGTCTCGAGCTCAATCACGGCAAGGTCCATTCGGGCCTCGTCGACATCAACACCGTGCTCGTCAACAACGAAGGTAACGCCGCGGGCAGGGGATGCAATGGCGCTCGCCCGGCCGCATGGCTCGGCGGCGCGCGGCGGTGCTCTTGATGCAGTCGAGCGGCGTCGGCAATTGCATCAACATGCTGACCTTGACGCGGAACTGCCGCTTGCCGCTGCTCATGCTCGTGACCATGCGCGGCGAATGGGGAGGAGTTCAATTCCTGCGAGTGCCGATGGGGCAAGCGACCGAACCGGCGCTGAAACTCTCCGACGTGGCGGTCCATCGCGCCGACGAGGCGGCCGTACCTGCCGAGGCGACGGGTCCGCGGCGGCGCTCTCCCGCACCCTCGGCGGCGAGAGCGCTGTCGCGGTGCTGCTCGGCCAGCGCCTCATCGGCGCCAAGCGCTGGTGACGGGGATGCTCGACCGGCGCGCAGCGGTGAAGCTGCTGCTCGCAAGGCCGCGGCGATCTCTCGTTCGTGAGCGGCCTCGGCTCGCCGACCTACTGATGTCGCAGCGGCGGGCGACGATTTGCGCAATTTCTATCTTTGGGGCGCGATGGGCGGCGCGGCGATCGATCGGGCTCGGCCTTGCCCTCGCGCGGCCCGAGCGGCGCGTGCTGGTGGTGACGGGCGCGCCATGGGGCTGGGCACGCTCGCTCGACCCCGGTGCAGCGGCCGGCCGGAATCTCGCCATCGTCTCGTCTTCTTCTATAATGGCGCGTTCGGCGAAACCGGGATGCAGCAGAGCCACACGGTGGCGCACCTCTCTCGGCCGTCGCCAAGGGCTGCGGCATAGCCGCAACGCTCGACGTAACGGATGAAGCGGGGCTGCGGCGCCTCGCGCTCCTGCTGCGCTACGCGCGTGAAACGCTGTTCGCTTGCGTCCGGACGCAAGCGAACAGCGTTTCACGCGCGTCGCGCAGCAGGAGCGCGAGGCGCCGCAGCCCCGCTTCATCCGTTACGTCGAGCGTTGCGGCTATGCCGCAGCCCTTGGCGACGGCCGAGAGGTCGGTGCCGCCCGCGGTGTGGCTCTGCTGCATCCCGGTTTCGCCGAACGCGCCATTATCGAGGACGACGATGGCGAGATTGGCCGGCCGCTGCACCGCGATCGTCGCGAGCGTGCCCAGCCCCATCAGCATCTCGCCGTCGCCCGTCACCACCAGCACGCGCCGCTCGGGCCGCGCGAGGGCAAGGCCGAGCCCGATCATCGCCGCGCCGCCCATCGCGCCCCAAAGATAGAAATTGCGCGAATTGTCGCCCGCCGCTGCGACATCGTAGGTCGGCGAGCCCAGGCCGCTCACGACGACAGATCGCCGCGGCCTTCCGAGCAGCAGCTTCACCGCTGCGCGCCGGTCGAGCATCCCCGTCACCAGCGCTTGGCGCCGATCCGCGCTGGCCGAGCAGCACGGCGATAGCGCCCTCGCCGCCGAACGCGCGGTCGAGCGCCGCCGCGACCGTCGCCTCGACCTGGGCCGGCCTCGTCGGCGCGATGGACCGCCACGTCGGAGAGTTTCAGCGCCGGTTCGGTCGCTTGCCCCATCGGCACCTGCCAGGAATTGAACTCCTCCCTATTCGCCGCGCATGGTCACGAGCATGAGCAGCGGCAAGCGGCAGTTCCGCGTCAAGGTCAGCATGTTGATGCAATTGCCGACGCCGCTCGACTGCATCAAGAGCACCGCCCGCGCGCCGCCGAGCCATGCGCCCGCGCGAGCGCCCATCCCCGTGCCCGCGGCGTTGCCTTCGTTGTTGACGAGCACGGTGTTGATGTCGACGAGGCCCGGATCGACCTTGCCGGTGATTGCGCTCGAGACGCCGGAGTTGCCCGCAGGCTCCCCGGGGTTCTCCGAGCCCCCGTAGCCGGGCGTCGTGAAGGAGCCGCCCGGGCCGCTGTAGCTGAACGACCCGTTGGGCCCGAAATGAACCGTGCCGCCGCCGGCGCTGTAGCTGCGGCCGACCGGGGCCAACGGTCGGCTCGCGTGTTGGCCGTTGTGCTCGGCGTGGTGGCGTTCGAGGTGGTCCACGCGAAGTGGCCGATCGCGACGCCGGCGATCGCCGCCGTCAGCCCAATCGCGACTCCGGGTCGCAGTTGCCGCTTTGAGATTCTGTCAAGCATGGTGGTATCTGAACACGTGTGGGTACGCGCACGCTCAAGGAGAGCTTGACGAAAGATAAAACCATGACTGGCGTCGGAGCGGGGAGGGATCTCCCCGCATGGCGTGGCTTTCGTCAGCCGATCGTTGCCTCGTCGTCCGTGATCCCGGCGGTTCCGAACTCGATCACAGCGCGTGTCGAACCGCTCGTGCGCGTCCGCCCGCCGAAGAAGATCGCGGTGAGATCGCCGTGGCCGATCGACCCCGTCGTCACGAAGCGGCGGATCCCGTCGGCGCGCGCGACCTCGCTGAGGCGTTCGATCAGCTGCTTGGCGAGCGCGGGGCGGTCGACGCGTGGGGCGAGGTCGAGCACGAGCTCGGCGCGCGGACCGTACAGGCGGATATAGGCCGCGTGTCCGATGATCTGCCCGGCCGGGTCCTCGGCAACGACGCCGAAGTGGTCGGCGGCGGGTCCGGGAGATGACCAGTAGGCGTTGATCCGCCTGGCGCCCGCCTGATCAAAGGAGCCGAGCGGCCTGGTACCGGGTGCGAGCGTTGCAAGGAACTCTGCAAGGGGCCGCGCATCGGTGCTGGTCGCGTCCCGCAGGACGACTTCATCCTTGGCTCGTTCGCTGTCTTGCTGGACTACTCGCACATCGATCCTCGTCCGCTCGCCGAAGCTACACGGCGGCGCCGTGAAGCCGTCCGGGTTTAGCCGCGGATCGCTGGCGGGTTAGTACCCATCTCGTTTACGCCCCCGCGCCGGTTAATATCTGAAGCACTTGCGCGCGCAACGAACACGAGCTCTCACCGCCGCACTGGCAATCGCGATCGTCGCCATCGCGGCATCCAGCGCGATCGCCGAAGGCACGGGCGCCAGCGGCAGCTCCAGCCCGAGCGGCCCGAGCGGGCCTAGCGCCTCGACCGGCCTGAGCGGGTCGAGCGGACCTAGCGCGACGAGCGGGGTGAGCGGCCCAAGCGGGGCAACGTCTGGACCCGCCGCGGCGCGAACGCGCGTAACGGGCTGCCAGCCGCCAAGATCTCCAGTGGGCTTGGTGCGATCACGGTACGGTTGAACGGCGCGGCGGACGCGTCAAGTCCGACGCCGCTGCTGAAACCGAGCGTTGCCGGAACGTGGAGCTTCTGGGCCGACAACGCGACGTTCCACCCGACGACGAGCTTTGCGCCGTGCGCGAGCTACACGCTGACCATTCCCGCGGGGCTGTACGCGACCGCACACAAGCCGCTCGGGCATGCGCAGACGACGAGCTTCAGCGTCGCGTGCCCATCGGTCAAAGCGCTCCAGGAAGCGCTGGCACGCCTCAACTACCTCCCGTACAAGCTCGAGAGCTTCTCCGGGGTTGGACTAAACGTGCCGCTGACCGTAGGCCTCGCCGCCCAGCGCGCCTATGCGATTCCCCACGGCTGGCTGAAGCGCGCCTATCGCAACGCGCCGACGCTCAAGCCGAGCCAGATGGACCCCACGACGACCGGCGCGCTCGAGGTCTGGGAGCAGGACCACGACGTTCCGATCGGCACAGCCCCTGACGCCGCCATCTGGCACAGCCTGCTCTCCGAGGAAGCGCACAGCGCGCGCAACCCGCTCCCCTACACGTGGGTCACCGTGACCGAGAACACGAAGCCCGAGCTATTGAAGGTGCACGAGAACAACAGGGTCCTGATCACGACCCCGACGAACACGGGGATCCCGGGGCGCACCACCACGACCGGCGAATACCCGATCTACGTTCGCTACACGGCGACGACGATGTCGGGCACCAACCCGGACGGCAGCCACTACGACGATCCCGGCGTCCCTTGGGTCAACTACTTCAACGGCGGCGATGCCGTGCACGGTTTCATACGGCCGGCCTACGGTTACCCGCAGAGCCTCGGCTGCGTCGAGCTGCCGATCACGACGGCGGAGAAGGTCTACTACCAGCTGATGGTCGGCGACATGGTCGACGTCAGCGATTGACGCCGCCACCCGTTCCGCTCGCACACACCGCCGACCTTTCGCCTGACGAGCTCGCTGCGGCGCGGGAGCTGATCCCGCGCAGAACCGCCGCGGACACGCCGGGAGGCTGATGAGCGAACTCGAGCGGGGCATCCGCGGGGCGTACGAGTTCGGTGCGCCGGGGCCAGCGACGCGGGTGCCCACTTGTACGCCGGCCGCGGCTGGCAGCTCTGGCGTGGACAGCCCTCGACGCTGACGCCGGCTGGTGTGGTGCGGACCCTCGAGGAAGGCGGCTGCATCTTCGTGTTCGCGGCGAGTGTCGAGCTCGACTTCACAGGCGAGCTGACCTGCGACTACCGCGACGGCGACGCCTGGTAGCAGACAGCCGACGACCGCCGCGGTATCGCAGGGCCTCCACCCGCGATCCGCGACGGTCGCCTAGTTGAATCAGGCTGTTGCTGCTCCGAAGCTGCCCAGCGTGGCAACGTCAGCTGGGTACACCTCGTGCCCGTGGATGGCGAGATCGCCCTGTTCGAGCACGTCGTCCGGTTCGCGTATCGGTAGGAACAAGCTGATTACCTTCCAGATGACGAAGGTCATCACACCTCCCAGAGGATGATCGCGAGCGCGGCAAGCGCCTGCCATTTGAGCTGCGTCCACGAGCCGCCGTAGAAGACGGACCCGAAGAGGTTCGACCCTGACCCGACGAATTTGCCGTGGACGTAGGTCCCGTACTCGTACATCGCGCCGTCGGCCAAGAACCCGACCAACAGGCCTCCGACCAAACCGGCTATCCCGTGGGTGTAGATCACCCCGAGCGTGTCATCGACCTTGCTGAACGGCGGGACGCGGCTCAGGTAGCGAATCGAGAACCACACGACAGTCGATGCGACAACGCCGACGATGATCGCGCCATAGCCATTGACGAAACCCGCACACGGCGTGATCCCGACGAGGCCGGTGATCATTCCGTTGACCGTTCCGATGATCCCAGGCTTGTCCTTGAAGATCAGGTCCCACGCGACCCACGCGAGCATCGCGACCGCGGTCGCGAGGTTCGTGTTCAGCACGGCCGCGGATGCATCGGCGCCCGCGAAGTACGGGTCGCCGCCGTTGAACCCGTTCCAGCCGAGCCAGAGGATCGCTCCACCGGTTGCGACCATCAACAGGTTGTTCGGCGCATCGACCTCGCGGTCTCTTGCGAGTCTCGGCCCGATCACCGCCGCCGAGACGAATCCGGTGATGCCCGCGGCAAGGTGGATCACGTAGCCACCCGAGAAGTCGAGGGCGCCCCTCGCCGCGAAGTAGCCGCCGCCCCACAGCAGGAACGCGTTGACCGCGTAGCAGACCGTGATCCAGATCAGCACGAACGGGATCCACGCTTTGAAGTTGACCCGGCCGAGGATCGAGCCCAGGGCGAGGATCGGCGTGATCGCCGCGAAGACGAACTGGAAGTAGACAAGCGATGACTGGGGGAATCTGAACGCCGGTAACCCGACGTTCGTCGTGATCGACGGAATGTGTGCCTGTCCCTGCTCGGCTATCTGCCCGAGCACGCTGCCAGGTACGCCGACGAACGTCGACAAAATGCTCGTGCCGCTCCCGAGCGGATGGCCGAACCCCATGTCGAACGCCCACAGGACCCATGCCACGAGCACGAGACCGAAGGCCATGAAGGTGAGCATCATGCTGTTGACCGACCAGCGCTTCTGCATCACGCCGCCGTAGAGCACGACGAGGCCCGGCACCCTCATCAGGCCGACGAACGTGGCAGCCGTCAGCTGCCATGCCTCATCGCCCGAATGGAGCCATCTGGGGTATGGGAATAGGGGTGCAACGGTGGCGAGCATGAACCTCCTATGGACGCGGGCAACCTTCTACGCCTGGCGGCGTGGGCGAGTTCTATGCGCCGCGTCAGGGGCTCGATAGCTCCATAGGGACAAATATGGGCGCCCGCGTTTGTACAAAGGGCGAAACCCCCATGGCCGACGGGAGTTTTCGCGTGTGTAGTCTCGAGTGGTGATCTTCGCCACCCTCTACAACGATCCGGCCTGTCCCTGGGGCTACTCTGCGAACCCGGCGCTCAGCGTGCTGCGCTGGCGCTACCGCGACGGGATCGACTGGCGACTCGTCGTGATCGTCCTGCGCGAGAAGCCGAGCGAGGGCTCGACGCCCGCGCGCCAGGCGCGCAGCTCGCGCACCTTCCGCGACCGCTACGGAATGCCGTTCGCGGCCCAGCCAAGAGAGCGGCCGATCGCGAGCGGACGCGCATGCCGCGCGCTCGTCGCCACGCGCCTGCGCCATCCCGGGCGCGAGCTGGCGGCGACGCGCGCACTCCAGTTCGCGTGGTTCAACACGACGGAGTTGCTCGATCAGGACGAGGCGATCGAGCGTGCGCTCCTCACCGTGGCGGGCATCGACGCTCGGGCCGTCGTGGCGGCGCTCGATTCCGCCGAGGTGAGTGTCGCCTACGAGGCTGACAAGGCGCAGACGCGCAGTGCCGCGGGCGGGGCAACCGAGTTTCAGGGGAAGGCGGCACGCGATGGCGAGCTCGTTCGCTTCACCGCACCATCGGTGGTCTTTGAGCACGACGGCCGGCGGCTCGAGGTCGGCGGCTTTCAGCCGCTCGAGGCCTACGACGTCGCGATCGCGAATCTCGATCGCAGCCTCCAGCGCCATTCGCCGCCCGATGGCCCGCTGCCGCTGCTCGAGTACTTCACGGACGGGCTGACGACGCAGGAGGTCGCTGCGCTCCTCGCAGGCCATCTTCGCGGCCCCGACCGCGCCGGCGCCGAGGAGGCGCTGATCGAACTCGCGGCCGGCGGCGCAATTGTGCGCGAAGCGCTCGGGGACGATGCGCTCTGGCGCATGGCCGGCGAGACCGCGACGCCGAGCGCTCCGCGCTACTAGTTCAGCGACGGATCGGCGGGCATACGCGCCAGCAGCGCGTAGGCGCCGCCCTTGCGCGCAGCGCCCGCGCCCAGAGGCCGGCCGAGTCGCCGTGCCAGAGTTCGTCGGGGGCGAGCTGACCGATTATCCAGGACTCAGCCTCGAGCTCGGCATCGAGCTGGCCCGGCCCCAGCCGGAGTGACCGGCGAAGACGCGCGCGCGGCGCACGCCGCTCTCGAGGTCGGCGAGGTCGACCGTTGCCGAGGGGAGACCGGTGTCGCCGAAGATCAGCAGCGCCGCCAGCGAAGGGTCATCGAACTCGGCGAGCAGGACCGCGCTCTCCGGCGCGACGGGGCCGCCGCGGTGCAGCACGGCTCCCGGCTCGGCAAGGCTCCCGAGAACGGGCGCGACGTCCGCGAGGACCGTGTCGAGCGGGCGGTTGAGCACGAGGCCGAGCGCACCGTCTTCGCTGTGGGCCGCGACGAGGATGACCGTGCGGGAAAAGTTCGGATCGATCAGCGTCGGCGCTGCGATGAGGAGCTTGCCCTGTAGTGACTCCACCAATCCAGAGTAGCTGGAGCGGCGGGTAGGATCGCCGGGCGATATGGCGTTCACGTTCACCTACCTGACGGCAAGGAGCTCGAGCTCGCGGACGGCGCGAGCGGAGCCGATCTCGCCGCGGCGATCGGCCCGGGTCTCGCGCGCGCCGCCCTCGCGGTGGCGGTCGACGGGCAGGTCAGCGACCTCGCGGCGCCGCTGCGCGACGGGGCGAGCGTGGCGGTGATCACCGCCAAGAGCGATGAGGCGCTCCCGCTCGTCCGCCACGACGCGGCGCATGTGCTCGCGACCGCGGTGATGGAGCTCTATCCGGGCGTGAAGATCTCGATCGGTCCGGCGATCGAGAACGGCTTCTACTACGACTTCCAGTTCCCCGAGGGGGTCGCGCTCAGTGAGGCGGACTTCCCGGCGATCGAGGAGCGGATGCGCGCGCACATCAAGGCGGGCGAGCCGTTCACACGCGAGGACCTGCCGGTCGCGGCGGCGCGCGAGCGCTTCGCGGCGCAGCGGCAGGACTACAAGGTCGAGCTGATCGACGACCTCGTCCCGCGACGAGGGCGTCGAGACTGTCTCGCTGTACACAAATGGTCCGTTCACCGACCTCTGCCGCGGACCCGGCACCCCGCGAGCACCGCGACCGTGAAGGCGTTCGCGCTGCAGTCCGTGGCCGGCGCTGACTGGTGCGAAGAAAGTAAACTCGGTTGCCCAGAAGTACATCTTGGCATTATTCCTGGCTGGGGAGGGACAGTTAGATTACCTTTATTAATTGGTGGGCCGGG
>CAVPFP010000051.1:0-18966 GCA_963703775.1 uncultured Solirubrobacterales bacterium | reverse complement strand
GGAACGCCCCAGCAGGTCGCGGCGGTGGCGCAATCGCACACCGGACGCTTCCTCGAACCGCTACTGAAGTCACGCGCGCCCGCGCGTGCGCGCGCGCGCAAGTCCACTGCGGCCCGGCCGGAGCACGCAGCGGCCTAGCGCCTCTTCGACGACCCCGCCGGCGCACCTGTCGACGGGCATCTCGGAACGCGTTCACCTGCGTGGCCGGCCCTCAGCTCCAGCATAAGCCTGCGCCTGGAGGTCATAGAGCGTAGCGTAGGTAACGCCGGCGCACCATCAACTCGGTGTGGGAGCCGGTCTCGGCGATGCGGCCGTGCTCGAGAACGACGATCAGGTCGGCGGAGCGGACGGTCGAGAACCGGTGCGAGACGATCAGCGTGATCGTGCCCCTTGCCGCGCCGGCCGTGCGCGCGGCCTGGGCATAGCGGTCGAACAGCGCGATCTCGGTCGGGACGTCGAGGCTCGCCGTCGGCTCATCGAGCACGATCAGCAGGGGGCCGTCGCGCATCAGCCCGCGCGCCAGGGCGATGCGCTGCCATTGGCCGCCCGACAGCTCGCGCCCACCCGTGTAGCGCGTTCCGACGGGCGGTGCGAAGCCCGTCCGGCAGCTGTCGCTCGAGCTCTGCCGACCCGGCGCGGACGAGGGCGCCCCGCACGCGATCGTCGTCCCCGAGTGCCGGCAGGTCGCCGACCCCGATGCTCTGGCCGAGCTCGAGCTGGAAGCGGACGAAGTCCTGGAAGGTCGCGCTCAACGCCTCGCGCCAGGCGATCGTGTCGATCTCACCCAGGTCGACGCCGTCGACGAGTACCCGCCCGCCGTCGGTCGGTAGAGCGCGCAGAGCAGCTTGACGAGGGTCGTCTTGCCGGCGCCGTTCTCGCCGACGAGCGCGACGCAGCGCCCCGCCGGCAGCTCGAGATCGAGCGGTCCGAGCACGCGCTCCCCCGCCTTGCCGGGATAGGCGAACTCGAGACCCTGGAGCTCGATCCCGCGCTCGAGCCGTCGTGGCGGTCGCTGCGCCGCCGCGCCCTGTAGCGCGCGTGCGTGATCCTCGAGCCAGAGCAGCTGACCGGCGGCGAGGCGCGCGGTGTTGAAGGTGCCGGCGGTGTCGGTCGAGCTCGAAATCTGGCCCTGTGAGCGGCGTAGCAGCGAAACCGTCTGAACGACCTGCCCCGGGGTCACTTTGCCGTGCGCAGCGCGCAGGACCAGCAGCACGATCGCGGCGACAAGGCCCGCCGCGAAGACGAGCCAGCCGGCCGCCTCCCACGCCGCCTCGCGCAGCCCCGATCGCACCGACCTGCGCCTGACCGTCTCGGTCAGCTCGGCGTGGCGCTCGCTCAGCGCCTCGGTCACGCCGTAGGTGCGAAGCTCGCGCGCGGAAGCGGCGCTCGTGGCGAGCGAGAAAAGCTCGCCGATCAGCCGCCGGTCTTCGGCCAGCTCGTTGTCCGACTGCTGCTCGATTCGCGCGGCGCGTCGCTGCGCCCAGGCCGGTATGAGCGCTAGCAGCGGCACGGCGATCAGCGGTAGGTAGATCGTCGCGAGCAGGACCACTGTGAGGATCGCCCGCAGTGCCTGGCCGATCAGGCGGAACAGCTGACCCGGTGCGCCCGCGAGCGTGCGGCGGTTACTCGTCAGCTGGTCGAGGCGCGCGAGCATGTCGGGCCGTTCGAGGTGCTCGAGCGTCGCCGTACTCGAGGCAACGCGCGCGATGCGCACCCCGAGCGCGAGATTCACGCGATCGGTCAGCAGCGAGCTCTCGCTGGCGCTGATGATCGACAGCAGCCAGCCGAGCGTGAAGAGGACCGCCACGAGCGCGACGCCGATCGCGATCTCACCACCGTGAGGGCGGGCGTAGCGGGTTGCGCCATCGACCATCATCCGCAGCCCGATCGTGTAGCTCACGCTCGCAGTGCTCGCGATCAGCTGGAGGAGCAGGCAGGCAGTCGCGGTCAACGGTGCGGCGCGAAACCCACTGCCAAAGAGAACCACGAACTTCCTGCGCGCCGAGTGGATCACTGTGCCTGCGCGAACCGGCTGGCCTGGGCGGTGAACATCTCGGCATAGGCGCCGCCGGTCGCCAGCAGCTCGTCATGGCTCCCGAGCTCGGTGATCCGGCCGCCGTCGAGGACGGCAATGCGCGTGGCCCGGCGCACGCTCGCGAAGCGATGCGAGATGACGATGCTCGTGACACCGGCGGTGAGCTCGAGGAAGCGGTCGTAGAAGGCCGCCTCGCCACGGACGTCGAGCTGCGCCGTCGGCTCGTCGAGGACGAGCACGCGCGCGCCGCGCTCGACCGCGTACAGCGCGCGCGCCAGCGCGATCCGCTGCCACTGCCCACCCGACAGATCGGTGCCGCCGCTGTACTGCGGCGAGAGGATCGTGTCCCAGCCGCGCGGCAGGCCGGCGATCAGCGAAGCGGCGCCTGAGCGCTGCGCCGCGCGCTCGAGCGCTCGGCGGTCCGGCGGGCCGTCGCCGAACATGCCGACATTCTCTGCAGCGCTCAGCGGGAAGCGCGTGAAGTCCTGGTAGACGACGGCCACCTGGCGCTGCCACTCGCGCGCCCGCAGGCGGTCGATGGCCATGCCGTCGACCGTGATGCGACCTGCGGTCGGCTCTCGCATACGGGCGAGCAATGAGACGAGCGTCGACTTGCCCGCTCCGTTGACGCCGACGAGGCCGAGCGACTCACCGATCGCCAGGTCGAGATCGAGATCGCGCAGCACGAGCTCGCCGCCGGGATAGTGATAGGCCACGCGCTCGAAGCGCACCCGCTCGCGCGGCAGGCCGTCCGCCGGGGCGCCGGACTCGTTGAGCTTCGGTCCGCGACCAAGCCCGTCGATCAGCGCGTCGAGGTCCGGCAGCGCGCTCAGCGCCTGCTCGAGGGACACATCGGCGTAGGTGATCGAGCCGACGGAGAGCGTCGCTGGCAGCATCGGGAGCATCGTCACGAACGTGCGCACGCTGACCTCGTCGTGGTAGGCGGCCCAGCCGAGCTCGCCAGCCGCCCCGACGTAGGCCGCAAGCACAAAGAGACCCGCGATCCACACGCGCCCATTGAGCCGGCGCGCGTGGCGCCAGGAGGGGGTCATGCCCTCGAGCCAGTGCTCGCGATGGCGCTCGGTCACCCAGTCGCCGAGCCCGAAGACGCGCAGCTCCTTCGCCGCCGGCGGCTTCCAGGCAAGACCGAACAGGTACCAGCTGCGTCGTAGTTGTGTGCCGGCCTGGCGCGCCGTCGCCACGCGCATCCTGATCAGGGTTTTCAGTGGCCGGCGCACGAGGAGCCAGACCACCAGCAGCTCGAGCCCGACCCACCAGCGGAACGTCGCGAGTGCGACGCAGGCGAGCAAACCCGTCAGGTCGTCACCGAGATTCGCGATGAGCGCCATCGGCGCGCCGGACGGGTCGCTCCCGAGCAGCTCGCCGCGCGCGGAGGAGAGGCGGTCGAGGACCTCCTCGTCCTCGAGATGCTCGATGCCGGCGGGCGCGCAAACCGCCGTGACGAGCCGGCGCTGCATCACCGACTCAACGCGCGCGGCGACCGTCGCCGTCAGGGCATCCTCGGGCTGGGCCGCGCAGGAGCGAGAGCGCGTAGATCGCCCCGGCAACGGCGAGGTCGAAGATCAGCAGGTGGCCGTCGTGGGAGCCGAGCCCACGAGTAATCGCGCCGGGAATCGCGGCGACCACGCGTCCCATGGCGACCAGCACGAGAACGGGCAGCGCGCCCTCGGCGAGCACGAAGACGAACGCGACCACGCTGAGCGCGGGGCTCGCCTCCCAGAGCAGGCGGAGCGCCCGCAGCCTCACAGCCAGCGCGGGATTCCTGCGCAACACATGCACTGCCCCCAAACCGTATGGCATCGACCCCGAGACTTCTCGGAGCGCCGGAGTGTCCGTAAGGCGCGCCGCTCAGCGCGGCGCCGGCGTTCGCTCAAGCCCCGCTGTGGCGCAGGCCGTCGCGGAAGGCGGCGAGCTCGGACGGGTCGATCGAGAACGTGTGCTCCGCCGCCGGGAAACGCCGGGCCCGCACGTCCTCCGCGTACTGACCAAGCGCGCCGAGCGTCTGTCCGTAGAGGTCGGCGTACTGGCGCGAGTGCCGCGGCGCCTGGCCGGGGTAGACGCCGAGCATGTCATGGACGACGAGCACCTGGCCGCTCGTTCCGGGACCGGCGCCGATCCCGATCGTCGGCACGCCGAGCAGGGCGGTGAGCTCATTGGCGACCGCGGCCGGAATCGCCTCGAGCACGATCGCGAAGCAGCCTGCTTTCTCCAGCGCGCGGGCTTCGCGCGCGACCTCGAGCGCGCGCTCGGCGGTGCGTCCCTGGGCGCGGCGGCCGCCGAGCGCTGTCGCGCTTTGCGGCGTGAGCCCGACGTGGCCTATCACCGGGATTCCCGACGCGACGATCGCGGTCGCTCGCGCCGCCGAGGACGGTCCGCCGCCCTCGAGCTTCACGGCATCGACCCCGGCCTCCTTGACGAAGCGTTGTGCGCTCAGCACGGCGAGCTCGTCCGACGCCTCGTAGGAGCCGAACGGCAGGTCGCCGACGAGCAGCGGGGTGCGCAGGCCGCGGCGCACAGCGGCCGCGAGCATCAGCATCTCCTCGAGGCTCACCGCGACCGTGGACTGGTAGCCGAGCACGACCTCGGCCCCCGAATCACCGACCAGGACGACATCCACGCCCGCCTCTTCCGCGATCCGCGCGGTTGGGAAGTCGTAGGCGGTGATCATCACGATCGGCTCGCCAAGCCGCCGCTTCTCAGCCAGGCGCGGCAGCGTCATCGCCAACCGGTCGCCCGCCGGTCCGGCTTCGGTTTTCGGCGTGCTCGACATCAGCCGAGCAAGGCCTCGACGCGATCGCCTGCTCCCGGCAACGGGGGTTCAACGGCGACGATCTGATTGCTCGCATCGACATGGACGACGCGCGGCAGGTGGTCGGCGAGCTCGGGCTCGCTGTACTGCGCGTAGGAGATGACGATCACCGTGTCGCCGCGCTGGACGAGCCGGGCGGCCGCGCCGTTCAGCTGCAGCTCGCCGGCCCCGCGCTCACCGGCGATCGCGTAGGTCGTAAAGCGCGCGCCGTTGTCGAGATCGAGCACCGTTACCTGCTCGTTCGCCAGGATGTCGGCGGCCTCGAGCAGCAGCGGGTCGACCGTGATCGAACCGACGTAGTTGAGGTCGCAGTCGGTGACCCGACCGCGATGGATCTTCGACTTGAGCATCGTGCGTTGCATCAGCTTGGCTCGACTCCATTCGTGCTCGGGGTTGCGATGACGTTGTCGATCAGGCGCGCGCGGCCGACCCGCGCCGCCAGCGCGACAAGGACCGGTCGCTCGACGCGCGCCACGGGGGCGAGCGTGTCGGGATCGACGATCTCGAGGTATTCCGGCTCCAAATCCTGCGCCGTGAGCTCGCGGCGTGCTGCAGCAACCGCCACGCCGCTGTCGCGCTCGCCTTGCGCGATCACCTGGGCTGCGCGCTCGAGGGCACGCGGGAGGCCGGCGGCCAGCGCTCGCTCCTCCGCGCTCAGATAGGCGTTGCGGCTCGACTGCGCGAGTCCGTCCTGCTCGCGCACCGTGGGGCACACCTCGATCCGCACAGGCATGTCAAGGTCGGCGACGAGCCGTTTGATGACGATCGCCTGCTGCGCGTCCTTCTGACCGAAGTAGGCGACCTCGGGCGCCACGATGTTGAGCAGCTTCGCCACGACGGTCGCGACACCTTCGAAGTGACCCGGGCGCTGCTCGCCCTCGAGTCGCTCGCTGACGCCGCGCACAACGACGCTCGTGGCAAACCCCGGCGGATAGATCTCCTCGGCAGTCGGCGCGAAGAGCAGGTCGACGCCCGCCTCCTGCGCGAGCGCCGCGTCGCGCGCCTGATCACGCGGATAGGCGGCGAGGTCGTCGGACACGCCGAACTGCAGCGGATTCACGAACACCGAGATGACGACCAGATCGCACTCCGTGCGGGCGGCACGAATCAGCGAAAGATGGCCCTCGTGGAGCGCCCCCATCGTTGGAACTAGGCCGACGCGCGCGCGTGTGTCGCGCGCAGGCGCAAGCGCCCGGCGAAGCTCGGCGATCGTACGGACGGTTCTCATTTGCTTCGGTCCAGTTCCCATCGGGATACCGGTCGCGATTGAAGGGCCTGTGTGGGCTTCGGTCCACCACCATCTGGTTGGCGGCCAGCTGACAGCTTAGTGGTTGGCGTCGCCGAGCCCGTGCGCGCGCGAGCAGGTGACTACCATCGGCTGAGTGAGCGCTACGGCCAGGCGCGAGGAGCTGAAGGAGCTGCTGATCGCGGCGCGGCAGTGCACGCGCTGTCACGAGCTCGCGGCGACTCGCTCGTCGGTCGTCTTCGGCGCGGGCAACGCCGATGCCGAGCTGATGTTCGTCGGCGAAGCTCCCGGAGCCAACGAGGACATCCAGGGGCTGCCGTTCGTCGGCGCCGCGGGCAAGCTGCTCGAGCAGCTGCTTGCCGACATCGGCCTGAGCCGCTCCGAGGTCTTCATCGCGAACGTCCTCAAGTGCCGGCCGCCGGGCAACCGCGACCCGCAGCCCGCGGAGATCGAGAACTGCAAGCCATACCTCGTGCGCCAGATCGAGCTGATCGAGCCGCGCGTGATCTGCACGCTGGGGAACTTCGCGACGAAGCTGCTGCGCGGCGATCCGGCCGGCATCACCCGCGTTCACGGGGAGCCCGAGGTGCGGACGATCGGCAGCCACACGTTCAGGCTCTACCCGCTGTTTCACCCCGCCGCGGCGCTGTACACGCCGAGCACGCTCGAGACGCTGCGGGCGGATTTCGTCCGCCTGCCGGCGATCCTCGCACTTCCGCCAGCCGCGCCAATCGCCCCCGTGCCAGTGGCCGAGCCGGAGCCCGCCGAAGCGCCGGTCGTCGAGCTCGATCGCGAGGCCGAGCAGTTGGGGCTTTTCTGATCGCTTGATGGCCCCGACGGAGCAGCTACGTCGCTTCGAGACCGACGGCGTGAGGGCGACCGAGCAGCTCGCCGCAGCGCTCGCGAGCGAGCTGGCGGATGGCGACATGGTGTTCGTCTCCGGCGAGCTCGGCGCCGGCAAGACGACGTTCGTTCGCGGCGCCGCGCGCGCGCTCGGTGTGACGTCCGCCGTGACGAGCCCGACCTTCGCGATCGGACACCGCTATCCGACGCGGCGCGAGGGGCGGATCGTCTGCCATCTCGACCTGTACCGTCTCGAGGGGCTCGACGGCGAGGATCCGGAGCTCCTCGCGCCCTACCTCGGTCCCGGCCGGATCACCTTCATCGAGTGGCCCGAGCACGGTGGGGAAGGGCTCGGGGAGCCGCGCCTGCGCGTCGAGCTCCGCCACGCCGGCAGCGACCGCCGCTCGATCGAGGTGCGCGGATGAACATCCTCGCGCTCGACACCGCGACCCCTTCGACGGCTGTGGCCGTGCAGACCGCCGACGGGCACGCAATCGACCTGTGCGATGCCCCCGCGCCCGGGGCGCGTGGGGAGCACGCCGAGCAGGTGCTCACGCTCGCGGCCGCAGCGCTCGCTCAGGCCGAGCTCGACTGGGCGGCGATCGACCTTGTCGTGGTCGGCACGGGGCCCGGCGGCTACACGGGCCTGCGGATCGGGATCGCGACGGCGCGCGCGCTCGGGCGCGCGTGTGCCGCGCGCCTGGCCGGCGTCTGCACGCTGCGCGCCCTCGCCGAGCCGCGCGAGGGCGTCGTCCTCGCGCTGATCGACGCCCGCCGCGGCGAACTCTTCGCGGCGGCGCTACAAGGATGATGTCGAGTTGGTCGCGCCGCGCGTCATCCGCCCCGAGCAGCTCGCCGGCCTGCGCGAGGAAATCGACGCCGGGGACCTCGCTGCTGTCGGCGACGGGGCGATGGCGTGGCGCGCGGAACTCGTTTCGCTCGGCGTCGAGGTCGCCGCCGACAACGCGGTGCACCGGGTGAGCGCGGCGGCCGCCTGCCGCATCGCCGCGCGCGCGGAGGATCCAGACCTGACCCCGCGCTACCTTCGCCGGCCCGACGCCGAACTCGCACTCGAGCGAT
This sequence comes from uncultured Solirubrobacterales bacterium, assembly GCA_963703775.1. Lineage (GTDB taxonomy): Bacteria > Actinomycetota > Thermoleophilia > Solirubrobacterales > Solirubrobacteraceae > Palsa-513. The sequence continues at coordinate 10,932 of CAVPFP010000051.1, read as the reverse complement.
GACCGGGCAGGCGAACACCCCGGTGGATATCCGCGCGCTCGCCTATAGCGACCTCCCGCAGGTGATCGAGATCGAGCAACGCGCGTTTCCGACGCCGTGGTCGCTGGCGATGTTCGTGCTCGAGCTCTCCAAGCCGACGGGGATCTGTCTCGCTGCGCTGCGCGAGCGAAGGCTCGCCGGCTACGTCGTGTGCTCGCGCTACGAGCGCGACTGGCACATCATGAACGTCGCGGTCGATCCCGACCATCGACGGCAGGGGATCGGTTCCGCGCTGCTCGCTGAGCTCTACGCTCGCGCCGAGCCGCAGGGGGCGCGCTTCACGCTCGAGGTGCGGCGCTCGAATCATGCGGCGATCGAGCTCTACGAGCGCGACGGCTTCCGCGCCGCCGGAATGCGCAGGCGCTACTACCAGGACAACGGTGAGGACGCGCTGATCATGTGGCGAACTCCCGCGACGCTGCGCGGCCGTCTCGACGACGTGCCGGACGCCGACCCGGTCAGCCACCACCGCCGGTGATCCTCGCCCTCGAGACGAGTTGCGACGACACGTGCGCGGCCCTGGTCAGCGCGGACGGAGCGATCCTCGCGAACGTGATCTCCTCGCAGGAAGCTCACGCCCGCTTCGGCGGCGTCGTGCCAGAGGTCGCCGCGCGCTCGCACCTCGAGCTGATCGATCCGGTCATCGACGAGGCATTCGCGCGGGCCGGCGCTTCGCTGGAGGACGTCGAGCTGGTCGCGGCGACGCGCGGTCCCGGTCTCGTCGGTGCGCTTCTTGTCGGGTTCGCGGCAGGGAAGGCGCTTGCGGCGGCTCGTGGGCTCCCGTTCGCTGCGGTTGACCACCTCGCCGGGCACGTCGCCGCCGCCTACCTCAAACCCGACGCTTTCGATCCGCCGTTCGTGGCGTTGATCGCGTCCGGCGGTCACACGTTGCTGCTGGCGGTGCGCGAGCGCGGCGCGGCGCCCGAGGTGCTCGCGCGCACGCTCGACGATGCGGCCGGCGAGGCTTTCGACAAGGGCGCCCGGATGCTCGGCCTCGGCTACCCGGGCGGCGCGCCACTCGAGCGACTGGCGCGCGCCGGCGACCCGCACGCCTTCGACTTCCCGAGCGGGCGGGGCGAGGACTTCTCGTTCGCCGGGCTGAAGACAGCTCTGCTCCACCGCACGCGTGATCTGGACATCGGCGACGAGCAGGTCCGGGCCGATCTTGCCGCCTCCTATCAACGGGCAATCGTCGAAGCTCTCGCCCGGCGCGCGGAGCGAGCGCTCGAGCGCGCGGGCCTCAGCCGGCTCGCGCTTGGCGGCGGTGTTGCCGCCAACGGGCCGCTGCGTGAGCGACTCGCCGCGCTCGGTGCCGAGCTGTTCCTGCCACCGCTGGAGCTCTGCACCGACAACGCGGCGATGATCGCCGCGGCTGCACTCGATGGTCCGGCCATGCCCTATCCCGACTACCTATCGTTGGATGTCTACGCCACGGGCGAGGGCCCGCTGCGATGAGCGACCCTCCGCGCCGCGTCCCGCGCGTCACGCTCTACGGGCGTCCGGGCTGCTGCCTGTGCGAGGACGCACGCGACGCGCTTGCGCGGATCGCGGCCGAGATCGAGTTCGAGCTCGATGAGCTTGACATCGAGACCGACGACACGCTGCTGGCGCGCTACCTCGAGCGTATCCCGGTGATCGTGGTCGACGGGGTCGAGCGCCTCGAACTGACCGTCGACGAGGTGGCGTTGCGCGCCCACCTCGCGGCGGCGGCGATGATCTAGAGTCACCCCCCACGAATGGGGCTCAGCGGCTTGACCAGCGACCGGGAGGACATCCTGCCGCCCGAGCGGCTGCCGCTCGGCATCGCGGCGCGGCTCTCGCGCTACCTCCAGACGCTGACCCAGGCGCGCAAGATGGGTCGCGAGACGATCTCCTCTTAAGGAGCTCGCGACGTACACACACGTCAACTCGACACAGATCCGACGCGATCTTTCGGGCTTCGGCAAGTTCGGCAAGCGCGGAGTCGGCTACAACGTCGAGTCGCTCGTCGTGCAGATCCGCAAGATCCTGCGCACGTCCGGACAGCACAACATCGCGCTATTCGGTGCCGGGCACCTCGGTCGCGCGATCGCCTCGTCGGACATCTTCGCGGACCACGGCTTCCGCGTCGTCGCGATCTTCGATCGCGACAGCGCGAAGGTGGGTGAGCGGATCGGCCCGCTCACCGTGCGCCACAACGATGAGCTGCGCGCAGTGGTCGAGGGCAGGCATCGTCGTCGGTGTCCTCGCGGTTCCGGGCCATGCCGCGCAGGGACTGGCCGACGACCTCGTGGCGGCCGGCGTCAGGGTCATCTTCAACTACTCCGAGGCGCTGCTGACCGTGCCGCCGGAGGTGACCGTCCACACCTCCAATCCCGCCGTCGATCTGCTCTACGCGTTGTACTTCTACCTACGTGATCGATCTCGATGGTGCGGCGGCGCTGTTCGCCGCCGCAAGCGACCTGACTGTCGGGCTCGAGGAGGAGTTCTGATCCTCGAGCCGCAGAGCCTCGACCTGACGCCGCGCTTCGAGGAGCTGCGCGACAGTGCTGCGGAGCGCTCGCCCGCACTACACGAGCACATCGCCGGCGAGCTCATCTCCTCCGAGATCGAGATCATCTCCGGCCGCGGCGCAGATCTCGCCGAAGCGATCGCGCGCCAGCGCGAGCTGCGTCGGGAGCTCTTCGCGCTCGCCGAAGCCCGGGGTGTCGCCCTCGGCGCCACGGCCACGCACCCGTGGGCCGACTACCGCGAGCAGCGCATCATCCAGACCGAGCACTACCGCCGCGTCGAACAGGGCCTCAAATACGTCGCCTGGCGCAACAACACCTTCAGCCTGCACGTCCACGTCGGCGTTCGCGAGCTCGATCGCGCGGTCAAGGTGTGCGATCGACTGCGGCCGGTGCTCCCACTGCTGCTCGCGCTCTCTGCGAGCTCGCCGTTCCTCGACGGGCGCGCGAGCGGACTGCATTCCTCGCGCTCGCAGATCTTCACTCGCAGCTTCCCGCGCTGCGGCGTCCCGGAGCCATTCGGCGGCTGGCCCGCCTACCGCGAGTACATCGAGCTGCTCAGCGCGACGGCTTCGATCGTCGAGTTCACGCAGGTCTGGTGGTCGATCAGGCCGCATTTCGCGTTCGGCACGGTCGAGGTCCGCATCTGCGACGTCCAGAGCACCGCCAGCGACTCCGAGGAGCTCGCGGGGCTGATCGTTGCGTGCGTCGCGCAGGCGCTTCGCGACATCGATGAGGGGCGGCCATTCGAGGATCTCCCCGGGCGCCTGATCGAGGAGAACATGTGGCGGGCGATCCGCTACGGCCTCGACGGGCGGATGATCGACTTCGAACGCGGCGAGGAGTATCCCTCAGCGCGAATCGCCGAGCGCCTGCTCGTCTGGACGGCGCCGGTGCGCGACGAGCTCGGCCTCGAACCGAAGCTGCCGGAGCGCAACAGCTCGCAACGCCAGCTCGATCTCCTCGCTGCGGGCGCAACGATGGAGGAGGTCTACGCGCAGACGGTGCGCGAGACGCGCAAGTCGTACGCTGAAGGAGGTCCAGCATGAGCACCGGCGAGAGGCAACCCACCGACGACGAGCTCCGCGCGGCGCTCGAGGAGCAGATGCGTCACATCACGGCCTTCGACGTGATCGCCCAGACCGCGATCTCGCTCGTCAACCTCGCGGGCCGGCGCCTCGGGCTGAGCGACGACACGCGGGCCGAACGCGATCTGAACCAGGCCCGCGACGCGATCGACGCGACCCGCGCCCTGCTACCGGTGCTCGAGCGCGACCCGCAGGGACCGTCGCTCGCGCCGCTGCGCGACGCGCTCGCGGGCCTGCAGATGGAGTACGCGAGGCTCGCCCAGGCCGCGGCGAACGAGCCTGCGGGAGCGCAGGCGGCCAACCCGGCGGCCGCGCCGGCGGGAGGGGAGCCCGCGCCGGCGGGTCCCGGCCCAGCGCAGAGCAGCGGGCGCCTGTGGATTCCCGGATCGCCGACGGATCGTCCGCGCCAGTAGCAGCGGCGCCGGTCAGGGCCGGTCGCATCGGCAAGCCTTGTTACACTGCCGTCGCCTTACCGGGTGGGCGCCATCGCCGCCCGGTTTTCTCGTTCTGAGGTGCGCACTGCCCTGCGCACGCCGATTTCTGGAGGAGTACCCCCTTGACTAGTTTCCTGACAAACCACGGCGTGATCGTCGCCCTGGTATGTGCCGGCGCTGCCGTGCTTTACGGCGCACTGACGACGCGCTCGCTGCTCGCGCTGTCGCCCGGCAACGAGCGTATGCAGCAGATCTCCGCCGCCGTGCAGGCCGGCGCGCGCGCGTACCTCAACCGCCAGTACACAACGATCGCGGTCGTTGGCGTGGTCCTCTTCGTCGCGCTCATCTTCATCCAGAACATCGCTGTGGCGCGCCGGGTTCGCGATCGGCGGCATCCTCTCGGGGTCGGCCGGCTACATCGGCATGAACGTGTCGGTCCGCGCCAACGCACGCGTGGCCGAGGCGGCCCGCGGCGGCGTCCCGCCGGCGCTCCGCGTCGCTTTCCGCGGCGGTGCGACGACCGGCATGCTCGTCGTTGGCCTCGCGCTGCTCGGCCTCTCCGGCTACTACGGGGCGCTCACCGCGATCTTCCACGACAGTCCGAACACGGCGGTCAACGCGCTGATCGGGCTCGGCTTCGGCGGCTCGTTGATCTCTGTCTTCGCCCGCCTGGGTGGCGGCATCTTCACCAAGGCCGCGGACGTCGGAGCCGACCTCGTCGGCAAGGTCGAGGCCGGCATCCCCGAGGACGATCCGCGCAATCCGGCGGTCATCGCCGACAACGTCGGCGACAACGTCGGCGACTGCGCCGGCATGGCGGCTGACCTGTTCGAGACCTACGCGGTCACGGCGGTCGCGGTCATGCTGCTCGGTGTCCTCAGCTTCAACCAGTCCACGCGCGTCGTACTCTTCCCGCTGGTCCTCGGCGGCGTCGCGATCATCGCCTCGATCATCGGCACGTTCTTCGTCCAGTCGCGCGCGGGAACGTCGAGCGTGCGCTGTACCAGGGTCTGATCGCCTCGGGCCTGATCGCCGCAGCCGCCTTCGTCCCGGTGACCTACTGGATGATGCACGGCGTCAGCCTCAAGTTCGGTCACACCCCCGGCTGGGTTCACCTCTACCTCTGCGCGCTGATCGGCATCGCGGTGACGGCCTGCCTGTTCGTCATCACCGACTACTACACCTCGACGCGCTTCAGCCCGGTCAAGAAGACCGCGCACGCGTCCACGACCGGCCATGCGACGAACATCATCCAGGGCTTCAGCTCTGGCCTGCAGGCCACGGCGCTCCCGGCGGTTGTCCTCGTGCTCGGCATCCTCGGCTCGTGGAAGCTCGCGGGGGGCGGCACCCAGGGCATCTACGGCGTCGGCGTTGCCGTCATGGGGCAGCTCTCGCTGACCGGCCTGATCGTCGCGCTCGACGCGTTCGGCCCGATCACCGACAACGCCGGCGGAATCGCCGAGATGGCCGACCTTCCGGAGGAGGTCCGCAACGTCACCGACCCGCTCGACGCGGTCGGCAACACGACCAAGGCCGTGACGAAGGGCTACGCGATCGGCTCGGCCGTGCTCGCCGCAGTCGTGCTCTTCGCCGGCTTCCGCGACGAGCTCGCGCTGCACCACCACAAGGAGCTCTTCCAGATCGGCGACCCGGCGGTCCTGATCGGCCTGATCCTCGGCGGCATGATGGTCTGCCTCTTCGCCTCGCTCGCGATCGAGGCGGTCGGCCGCGCCGCGGGCGCCGTCGTCGAGGAGGTCCGCCGCCAGTTCCGTGAGCACCCCGGGATCATGGAGGGGACTGAGCAGCCCGACTATGCGCGCGCCGTCGGCATCGTGACGCGCGCCGCGCAGCGCGAGATGATCCTGCCCTCGCTGCTGCCGATCGTGCTCACCGTCGTCGTCGGGCTGATCGACATCAGCGCGCTCGGCGGCATGCTGATCGGGGTGATCGTCGTCGGCTTCTTCTTCGCCGTCCTGATGACCGCCGGCGGCGGCGCGTGGGACAACGCGAAGAAGCTGATCGAGGACGGCGCCTACGGCGGCAAGGGCTCTGACGCCCATGCCGCGGGGGTGACGGGCGACACGGTAGGCGACCCGTTCAAGGACACCGCCGGGCCTGCGATCAACCCGATGATCAAGGTCGCGAACATCGTCGCGATTCTCATCATCCCGTTGATCACTTGACGGGGGCACCCGTCGGGGGTCGAGAGCGCGCCTGCGAGCTGACCAGATCCGCAAGCGCGCCGTCATGCCCAAGCCCGAGCGCCTTGGGCGCCGATAATCTGTGGCCGTGTTGAATCGACGAGCGCTCCGCAGGGGGCTGACGACGTGTTCGTGCTGATCGTCGGCGCTGGGCGCGTCGGCTCGACCGTCGCAAAACGGGCGCTCGCGGCGGGCTACGAGGTCTCGGTCATCGACGAGGACCCACTCTCGCACGAGCGACTCGAGGAGGGCGGCGGCCCCACCTGGGAGGACCTTGGTGGCCACTTCACAGTCGGCACGGCACTCGAGGTGGACGCGCTGATCGAGGCCGGCGTGCAACGCGCCGACGTCTTCATCGCCTCGACCGACGGCGACAACACGAACCTCACCGTCGCGCAGATCGTGCAGCGGCGCTTCGGCGTCGAGAAGGTCATCTGCCGCGTCATGGACCCGGCGCGTGCCGCCTGGTACCAGGAGCAGGGCCTGCATACGATCTCCCCGACCCAGCACGCGATCGAGATGTTCGAACAGGCGATCGGCCTGGAATAGGGCGAGCAGATGTACGTGATCATCGTCGGGGCGGGCAAGGTGGGGTTCAACCTCGCGCGCGAGCTGCTCGACAAGGGACATGAGGTGACCTTGCTCGAGGCCGACCGCCGGCGCTATCTCGTCGTCGAGCAGGAGCTCGGCTATGTCGCCCAATACGGCGATGCGACCGAGCTGTGGATCCTCGAGCGCGCCGGCGTGCAGCGCACGGACCTCGTGATCGCGGTCACCGGAGACGACGAGGACAACGTGCTCGTCTGCCAGGTGGCGAAGGAGAAATACGAATGCGAGCGCGTCATCGCGCGGGTCAACAACCCGCGCAACCTGCAGCATTTCAAGCTGCTCGGCATCCAGCCTGTCGTCTCGGCGACCGACCTGATCCTGCGCCTGATCGAGCACGAGGTCCCGCGCTACGGGCTCGTCCACCTGCTCGCGCTCGAAGAGGAGCGCCTCGAGATCATCGAGCTCGAGGTCCAGACAGGGGCGCCCGCGGCCGGCCTGCGCGTCGCTGACGTCCACCTGCCCCAGGGCAGCCTCGTGATTTCGGTGCTGCGCGCTGGACGAGGTTTCGTGCCGACGCCCGAGACCGTCGTCGAGGCCGGCGATCAGGTTCTGCTCGTGCTCGACTCCGGACTTGAAGACCAGATCACGCCCGTCTTTTCGTCCAACGGCGCCGATGGCGTCTCTACTTGAGGGTAGCTTTGCCCGGGATGCGGCGGATTCTTTGTCTGGCTGGCGTCTTTGTCTTCGCTGCCGTCGCGTTCGCGCCGGCAGCCGTCGCCGACTCGCCCGGTACGGTCGCGAACCTGCGGGGGCAGGTCACGCGACTCTTGACCGCCGAGCTTGCGAAGGACACGGGCACGGTCTGCGCGATCGTCGCGCATCCGGCGAGCACCTGCGCACAGCACTGGGATCGCTCGCTGACGCGCTTTCTGCGTCACGGTGGCAGGCACATGCTGAAGGCCGACATGGCGGCGGTGGCGGGAGCCGGCGTCTCCTCGAACGGCTTCTGGGCGACGATCGCGCTGCCGCATCCGCTGCTCGGCGGACAGTCCGACTTCAGCTGGTACGACAACTGCTGGATGTTGGAGAAATGATTCGCGGCCGCTTTCGCGGCCGCGAATCATTCTCTCTGCCTGAGCGGGGCTGCCAGCTCGAGGCGAGCCGCATGCCCGCTGCGGTGATGCGGGCCTGACAAGCGAACGGCTGACCCCCCCTCAAGGGAAGAAGCCGCCTGGGCGGGCTTCTTCGTTCAGCTGCGGGACAGGGACTCGAACCCCAAATTTCTGCTCCAGAGGCAGACGTGTTGCCGATTACACCATCCCGCAAGGGGCTGGCGGCGCCTATCGGGGCGCGCCGCTGACCAGGCCGATTATAGATCGGCTGGCGCCGCGCTCGATTTAGGCGCGGTAGGGCTGGCGTAGGAACCGCGCCATCGCCAAGAGCCCCACGACGAGCCAGATGGCGAGCGTCAGCAGGTCCGTGGAGTTGAACCCGGCGCCGCGCGTGAATGGGTTGAACGCGTATTGCATGCCGTGTGCGAGCGGGCGGATCGGGAAGACTTTGCCGACGTCCGAGAGCACCGTCGGCAGCTTGAAGTGGAACCAGATCCCGGAGATGAAGGTGAGCGGGAGCGTCGCCGCATTTGCGACAGCCGGTGCGGCTTCGGCATTCGCGACGTAGCGGACGATGCCGATGCCGAGCGCGGTGAAAGCTGCGGCGCCGAGCGCCAGAGTCACGAGCAGGCCCGGCAGGGTGGCCGTCCGCACGTCTGCGCCGTAGGCGTAGTGCCCAAGCAGGAGCACGACCACCGTCATCAGGGCAGTGACGACGATCGTCGAGCCGATCCGCGCGCCGATATAGGCCCATGCGGGCAGCGGCGTCCCGGCGACGCGCTTGAGCACGCCATCGTCGCGCAGGACCGCGGTGCCGATCGCCATGTTGTTGAAGGTCGTCGCGATCACGCCGTAGGCGAGGATCCCGGGAACGAAGAAGGTGACGTAGGTGATGCTGTGGCCGTCGCCGACCGCGATCGACTGATGCTCGAAGATCGAGGAGAACAGCACGAGGAAGATCACGGGAAGCAGGAAGACGAAGAACGCACCGGCGCGGTTGCGCCAGAACGCGCGCTGCTCGTAGAGGATCTGCCAGCCGACGAGCGCGAGATCGCGACGCAGGCTCCTCATGCCCGTGCCGCCTCGTGTTCGCCGGTCAGCTCGAGGTAGATGTCCTCGAGTGTCGGCTGCGCCACGCTGAAGTGCGCGAGCTCGATCCCGTGCTCGAGCGCCCACGCTGTGATCGCCGCCGTCGCGCGCACCGTGTCGTGGGTGCACACCGCGACGCTCCGGCCGTCAACGGTGACCTCGGCCTCGACGTGCGGAAGCTGCTCGGCGATCTTCTCGTCGGGCAGCTCGAAGCGGATCGTGCTCGGGCGCAGTTCGCGCCCACCGAGCGCTCGCGGCGTGTCGAGGGCGACGATCGCGCCGGCGCGCATCACCGCGACGCGGTCGGCGAGCGCCTGCGCCTCGTCCATGAAGTGTGTCGTGAGGAAGACCGTCTTGCCGAGCTGGCAGAGCGTGCGGATCGTCGACCAAGCGTGCCGGCGCGCTGCGGGATCGAAGCCGGTGGTGGGCTCGTCGAGGAACAGCAGCTCAGGCTCGCCGACGAGTGCCAGAGCGAGATCGAGCCGGCGTCGCTGCCCACCGGACAGCTCGCTTGCCCGCGTGTCGCGCTTGGCGTCGAGCTCGACAAGTTCGATCAGCTCGTCGACTCCGCGGCGTTGCTCGTAGTAGCGCCCGTACATCTCGATCAGCTCGGCGACCGTGAGGTTCGTCTGGACGCCGCACGATTGCAGCACGATGCCGATTCGCTCGCGCAGATCCCGTGAGCCGTGCGCGGGATCGATGCCGAGCACGCTGACGGTTCCGCGCTCGCGCGTGCGGTAGCCCTCGAGGATCTCGACGGTGGTCGTCTTGCCGGCACCGTTCGGTCCGAGCAGGCAGAACACTTCTCCCATCGCGACCTCGAAGCTGACGCCGGAAACGGCCTCGAGCGAGCCGTACGACTTGTGCAGGTCCCTGACCTCGATCGCGTTCACGAAGCGTCAGGATAACGCGGGTAAGTGAGTGATCGCTTTGTAAAGAGGCGGCTAGGCGGCCTGGTCCTCGGACCAGTCGTGGTAGAGCCGCGCGTAGACGCCGCCGGCGGCGATCAGCTCCTCGTGTGAGCCCTGCTCGGAGATCTGGCCGCGCTCGAGCACGACGATCCTGCTGGCGCCGCGGATCGTCGAAAGCCGGTGCGCGATGACGATCGCGGTGCGCCCTGTCAGCAGCTGCCGCATCCCCTCCTCGATGCGCCGCTCCGAGCGCAGGTCGAGGTTCGAGGTCGCCTCGTCGAGCACCAGAATGCGCGGGTCGGCCACGAGCGCGCGCGCGAAGGAGACGAGCTGGCGCTGCCCCGCCGAGAGCTGCACGCCGCGCTCGCCGATCTCGGTCTCGTATCCGTCGGGAAGCGCCGAGATCAGCTCGTGGGCGCCGACCGCGCGCGCGGCCGCCTCGATCTGACTCGCGTCGGCGTCGGGCCTGCCGAACGCGATATTCGCGCGGATCGTCCCCGAGAACAGGAACGCTTCCTGGGGCACGACACCGAGCTGCGAGCGCAGCGAGGCGAAGCTGACCTCACGCACGTCGCGACCGTCGATCAGCACGCGTCCCGAGCTCACGTCGTAGAACCGCGCGACGAGCTTCGCAAAGGTCGACTTTCCGGCTCCGGTGGCCCCAACGAGCGCCACCGTCTCGCCTGGTGCTATTTCGAGCGAGAGATCGTCGAGCGCCAGGACCCGCGCGGCGCCCTCATCCTCGCCGCGCCGGCGGGGATAGGCAAAGCTCACGTGCTCGAAGCTCAGCGCGCCGCGCAGCCGCGGCAGTGTCAGCGCCTGTGCGTCCTCGACCATGTCAGGCTGCTCGTCGAGGAGCTCGAAGATCTTGTCGAGCGCCGCCATCGCCGCCTGGTAGGTCGTGTAGAGCTGGGACAGCTGGGTGATCGGGTTGAAGAAGTTGCTGAGCGCCGCCAGGAAGCCGACGAGGATGCCGACGGCGAGGTGACCGTCGAGGACCTGGCTGCCGCCATAGAGCAG
>CAVPFP010000050.1:0-70006 GCA_963703775.1 uncultured Solirubrobacterales bacterium | reverse complement strand
CTTCTGGTGGATCAGCGTGCCCTGGTTCGAGCGCATGAACTTCTGGAGCTTGTAACTGTCGACCGTGCCGTCGCTGCGCTCGACCGTCACCTCGTTGGCGTCGACGTAACTGACCGTGCCGGCGTGCGTGGTGAGCAGCACATCGCCGGTATCGAGCGCCGCACGGCGCTCCATGCCGGTTCCGATCAGCGGCGCGTCGGTCTTCAGCAGCGGCACCGCCTGGCGCTGCATGTTCGAGCCCATCAGCGCGCGGTTCGCGTCGTCGTGCTCGAGGAACGGGATCATCGCGGTCGCCACCGACCAGATCTGCTCCGGTGAGACGTCGACGAGATCGACGTCCTTCGGGCCGACGGTGACGTACTGGCCGGCCTGCGTGCGACAGAGGATCTCCGGGCCCTTGAGGCGCCCGGTCTTCGCATCGATCGGCGTGTTCGCCTGCGCGATCACGCGCTCTTCCTCCTGCGTCGCGTCGAGATGGACGATCTCTTCGGTCAGCGCGCCGTCCTTGACCACGCGGTAAGGGGTCGTGACGAAGCCGTGCTCGGAGACCTCGGCGTAGGAGGACAGCGAGCCCATCAGGCCGATGTTCGGACCCTCAGGCGTCTCGATCGGGCACATCCGGCCGTAGTGCGTCGGGTGGACGTCGCGGACCTCGATCGGCGCGCGCTCGCGCGTCAGGCCGCCGGCGCCGAGCGCCGAGAGGCGGCGTCGGTGCGTGAGGCCGGAGAGCGAGTTCGTCTGGTCCATGAACTGCGACAGCTGCGACGAGCCGAAGAACTCCTTCAGCGCGGCCACGACCGGGCGGATGTTGATGATCGTCTGCGGCGTGATCGTGTCGGCGTCCTCAGTCGTCAGGCGCTCGCGCACGACGCGCTCCATCCGGTAGAGCCCGATTCGGAAGGCCTCCTGGATCAGCTCGCCGACAGTGCGCAGCCGGCGATTGCCGAAGTGCTCGTACTCGTCGAGGTGCTCGAGGATCGGCTCGCGCGGCATGCTGACTGCCTCGGCCGCGTAGTCCTTGATCTCGATCTCGGGGCGCTCGGGCATGCCCAGGCGCTTGGGCAGCATCACGAGCTCGCGGACGAGGGCGATGATGTCCTCGTGCGTCAGCGTGCGCACGTCGAGGTCGATGTCGAGGTCGAGGCGCGAGTTCAGCTTGTAGCGGCCGACGCGTGTCAGGTCGTAGCGCTTCGGATCGAAGAACAGCTGGTTGAGCAGTGCGCGCGCGTTCTCGACGCTCGGCGGCTCGCCCGGGCGCTGCTTCTTGAACAGCTCGACAAGCGCGCCTTCCTCGGAACGAGTCTGCTCGGTGTCGGACTCGATCGTGTTCTGGATGTAGTGCGAGTTGTCGAACAGCGCGAGGATCTGCTCGTCGCTTGCGTAGCCCATCGCGCGCAGCAGTACGGTGACCGGCAGCTTGCGCTTGCGATCGATGCGGACGTAGACCTTGCCCTTCTTGTCGATCTCGAGCTCGAGCCAGGAGCCGCGGGCGGGCATCAGGTTCGCGACGAAGACCTGCTTCTCGCGATCCTTCGGCTCCATCAGGTAGGCGCCCGGCGAACGCACGAGCTGGGTCACGACGACCCGCTCGGTGCCGTTGATGATGAATGTGCCGCGCTCGGTCATCCACGGGAAGTCGCCCATGAACACCGACTGCTCGCGGATCTCGCCGGTCTCCCGGTTGATGAACGCGACCGTCACGGTCAGCGGCCGCGCGTACGTCAGGTCCTTCTCACGGCACTCCTCGATCGGCGCGACGGGCTCGTCGAAGACGAACTCGCCGAACTGGACGGCGAGGTTGCCGGTGTAGTCCTCGATCGGCGAGATGTCGTCGATCGTCTCGCGCAGGCCACCGGCCTTCGGCTCGGTCAGCCAGTCGAACGACCGGCGCTGGATATCGATGAGGTTCGGGACGTCGAGAGGCTTGTTCAGACGCGCGAAGCTACGGCGCGTCCGAAGGACGGATGCAGCGGCCAAGTTGCGACTCCTGAGGGGTCGAGAGACGGACAGCGAGAGCGCGAGAGCGCAGGCCAAGAACATTAGCACAGCGAAGCCGTGCCCCTTTCGAGGCCGCCGACACTCACGGGCCCCGCCCCCCGACGCCGCGTATGTGGCGCGGCGCAGACCTGCGGGAGGCGGCTTCGACTATCGGTCAGCCGATTTACGGAATCTGCGCGAAAATCGCGCTCGGCGAACGTGGCATCGCCGGGCCCCGATCTGCGGGGCCCACGACAGACCGGGGGCGCCGCGCGTCCTCGCGCAGAGCTCGACGCTAGCGCCGGCCTCCTCGAGCTCCTTGCTTGAGGCGTCGGCTTCCTCGCGATCGATGCCTTCCTTGACCGGCTTCGGCGCCTCGTCGACGAGTGCCTTCGCCTCCTTGAGGCCGAGGCCGGTGGCAGCGCGAACGACCTTGATCACCTGGATCTTCTTGTCGCCCGCCGCGGCCAGGTTGACCGTGAAGGCGGTCTGCTCCTCCTCCGCCTCCTCGCCGCCGCCGCCGCCGCCGCCGCCGCCGGAGCCGCCGCCGCGACCGCGGCTCGCCGAAACGCCGAAGGCCTCTTCGAGCGCCTTGATCCGCTCGGCGAGCTCGAGCACCGAGATGCCCTTGAGCTCGTCGATCCACTCCTCTGTGCTAATAGCCATCTGGTCCTCCTTCTCGTCGTCGCCGGTCCGCGCCGGTACGTCGTCTCCCTCGCGCGACTGTCCTCCTCGGGCTCACTTGCGCCCGCGCCGCTGCGCGGTCCTCGTCGGTCCTCGCCGGCGGTCGGCTCGGCGTCGGTCGGCGCTCCGCCTCGCCCGCGGCGCGCGGCGCCTCTCGCGCCGGTGCCTGCGCTTCGGCGCCGGCCTCGTCCGCCGGCGCCCGCCGGTGCTCGCCTCGTCGGTGCCGTCGGCTTCGGCGCTTGCCTCATCCGCGGCGCGCGGGCTCTCGGCCTCGGTGGTCGGGCTCTCGGCGCTTCCGCCTCCGTCGCGCCGGCGGTTCCGCGGGGGCGGGCTCGTTGCGCCTGCTTCTTGGTCGCGGACCTGGCCGAGGCCGACGGCGAGGTTGGCGATCAGTGCGTTCAGCGTGCGGGCGAGTCCGGAGATTGGGCTCGCGACCAGACCGACGAGCTGGCCGTAGAGAACCTCGCGGGAGGGCAGGCGCGAGATCGACGCTGATCTCCGCGGGCGAGAGCACCGCGCCATCCATTACGCCGCCTTTGAACGCGAGCAGCTGCGTCGCGCGCGCGAAGTCGGCGAGCGCCTTCGCCGCCGCCGCGCCATCGCCGCGCACGAAGGTGAGCGCCGTCGGGCCTTCGAGGAGCGCCTTCAGCCGCTCGGCCCCGGCGGCGTCGGCCGCGCGCTCGGTCAGCGAGTTCTTGACGACGCGGAAGGTTGCGTCGGCGGCGCGCAGGCGCGTGCGCAGGTCGCGTGCCTGCTCGACGGTGATGCCGCGGTAGTCGACCGCGAAGATCGCGCTGCGCATCGGTGATGTTGGCGGCGATCTCGTCGATCACCGCGGCTTTCTCTGTCTCGGTTCATCTGGCTCCTATCCCGGGCTTACGGCCAAGCCGCCGGAGGTCTAGGTGGCCTCGACTCTGAGAGGTTACGCAGCCGCTGGAGCGGATGCCTCCTCGACGATGTCGCGGGTACGGCTCGGGTCGACCTTGATGCCTGGGCCCTGGGTCGTGGCGAAGGTGATCGAGCGCAGGTAACGTCCCTTCGCGACCGACGGCTTCGCGCGGATCAGTTCGTCGAGCACCGCCGCGTAGTTCTCGAGCAGTGCGCGCGACTGGAAGCTCTTCTTGCCGATCACGAGATGCACGATCGCAGTGCGGTCGGTGCGGTACTCGACCTTGCCGGCCTTCGACTCCTCGACCGCCTTGCGCACGTCGGTCGTGACGGTGCCGACCTTCGGATTCGGCATCTTCCCCGAGGGTCCGAGGATGCGGCCGAGGCGCCCGACGAGCGGCATCATGTCGGGCGTCGCGATCGCGACGTCGAAATCGGTGAAGCCCTCCTCGATGCGCTTCGCAAGATCGTCGGCGCCGACGACGTCCGCGCCGGCCTGCTCGGCCTCGCGGGCGGCGTCGCCCTGCGCGAAGACGGCGATCTTGACGTCGCGGCCGAGACCGTTGGGGAGCGCGATGGTGCCGCGTAGCTGCTCGTCGGCGTGGCGGACGTTCAGCCCGGTGCGGATGTGGACTTCGATCGACTCGTCGAACTTCGCGCGAGCGAGCCGCTTGACGAGCTCGATCGCCTCCGCCGGGGTGTGCTCGCGATCGCGGTCGGCGTGCGCGCGCGCCTCGAGCATCGCGCGGCCGTGGCGGGCCATCAGCCCACCACCCGACGCCCATCGAGCGGGCCGTGCCGGCGATGATCTTCGCCGCGGCATCGACGTCGTTCGCGTTGAGGTCGGCGAGTTTCGTCTGCGCGATCTCACGCAGCTGCGCCTGGGTGATCTGGCCGACCTTGGTGCGGTGCGGCTCGGCGGAGCCCTTGTCGAGGCCGATCGCCTTGCGGATCAGGTCGGCCGCCGGCGGCGTCTTCGTCACGAAGGTGAACGAGCGGTCCTCGTAGACGGTGATCACGACCGGGATCACCGTGCCGCTGTCCTGCGCGGTCTGCGCGTTGAACGCCTTGACGAACTCCATGATGTTGATCCCGTGCTGCCCGAGCGCGGGACCGACGGGCGGCGCCGGCGAGGCTTGGCCGCCGACGGCTTGGAGCTTGATCGTTGTCAGAATCTTTTTGGCCATGGCTAGAGCTTCTTGACCTGGTCGAAGCCGACCTCGACCGGCGTCTCGCGGCCGAAGATTGATACCAGCACCTTGAGCCGCGCCGCATCCTCGTTGATCTCGGAGATCTCACCGGAGAAGTCAGAGAGCGGCCCGGAGATGACCTTCACCGACTCGCCGATCGTGAACGTCGCGCGCGGGCGCCCGGCCACCACCGCGACCTCCTTCTTGAGGATGCGGTCGACCTCCATCTGGGTCAGCGGCACCGGCTCGTTGGAGGCACCGACGAACCCCGTCACGCCGGGGGTGCCCTTCACAAGCGACCACGAGTCCTCGTTGAGCTCCATGTTCACGAGCACGTAGCCCGGCATCGTGCGCTTGTCGACGGTGATCTTCTGGTTGTCCTTCATCTCCGCCACCGACTCTGTCGGCACGACGACCTGGCGCACGGCGCGTTGCTGGCCGAGCGAGACGATCCGGTGCTCGAGGTTCTGCTTGACCTTGTTCTCGTGCCCCGAGTAGGTGTTGACGACGTACCAGCGGAACATGGCTTAGAGGATCGCGTTGACGATCTGCTGGGAGACCTCGTCGGCAATGCCGAGGAAGACGGCCGCAACAACGACAAAGCCGAGCACGACGCCGGTCGCCTGAACGACCTGTTGGCGGTCGGGCCACTGCACGCGCTGGAGCTCAGCCCAGCAGCCGCGCAGGAAGCCGATCACGCGGGCGCCCTGCGAGGAGCGCTCGTCGCGCTGCGGCCGCTCGCCCGAGCGCAGCGGGCGTGGGCTCGCGCCAAATGCGGCGGCGGCTTCGGTGCTCGTCACAGGATCACCCGCGAAAGGTTCGAGTTGCGGAAAGACGCTCGAGGCCGTCGGCCAGGACTCCTCCTCGTCGAGGGTGTGGCCGGCGGGCTCGTCATCGGGCAGGCCGAGGCCGCCCGCCGCGTGCTGCGGCGGGACGCGGGCGCCCGGCGGCCGGTGTGAGCGGCTGCCACGGCGGGTGCGCTTACGATCACGAGCCACTGCACCTCCGACTAACGGGTCTCCCGATGCGAGGTGTGCCGTTTGCACCAGCGGCAGTACTTGCGCAGCGTTATGCGGTCCGGGTTGTTGCGCTTGCTCTTATTCGTCTGATAGTTGCGTCGCTTGCAGTCCTCGCAGGCGAGGGTTACAGCGATGCGCACATCTCCACGGGCCATGGTTTCCAGGTCTCTCTTGAATGAATCCGGCGCCGGGCAAGGAAAAACCCCGCCACGGCGCGAGGTCACTGGAGTGTAGAGGACCGCCCGCCTCGACGCCGCCGTGGTAATCCGCCGAGCGTTCCCATGCGTGCGTACGCGCGGAGTATCGTCCGCCGCGACCGCGCCACGACCAGACAGAGAGGGGATTCATGCGCATTCCTGACGCGCCGATCAAGGTCGACATCACCGACGAGACATTCGCGGGAGTGACCTACCACCTGCGCGGCTTGCTCGTCCCGGAGCTCCAGATCGAGCTGTCCGGACAGGCAGTGATGTTCGAGCATCACACGATGCTCTGGAAGGAGCATCAGGTCGGCATCGGCCTGCACACGCTGCCCGGCGGGCTGAAGCGCAAGTTCATCGCCGGAATGGACTTCTTCATCACCAAGACCGAGGGCAGCGGGCGGATCGCGTTCTCGCGCGATTGGCCGGGGCAGTGCATACCGATCCACCTCGCGGGCGGCCAGGAGATCAATGTGCGCGAGCACCACTTCCTCGCCGCGACCGACAACGTGCATTACACGTTCGAGCGCGTCAAGGGCCTGCGCAACATGTTCTTGGGCGGCACCGGCTTCTGGATCGACAAGTTCCAGGCCAAGTCGGGCGACGCGATCGTTTGGATCTCAGGCCAGGGCAACGTGTTCGAGATCGAGCTCGACGCGGGTGAGGAGCTCGACGTCGAGGCCGGTGGCTGGCTGTACAAGGACCCCTCGGTCACGCTCAGCTCACACTCGCTCGGGCTGAAGACCGGACTCTTCGCCGGCGACCACAAGCTGACGTGGAATCGCTTCACCGGACCCGGCAAGGTGGCGATCCAGACCATGTACGTCGAGCCCTTCGAGTCGGAGGCCGGCGCCGGCGGCGTCAAGGACGCTGCAGCGGGCGGCGTCGCAGGCGCGGTGATCAGCGGCTTGCTGCGCGGCTGAGCCGGGCCTTCGGCCCGCTCACCGCGCTCATGTGCGCGCGTGCTGCGGTGCGCCGGGCTGCTGCATGCACGGTGCGGCCGCGGCGGGAGCCGGGGCGCCCACGCCAGCCGCTCGGATCGCAAGCCTATCCCTGGTCTTTGATTCGGGCCGCCGGCCCGAATCAAAGACCAGGGTAATGGCGGACCTTGTAGCCGACGAGCGACGGCTGCTGCGTGAGCCAGCGAGTGCTGTAGGGGCCGGAGCGACCGGCCGTGTCGAACCAGACGCCGTCGATGTACATGAAGGTGTGTCCCGCGTTCGCGAAGACCGTGAGGTAGCGGCCGGGACCCGGCGCACCCCAGTGCTCGAGCTGGCCCGAGGTCTCGGGCGCCCCGATCAGGCCTCCCGCTGCGAGCGCGTAGGTGACAGAGCCGGAGCAGTCGTAGGCGTCGTCGACGAACGAGCGATGCCCGCCGCCGTAGACATACGGAAAGTCGCGGATCGCATTGCCCCCGGCGATGATCTCCTGGATGCGCAAGGGAAGTTCGATCGGCGCGAGCGCGACGCCGGTGCGCGTGTCGACGACCACGTGGATCGGCTTGTCGGCGATCGACTTCTGGATCGCCTTCTCCTGGTTGAGCTCCTGACGGATCTGCTGATCGCTCGGTGCCCCCGGGCTGAGGAACGATTCGCGAGCGGCCGTGCGCGGTGCCGCGGCCTTTACGTGGTGCAGCGCACTGCGCGCAACCGGGAAGCTCTGCGCGGCGAGCGGATCTGGCGCTTCGGCAATGAGATGGGCCGGCTCGTGCGTGGTGACGAGCGCTCGATGGTTGCCGCCGCCTCGCGTCAGCGCGAACACGAGGCCCGCGATCAGCGCCAGCGCCGCGACGCCGGCTAGCGGAGCGACCGGAAGGTTGCGGCGCAGTGACGGGTTGGCGCCTTCACTCATAGATCGTGATGACGGCCAGGATGGCATAGATCGTGATCAGCGCCCACCCCTCGAACACTCGTGCCTCGCCGTCGTCGGTTATCTGCCAGACCGCGATCGCACTGAGGGCGAGCGCGCCGATATAGATCGGCGGCAGGTTGAACGTCAGGTGCGTGCCGAACGCGAACGAGATCAGGATCAGCAGCGGGAACAGGAATGCCGCGATCTGCGCGACGGAGTGGACCACCACCGAGACCGCGAGATCCGAACGCCCGCGAGCCGCCATGCTCACCCCGGTGGCGTTCTCCACGGCGTTTCCCGCGATCGCGACGATGACTAGCCCGGCGAAGGCCTGCGAGATGTGGAGCTGGCTGATCGCGGGCTGCAGGGCATCCACGAACCAGTCCGAGACGAAGGCCGCGGCGGCGCCGGTGAGCACGAGCATCACGATCGCCGTGGGAAGGCCGAGGGTCGGGGCGCCCGGTTCGGCTCGGCTCTCGCCGCGGACGTGGGGCACGATCCAGGCGACGTATACCGTCAGCAGCAAGGCGGCGGCGATCGCCGAGATCGCGTCGACGTGGTGCGAAAGCGCGCCACGACTCGAGAGCGAGAGCGCCACGAGCACGATTGCAAACAGGCAGACAAAGAGCATCGTCGCGGTCGCGCGGATGATCCGCGGGTCGAAGCGCATCACACCACCGGCCTGCGGCCGCAGGGCACCGACGACGAATACGAGGCCGAGGACGAGGAGTGCGTTGGCCAGCAGCGAGCCGACGATCGCGCTCTGGGCGACGACGCGCTCCCCCGCACGCAGCGCGAAGATCACCACGAACAGTTCGGGCAGGTTGCCGACCGTGGACTGGAGCAGGCCGGTGACGCCCGGACCCAGGTACTCGCCGACCTGCTCGGTCGCCACCGCGACGAGCCAGGCGAGGCCGGCGAGAGCACCTGTCGCGATGGCGAACGTCGCTACCGATGGCCAACTCGCATAGTGGGCGAGCGCCGTCACGGCGACGAGCAGTGTGACGGCGGCGAGCGCGAAGCGGGCGATGCGACCAGGCGCTGGCATCAACTCAGCGAGCTGCGCAGCTGCGCCCCGTCAGTGGCTCGTAAGCACGCGGTCGATGAGACCGTACTCGGCAGC
This sequence comes from uncultured Solirubrobacterales bacterium, assembly GCA_963703775.1. GTDB lineage: Bacteria > Actinomycetota > Thermoleophilia > Solirubrobacterales > Solirubrobacteraceae > Palsa-513. The sequence goes on along the minus strand of CAVPFP010000050.1, from coordinate 61,074 downwards.
TTCGTCGGACTTGAAGAAGCGATCGCGCTCCATGTCCTGATGGACCTGCTCGACGGTCTTGCCCGTGTGCCTGGCGTAGATCTCGTCGATCCGGGCGCGCAGGTTGATCACCTCGCGCGCGTGAATCTCGATGTCGGTCGCCTGCCCCTCGAACCCGGCGATCGGCTGGTGCATCAGGATCCTGCTGTTCGGCAGCGCCGAGCGCTTGCCGTGAGCACCGCCGGAGAGCAGCAGCGACGCGGCAGACATCGCGATGCCGACGCACATCGTCTGCACGTCGGGCTTGATGAAGTTCATCGTGTCGTAGATCGCGAGGCCGGCGTACACGGAACCGCCGGGCGAGTTGATGTACAACGAGAGGTCCTTCTCCGGGTCTTCGGACTCCAGATGCAGGAGCTGCGCGACCACGACATTGGCGACCTGGTCGTCGATCGGGCTGCCGAGAAAGATGATCCGCTCGTTGAGCAGGCGTGAGTAAATGTCGTACTCGCGCTCGCCGCGCGCAGTGCGCTCGATAACGGTCGGAATCAGCGGCATAGCGCTAACCCTAGCGGTCGCCGGGGCCGGCGCCGCCGCGCGGAGCGGATAATCCGCACATGGCGTCGTTGAACTGGCCGAACCTCCTGACGGTTGTCCGGATCCTGCTCGTGCCGGTTCTGATCGTCGCACTGCTCGGCCAGACGACCGATGGGGACATCCTCGCCGCGATTGTCTTTGCCCTTGCCTCCGCGACCGACTTCGTCGACGGTTACCTCGCGCGCGCGCGCGAAGAAATCACGACGTTCGGGAAGCTGATGGACCCGCTCGCGGACAAGCTGCTGATCATCGCGGCGCTGATTTCGCTCGTCTCACTGCACCGCGTCGCAGCCTGGGTGGCGATGGTGATCATCGCCCGCGAGCTCGCGGTGACCGTGCTGCGGCTCGGGGCGACCCAGTCCGGCGTGGTGATCGCGGCGAGTAACTTCGGCAAGGTCAAGACGTGCGTGCAGATCGCGACGATCATGTGTCTGATCGCGTTCCGCCACCACCCAGTCTGGCTCGAGGTGCTCGTCTACGTGATGGTCGCGATCACGGTCGCGTCCGGGCTCGACTTCTTCTTCGGCATGCGCCGGCGCCTCACCCAGTCGCGCGGCGCGGAGATCGCGCCCGGCGGCTGAGCTCAGGCGTCGAGCCAGTCGCGCAGCGATGTCGTGCGCCCGAGCGGCTGCGAGGCGAGCTCGAGCTCGGCGCGCAGCTCGCCGATCGTGCCCTCGCGCTCGGCGAGCACGTTGTGCTGGTGGATCGTCTCGAGGTTCTCCTGTCGCGCCGAGACGAACGCATCCTCGGGCAACTGCGGCAGCTCCGTGAGGACGCCGCTGATCATCTCGCGCACGCAGTCTTCGACGAAGCGCGGACGGGCGTGCGCGCGCATCACCACCGCGGCCTCATCGCTGCGCTTCATCAGCTCGTAGATCTCGGAGGACATCGAGCCCTCGACGATTCGCAAGAGCGTCGCGGCTTCGATCTCGAGCGGCTCAGCTTCCGTGACGCCCACGTGAAGCGTGCCCAAGCCACGCTGGTTGTGCGTGGCGACCGGGACGATGCCGAGGATTCGCTCGATCTCGTAGGCGCTGAATCCGTCCTCATCGAGCTGGCGACGCGCATGGTCGGCGACGAGCTCCTGGGCGCACGGACAGGCGGTGATCCCCTGCGCCGCAACGCCGACGAGGCGCCGAGTTCCGCGCTCGCTCGCGACCGCGACCCCGAACAGCGTGTAGATCTCCTGCGTGTTGATCCCCGAAAGCGGGGCTGGCCGATGCTCGGGGTAGCGCGCCGCGATCGTGACTTCTGCCCGACGTGCCCCCTGGCGCAAGCGCACCAGCTCGGCGACGCGCTGGGCGAGCTGCTCGGCTCGGAAGCCTGATCCACCCACGATCACCTCGCCGATCGCGTCGTTCACAACCTCCTCGAAGCGGGACATGTGCGCCCCCTTCTGGTCCGGCCCGAGGTCGACGAAGCACTCGATGCGCGCGGAAAACAGCTGCTCGTTCCCCGATTGGGCGATCCTGATGACCTTCTCGACTCCGGTCAGTCCAACGCGTGACAACCCGATCGCGACCTCGGGTCGCTGCGCCTGCACGTCGGGGCCGCGCTCGCTCATGCTCGTGTCACTCATCCCCAGGCAGCCTAGCGACACAGCTCCGGCGGGTCGCCGCGCGCTTGTGCCTTGTGCTATCAATCTGCCGCGTTGCGTGGCCGGGGAGGCGACGTTGTCGCAAGGAGAGGAGCCGTAGGTGCAGGTCCTGCAGGCGATGGCGCCAGCGAGCGCGGAACCGTCGGCTAGCGCCGATCCGATCGCTGACGCCGACGACCTGCGCACGCTTCTGGCAGAGGCCCAGGAGCGCGGCTACGTCGCAACCGAAGCGCTCGCGCGCGCTGTCGAAGACCTCGATCTCTCCGCTGATCAGGTTCACGAGCTGTACGGCCTGCTCGAGGAGCAGGGCGTCGAGCTGATCGACGAGGCGGCCGTCGATGCCCACAGCGCCAGCGCTGCCAACGCTCGGGTGGAGCCGACGGTCGAGCTTGACCTCAATGTCGAGCCGAGCCTCGACTCGCTGCGCCTGTACCTGCGGACGATCGGGCGTGTGCCGCTCCTTACCGCCTCACAGGAGGTGGAGCTGGCGCGACGCATCGAGCGCGGCGACGTCCAGGCAAAGCAGCAGATGGTGGAAGCGAACCTGCGCCTCGTCGTCTCGATCGCCAAGCGCTATCTCGGTCGCGGGCTCTCGTTCCTCGACCTGATCCAAGAGGGCTCGCTCGGCCTGATCCGCGCCGTCGAGAAGTTCGACCATCGCCGCGGCTACAAGTTCTCGACCTACGCGACATGGTGGATCCGCCAAGCCGTCACGCGCGCCCTGGCCGACAAGGGACGCACGATTCGGATTCCGGTACATGTCGTCGAGCGGCTGAACAAGGTCGTTCAGGCCGAGCGCCAGCTCGTGCAGCAGCTCGGACGCGAACCGTCCGACGAGGAGATAGCAGCGGTGCTCGGGTGCTCGCCGCGCGAAGTGCGTGAGATCCTGCGCGTCGCCCAGCAGCCGATCTCGCTCGAGAAGCCCGTCGGAGACGAGGAGGACTCGCTGCTCGGCGACTTCGTCGAGGATCAGTCGGCCGAATCTCCCTTCGAGCTCGCCTCGCGGCAAATCCGTAACCGCGACGTGTTGTGCGCGTTGGCCGTTCTGCCGCGCCGCGAACGCGAGGTGCTCGAGCTGCGCTACGGCCTGACCGGAAAGCGCCCGCAGACGTTGGAGGAGGTCGGGCAGGCGTTCAACGTCACGCGCGAGCGGATCCGCCAGATCGAGAGCCACACGCTGAAGAAGCTCGAGCTGCTGCCCGAGGCGCAGCGACTACGAGACGCTTCGTAGAGCCGGCGTTAAGCCTCTCGCCGCGGCGGGATTCCCGAGCGGTCAAAGGGGACGGACTGTAAATCCGTTGGCTCAGCCTTCGAAGGTTCGAATCCTTCTCCCGCCATATGCAGCGGCTGCGCATCTTGCACCTCGTCCTTCGTGGTGCGAGGCGGTCGGAAGGGTGACCGCCCGCCGAAGCGTTCGGGGAGTGGCTACGGGAGGAATGGGAGCCTTCGGATACGGATGCGGTCGGGTTCGATCACCGCGATGCTTCCGAACGTGAACGGCGTCATGGCCGGCCGCCGTTAGCTGCTCTGCGACCAGCGGGGAGAGCGCGTTGTCGATCAGGAACTTCAACCGGCCTGCGGCAAGCGGCAGCTCGCGCTCGCGCAGCTGCGACGGGCTCGTCCAAGAGCGGAAGCGCGCCTTCCGGTGCAGCGTCAGCTAGCTGCCGGCGGTGCGAGGCCGACGATCTTGGCGAGGAATCGGTCGGCTTGTTCGGGGAAGGGCGGCCAGGGAAGGTCGGGCTCGTTGATTCGCAGGGATAGCATGCCGATGACGGCTGTCCGGAGATCGAGTGCGACGGTGGCAGCGTCCCCGGGCGAGGCAAGCCCAGCGCTGGTTCACGGGAGGTCCGTGTCAGCTCGGTCGTGACCAGCGTGTTGGATCCATGTTTCGCACAGTTCGATGAACGCGGCCATCGCCTGGTCGACCGCGTCGGTGTCGCCGGTTGCGAGCAGGTCGAGGAGTAGCCCGCGTGTGACGGCGACGCCGAGCCTGGCCTGGGCACGGGCCAGTGGCTCCGGTACGCCGCGCGCAATGCTCGCGTTCGCGACCGGCTCAATCCAGTCCTCGACGATCCCATCGAGAAACTCGACCGCATGCGGGCGCCCTTGGAGCGCCTGTCCGTAGAGCTCGAAGAAAAGTCGTTCGTTGGCCCACAGCGAGGGGTCGGAGATGTGTTTCCACCAAGTCCACAGCGCTTCGCCAACCGGCTTGTCGGGGTCGGGCAGTTGCGCGCGCAGGTGCTCGCGCTGGCGTTCCTCCACGGTTCGCACGATCTCGATCCAGAGCTTCTCTTTCGAGCCGAAGTGGAAGATCAGCATGCGATGACTGGTGCCAAGACCTGCGGCGAGCTGGCGCAGGCTGAGCTCGCCAAATCCGTGCGTTGCGACCCAGTCGATCGACGCGTCGAGGAGCCGCTGTCTGGGGTTGTCGTCCAGCGTCATCCTAGTGTACCGTGTGGTACATGAACCCGATCGAAGTATCCACCGACGTTTCCCAACCTCGCGAAGCGGTCTACGATTTCCTTGACTCGATGCCAAACCACGAGCTATTTGCCGACCATATGATGCGCGACTGGCGCTACGAAGGACCAGAGCACGGCATCGGCTCCAAAGCACTCGTCAACGCTGTGCTCGGCAGACGCCCTGAGCCGGTCGAGATCGAAGTAATCGACGCCCAACCACCATTCAAGAACGTCGAGCGCAACATCGGCGCCGGCGGCAAACGCGTCGCAACAGGCACCTACACACTCACCGAGCTCCCCAACGGAGGCACCCGCATCGTCTTCGAATACGCCTGGCAGAAAATGCCGCTCAGCGAACGCCTGGCCGCACCAATCATCCGATCCGTCATGCGACGCGCCATCCAACGAGCACTACAACGCCTCGGCGAGCAGCTTGAGATCCACACGACGCGCTGAACGGGCCACACCGACGAGCCGTCGCAACTCATAGGTGGTGCCTGGACCCAGGCACCACCGCCTCGGCGGTTCGGACCTGACTGTGCCCCGCTGGTTATGGTCGAACCGGTTGTGATCGGTCTCGAGGAGGCGCGATGGGCATAGGTGAGTCAGGCAGGAGGGCGTTTGTGTTTGGCTGGCGGCCGAAGACGTCGCCGCGCGAGTTGTTCCTCGATCGTTGGCACATCGCTCGTCTGCTGCCGCGCGCCGGCCTGTGGCTGGTGGGAGCGATGGTGGTGATCGACCTCCTCGCCGGCCTGCTGCCCGTGGTGTTTGTGATCGCTACGAGCATCGTCCTCGGGCACGTGCCGGCCGCGGTCGCAGGCGGCCTTGACTCCGCCGCCTGGCATCGGCTGGTCACGGCGTTCGTTGTCGCGGCTGGAGCGTTTGTGGCGCAGCAGATCCTGGCGCCGTTCGGTACCGCCCTCGGGGAGCTCGTCGATGGCGGTGCTTTGCGTGTCGACGGGACCGATATCCGCAGCTACGACGTCGAGGCATGGCGGCGCAAGCTCGCGGTGATCTTCCAGGACTACGCTCGCTACGAGGTCTCCGTGGCCGACAACATCGCGCTGGGCGCAGTTGATCACATGGCAGACCGTGCCGCCGTGCGCGACCGGAACTCGAGCCACACCCGCTTAGGACAAAAGCAGGAGCCCGTCGCAGCCACGCACCCACTACCGCAATCGCCCAGGAATGGTAGCCGCAGCTCCGTGTTCCCTACGTGTTCCCAACTCGGGGCAGAAGGTTGTCCGGCGATCGGCGTGATGGGGCTGGCGCGAGGCGTCCCAGCTGTCGGCGCGACAGAACCTCGGCAGAACCAGTGTGTCCACCGACGCGACGGCCAGCGGCATTCACGGAGCGAGCAGGCAGCGTCCAAACAAGTGCAACGACGCCGCCGCCGGCTGGCTCGACCCGTCAAAACGCGTGATCACGACATTGTTCAACGAGCTTCGGACCAGGGCAGGCGCGAAGCTCCACGGAGCGAGTCGCATGGCTGCGCCCTCATCCTTGACGAATACGAGACGCAGGGTGGCATCGTTCGCGAAGGCAACGATGATCGTTGACGCACGCACGCGCGTCACGGTCAGCGACTCGTTCTTCGCGAGACAACGGGTCACCTGAGCCACAGTCACGGGATGAGGCCCCGGGTAGATGCGCCATCGCGGGGCAGAGCGGGTCCAGGCGCCGAGCACGAAGGCAATCAGCAGACCGAGAGCGGCCAGCAGCACAAGGTCAACCCCGAGCTGAAGAGCAGTGACGCGGCGCCAGGCACACTTGGCTCATATCGGGCACGAAGTTGGACCGCTTTAGCGCGACGTCCTTATGGGCCAAGCGATGATGGCGCGACACACGGCCCCGCCCACGGCGGGCCTTCGTGGAGTGGTGGTTGAGGGAGCGTTGCAAGTCCCGACAACGGATGCCCGTGGCCTGCGCGGCCAGCCTCGACACCCTGCGTGCCGGAAGCTCTCCTTACGCAGCCAATCACCTCCTCCCGCGACCGCGAGCCGCACACTCCTCGCGCGACGCCGTAACGCCTAGTCGCCCAACTGGCGTGGCATACGATGGCCGTGGATGAGCGAAGGGTTCGCCGAGCGTCGGGCGGTTGTTGTTACAGGCGCGTCGCGGGGTATCGGGGCGGCGATCGCGCGAGCTTTTGCGGCCGGTGGCGATCGCGTTGCCGTTCATTACGGGCACAGCGCTGCCGCGGCCGAGGAGGTCGCGGCCACCCTGCACGGCGATGGGCACGTCGTGGTCGGCGCCGACCTTGCTGATCCGGACGCCGTCAGAGGCATGGTCGACGGCGCGGCGCGCGAACTCGGCGGGCTCAGCGTGCTGGTGAATAACGCGGGAGTGTTCGAGCCGCATCCAGTCGCTGAAACCAGCTATGAGGAGTGGCAGCGCGCATGGCATCGGACGCTGAACGTGAATCTTCTCGGTGCAGCGAACGCGTCGTGGTGCGCCGCGCAGCACATGATTCGCGGCGGCGGTGGGAGCATCGTCAACGTGGCTTCGCGCGGCGCATTCCGCGGCGAACCCAAGCAACCCGCGTACGGTGCGAGCAAAGCAGGGCTCGTCGCGCTCGGGCAGTCGCTTGCCCGAGCGCTGGCGCCACACGGGATCTCCGTGACATCCGTCGCTCCGGCCCTCGTCGACACCGACATGGCCGCCGAGAACCTTGCCGGCGAGCGTGGCGCCAAACGGCGCTCCGAAAGCCCATTCGGACGCCTCGCCACCGCCGAGGAGGTCGCGGCCGCCGTCGTCTTCCTAGCCTCGGCGGACGCCACGATGACGAGCGGGACCGTCCTCGATATCAACGGCGCGTCTTACCTGCGGATGTAGACGCGGCGGTTGCGCAGCGACCGCTTAGGTCGTCCCGCCACAGCGCAGGTCCGCATCGCGCGGGCCGAGCCGGTACTGCGCAAGGGTCGGGGGCATGCCCGTGAAGCCGCCGCTCGCGCAGCTCTCGCGCGCCTGCGTGAGCGTCGCCGCGACTCCGCCGGCAACCCAGTCGGGCAACCGGCCGCCGAACGCGGGTTGTGTCGTCTGCGCCGTCAGCCCCGTGATGTCCTTCCACTGGGCGCTCGTGGAATAGATCCCGATCGGTCCGCTCGCGCCGGCTTTTTTCAGGCCGGCGATGAAACCCTGGAGCGCTGCGATGTTGAGCCGGTAGGTCCCAGCCCAGCTCGCGATCAGCTCGACATCCAGCCACCACGGCGCGGTCTTCGCCACGTTCGGGTAGAGCCCGGCGACGAGCCGGTAAGAGTGCCTGGCGCGCCGCTCGCCGTAGATATACGAGCAGGAGTCGGTCAGCAATCCGTTGCACGCACCGTAGACCGGCGTGGTGCCCCGGCGAGGCCAATCCGCAACGTGACGACCGCCGGGATTACCGGTGTCGATGTACAACGACAGCGGCGGCTGCCGTGGCCGGTTCTGCCCGGGCGCGCCACGGGCCCATTGCAACTCGCCACCGATACACGGGTTCGCTCGGTCCGCGAGCCCGCCGTTGACACCGACGATCCCGAACAGCGGATTCGAGGGATCGGACCCCGAGCACTGCGGATAGGAGACGTCGTAGCCGGTGGTCGGAGCCGAACCGACGCTCAGTGCAATGACCAGCGCCACGATCGCGATGAGGACGAGCACCGCCGCCGCCAACCATCGCGCGCGGTACCGGGAACGACTGGCAGGCGGCACTGCCGCAAGCTACCAGGAGCCCGGACGCGCCCGGGGACGTTTGCGATCCTTGTCTCGTGGACTGGGTTGAAGACGCCACGCCCAATGTGCTGCCGCTGGCGTGCACGCTCGATGCACGCGATGGAGCGATCCGTTTGCAGCGCTGGCGGGCCCTGGCCGAGAAGGCTCCGCCCGCGGCGCGACGGAGCGGCCATGAGCTGACGATCCGGTGGCGACTCGACACGGACGGGAGAGCCGAACTGGAGGCGCTCGTCGCCGGCGAGCGCGAGTGCTGCCCCTTCGTGACCTGGTCCGTGAGCGGTCATGCCCCCGATGCCCTGCTGACGATCGCGGCCGACCCGGGTAGACCGGAGGAGCTTGACGCGATCGTGGCGCTGTTCGCGGAGACCTGACAGGCCCTCGCGCGGTTGGTCGCCAGATATCGTTTCGGCGGTGGCGGGCGCGTCGGATTCGGAGGCACGGGAGTTCGCGTCGGCGTTCCGGTCGTTTTTGGAGTGGGTGCACTCCGAGCAGGACGGGACGCGGCGCAACGAGGTAGCGGCACTCGTGAGCGACTTTCTTGGCCCCGGAGCATCGGATCTGTCGGTGGTCGCGCGTTCGCTGCCGGTGTTCGAGCACGTGAACCTGCAGACCGCGTTGGACGCGTGGTCGGCAGAGCCAGGTCGCGAGGTAGCTGTTCATGGGATCTCGATCCCGCCGCACCACCCGCCCGCGTCGCTGCAACAGCTGATAACCGGCGTGGGGATGGCGCCGTTGCGCTTGTCGGCGCCAGCGCTGGTCGATCTGCCGAATGGGCCCAAGTCAACGCTTGCGTGTCTGCGGCTGGCGGCACTGCTGGTCGAGGACGAGGGCGGGCGGTACGTGGTGATGGTGATCGGCCCCGGCGAGCACCATCACGAGCTGTCTGTCGAGATCGCAGGGTTGCCGGTAGACGCCGCGCAGGCCGTTCACGCCCGGCTGAGCGAGTTGCGCCGCAAGTTGAACGTGTACCGCGGCCACGTGATCGAGGTCGGCATGTCGCCGATGGGCGGGGTGACGCTCGAGTTCGGCGAGATCCCTTCGACGGCGCGTGAGGACGTGGTGCTGCCCGAACCGGTCATCGCGCGCGTGGAGCGCCACGCGCTCGGTGTGGCTGCGCACCGCGACGCGCTGCTGCAAGCGGGTCAGCATCTCAAGCGCGGGTTGCTGCTGTACGGCCCGCCGGGTACGGGCAAGACCCATACGACCCGCTACGTCATCGGGCAGATGGACGCCTACACCCGTTTCCTGCTCACGGGACAGGCGCTGCGTGCGATCGGCTCCGTCGCGGAGCTCGCCCGTGACCTGCAGCCAGCCGTCATCGTCCTCGAGGACGTTGATCTGGTCGCCGAGGATCGCAGCTTCGGACCAGGCTCGAGCCCGGTCCTGTTCGACCTTCTCGACGCGATGGACGGAGCGGCGGCGGATGCCGACCTGCTTTTCGTGCTCACCACCAACCGGGCCGATCTGCTCGAGCCGGCACTCGCGGCTCGGCCTGGCCGCGTCGACGTCGCAATCGAGATCGACCTCCCCGACGCCGATGCGCGCAGGCGGCTGCTCGCCCTCTACAGCCGCTCGATCCCCTTGCAGCTCTCCGCGGCCGACCGGCTCGAAATCGTCGAGCGAACCGACGGAGTGACCGCGTCCTTTGTCAAGGAGCTGCTGCGCCGTGCGATGCTCGAGTCTCTGCACGATGATCCCCCGGCGGACGTCGTAACGGCCGAACACGCCTCGCGAGCGCTCGACGATCTGCTCGACAGCGGGCAGCGGCTCACGCGCAGCCTGCTCGGGGTTGGCAACGACCCCGAGAGCCTTCCGCCGGGCGGCGGCCTGGGCTCATTGCCACCGCAGCGTGGGCCTGGCCGGATGGGCTTCGCTCAGCCGCGCGCAAGCGTGCGACGCATCCCGAACTAGCAGCGCGCCGACTAATTCGACGCGTGCTCAGCCGGCGAGCGCGGTCGCCTGTACCGGCGAGCCGGTCGTGACCCAGGAGCGCACGATGTCGCGCATCGAGATGACGCCCGCGACCTCGGAGCGGTCGAGGACGACCAGGTGGCGGAAGCCCCCGGCGGTCATCGCCTCGGCCGCACGCTCGAGCGGCCAGTCCGCGGTGGCGTAGACGACATTGCGGGAGACGTAGTCGCCGACCAGGGCGAGGTCGATGTCGCCGCCCTCACCGATGCAGCGCAGGATGTCGCGCTCGGTGATGATTCCCGGCCCCGGGAGGGCCGGGTCGAGGACCACGGCGGAGCCGACCTGGCCGTGGGTCATCCGGCGAGCCGTCTCCCGCAGCGTGTGCGATGTACCCACAGTGATCCGAGCAGGGCTCATGGCCTCACCTACCGTCATCGCGACCCTCCGTTCGGTCCGTTCAGTGGAGTCGGGGCAGAGTGGCGATAGTAGCAATCGCTACGAGAGCTCCTGAGCTACGCGTTGCAGGCGAGAAGCGTTTGATCGCCGGCTAGCGAGACCGTCTGCTCGAGCGCAAGGCCGAGCTGGCGGTAGTCGATGCGCACGCGACCGACGCCGACGGGCGCGGCGGGACAGCCGTGCACCAGCTTGATCTCGTAGCCGATCCACAGTTGCGCGCGGGCGCGCAGTCGCAGCGGTGTCCGATAACGCCCCGCGGGCGGCAGGACAGCTCCGGCCGCCCGCACGTCACTGATCTGGACGGCACGACCGTGCAGCACCTGCACCCCCGTCACGGTCAGCGGCAGATCCCCGGACTGCATGCCGATCTGGAGCCAGACCTTCTGGCCGGGATGGACGGCGTCGGTGAAGCCGGAACTGTCGCTCGAGCCCTGTAGGTCTCCGCCCATGCCGTGCACCGAGAATGGATGCAGCAACGAGTAGGGAAGGACGAGCGCGAACACGCAGAGCGCAAGCCCGATGACGATCTTGCCGCGCGAGAACTCGAGTGCGTTGGGTAGCTGCCGGGGACGCCCCGTGGAGTCGAACGCGATGACCCGAACAAGGCCGGGCATCAAGAACAGGCTGATGAACGTCCGCCCCTGCGGGCTCGCGGTCAATAACCAGGGCGAGTAGCCGCCGAGGGCGACGGAGAGGATCGTCAGGCTACGCGACGGCACGAGATCCCAGCGGCGGATCACCCGCTCGCGGAGCATCGAGGCCACCAGCATCACGACGAGCGTCGCCCAGCCGATCGAGGCGAGCAGAGCCCAGGGCCCATCGACGACCCACGGCGCGTAGATGTCGAGATTGGCTCCTGAGGACAAACCGACGAGGCCGGTCAGCGCCAGGGCGACATTGCCGAGCATGAAGAGGCAGATTCCGCCGGCGATCTGAGCTACTGCGGCGCTACGAAACAGCGGCCAGTAACCCGGAGGCCCCGCCGGCGGAAACGTAGAGCGATCAGCCCCCACGACCGCGGTGCTCATGCGTGCATTCTCCCACGCGAACATGGCGCAGGTATAGCGGGCGGGCGCGTGCCGTCGCGACGATGCAGCCATCTGTCCGGGCGGCGCATGCGCCGCCCGGCGCCTCGGCGCATGCGCCGAGGCGATCAGTGGTTCAGGTACACCGCGAAGAAGTCGCGGTCGTCGGGAGTCAGATAGCGCGTCGTCGGACGATTCATCTCGGGCAGGAGGTTCGACGGTGCGAACGCGTCGAGCCGCCGTAGGTGATGAAGCTGACCCAGTAGGAGTTGATGTCGAGCTCCATCGCGCGCACCGCGCCCGCACGGATCAGCGCCTGGGCAAGACTGACCGACGGTCTGGTCGTTGCCCGCGGCGTAGATCAGGTTGCCGTGGCGATCGATCCCGATCGCCGAGCGCCAGACGAGGATCGCGTTGCCGACCGTCGTGCCCCACGCCGAGGTCGTCGACAGGCTCGGGTTCGGCTTCCCGTCGTTGACGATCAACGGGAGGTTCTGGCGTGCGTAGGAGACTCCTGCGGGCGCGCGCTTACCGTAGCTCCAGTCGACGATGTCGACGCTGCCGTTGCGGTAGCCGACGAAGGTCGCGAGGCCGTTGACCATCGGGGCGTAGGTGTGGCCGTAGACCGTGTAACCGCCGAGCGAGTCGCTCAGCTTGAAGCCGCTGTTGAAGGTCGCGAGCAGGCTCCCGCGGTTCGCGAGCGGCACCTCCATCGGACCGCGCGTCGGCAGCGTGACCGCCGGCTCCAGGCGACCCGGGTAGAGCGCGATGTGCGTCCGCTTCGTGTTGATCCAGGCCATGCCGACGACGACGCGCGGGTAGTCGGGCTCATTGCGGATCGTCGTGACGAGCAGCGGCGGCTGCTTGCCAAGGTCCGGTCGTGTCGCATGCCACACGCCCTCGCCCGCAAGTCAGGGCCAGATCACGGGCCGCAACACGGGCGGGCCGCAAGCCGGCGCGGATCGCCAGGACGCGTGCGTAGCGGCGACCGCCGCCGTGGCCGACGTTCGGGAGCGGACTTCAAGGTCGGACCACCCTTGCTCGGCGCCGTCAGCGTGTAGTACCAGTTCTCGACCTGCGCGACGACACCGACGAGACCATTGTCGCGCAGCCATTCGACGCTGCGCACGCCGAGCGCGGTGTTCGACGGCGAGGAGGCCATCGTCGGTGAATGAGACGACCGCCGGGATCAGCGCGACGAGCGCGGCAACGATCGCGACGCGCCGCAAGCCGCCGCAGCAGCTCACCCGGCCCGGGGCGCACACTCGCGTGAGGAGCGCGACGCGTTTGCGGTTGCCATCGCGACAACGATAAGACACGCTTCCGCGTCGCGAAGGGGCGCCGCCGCGCGGGGATGTGAGTCTCTCAACCGCCTTGTTATGAGCCCCGCTTGCGGCCGCGCCTAGCTCGCCGGCGGCGCGGGCAGCGGCGGGCTTGTGAGTCGACTGCCCCAGAGGCCGTCGAGCGCCCGCGGAACGGGAAGGATGAGAATGGTCTCCATCATCCTGCGGTGTTACCCCGAGAGGGACTGATTCTCGCTGTGGAAAGGTATTGGCGATGGGCTCCGCTGAATTAGCCGCCTCGGCGCCGGCGGTCGCAAGCCAGGGCGCGCGCAGCGCTCGGACTTCGCGCGATCGCCCTGCTGCGCGCGGCGCGGCCCAAGCAATGGACGAAGAACCTGCTGGTGCTGGCGGCGCCGATGGCGGCGGGGTGCTTGACGACGCCGGCGACCTCGAGCGCATCGCGCTTGCGATCGCCGCCTTCTGCATGCTCTCGAGCGCCACCTACCTGATCAACGACGTGCGCGACCGCGAGCAGGATCGCCACCATCCGGTGAAGTGCAGACGCCCGATCGCCGCGGGCGCACTCAGGCCGCGCACGGCGCTGGTCGCGGCCGCGGTGCTCGTGATCGTGGCGCTCGCGCTCGCGCTGGCGGTGCGCTGGCAGCTGGCGCTCGTCGGCGGGTGCTATCTCGCGCTGACGACGACCTACTCGCTCTGGTGGCGTCGCGTGATCGGTCTCGACCTCCTCGCCATCGCCGCCGGGTTCGTGCTGCGGGCGGGGGCCGGTGGTGCGGCGGTCGACGTCGGCCTTTCGCGCTGGTTTCTGCTCGTGACCTCGTGCGGCGCGATCTTCGTCGTCGCGGCGAAGCGCTACGCGGAGCTGCGCGAGGAACGCACGAGCGCGCCGTCGCGTCACAGCCTCGGCAGCTATTCGGTGACCGCACTGCGGACGATCCTCGCTCTCGCGGCCGCCGGTGCGGTGAGCGCGTATGTCCTCTGGACCACCACCGTCATCAGCATGGACCGTGGTACGAGCTGACAATCGTCCCCGTGGTGTTCTGGTTCTGGCGCTACGGGAGGCTCGTCGCAGCCGGCGAGGGCGAGACGCCCGAGCAGCTGATCCTCGGCGACCGGCCGCTTCTGGTCGTGACGCTCGTGTGGACGCTGCTCTTCGTGAGCGCGCTCTATGTTGGTCGCTGAGCGCGGACGCGCAACCCGCCAGGGGGCGCGCGCAGAACGCCGACTGAGCGGTTGGGGGCGCACGACCTTCAGTCGTGCGCGCGTTGTGCGCGCGAGCTCGCACGACGAGGTCGTGACGCTGCTCGGCGAGGTCGAGGGGACGCGCGGCGGCGTCCTGGCGCGCGGCGCAGGGCGGTGCTACGGCGATGCGGCACAGGTCGCCGGCGGTACCGTGCTCGATCTGACCGGTCTCGCGGACACGATCGAAATCGATCGTGAACGGAATGTCGTCCGCGTCGACGCGGGCGTCACCTACGCTCAGCTGCTCGCGCAACTGATCCCGGCGGGATTGATGATCCCCGTGATCCCGGGGACGCGACACGTGACGCTCGGCGGAGCGATCGCGAGCGACGTTCACGGCAAGAACCACCCAGCGGACGGCAGCATCGCGGGACTCGTCGAGGCACTCACGCTCGTCACCCCCGGCGGTCGCGTGCACGAGCTGACAGGCGAATCCGGTGGGAGCTGCTCGCGGCGACGCTCGGCGGCCTCGGCCTGACCGGGGTCATCACGTCGGCGACGCTACGCGTTGAGGCGCTCGCCGCTCCCGGCTGGCTCGTGGACACCGACCGGACCGATTCGCTCGAGCAGACGCTGGCGCTGATGTCGCGCGATGAGGGCCACCGCTACAACGTGGCCTGGCTCGACCTGCTCGCCCACGGCGCACAGAGCGGACGCGCCGTTGTGACACGCTCGCGCGACGCGCAGCCCGGCGAGCTTTCCGGCGAGGACGCGCCACGCGAGGATCTCTCGCACGCTTCGCGCCTGACGGTTCCACCCGGCTTTCCGGGCTGGGTGCTCCAGGCGCCCGCGATCGCGGCGTTCAACGGCCTGCGCTGGCGCGCCAGCCCGCGACGCGAACGAGGCAAGCCCGTGCGCGCCGAGCACCACTTCTTCCCGCTCGACGGGTTCGGCGCCTGGAACCGCCTCTACGGTGCCCACGGCTTGTTCCAGTATCAGTTCGTCGTCGGCGACGAGCACGCGGAGGTTCTGATCGATGCCGTGCGGCTGCTGGCGGCGCGACGCGTCCCCGTCTTCCTCGCGGTGCTCAAGCGGCTGGGCGAAGCTGACGGCTGCCCGCTCTCGTTCCCGATGCCGGGCTGGACACTGGCGCTCGACATCCCGGCCGGCGCGGCGGGGGCCCGCCAAGCGCTCGACACCCTCGACGAACGCGTCGCGCAATGCGGCGGGCGCGTCTATCTGACGAAGGACGTGCGGCTGCGGCGGGACCTGCTCGAGGCGATGTACCCGCAGCTCGGGCGCTTTCACGCGGCGCGCGAGCTCGTCGACCCTGACGGCGTGATGCGCTCGGACCTCGGGCAGCGCCTCGGACTGTGCGGACCGCAGCGGTGAGCGAGTACAAGCGCGTGATCGTGCTCGGCGGCGGTTCGGAGATCGCGCTCGCCATCGTCCGGGCGAGTGTCGCTGCCGATGCGCACGTGCTGCTTCTCGGGCGCCCGGGACCGCACCTCTCCGCAGCAGCCGACGCACTTCGCGGCGACGGCTACAGCGACGTGCAGACGGAGCTCCTCGACGCGGACGACACGGCGAGCCATGGCCGCGTGCTCGGCGACGCGTTCGCGCGGCTCGGCGGAGCCGACCTCGTCGTGCTGGCCGTCGGCCTGCTCGGCGAACGCGGCGGCGTGCCGGCGGACATCGACGGGGGCGTCCGCGTTCTGAGCACCAACGCCGTCGGCGCGGGATCGTTGCTGCTGCACGCGGCGCAGGAGCTCAAATCCCGTGGCGGTGGAACCCTCGTCGTCCTTTCGTCGGTCGCCGGCGAGGTGGTCCGGCCCGCCAACCTCGTCTACGGCGCGTCGAAGGCGGCACTCGATGCCCTGGCGCGCGGGGCAGCCGACGCGCTCCGCGGCGGTGGCGTTCGGGTGCTCGTCGTCCGGCCGGGATTCGTCAGGACGCGGATGACTAGCGGCTTGCGCGCCGCGCCCTTCGCGATCGACGCCGCGGCCGTCGGGCGTGCCGTGGCCCGCGGCCTCGAGGGGGGCAAGACGGTGATCTGGGCGCCGGCGGCGTTACGCTGGATGATGCTCGCGCTCAAGGTCATGCCGCGAGCCGTGATCCGGCGCCTACCGCTATGAGCCTTCCCGACCCCCGCCACGAGCTGCCGCCGAGAACCCGCGAACGCTTGGACGTCGGAGCGCGACGAGCGCTCCGACGCCGGCGCAGGCGCGAGGCCGGCCAGCGCCGCTTCGACGTCCTCCTCGGCGCCGTCATCGGGCTGATCGGCGTCCTCATCGCCCCCGGGGTCGCGATGGCCGCGCTGATCGCAATCCTCGTCCTCCTCGCGCTCGGGATCTACACGCTGGTCACGAGACGGCGACGGCGAGCGCACCGCGTGCGCCGCCGGTTGCCGCGAGCCGGCAATTCCGCCGCGCGCTAACGCGCGACGACAGTCAGGAAGTCGCGCGCGTCAGGGGCCAGCAGCTGGCCGACGATGCCGAGCTGACCGGGCACGACAGGATTCGCGACCGGGCCGCCCACATGATGGACGTAGAGGTACCCGGCCACCCAGTCGGGGTTGATGTCGAGCTCGATGGCGCGGACGACACCCGCCGCGATCAACGCGCTCGCGAGCGAGGCGGGCGTGAGGTGCTCGCCGGCCGCCCAGATCAGCTCGCCGCCCGCAGTGATCCCAAGCGCCGAGCGCGCCACGACGGACAGGTTCCCGATCGTGTTGCCCCAGCACGTCGTGATGCAGGTCGAGACCGTCGGCGCAGCGAGTGCGTTCGAGACGAGCAGGAGCTGGTTCTGCAGCACCGAGTAGACCTTCTCGCCGGCGCGCGGAATCCCGGCGCCCCAGGCACCAATGTCAGTCGTGCCGTTCGCATATGTGACGATCGACGCGAGTCCCTGCTTGAGCGGGACCGCGACGTGGCCCCCGGAGACGAAGCCGACGTTCGAGTACGTCAGTTTGAAGCCTCCGTTGAAGCCGGCGATGACCCGGTGGACCTCGCGCCCGGTGATCTGGTCGCCGTAGGTCCAGCCGGTCGTGCCGCCATCAAGCGAGCCGGCGTGGAGGTCGACGCGCAGCTTGGCCTGATCGAAGCGCATCAGCGTGACAGCGCTCCGCTGCGCGAGCCAGGCGGCGGGCTGTCCGCCAACGCTCGCAACCGTGGTCCAGTTCGGCCCCGGGGCGACCGGCACGCTTACGACGGGGCTGCGGCTCGCGAGCAGGACGCGCAGCTGTGCGTGCCGGGACACGAAGGGCCTGGCGTCCGTGCGAGCGGCCGCGTGCGGTGCCTGCGCAGATGGCAGCGCAAGCGCCACCACGACAACGACTGAGACCGTGGCCGCTGCGAGCGCGGCGGCGCGGCGCCGTGCGTAGACAGCGCGAGAAGCCGGCGTGTTGCGCCTCGTCCGGCCTCGGGCCTTGCTGCTCACCACTGTGAATCCTCGGTCGGGGATTCAAGCACTCCTAACGCGCGCATGAGGAGGCTCTCATCGCATCGAAGGCCCGCTTGAGAGGGTTCTAATCGCCCGCTTAGGAGAGGTTGTGGCGCGCTCCCAGAATTCCTAGGGCAATGTCCTACGCCAGCGACGAACCGCGCGTGCCCCGCAAACCGCGAGCCCCGCGCGCCCACGCCTTCTCGGAGACCGAGCTCGCCGAGCGCCAGCGAATCCAGATCCGCGACGGTGGGCTCTGGCGGATCGGAGCCGCGACGCGCTGGTTGCTCGCGGGCGCAGTCAGCGCGACCGGCGCACTCGCACTGCTCGCTGCCGGCACCTTCCACGGGCACACCCTGACGTCAGCTGCGGCGACGGCTCAGGCCGCCAGCGCGAGCACCGGGTCCCAAACCACCGGCTCCGCCTCGCCGCCGGCAGCAGCGGCACAACCGCCGACGACCTCGGCCGCACCGGCCGTCGTCGTATCGGGCGGCTCGTGAACACGCTAGCCGCTGCCGGGCCTACGGCGCTGTGGTACCTCACGCGCGCAACGGGCGCTGTCTGCCTCGTCCTGTTGACGGTGACGGTCGTCCTCGGCGTCGCCGGCGCGAGCCGAGTGCAAACGCAGGGCTGGCCGAGATTCGTCGTCGAGGGGGTGCATCGAAATGCATCGTTGCTCGCGATCTTGATGCTCGCGGTGCACATCGTCACGACGGTGCTCGATCCGTTCGCGCCGATCAGCGTCGTCAACGCGATCATCCCGTTCACGGGTAGCTACAGGCCGCTCTGGCTGGGCTTCGGGGCACTTGGCTCGGACCTGCTGATCGCGCTCGTGCTCACGAGCCTCGTCCGCCGGCGCCTCGGCCAGAGGACCTGGCGCGCGACGCATTGGCTGGCCTACCTCTGCTGGCCGGTGGCCGTCGTCCACGGCCTCGGGACCGGCAGCGACGCCCGCACCTGGCTGACGGTGATCACAGCCGCCTGCGTCATCGCGGTCGTGCTGGCGATCTGGGCGCGAGCGGCGTACAACTGGCGCGGGAGCAGTGGCCTGCGCGTCGGGACGGTCGCCGCCTCGATCGGCCTTCCCGTGCTGCTCGTGGTCTGGGCCGCGGGCGGTCCGCTCGCACGGGGCTGGGCCTCGCGGGCCGGCACGCCCGCCAGGCTGCTCGCGCGCACCACCCATGGACAGTCGTCGACGTCGCTGACGAGCACAAAGCTTCCCGCGCTACCTGCCACGACAAGCCTTCGTGGCAGTGTCAGCGACACGCAGACGAACGGTGGCGTCGAGGTCAACATCGCGCTGAGCTCGCCGCTCGCTGCGCTCGCCGCGCTCGACGTGCGGATCTACGGCGCGCAGATCGCGGGCGGCGGTGTCTCGATGAGCTCAAGCGCGGTGACCGCGGGCAGCGCCGGCCAGCCCGAACACTTCACGGGGATCGTGACCGCGCTGTCCGGCAGCGAGATCAGGGCGCGCGATCGGCAACGCACACGACGGCGTGCTCGAGCTCGATCTCGTCGTCTCACTGGACTCCGCCAGCGGTGCCGCGTCGGGCACGCTCACGATCAGAAGAGCCGAGTCGCAATGACCGGGATGCTCGCGGCCAAGACCGCTCTGCCCCGGCTGCTCGAGGGCCTCGCAGACGGGCCGCTCGTCACGCTCGAGCGCCACCATGCCGTGCACGGTCCGATGCCTTCGCGACAGGAGCTCGATCGCGCCGAGCTCGTCGAGCTGATTGCCGGCTGCGAACTGCGCGGGCGCGGCGGCGCGGCCTTTCCCGTAGCGCGCAAGCTCCGCGCCGTGGCCGCCGCACGCGGGCGTCCGATTCTCGTGGCGAACGGCTGCGAGAGCGAGCCGCTCAGCGGCAAAGACGCGCTGCTGCTGCGCGAGCTTCCGCACCTCGTCATCGACGGCGCGACCCTCGTCGCGCGCGCGATCGGGGCGCAGCGCGTGATCCTCGCCGTAAAGCACAGTGCACCCGAGCGCACGCTGCTCGAGCGCGCGCTCGCAGAGCGCGCCGCGCGGGCCTTCGACGACGTCAGCTTCGAGGTATTCGCGGGCGCCGCCACATTCATCGCCGGACAGGAGACCGCTGTCGTCGCGCAGATCAACGGCGGCCCGGCGCTGCCGACGTTCCAGCCGCCGCGCGTCAGCGAGCGCGGCGTCGCGCGCAGGCCGACGCTTGTCCAGAACGTCGAGACGCTCGCGCACATTGCGCTCATCGCGCGCCACGGATCAGACTGGCACAACGCGATCGGAACCGCCAACGAGCCAGGCTCCACGCTCGTCACGGTGGTACGCGCGGGCGGCGCGCGGAGCGTCTTCGAGATCGCCTACGGCACCCGGCTGGACGATGTGCTGGCGGCCGCGCGAGTCGACACCGCCGCCGTCGGCGGGCTGCTGTTCGGCGGCTACTTCGGCACCTGGCTGCCGACGAGCGCCGCGGGTGAGCTGCGCCTCTCGCACGAAGAGCTCGCAGGCTATGACGCGTCGCTCGGCTGCGGAGTCATCGCGGCGCTACCGGCGAGCGCCTGCCCGGTCGCCGAGACGGTGCGCGTCAGCGCGTATCTCGCCTCGCAGTCGGCAGGCCAGTGCGGTCCATGCGTTCACGGGAGCTCCGCCATCGCGCGACGCCTCGAGGCGGCGAGCCGGGGAAGCGCCGGAACGCTCGCGTTCGAGGACGTGCGTCGCTGGACACTCGAGATCCAGGATCGCGGCGCCTGCCACCATCCGACAGGACTCGGCCGCTTCGTCGGGAGCGCGCTGCGTACCTTCCGCCGGCAGTTCGAGGACCACGCGCGGCACGGGCCGTGCGCGGCCTGCACGGCAAAGGCGATGTTGACGTGAGGCTGCGCTGCAACCCGATCGAATGCGACGGTCACGGTCTGTGCGCGGAGCTCTTCCCAGAGCGCATTCGCCTCGACGACTGGGGCTATCCGGTGATCGCCGACGAGCCGATCCCGCGTGACCTCGAACAGCACGCGCGCCGTGCCGCGGACGCCTGTCCGACGCTGGCGCTCTCGCTCGAGCCCTAGAGGGGCGGGCTCGCGAAGCGCTAGGTCCAGAGCCGTTCGAGCGCGCCGGCTGGTCTGCGCCGCGCGCTGAAACCGCCGAGGTCGAGCACGAAGAGCGCTCCGCCGCCGGCGCTCTCGCGCACCGATACGCGCCCGCCGTGGGCCTCGGCGATCGCCTTCACGATCGCCAAACCGAGTCCAGTCCCGCCCGCCGTGCGGCTGCGCGAGGCATCGGTTCTGTAGAAGCGGTCGAAGACACGCGCTCGCTGCTCGCTCGGGATGCCCGGTCCATCATCGGCGAGCTCGAAGCGCAACCGCCCGGCGCCCAGATCCTGGACGTCGAGCCGGACCAGCCCGGACGGTGACGAGGTGTGGTTGATCGCGTTCTCGATCAGGTTGCGCAGTGCCTGGGTGAGCCGGTCCGAATCGGCGAGCAGGACGCCGCTCGGCACCGGACCGAGCTCGAAGCGCCGCTCCGCGGTGGCGCTCACTCCCGCCCAGAGATCCTCGATGAAGTCAGGCAGATCGACGTCCTCGAGTCGCAGGAACTCGCCCTCCCCGGCCCGGGTCAGGAGCAAGAGGTCATCGGCGAGGCGGCTCATCCGCGCCACCTCGGCGGCGACCAGGCGCTCGACCCTCACGACGTCCGCGGAGGAGGGCGAGCGCTCGGCAGCCAGCACCTCCAGCTGGCCGCGGATCACGGTCAGCGGCGTGCGCAGCTCATGCGAGGCGTCACCGATGAAAGCACGCTGGGCTTCGAAGGCGGCGGTCAGCCGATCGAGCATGTGGTTGAAGGACTCCGCGAGCACGCGGGTCTCATCCGCCGGACCGCTCTCACTGAGCGGCATCCGGGGCCGTAGGTCTCCGCCGTCGACGCGCGCCGCGATCGCGGCCATCCGCCGCAGCGGCGAGGACACGCGCGCGCCCACGAGCAGCGACGCGGCAAGCGCCAGGGCCAGCGCCAGCGCCCCGGCGACGGCGAATGCCCCGACGACGCCATTCTGCGACCGCGCGACGATCGCAAGTGGCTCGCCGACCCCGAGGTGCACGGCGACGCCGCCCACCCGCACGGTTTCGCGCAGCAGCCGCAGATCGCCGACGTCGGGGGCCGGCAACGTGCTGATGCCGGTGCGTGCGCGCAGCAGGCTCGCCGCGAGCGTCGCCTCCGTCTGCTGCTCGCGACGCGTCTCGCCATCATCGGCGCGCAGCCCGAAGAGCTCGGGCTGATTGGTCAGCACGCCCGTGCCCTGCAGCGTGGCGAACAGCAGCGTGGACGCGGCGCCGAACGGCTGGCTGGTGACGTAGGTGGAGGCGCGCCTCGCAGCCTCAGCGCCCGTCCCCGCACCGTGCAGCACATGCGCGAACTCGCCCATCTCGGCGTGGAGCTCCTGGTCGACGTCGCGACGGATCTGCGAGCCGGTGCCGTTGTAGACGGCGAAGGCCGTGACAACCAGCGCGAAGATCATGACGATCGCGACCCACGCCGTGAGGCGCCAGCGCATACCCGAAGGCATCAGCCTGCCCGGGCTCATCCGAGGAAGCGATAGCCGACCGAGCGAACGGTCGCGAGTGGTGCCGGGCGCCCGGGCTGGGCGAGCTTGCGTCGCAGGTAGCCGACGTAGACGTCGACGATGTTCGTCTTCGGGTCGTGCTGGTAGCCCCAGACCGCGCTGAGGATCTCCTCTCGCGAGCAGACGTCGCCGGCGCGGCGCAGGAGATACGCGAGCAGCTCGAACTCGGTCGAGGACAGGCGCACCAAGATGCCGGCGCGTCGCACTTCGCGCGTGAGCAGGTTCAGCTCCACGTCGGCACCGGTCAGGGTTGCGGAGGGACCCTGCACCGCCTGGCGGAGTTGAGCCCGCAGGCGCGCCGCGAGCTCGGCAACCGAGAACGGCTTCTGGACGTAGTCGACCGCCCCGGCGTCAAGCCCCGCGATGCGGTCGGAAATGTCGCTGCGCGCCGTGAGGATCACGACCGGTACGTCGGGCCGCTTCTCCCGCACTGCCGCGAGCAGCTCCATTCCACTGAGCCCGGGAAGCATGAGATCGAGCACGATCGCGTCGAACGGCTCGCCGACCGCGCGGCGCACACCCTCACGCCCATCCAGTACCGCATCGACGACGAAGCCCTCGCCAGTCAGCCCGCGCGTGACGAAGTCGACGATGCCAGGCTCGTCCTCGACGAGGAGGATGCGGGGGCCAAACGGCGCGGAGAAAGCCGCGGACGGCTGGAGATCCGAGGCCACAGTAACGCCCAGAATAGACCTGCTCGCAGGCACGTCCATCGCATATGAGGGTTCTCACGGAGCGATTACGGGGACGCTTACGCGCCATGCCGAGACTGCCTGGGGTGGGGACCGAGACGCAGGCGCGACGCCGGCCTGCCGCGAGCGCTGGGCGCTGGGCAAGCGGCGGCACGATCGGCAACGAAGAGCTGACCGCGATGACGGCGATCGTGCTGCTCGCACTGCTCGGCGCGCTCGGCATCACGATCCTGCGCGTCGGTCAGCTGCTGAACCCACACATGTTCATCGGGATGATGTTGCTGGGTCCCGTGCTGCTGAAGATGATCAGCACCGGCTGGCGTTTCATCCGCTACTACACGGGCAGCGCGCCCTACGTCAGCAAGGGGCCGCCACCGTTCATCATGCGCGAGCGCGCCGATCGTCGTGCTCTCGACGGTGGTGGTGTTCGCAACCGGGATCGTCCTACTGGCCGCGGGTCCGTCGGCGCGCAGCCCATTCCTCGGATTGCACAAGGCGAGCTTCTTCGTCTGGCTCGCGTTCATGGCGCTGCACGTGCTGGGACATCTTCCCGAGCTCCCGCGCTCGCTGCGCGCAATTTCGCGTCAACGGACCGCGGCGTGGGATGACTACGGCGCGGGTCGTGGCGCACGAGCGCTCGCGCTGGCGGGGTCGCTCGTCGCGGGAGTGATCCTTGCGATCCTCACGATTCCCCTGTTCGCCGCATGGGCGCACCTCCGCATCCTCTCCCACTGAGGCCGGCACCGGCCACCGTCAGCTTCGAGGCACTCGGCGGGGTGGCGACAGTCGCAACGACCGTCGCCGGCGAGCTCGACACCGCGGCGGCTGTCGCCAAGGCCGAGGTCCGGGCGATCGACGTCACGGCGAGCCGCTTTCGCGTCGACTCCGAGATCGAGCTCCTCAACGCGCGCGCGGGCGAGCCGGTGACGGTCAGCCCACTGCTTCTCGAGGCGATCGCGGTCGCCGTCCGGGCGGCTCATGCCAGCGACGGCAACGTCGATCCGACCCTCGGCGCGGCGCTCATCGCCGCGGGCTACGATCGCGACTTCGACGAGCTGGAGCGCCCCTCGCCGACCGCACCCGGACCACCGTCGCCGCGGATTCTGCGTCTACACAGGATGGAGGCATGGCGGCTGATCGAGCTCGACCACGAGACCGCAACGGTGCTCATTCCGCGCGGCGTGCGACTCGATCTCGGGGCGACGGCAAAGGCGCTCGCCGCCGACCGCGCCGCTGCCGCAGCGGCATCGCGCTGCGGCTGCGGCGTGCTCGTCAGTCTCAGTGGCGACATCGCGACGGCCGGCGAGCCGCCTGCCGGGGGCTGGAGCATCCGCGTGAGCGACGATCATCGCGCGCCCGCGTACGCTCCGGGGCAGACCGTCGCGATCAACGGCGGTGGGCTTGCCACCTCGTCCTCCACGACGCGGCACTGGCTGCATGACGGTCATGACATGCACCACATCATCGATCCGCGAAGCGGAAGCCCAGCGCGCTCGATATGGCGCACGGTGAGCGTCAGTGCGGCGAGCTGCGTCGATGCGAACACAGCGAGCACGGCTGCGCTCGTCCTTGGCCGGCGCGCGCAGGCGTGGCTCGAGCGGCTCGCCCTCCCGGCGAGGCTCGTCGGGCACGACGGCGAGGCTGTGATCGTAGGTGGATGGCCGGTTGGCGACGGGGCCGCGCAGCAGGCGCGATAAGCGCCTCGCCGCGCGCGA
Organism: uncultured Solirubrobacterales bacterium; assembly: GCA_963703775.1. GTDB lineage: Bacteria > Actinomycetota > Thermoleophilia > Solirubrobacterales > Solirubrobacteraceae > Palsa-513. The sequence continues at coordinate 36,422 of CAVPFP010000050.1, read as the reverse complement.
GCGCGCGGTAGCTCGCCGGCGAATGGTCGCGCTCGGCGGGCTCGCCGTCATCGGACTTGTGATCGGCGTGCTCGCGACGCCGGGCGGTACGCACCCGATTCGCCAGCCGGTGCGTCGCGCACCGACGCGCCACGCGCACGTGGCCGCGCAGTCGCCAACGTCGACCGCGCCGACGGGTGGATCACTGCCGCAGACAAGCGCGTTCCCTGCGGCCAACACGCCGCTCTTCAAGCAGCTGATGGCTGACCTGTGGAGCGGCGTCATCGAGAATCGCCTCTCCCCCGCGCTGCCGGCGTTCTTCCCGCTCGGCGCATACGATCAGCTGAAGGCGATCGGGGACGCGGCGGGCGACTGGCACAACCGCCTCGTCTACGACTACCGCCTCGACATCGGCGCGGCCCACGCGTTGCTCGGGAGCGATCCGGCGGGTGCCCGGCTGGTGCGCGTCACCGTGGTGCGCAGCTACGGCCACTGGGTCCCCCCGGGCGTCTGTTACAACAGCGTCGGCTACTACGAGATGCCGAATGCGCGCGTCGTCTACCGCGCGCACGGCCAGGTGCGCTCGTTCGGGATCGCCTCGCTGATCTCCTGGCGCGGGGTCTGGTACGTCGTGCACTTCGGTGCGATCCTGCGCTCCGCGGATGTCGGCCAGGTCGATGACCCGGCCAGCGGGCCCGGGGTGTCCGCCTACTCGGGCACCTGCTGAGCCGGAGAGCTCAGCCCCGCGCTGCCGCGGCGGCGGCTGCCGCCGCGTTCGCGAAAACAAGCCCCGCTGGCTTGGGCTTGAAATAGGTCGTCTCGAGGCCGAAGTGCGCGAAGCAGGAGGGGTCCGGGTTCGCGAGCCCGGGCAGGTAGTCGCGCAGGTTGAAGTAGAAGGCCGCCTTGACGAACGAGAGCTGCTCGAGATCCTGGTAGGCCTCGCCCAGGAAGCTCGCTTGGTCGCGCTCGGTCGACGTGTCTCCGCCGCAGCCGTCGGGACCAGTGGCGCCGGGCCAGCCGAACTCTGTCAGCCACAGGTCCGGCGTGCCGTAGCCGTGCGCGGTGAACTCGTTCTCGTAGCCGGTCAGCTCCTGCGCCCATGTGAGCTTGGGGTGGCCGCCGCCGGGGAAGGAGATCGCGTAGTTGGCGGTCGCGGGATCATCCGGCGGGAATCGGTATGCGTGGTAGGCGATCGCGTCAAATGGCTTGTGGCCACCGAGCGCGCTGAGAACCTGGTCGAGGTAGCCGAGATCCGAGCCACCGATGCCCGCGAAGAGCAGCTTGTCGTCCATGCCGTAGCGCGCGTCGACCTGCTGAAACACTGTGTACTCGTTTTCGAGCAGCTGCGCGTAGGCGCTCGGGTCGGGGGCCGGCGGCCACATTGAGGCGTGATTGGGCTCGACCCAGCTCTCGAACCACTGAACGCGGCCGCGGAAATGGAGCAGGACGTTCTGCAGATAGCGGTCGTAGCGGGTCAGGTTCGTCGGCGGGCAGTGCGTGACTGGGGTCGCGCAGGCGGCCGGGTCGCTGCCGAGACTCAGCAGCACGCCGAGGTGGTAGCGGAGCGCCTGGTCGACGAGACCGTCCTGGATGCGAAAGCTCGGCTTCCCGTGCGCGAAGCGCATGCTGTCGCCCGTGAAATGGACCCAGCGCGCGCCGAGCTTCGCGGCGTGGGGTGTGTCGAGTGCATAGCGCGCGTTACTGTCGTCGAAGGTGCCCGTGTTGAGACCGAAGAGGCTCGGCGGCGGCGGTGGCAGGTGGCCGCCCGCAGTGCGGCCCGGCGCGGCAGGCAGGCCGAGCAGGATCGGGATCGCGAGCAGCAAGGCGAGACGCGCGCGCATCAGAGCTACTTATCGGCTCTCGCCGAGGTCAGCCGCAGTGCGGCCACTTACACTTAGTTACAAAGGCGTCGTATAGGCGCCGCTGATACCGCCGTCGACGAGAAACGTCGACGCGGTGACATAGCTCGAGTCGTCGGAGGCCAGGAACAGCGCGGCCGCGGCGATCTCCTCGGCCCGCGCGAAGCGGCCGATCGGAATGTGGACCATCCGGCGCGCGGCGCGCTCGGGGTCCTTCGCGAACAGCTCCTGGAGCAGCGGCGTGTCGACGGGGCCGGGGCACAGCGCGTTGACGCGCACACCCGAGCGGGCGAACTCGACGCCGAGCTCGCGGCTCAGGGCTAGGACGCCGCCCTTCGAGGCGGTGTAGGAGATCTGGGAGGTCGCAGCGCCCATCACCGCGACGAACGAGGCGGTGTTGATCACCGAGCCGCCGGCCGGGTCGTTGGCGAGCAGGTGCGGGATGCCGTGCTTGCAGCAGAGAAAGACTGAGCGGAGGTTCGCGGCCTGGACGCGCTCATAGGCCTCGAGCGTCGTGTCGAGTACGGACGCGTCATCGGTCGGCGAGATGCCCGCGTTGTTGAACAGAACGTCGATGCGGCCGAGCTCGGAACGGACCCGGGCGAAAAGGTCGACGACCTGATGCTCGTCGGTGACATCGACCTCGAGCGAGAGATCGCCGGGGGCGCCCACGAGGAGATCGACGCCCGCGACCTTCGCACCCTCGCGCTGGAAGCGTTCGATCGTGGCGGCGCCGATACCCCCGCTGGCCCCGGTGACGACACAGACCCGGCCGTCGAGCCTCATGACGTTGAGTAGTAGATCGACTTGACCTCGGTGTACGCGTCGAGCGCATGGGGTCCGAGCTCGCGGCCGTAACCCGACTGCTTGAAGCCGCCGAACGGCGTGCTCACTCGCACCGAGGTGTTCGAGTTGATCGAGAGGACGCCGGTGTCGATCGCCCGCGCGACGCGCAGGGCGCGCGCGCCATCGCGCGTCCAGATCGAGCCCGACAGACCGTAGATCGTGTCGTTTGCGAGCTCGACTGCCTCCGCCTCATCGTCGAACGGTAGGACCGCGACGATCGGGCCAAAGATCTCCTCGCGGACCGCGCGCGCCGCGCGCGAGGTCGGGGCCAGGACCGTCGGCGCGAACCAGAAGCCCGGGCCTTCGGGAGCACTCCCGCGAAACGCGACGTGAGCGTCGTCCTCGTCGAGGAAGGACGCAACGTGCTCGCGCTGCGCGCTCGAGATCAACGGGCCCATCTCGTTGTCGGGATCGAGCGGGTCGCCGACCTTGACGGCCTTCGTGTGCTCCTCGAGGAGAGCCATGAAGCGATCGTAGATCGCGTGCTCGACGAGGATCCGAGAGCGTGCGCAGCAGTCCTGGCCAGCGTTGCCGAACACCGCCCCCGGTGCGGCCGCGGCGGCGCGCTCGAGGTCGGCGTCGGCGAAGATCACGTTCGCCGACTTGCCGCCGAGCTCGAGCGTGACGCGCTTGATCGTGCGCGCCGCAGTGGCGGCGATCGCGCTACCGACCTCTGTCGAGCCGGTGAAAGCGATCTTCGCGACGTCAGGGTGCTCGACGAGGCGAGCGCCGACGACCCTGCCGGAACCGGTGACGACCTGGAAGACGCCTTCGGGGAGGCCGGCTTCCACGGCCAGCTGCGCGAATCGCACCGCGGAGAGCGGAGTCAGCTCGGCGGGCTTGAGGATCGCCGTGTTACCGGCGGCGAGCGCGGGCGCGAGCTTCCAGGAGGCGATCGTCAGCGGGAAGTTCCAGGGGACGATCAGGCCGACGACGCCGAGCGGCTCGCGTACCGTGAAGGCCTCGCCGCCGGCGACCGGGATCGTGTCGCCCAGCAGGCGCTCGGGCGCGGCGGAGTAGTAGCGGAAGGTGTCGATCACCATCTGCATCTCGCCGCGGGCGTCGCCGATCGGCTTGCCAGCGTTGCGCGCCTCGATCAGCGCGAGTTCCTCATGGTGGGACTCGAGCGTGGCGACCAGCGCGCGGAGGTGCTCTGCGCGGGCGGCTGGTGTGAGAGCGCGCCAGGCCGGAAATGCGTCTCCGGCGCGGGCGACCGCCTCGTCAACCTCAGCCGCGCCCGCGCAGGAGACCTCGCCCAGCACCCCCTCGGTAGCTGGCTCGATGACGGTGGTCTTGGATTCAGGCACCGGCGGTGGTTAGCGCCTCGCCCGCCCCCTGGATCGTTTCGTCGTCGATGGTGCGGACCGGCCCCTTGAAGGTGTGCTTGGCGCCGGCCTCCCAGCCAATCCAGACAGCGAGGGCCAGCGCGACCGTAACGAGCGGGGCGTAGTTGAAGGCGCTCCAGCTGAAGGTGCTGTTCCAGGGGATCCCGGCCAGCGATGTCGGCAGGCTGAAGATGATCACGCACAGAGTGACCCAGACGATCGCGATCGCGTTGATCCAGCGGTAGTTCCTGCCGAGGTTCCACACGCCGGGCTCGAACTTGTTGCCCATCCGGAAGCGCAGGAAGACAGGAAGGATGTAGGCGATGTAGAGGCCGATCGTCGTGATCGAGGTCACCGCGAAGAAGGCGACCGGGAAGCCCGCGCTGTTTCCGAAGAGGGCGGGAATCGTGATCACGAGCGCGAAGACGACGACGAACAGCACCGACCAGGTGGGCGTCCGGTGCTGGTTCAGCCGACGCCAGAGGCTGTGTCCGGGGACGGCGCCGTCGCGCGAAAAGGCGAACACCATCCGTGAGGCTGCAGCGACGCAGCCCATCCCGCAGAACAGCTGGCCGACCGTCGAAAGGTCGAGGACGAGCTTGGCCCAGCCGCTGCTCAGCGCGGATTCGATAACGGGGATGGAACCGCCGCCGCCCGCGTTAACCGCCTTGACGTGCGTGGCAGCGAACGTGATCGCAAGGAGGACGACCCAGCCGCCGACGGCGGAGTACGCGATCGACTTCCAGAGCCCGCGCGGTGCGGCGCGCTCGGCGTCGTGGGTTTCTTCGCTGAGGTGGGCCGAGGCGTCGTAGCCCGTGAAGGTGTACATGGTCAGCAAGAAGCCGATCGGCAGGATCAAGATCCAGTACAGACCGCCAGAGGCGAGACCGCTATGGAGCGTGCTGTTGTTGGCTCGATGGCCGAAAACAAACGATGCGCTCTGGTGCGCTGCCGGCTCGATGATCAGGACCGCCACGATCACGACCACACCGAACAGCATCCACCACGCCGAGACCCGGTTCAGAAGTGCGACGAGCGGTGATGAGAAGACGTTGATCAGCGCGTGAGCCGCGAGGATGATGAAGAACAGCGCGAACGTGTGGTCCAGCACGCCCGAGTGGCTCGTCGTTGTGAAGTTGAGGATGAAGTGGACGTTGTAGAGCTGGAGCACGCCGTTCAGGAAGCCCGCCGCGCCGTAGTCAACTGCGGCCGTGATCGCGACGAGGCCGAGCAGGTTGAACCACCCAGTGAACCATGCCCAGCGCACGCCGCCGAGGCTGTAGGCCCAGTAGTAGATACCGCCGGCGGTCGGGTACTTGGAGGCGAGTTCGGCCATCGAGAGCCCTACGAGGAGCACGAGGATGCTGATCACCGGCCAGCCAATCGAGATCGCGACCGGCCCGCCGTAGTTCCACGCCTGTCCATAGGTCGTGAAACAACCGCTCAGGATGCAGATGATCGTGAGCGAGATCGCGAAGTTGGAGAATCCACTCCACCCGCGGTTCAGCTCCTGCTTGTAGCCAAGCTTCGCGAGTGCTGCTTCGTCTGCGCCCAGGGCTTCCGCCGCCATCTGCACCCCTCCCGTCAAAGGAAATGGTCTGAAGGTCCGTCCTTAGGGCGAGGAATCTATTTGCAGCGGGGCACGCAAGTCAACCCCTGCGCCAGATCAAAGTGGAAGAAGGCCCGCGAGGACGTGCGCCGTCGCGTGAGCGTGCTCGGCCATCTCGGCGGCAGCCCGGGGGACGTCACCCGCGCGCAAGGCGGAGACGATGCGGCGATGTTGGTGGTTGGAGGAGCGCAGGACCTCCCGCGGATGGGAGATCAGCGTGATCAGTCCCGTCATCTCGCCCTGTGTCGCCGTCATCGCGGCGACCAGGCGCGCGTTTCCCGTCGCCTCGGCGAGGCCAACGTGGAACAGAACGTCGCTCTGGCGATAGGCCGGGTAATCGTCGAGTTGCTCGGTCATCTGATCGACGAGCGCATCGAGCGCATCGAGCGCATCGAGCATTGCGCGCTCGGCCGCGAGGACGACGATCCCGACCTCGACGGCCAGCCGCGAGTCGGCGACCTCGTGCCAGTTCGCGAGCACGTCAGGCGAGGGAGGCTGGACGGGCGGCTGGGGATCGGCGACGAAGGTGCCGCCGCCGCGCCCGCGCGTCGCATGCAGCAGGCCGCCCTGGGCGAGGGCGCTCAGCGCCTGGCGCAGCGTCGAACGCGCGATGCCAAGGCGCGCGCACAGCTCGCGCTCGGCCGGCAATCGCGTCCCGGGCCCAAGCAGTCCGAGCTTGATCGCCGTAGCGAGCCTGTCGACCGTCTCCTCGAACGCGGTCTGCGAGCTGATCGGCGCGAAGACGATCTCCTCCGGCGCGAGCGGCGAGGGAGGCGCCTGGGTGGACGGCGCGGCGCTCACAGCCGCTCGAAGCCGCGGAAGCGCTCCCAGTCGGTGACCGCGCGAGCGAACGCGTCGATCTCGACATCGGCCGCGCGCACGTAGTGCGCGACGACCTCCTCGCCGAACGCGTCACGTGCGACCTGGGAGCCAGCGAAGAGATCGCGCGCGTCGCGCAACGAGGGCGGGACGCGCGGCAGCGACGGGTCGCGGTAGGCGTCGCCTTCGAACACCGGCGGCAGCTCGAGCCCGGAATCGACGCCGTGTAGACCCGCGGCGATGATCGCAGCGAGCGCCAGGTAGGGGTTGAGGTCGGCGCCGCCGACACGGTTCTCGAAGCGCAGCGAGGGACCCTCTCCGACGACGCGCAGCGAGCAGGTGCGGTTGTCACGGCCCCAGGCTACGGCGGTCGGCGCGAAGCTCCCGGGCGCGTAGCGCTTGTAGGAGTTGACATTTGGAGCGAGTAGCAGCGTTAGCTCGCGCAGCGCTGCGAGCTGACCGGCGAGGAAGGAGTTGAAGAGAGCGTCGTTGCGGGCGAACAGCGGCCCCTCGGCATCGCCGAGCGAGAAATGGATGTGGCAGGAGTTGCCCTCACGCTCGTTGAGCTTCGCCATGAAGGTGATCGACATGCCCTGCTGCGCGGCGATCTCCTTCGCGCCGTTCTTGTAGATGGCGTGCTGGTCGGCGGTGCGAAGCGCGTCGGCGTAGCGGAAGTTGATCTCGTGCTGGCCGAGGTTGCACTCTCCCTTCGAGTCCTCGACCGCCATGCCGGCGGCGCCCATGCAGTTGCGGATGGCACGAATCAGAGGCTCGACCCGCGCGGTGCCAAGAAGCGAGTAATCGACGTTGTAGAGATTCGCAGGGTCAAGGTCACGGTAGCCCTTGCGCCAAGCATCCTCGTAGCTGTCGCGATGCACGATGAACTCGAGCTCGGTACCGGCAAAGGCGGTCCAGCCGCGCTGCGCGAGGCGATCCAGTTGGCGGCGCAGAACCTGGCGTGGCGAGGGCACCACGTCGGTCCCGTCGAGCCATGCGACATCGGCGATGCAGACTGCCGTTCCCTCCTGCCAGGGAACGGGGCGTAGCGTCTCAAGGTCGGGCTTGAGCAGGAAGTCGCCGTAGCCTCGCTCCCAGGAGGCGATCGCGAAGCCATCGAGCGGGGTCATCTCCACGTCGACGGCAAGTAGGTAGTTACAGCCCTCGGCGCCGTGCGCGGCGACCTCGTGCACGAAGTGCTCCGCGACGACGCGCTTGCCCATCAGGCGACCTTGCATGTCGGTCAGGCCGAGCAAGACCGTGTCGATCTCGCCCCCGTGGACCAGCGCCTCGAGCTCCTCCAGCGTCATCCGAACGTGAAGGTATAGGACGCGAGCCTTAGATGCACGCGCGCCAGCGGCGACTGCCGACGGAATGGTATGTTCGCGGTACCTAATCCGCTTGCGGATCGCTACGGACCTCAGGAGGGGCACGATGTTCAAGAAGATCGTCTGGGCAACCGACGGGTCCGACGGCGCGGACCGGGCACTCGGAGTGGCGAAGTCAATCGCCGCCGATAACAAGGCTTCCCTGCTGGCCCTGCACAGCGTCGAGTACCTCGCGGGCAAGGGGACGGCACTCCAGGACCCCGACGACGACGAGCGTCAAGCGAAGATTCGCAAGCAGGTCGAGGCGCTCGAGGGCGAGGGCATCGACGCAAAGACACGGATCGTGGAAGGCGGGATGACCGGCGCCGCCCACACGATCGCGACGGTCGCGCGCGAAGAGGGCGCCGACCTGATCGTCGTCGGCACGCGTGGACACACCGTCCTCGCGGGCCTGCTGCTCGGCAGCGTCTCGCAGCGGCTGCTGCACGTCGCGCCGTGCCCGGTGCTCGTCGTGCCAACGGCCTGAGGCGTCGCGGCGCCGGCGCGTCTTACGGAACGCTTCATGTGAGTTAGCGCGCGCTCAATACTGGAGGCGCACACTGCTTGTCGATGAGTACACGCACGCAGCCCGCCGCCAACCCGAGGCTCCCGTTGCGCCGCCTGCTGCTCGCTGCGCTCGCTGGTGGCCTCGGAGTCTTCGGGCTCGCAGTGGAGCCCGCCGCACCCACAGTGCAGAAGGCACCGGGGAGCACGCTCTCGGCTACGGCGCCCGTGCAAGAGCTGCCGCGCAGCTAACGGGCCGACGTCCTCCAGCTAGCATTCGCCTCGCGCCCTCTTAGCTCAGCTGGTAGAGCACTTCCATGGTAAGGAAGGGGTCGACGGTTCGAGTCCGTCAGAGGGCTTGGCGTAAACGGCCCGCAAATTGGGCCATTCGACGGTCGGACGTACTCGCCGCCCGACCAGCAGCGCGCCGATAGAAGCGTCCTGGCAGCCTGAGCATGCTGCGAAGCTGGTATTGAATGCCGCGAGCCGTGCAGCCCAGCGGTGCGTGCACGCTGGACGATCCGCTCGTCGTGGTCTGTGGGTGTTCGGTCCTGTCCGCGCGCCTTCTGGTAAGACCCGCACGCGATGACGTGGTTCGACGACCTCCTCGCGGAGGCGGATTCAGCCGCACTTGCGGAGCGGCACGAAGAGGCGCTGGCTCTGCTCGAAGAGGCGCTGACGTTGGCTGGCGCGAGCGATGAAGTCGCGCCGATTGCTTTGCTTGAAGCGCTTGCGTCGCGCGCCTACCAGCTGGTGACGCTCGGCCTTTGGCAGCGGGCTGTGGTTGGGTGCGATGAGCTGTTGGCGTTGGCGTCCGAGGTGCGTGATCGAAGGGCCCGGCGTTTGGAGGCGTGGGCGCTGCTTGAGAAAGCGGGGGCGCTCAGCGAGCTTGAGCAGGATGAGGCGTCGCTTGCCGAGCTCAAGCCGCTGTTCGACCGTTATGGCGCGACTAGGAACCAGACGATTCGCCTTTACATCTCGGTCGGTCTCGAACGCGAGGCCGCCGCGTATCGCCGACTTGGCGCCACTGCCCAGGAGCTGAAGGCTTTGCAGCAGCTGTCCAGTCGGTTTGGCCGCTCGACCGAGCCCGACATCGAGCGGCGCGTTTCGTTCGCGCTCTACCGGCAGGCGTGGCTTATCGACGAGTCTGGGAGCGAGCGGAAGGCGCTCGCGCGCTACCGCGCGTTTGCCGAGCGTGTAGGCGGCACAACCGACGAGCTTCTATTGGAGAGGTGGGTGAGCGCGTCGGGTCGTTCGGCCAGGCTGCTTGCGCGAAGGGGCCGGACACTCGAGGCGCTCGCGGTTCTCGACGGGGCCGTTGAGGGCTTGGAGGCTGCCGGCGAGACGGACACTAGGGACTGGGCGAAGATGATGCTTACCAAAGCTCAGGTGCTCTGGGAGGTTCAGCGTGGCGTCGAGGCGCTCGCCGTTCTCGATGCCATTACAGAGCGGCTTGCGGGTGCCGGCGATGTCGCGGGACGCAAGCTCGTCGCAGTTGCGCTTGCGGAGAAGGTGAGCATCCTCGTGAGTATGGGTTACCAGACCCAGGCTGACCGCGAGATTGAACTCCTGGACGGAGAGTTCGCGGAGCCGGCGCTGGCCGCGATCGACGAGCGAATCTCGCGGCTGAGCGGGACCACCGATCCAGCCGAACGGTTAGCTCTCGGCAAGGCGCTGCTAACGAAGGCAAGAATTCTGAATGGTCTCGGTCGCGGCGCGGAATGCGACCTGGTCGACGCACGCCTCGCCGCCGTGCTCGAGCACGACGACGCTCCCGAGTTCGCCGTCGTTCTTGGTGGCTACGCCGGATTCCTCTCGACGCTGCGAAACGAGCCCGACCGGGCGCAGCCGTTCTACGAGCGAGCGCTCGCAGCCGGTCCAGCGAACGCGAACGTCCTCAACGACTACGCGGTCTTTCTCACCGACGTGCGCGGTGACTACGACCGAGCGGAGGAGCTCTATGAGCGCGCGATCGCTGCGAACCCAACGAACGCGTCGTTCCTCGGCAACTACGCGAATTTTCTCACCGACGTGCGCGGTGATCACGACCGGGCGCAACAGTTGTATGAGCGCGCGATCGCAGCTGACCCCGCGCATGCGAACAATCTGTGTCTCTACGCGCTGTTTCTCACCGACGTGCGCGGCGAGCACGACCGGGCGCAAGAGCTGTACGAGCGCGCGATCGCAGCCAACCCCAACGACGTCGATCACCTCACTCTCTACGCGATCTTCCTCGATGACGTGCGCGGCGACTACGAGCGCGTGCGGGAGTTGTACAAGCGCGCTATCGCACTCGACCCGGCAAACGCTAATGTTCTCGCCCTCTACGCGAACCTGCTCGTCGATGCGCTCGATGACCACGACCGCGCAGAGGAGTTGTTCGCGCGCGCAGTCGCCGCCGACCCGACAGACGCCACCGTCCTCGGCAACTACGCCCGCCTTCTCTTCGAACGGCACAAGGATGCGCAGGCGATCAGCTGCGTCCAGCGCGCCCTCGAAAACGCAGCTGACGATGATGATGACCTCCGCGCCGAGCTCTTCTTCTATCTCGCTGCCGTTGGGCCATCCGGCGACCGCGAGAGCGCTCAAGCCAGGCTCGAAGCCCTACTGGATGCGGGCGTACGGTCTCCTGGCTGGGACCTGAGCCGCATCCTGGCGCGCGCGAGACATGAGGACCCCAGCCGAGCCCAGAAGCTCGAAGAACTGGCAGACAGGCTCACCTCATCAGACGCGTAGCTGCGCTGGCAGCGCCCTGACGGGCTCACTAGCTCGCTGGTGCAATAGGCGAAGCGAGCGCGCCAGGGCTTTGTGAGCCCTGGCTCGCGCGCACGTCGTCGACTGGTCTCGATTCTCAGCCGGTGATTGCCACCGGGAACACGGCGGACGCCTCCTGGCCGTTCACCTCGACGGTGACCTCGACCTGCGCGTCCGGGTTGTCCGCCAACGCGGTGAAGTCGAAGCTGTCGCTCTTGTACTGGTGCGACAGGTCCGTATAGGTGCAGCTCAGGGCGTTGCCGGTTGACGCCGTCGTGCACACGGCGTTGCTATCGCTGCCCGCGGTCGGTCCGGTGAAGTCAGTCGGATTCCACGCCAGCGTGATCGAACCTGCGGAGTACTCCGCGCCATCTTGGACGACGGTAACCGTGAACGGCGCTGTCTGGCCGACCGTCAGGTCGGTCACGGCCGAATTGGTCACGTAGTCCCAACCCCAGCCACCTGAGCCCCCGGAGTTGGGATCGGCGTCGATGCAGAGGCCCGCGGCGCAGAAGCGCGTGCTCTCGAGTTCGGCCGGTCCCGCGGGTCCGGTTGCGCCTGCTGGCCCGGTTGCGCCCGCTGGGCCGGGTGCTCCGTCCCGCCCGGTCCACCCGCGATCACCGGTCCACCCGCGAGGACCGGCCGGTCCGGCTGGTCCGGTTGCGCCAGCCGGTCCGGGTGCGCCAGCCGGTCCGGTTGCGCCAGCCCGTCCGGTTGCGCCCGCTGGGCCGGGTGCGCCGGCTAGTCCGGCGACGCTGGAGAGGTTGGTCGGCCCCGCCGGTCCGGTCGCGCCGCGCATGCCATGCAGTTGCTTCAGCACGCTCGGCTTGATCTGGCTCGTGCTCGTGATCACGTAGTTGTCGGCCGCGTAGCCGACGCCGCCGAGCGACACGAACAGCGCCACCGTGGCGATCACGGTGGTTGGGGTGATCCTTCTTCGGATCGTCTTTGTGCGTCTCGCATCGGGCGCCGCAGTCTCGATGACTTCGCCGGTACCCGAGTCCTTGCGATCTGGAGCACCAATCAGGGTCTTCCGAGCCTGGCCCGCCCTATCTATTCTTGGCATCGTCTCTCTCTCTGTCTCGTGCCGGGCGCTGGAAGCCAGGTGACGGCGCCAATGTCGTTGCGACCGTGGATGCATCAGAGGTTTCTCAGCACGCCGACCGTATCTGCAGGCCCCTCGGCTGCCACGGGAAGTTCCTCCCCGCGTGGGGTGACGGGAGTGCCCGTTCGCGTGGCCGAGATTGCGCGCAACGACCGCGCGAAGCACTCGACGACGTGCTCGCCCAGCGACCGGTCGCGCGACCCGAGACACAACCCTGGGGTTGCTGCGGAACTCCTAGAACAGGCTCGGCTGGAGTGGCGCGCCGCGCGGTGGCGGGGGCTCACGCGCCGTGAGCCACCGCGGTCCCTGCGCGCCACCGCGCACGAGACCGGCAAGCCGCTCTCGCTCAGCCGCAGGCGCATAGGCGCCGCGGCGGTAGAGCGCTTCGTAGCGCTCGACGAGCTCTGGCCGGGCTTCGCGCAGCCAGCTCATGAAGACCTCGCGAACCTCGCCGCGGGAGATGGAGCGCGATGCCGTTGATCGATTGCACGCCCGCCTCGCGCGCGGCCTCGACCAGTGCCTGAACCTGTTGTGGTGAGTCGTTGATGCCCGGCATCAGCGGCGCGATGAAGACGCTGGTACGGATCCCCGCGCGGCCCAGCTCCGCGAGCGCCTCAAGTCTCGCGCGGGGGTGCGGCGTATGCGGCTCCGTGGCGCGCCAGGCTCGTTCGTCGAGTGTCGGGATCGAGAGACTCGCGCTGAACTCCGTCCGCGCGGCGATCTCGATCATCAGGTCCAGATCGCGGAGCAGCAGCGGCGATTTGGTGAGAACCGAGCAGGGGTTCGCCGCGTCGCGCAGTGCCTCCCAGATACCGGTCATCAGCCGGTAGCGCCCCTCGACCCACTGGTAGGGATCGGTGTTCGTCCCGAGCGCGACATGCTCGCGGGCCCACGAGGGCCGCCCAAGCTCCGCTCGCAGCACCTCCGGCGCGTTGACCTTGACGACGATCTCACGCTCGAAGTCGCGCCCGGCGTCGAAGCCGAGATAACTGTGGGTCGGGCGCGCGAAGCAGTACACGCAGGCGTGACCGCAACCGCGATACGGGTTGATCGTCCAGCGGAACGGCATCCGCGAGGCGGCCGGCACGCGGTTGAGCACGGAGCGAGCGCGCACCTCGTAGAAGCGCATGTCGAGCGCCTCGGGCGCATCGAAGTGACGCACGGCGACATCCCCGTAGCCCGGCAGCGAATGTTGAACAGCCGTGTCCTCGATCAGGGCCTTCCAGCGCACGAACACATGTTCGCATACCGCTGGGATGCCCAAGTGCCGTTGGCCGTGCGGCACCGCAGTCGCCGGGGTCTATCCTCACCGCGGTGCTTGCAGTCGCATCCCTGCTCGCGGCCGCGTCGCTGGCGGGCGCTCACACGTCGAAGGTTCACGGGACCGTGCCACCGGCGAACCCGGCTGCCAACATCGTGCCGAGCCCGAATTACAACCACTGCACCACAGGCGGATCGTGCACCGACAAGCCGCCGTGTTACTCGTCGAGCCCGCGCTTCGCGCCCAACTTCACCGCGGCCGCATGCGAGTCTGCCGAGCTGGCCGCGATCGACAATGCGCGCGCCAAGGAGGGCGTCGCGCCGATGACGCTGCCGCGGACCTTCAACTCGCTCACGCGCGCGGAGCAGCTGTTCGTGGTGATCGACCTCGAACGCGTTGGACGCGGCTTGCCGCCATTCGCCGGACTGGTCGCCTCGCTCGATGCGATCGCCCAGCCGGCAACGCACCCCGCCGGCGCGCCGGCTGGGTCGTTCGAGGACCCGACCTTCCCACGCGGCTTCACAGTCGCGCCGGCCAGCACGTTCGCGTGGAGGTGCGCCGGCACGGGCGGCGGGTTCAGCTGCGACGGGTCGGGCGAGCCCGGAGCGGCGATCGCCGCCGGCGGCCAAATCAGCGCACTCGACGCCGACTACGGCTGGATGTACAACGATGGTTACGGAGGCTCCAACTTCGACTGCCGCACGCTGGGCGCCAGCGGTTGTTGGGGCCACCGCGACAACATCCTCGGCCGCTACCCACGCAGCAGCGCGTTCACCTCCGCGAGCTTCGGCGCACCGATCAACGTGGGACGGCCGCAGCGCACGACCCTCGTCATGGGCGCGGGCAGCCTGCAGCCGGTCAAAGCGGGCGAGCCGCAGGGCAACTGGACCGCGATCTTCACGGCTGTCGGCGGGCAGCGGCCCAAGCTCCTCTACAGCTGGAAGCAGGCGCTCGCCGCCGGCGCCCACTGACGCATGCGCGCCCTCGCGGTCGTTGCGATCGGCCTCTCGCTGTCGCTAGCAGCCTGCGGCGCGACGCAGCCCGCGCCGCGCCGCGCCGCGCTGTGGCCGGGCTCGGCGGCTACGCATCCGGGGCGCGGCCCGAGCCATCTTGCGATCTCGCGCCAGGGCGGCGGACCGCCGCTCAACGTGTTGATCGCGCAGGCGGACGGCCGGCTCGTTTCGATCTCGCCGGGGGGGCAGGTCGTTTGGAGCGAGCGTCAGGCCGACCCAGGCACCGTGTTCGTCAGCCACACCGGACGCACGGAGATCGTCGCCGAGCCGGGCGCATCGCAGGTCGTCCTGCGACGGATCGACAGCGGAGCAGTGGCCGTGCGCTACGGACGGCGCGGCCTCCGACTTCGCGACCCAGGGAGCGCGGTTGAGAACTCGCGCGGCGAGGTCGTTATCGCGGACACGGGCGACTGCCGCGTCGTCTTCGCGGCGCAGAGCTCCGCGCGTCCGGCACGCATCGTCGCCTGGCGCCAAGGCTGCCCGCGATCCGCGTTGACCGGCGCCGGCATTCTGATCGTGACCGAGCAACGACCGGCCGGGATCGTCGTCACGAGCGAAGCCGGGGCGCAGATTGATCGCATCCCGTTGGGCGGCCTCGTCGCACCCTCGAACGCGGTCGCGTTTCGCCCGGACGCGGTCGTGGTGGCCGACCGCACGAAGCCGGGACGCGTCGTCGAGCTCGATCGCCGCGGCACCACGCTCTGGAGCTACGCGCCGGCTCGCGGCCGTGGCGAACTCGACCGGCCGCGCCTGGCCAGTGTGCTGCCGGACGGCAACCTACTCGTCGTCGACAGCGGCAACGACCGCGTCATCGTGATCGACCGCCGGACGAAGCTGATCGTCTGGCAATACGGCCATCGGGGCGTCGCGGGCACCGTCCCGGGCTACCTCGACGAGCCGACGAGCGCCACGCTCGTGCCGCTGGGCGGGGCCTGAGCCGCGCACGCAAACGCGCTACCGTGGCCCAAGCGATGATTTCTCGGCGATGAGCGCGCTCAGCTACAGCGAGCGGGCTGCCACAGGGACGCCGCGCGGGTTGCTGGTACTCCATCACGGGCGCGGTGCAAACGAGCACGACCTGCTCGGGCTGGCGGAGGTGCTCGATCCCGCCGGCGAGCTGCACGTGGTGGCGCCGCGAGCACCTCTGACGCTGCCGGGTTGGTCTGGCTATCACTGGTACGTCGTTCCGCGCGTCGGCTATCCGGACCCCGATACTTTCACCGCGGCGTACGAGCAGCTTGCCGCGCTCCACGACGAGCTGTGGGCGCGCACCGGCGTGGGTCCCGAACAGACGGTTCTCGGCGGCTTCTCGATGGGCGCCGTGATGAGCTACGCGCTGGCACTCGGCGAAGACCGGCCACGCCCGCGCGGCATCCTCGCGCTGTCCGGATTCATACCTACCGTGCCCGGCTGGGCACCGGCACTCGCTACTAGCGAGGGGCTGAAGTGTTCATCGGGCATGGGAGCAGAGATGAAGTCATCGCAGTCGACTTCGCTCGCCAGGCGCGTGCCGCACTCGCATCCGCGGGCGCTGTGGTCGAATATGACGAGTCCACCGGCGGCCACGCCGTGGGCGCCGAGCGCGCGGCGCGGGCGGCGGGGTGGGTTGCGAGGACGCTCGGGCTCGAGCGAGCCTCCGCCGGTGGCCGAGACTGACGGGATACTTACGGACACGTGGTTGCATCGAGATCATGGCCAGCATCGAACAGCCGGGTGACGCCCTCCCAAGGCTGACACGCCGTGCGCTGCTGCGAAGCGGGGCCTTCGCGGCGGGAGCATTGGCGGTCGGTGGGTACCTCGACGGCGATCAGCTGCGCCGTTCGTTCGCGCCCTCGCCCCGCGTCAATGACGTGCTCACGAGCGCGGCCCCGGGTGATCCACAGTTCCGCTCCCGCCCCGATCTGCGCATTCCTGGGCTGAGCATCGCGACGACGAGCGCGAAGATCGCTCCCGGACTCATCTTCGTCGGGCCCTACAACGCCCCTGAGGGCCAGCAAGCCGGCGCCCTGATCGTCGACGAAACCGGTGAGCCCGTTTGGGAACGCGGCCTGCCGTACGGACAGGTCACGACTGACCTGCGCGTCCAAACCTATCGCGGTCGGCAGGTCCTCACCTGGTGGGAAGGCAACATCGTCAACGGCCACGGCGTCGGTCACTACGTGATCGCGGACGAGCACTACCGGCATCTGCGTCACGTCCAGGCCGGTAATCGCCTGAGCGCCGACCTGCACGAGTTCGTGATCACGCCACGCGACACCGCGCTCTTGACCGCATACTCGATCGTGCCGATGGATCTCAGCTCGGTCGGCGGGCCGCGCGAGGGCACGATTCAGGACGCGATCATCCAGGAGCTCGACCTCGCGAGCGGGCGCGTGCTGTTCGAGTGGCACAGCCTCAAGCACATCCCACTCTCGGCGTCCTACTACCTACCGGTCTACACACCGTGGGACTACGTCCACATCAACTCGATCGATGTCGACCGCGACGGCAACCTGCTGGTCTGCTCGCGTAACACGCACGCCGTCTACAAGATCGATCGCCGCAGCGGCGAGATCATCTGGCAACTCGGCGGGCGCTCCAACCAGTTCGACATCGACCCGTCGGGCACGTTCGCGTGGCAGCACCACGCCCGTCGGCGACCCGACGGCACGTTGACTCTCTTTGACAACGAGGGACCCCCCGGCGGCGGGGCTCAGTCGCGTGCGCTCGTGCTCGCGCTCGACGAGGGCACGCGAACCGCCCAGCTGCGCAGCGAATACCTTCACCCTGCGCCGCTACTCGCGACCAGCCAAGGCAGCGTCCAGATCCTGCCCAACGGGAATGTGTTCGTTGGCTGGGGCGCGGAGCCGTTCGTCTCGGAGTTCAGCGCCGACGGGGAGCTCCTGTTCGACGGCCAGCTCGGCGCCAGCTACCTTTCCTACCGCGCGTTCCGGCTTCCGTGGAAGGGCGGCGGCGAGGGCGCGCCCGCGCTCTTCGCAGAGCGCGCCGGCCGCCATACGCTGGTCTACGCGAGCTGGAACGGTGACACGCGCACGCGCTTCTGGGTCGCTCTGTCGGGCCGACGCGCCGGATCACTCACCCCACTCGCCGCGCGCGCGCGGCAGGGCTTCGAAACCGTGCTGAGCGTCGACGGGCACCCGAAGTACGTCGCGGTGCGCTCGGTGGACGAGAGCGGCAACGTGCTCGGCCAGTCCGAGATCGTCCGCGTCTAGAGGCCGATGGTAGAGCAGCGTCGGGCGGCCGACGCTGCTCTAAGCCATCGCTCTCACTCCCGTCGGCGCGCACGATATCCGCTCGTGTCAAAGATTGCGAGCGAGAACCGACCCGGACCGCGAGCTTGGGCTAGGGGCCGGTGCCGCCGCTCGAGCCGCTCGAGCCGCTCGACCGCGAGTCGGACCGCTCGCGCCGGTGGACCCGCTCGACCCGCTGGCGCCGCTCGAGCCGGTGCTGCCGGCGGGCGGTGGGGGCGGCGGCGAATAGGTCGGGACGACGGGGTTGAGCGCCAGCAGCGCGGTCCAGGTCGCCGCGTCCGTCACGCCCGAGGGAGGGATGCCATGCGCGGCCTGGAAGGCCTCGAGGTTCGCCTGCGTGGTCGCATCGAAGGTGCCGCTCGTGGGCGTCGCCGGATAGGCGGCCGCGAGATGCTCCTGTAGCCAGACGACCTGATCGCCCGTCGACCCCTCGACGAGCGCCGGCCAAGCCGTCGGTATGGCGATGTTCGTGCCGGGAGTCGGCGGCGCCTCGAGCGCCGCCCACTCAGACGGCGACGTCGCCTGCCAGCTCCACCAGGAGAAGCCGAGCGCGCCATAGCCGGCGACGAGCTGGCGGAAGCGGGTGATGTCGGCTGCTGGGGCGCCGCCGAAGCTCTGGCCGACCGGCACTATCGGACGCCCGTAGATCCTGTTCTCGAGGTAGGTCTGCGAATAGGCGGCGTCCGGCGACGTGCCGATGTCCTTCCAGTAGATCTGCGGGAGGTTGAACTGCGCGCCGTTCGGGCCGAGGAAGACCGAGTAGGGCTCGGATTCGTGGTAGTTGACGTAGGGGAAGGACGTGAGCCCGAGCGGATAGCTCGAGCCGATCGCGGCACGAAGCGCATTCACGTAGGTCTGAGCGCCGTAGTAATTGCCCGCGTACTCCGCCTCGGCGTCGATCACGAGGCAGTCGGCGCCATCCGCTACCGCCTGCGCTCCGACGGCAGCCTCGCCCGCCGGGTTGGCCCCGTAGACGTATTGCCAGCCGCACACACGCAACCCGAGCGAGTGCAACGCCTGCACGAGCGCGGGGCTGAACTGGCTCCAGAAGTTCGTGCCGTCGCCGCTCTTGATGAACAGCGTGCTGATCCCCGCCTGCTTGGCCTGGGCCGCGATCGCCGCAAGGTTGTCGCCGTCCGAGGCGCTCAAGTACCAGATCCACATCCCTTCGCCGTCGAACGCCGAGTTGCCGGGTGCCGGTTGCACGGCATCGACGGTGATCGGCGCCGGGAGCACCGTGATCGGCCCGTAGGGGTGTGAGCGGGCGCCCCGAGGGTTCTGGAGGTAGATCTTGCCGCTTGCCGCGGCGAGCGGCACCGTTGCCACCCAGCCGTGACGCGTCGGACGCAGCGGAGCCGAGAGCGGGTCGACGCGCGCGCTGACGGCGCCCGCTCGCGGGAAGTAGACCCTGACCCGCGCGAAGTTGTGCCCGTTGATCGCGAGCTCACCGGTTGCCTGCACCGTGAGCTGTTGTCTCTTGGTGCACTGCGTCTTGCCGACCGCGAAGCAACGAGCCCGCCGGATCGTCGGGTGAATGCCCTGGTAGCGCCAGTTGGCCTGGGCCTCGGTGGTCGAGGGCGACTGGCTGGAGCTGGCCGGTGGTGTGGTGCCGCCGGTGCCGGTCGAGCCGCCGGGACCAGGCGCCGTCGCTCCACCACCACTTGGGCTGGTCGCGGCTGCCGCGCATGCCGGAATCGCCAGGCCGAGTGCCAGCGTCAGCAGTGTGGTGTTGATCAGCGTCCTGGTCCTCATCGGCGGCCTCTCGGCTTGCCCTGGTCCGCCCGACAACGCGGAGCGGCGTCTTGACCTACAACGCGCACCACGCCAGATCGGCTCGCTCAGGGCGTATGCAGATCCGTTTGACACATGACATCGGACGGCACCGCAAAGATCTGTAGCCGCCGACGCCGGAGCCGACTGCCGGCACGGTGGGTTTCAGCGCGAAGGGCCTGCGTCCCTGCCGCGCCTCGCCAGCTGGCGTAAACGTTGCCACAGACCGGGCGACCGCGGCTGAGTTGCAAGCCATTCTTCGCGCAAAGGCAGGCGGCCTGCGCTGCGCGCGCGCATCACACACCGGGTGTGCGCGTGGCGGCGACGCGAGCTGTTGCCCTCGGGCGACAGCAGCATATGCTCGGTCAGCGCGGGCAGCCAACGACCACACAGCGGACAGCGGTAGGTCTTCGCCCGCCGGTTCGAGGCCGGCCGAATCACCCACCAACGAGCGGGCTCCAGCCTCACTAGCCTTCGACCCCGTGACAGTGCACGAGCAAATCGTGACCGACTACGGTCGCGAAGACGAGCCAGACTGGCGTGCCGTTCACTGGCCCGAGCACATGCGCGCCCTCACGGTCGACAGTCGCCGGGTGCACGTCACCACGCTCGGCAGTGCAGGCGGACGCCCAATGCTCCTCGTACATGGGCTCGGCGGGAGCTGGCGGACGTGGCTCCCGACCCTGCCGCGGCTCGCCACCTCCAGACGCATCCTCGCTACAGACCTCCCCGGCTTCGGACGCTCGCAGATGCCTGTTGCACCGATCTCGATCGCGGGTTACGTGAACGTGCTCGAGCGCGTATGCGACCTCTTCGAGCTCGAGGCGCCGCTCATCGCCGGGCATGGCTTCGGCGCCGTCGTCGCCACAGAGCTTGCCGTCCGCCATCCGCAGCGTGTCGGCGCGCTGGCGCTGATCGCGGCGTCGTGGCCTGACCGCGGTGAGCTCCAGGCTGAAGCCGCGAAACTCACGCTCGCGCTGGCCGACCGGCTCGTGGCGCGTCCGCGTGCCAAGCAGCTCGCGCTCGCCGCGGCGATCCGTCATCCATCGCGGATCGCTCCCGACCTCCGCGCGCAACTGGGCGCCGGATTGCGAGCACCGGGGGCGCAAGCCGCGCTCGCGGCGCTGTTGGAGCACGCGCCCGATCGGTTGGACGAGATCGCCGTACCAACGCTCATCGTGCGCGGGGCCAACGATCGCCTTGCGCCTGCCGCCGACAGCGGGCGCTTCGCCGCGCGGATCACGGGCGCGCGGGAGACGACTTTCAGCGACTGCGGGCACTTGCCAATGGTCGAGCATCCGCCCCGCTTCAACGAGCTCCTCGCGAAGCTCGCGGATCAGTTCTAACTCGCCGCGGGTAGCTGCAGCGGGATCGCGAGGTCGGCCCGGTCCGGCGAGGTGAAGGCGGTGCCATCGCAGACCGGCTCGGCCCCCTGCGGCAGCGAGTGCTCCATGTCGAACAGCCTGCTCGAGCTAGACGCGTTCAGCGTGACCGTCATCGCGATCGCAGGCGAGCAGGCGTCGAACTCGAACAGCGCCGTGTGCACATCGTGGTCGGTGTAGAGCACCTCCCAGGCACTACGTCCGCCCGGGCCAGGAGACCTCATAGACATACGACCTCGTCGCACCGCCGAGCTGCGCGCGCGCGAGCGAAGGCGCGAGCGCGTGGCGAGGAACCGGCGGGCGCCGTCGCACGCACGCTGATCGCGTTCGACGGGTTGTCGAGATCGACCCAGCTGGCGAGTGCGGTGCCGTACGGGGCGACGCGGTTCAGGTCCTTCCAGCCAGCGGGACGAGCGCCCAGAGGTCCGCGCTGCGGTAGGCGGCCAGCCCGCCGCCGCCGCTCGAGGCGAAGATCAGGCCGATCGCGACGCCAAACGCAACGCCGAGGGCCGCCACGCTCCACGGCGCGGCGTCTGCGGTCCATCGCAAGCGGGCGCGCACAGCGGCGAAGCCTATTCACAGCGCCCACTGCCGCGGCCCGCCGTCCCGGTGCGTACGATGAAGGGCGTTGACCGTCGCGGCGGCAGGGCGCGGCGACGGCGCATCAGGAAGGACTCAAGGGTGAGATTGTTGTTGTGGCGCCGCGCGCCAAGTGGCTTCAGCTCGACGCGCTGGAAGCGCGTGAGCTACGCGCTTGCCGCCATGCTCACATTCGCCGCCACGGCGAGCGCAGCGCCGGCGATCGCGACAGCGGCGCAACTCACATACATCGCGGCTGCCGCGAGCACGAGCGCCACACCGCAAGTCGTGCTCGCGCGCGCGAACGGAGCGGGACCGCGTTCGCTCGGGCCGGCGAGCACGGCGGTGCTCTCACCCGACGGTGTGTATGTGGCGGCGGTCGGCCCAGGGCGCGGGGCGCCCGCGTCCGGATCCTCCCTCGTCCTCTACTCGGTCGGCGCGAAGAAGCCGATGCGCACGCTGCGAATCTCGGCTGCCCAGCTGACGATCCTCGGCTGGGCCCCGGACGACGGCTGGATCGCGGTCACGGATGGGAACTCGCTGGTCGCGGTTCCCCTGCACGGCAAGGCGCGCGCGCTGACCACCGGGACGATCGCCGGTGCGAGCTTTGCCCCGCACCCTCCGGACCGGCTCGTCTTTGCACAGGCAACGACGCTGAACGCCGGGGCGCCCGTCAACCTCTTCAGCGTCACCATGGCGGGCGGAGCGCCGAAGCAGCTCACCCAGGACGGGCTCAGCGAATACCCGCTCTGGGGACCCCACGGGATCGTCTACTCGCACGAGCAGTCCGCAACCGGCACGACGCTGCAGCTATGGGAGCTCGGGCCCGGCGCCCGCTCGCGCGCGATCACGAACGTCACGCTGTCAGCGCCGTGGACCGGGCTCGAGCCGGTCGCGGTGTCCGCCGACGGCAAGCACCTGCTCGCAAACCTGGTTGGAACCAACGACTCGCAGGCCTGGTGCGTCGACCTTTCGACGAACCCGGTCTCCGAGCACGCGCTGGGAGCGGCAGGGACCGTGACGATCGGCAACGCGATTTCGCGCGACGGACGCGAAGTGCTGATCACCGAGGGCAGCGGCACGCTCGCCGGCGATGACTTCTCGAAGAGCACGGTCGCGGTCGAACCGTGGAACGGCGGTCTCGCACTGACAGTTGCCCAGCACGGCGCGTTCGCGAGCTGGGATCGATAGCTCGGCGTTCGGCCGACTATCGATCCCGATTGCTTGTGGAGGCGGGCGACGAGACCGCGGTTTGCCGGAACCACGGCGAGTAGGATCGTGGCCGCGGTGAGGTGGAGGTGGGTTTTGGCGGCCTTCGCTGCGGGCGTTGGCCTCAGCGCTTGCGGGTCGGTCAAGCGGCGGGTGGCGCAGCCGCCGACGCCGGCCCTGATGTACCTGAGCGGCGGAGATGCCGTGCTCGCGAAGCCCGGTGGCGGCGATCCGCGCGTGCTCGGTCCGGCGCGGCAGGCACTGCTCGCGCCCGATGGCCGGACAGTGATCGCACTCTCGAGCCGCGCTGGCCGCGCCCTGTTGACGGCCTATACGGTCCACCGCCGCGCTGTCAGCTCGCGCATCGTCGCGGTGCTCGCGCCGCCCGACTTCGCGACGCGGGGCATCCGCCTGCTCGCGTGGTCTTCGGACTCGCGTCTCGTGGCCCTGAGCGGCTACTCCCTCAGCCGGTCCGGCGAGGATGGCGCGCTGCTTGTGGCAAACCTGGCGAGCGGGCAGCTCACGGCGATCGCGCGCGGCACACTGCTCGGCGCGAGCTTCTCGCCGACGCAGCCCGACCGCATCGTCTACGCCGACGCCACGATCATCCAGCTCGACGACGACCAGGCAAGGCTGTGGATCGCGAGCGCCGACGGAACTGGGCGCACGGCGGTCACGCACAGCGGGCTCGCGAGCTGGCCGTTGTGGACCAAGGCGGGCATCTACTTCGCTCGACTCGAGCGGCTCGGAACAGCCGGCAGCGCGCCAACCTACGGGGTCTGGCGGGTCCAGTCGGACGGATCGCGGCTCGAGCCGCTCACCGGCATCAGCGGCGGGCCGCCCGCCGCCGCGCTCGCCGCCTCGGCGAGCGGCCGGCGGGTCGTCGCCAACCTCGAGTCGCGCAGCGGCGGCTCGGTCGCGGTGTGGACGGCGATGCTCGACCGGTATGGCTGGAGCGCGCAGCAACTCGGGCTGGCGGGCATCGCGACAGCGATATCGCGCAACGGCAAGCTCATCCTTACGAACGTGTTCGGCGGCGAGCCAGAGATCGAGGCCGTGCCGTGGACCGGCGGCCCGGGCCGATCGCTGGCGCTCGGTGCGAGCGCGCCGGGATGGAACCGCTGAGACGCCTAGTGCTCATCGGGCCAGCGCCCGAAGCGTTCGAAGTACGCGCGGGCGCGGGCCTCGGCGTCGCGCTCGTCGTCGCTGCCTGACCCATAGCGGTAGGCCCAGCTGATCAGCCAGACCGCAATCCCTGCGGCAATCAGGGTGCTGCCACCGTAGAGGGCGTCGAGCGTGCCGAAACTCAGTGCGACGAGGCCCGCGACGATGATGACCGCCGGGAGGATCCAGCGCGTGAACAGAAGGACGCCGGGCGTGCGCCGGCGCCTGCGCGCCGGCGGTGGGACGGGGGGACGTGAAACTCCGCGGAGCTCGGCTTGCGGGGCATGGATGCGCGCGCGGCCCTGGGAGGCATGCGAACGGGCCGGTCGCAATGGGCGCTCCACTAGCTGGCGTGCAGGATCGGTCCGGTTTCGACAGCCTGGAAGGCGCTACCTGGAACGGACTTCAAGAGGTCGAGCACGTTGTCGTTCCAGCGCGGATCGGTCGCGCCCTGGAAATACCAGGGGCTGCCGTTGTCGGCGAGGATCAGGCCGTAGGTCTTCATCGCCTGGAGGATGATCCGATCGGTGCGCGGGAAGCGCGCGGTCGGGTAGGACGCCTCGAGGCGCAGGCGCAGGCCCATCGGCGGCAGCGCGGGATCGGTCGAGCTCGACGCGAAGTGCGTTGCCGGATGGATGAAGCCGGCCTGCGTCATCGGTGCGGTGAAACGGATCGCGTGGTTGATCTGCCCGCGCTTGATCTCGTCGTAGCGGATCAGGCCGGCAAAGATCGAGAGGCCAGCGGCGTCCGCCGACGTCCAGCCGTTGGGGCGCAGCTTGTCGGCGCGGAGGTTGAACACGGCGCCGGAGCCGGCGTCCCACGATCCGTCCGCGTTCGGGTGAGCGTCCCACAGCTCGTAGAGCATGCAGGTGCCCTTCTGGAGCACGATGACGTGGCGATCGCCGGAGGCGTTCTGACCGCCCTCGACCGGCGCGCCGAGGGGTATCGGATACGGACCGGGGTCGGACTGGTCACCGTAGGCGGTGAAGTGCACCTTGACCTTAGGCTGGTCGGCGGGCACGATCGTGTAGGGGATGCCGTAGGAGCGTTCGTGCCCGAAATCGGGATGCAGGTCTGCGCCGGCCCCGATCGATGCGACGTATTGCGCGGAGAGCGGGCTCACGGGGAGGTTCGTGACGTTCTCATGCCACGCGCTCGAGGCCGGAAACACGGCGCAGCCACCGGTGCCGCGGCCAAGGTGGTCTCGAGCCGGCGCGCTCGCAAGCGCGCTCGCCGCCGCGACGAGCGCGACGGTTGCGACGGCAAGTGCGGTCAACCTCGTGGCGGGCACTCGCTTCGAGCCTAACACGGGCCTCCGGCGAGCCGACAAAGATGGACTCGTGACCTAAAGCACCGCCCGCAGGGCACCGATACCTGAGGTGTGCGCCGCGCGGACGGCGGAGGATCGCGTGGGCCGAGCGCGACTACCCGCCTATTCACCAAATATGCAGCGATCACGCTGCTCCCGATGCTCGCCCTCGGCGTCGCTCTCGCGCTCAGCCTGAGCTCCGAGGCCAGCCAGCGCGGGATTGCGCAAGCACGCGGAGAAGCCCGGCTCGTCGCCCAGACAGCGGTCGAGCCGCTGCTCGGAACGAACCCGCTCGGCGGCGGCGTGACGGTGGCCGAGCGGCGGGAGCTCGAACAGCTCGTGGCGAGCGCGGTACGAACCAAGGACATCCTGCGACTGCGCCTGCACGCGCTTTCAGGTCGGGTTGTCTTTTCCGACGACGCCTCGGGATTCCGCGGCAGACCCGATGACGAGGCGCTCGAGGCCGCCGGCGGTGAGACCGTTGCCCTCCTCACGCACCTGAACTCGGACAGCAACGACACGGGCCGGGTCGGGCCGGCCGCGGTCGAGGTCTACCAGCCGCTCTACGAGGGCACGCACCACGCGCGGGTTGGCGTACTCGAGCTCTATCTCCCCTATGCGCCGATCGCAGCGGACGTTGCGGCCAGCCTTCATCGGCTCTACCTCGACATCGCCGGAGGGCTCCTGCTGCTCTACCTCGCGTTGCTCGGGATCACACTCTCGGTCACCCGCGGCCTACGCCGCCAGGTGGCCGTGAACGCGAGCCAGGCCGAGGAGCTCCGGGTGCGGGCGCACGAGCACCGAATGCTGTTCGAGGACAACCCACTGCCGATGATCGCCTACGACCGCGAGTCGCTCCAGGTCGTCGCGGTCAGCAACACCGCCTGCGATCGCTATGGCTGGACGCGCGAGGAGTTCCTGGCGATGAGCCTCGCCGACATTCGCCCGCCCGAAGACGTGCCCGGGCTGCTGCGCCGGCTCGAGGCCGAGCGAAATGTGTGGCACGACGGGCAGGAGCCCGTCCAGCAGACGCGTCACCGCTACAAGGACGGGACGGTCGTCGACGTCGAGGTCGCAAGCCATGACGCCGTCGTCGGCGGCCGGTCGTGGCGGCTGATGCTCTGCCAGGACGTGACTGCGCGCAACAAGGCGACGGCTGAGCTCGCGATCGCGCGCGATGCAGCGATCGCCGCCTCGAACACGAAGTCGGCGTTCCTTGCCAACGTCAGCCATGAGATCCGCACGCCGATGAACGGAGTTCTCGGGATGACCGAGCTGCTGCTCAGTACGCACCTGAACGCGACGCAGCGCGAGTACGCCGAGCACGTGGCGAGCTCAGGCGAGCACATGCTCGCGATCATCAACGACATCCTCGACCTCTCCAAGATCGAGACCGGCAGGCTCGAGCTCGATACGACCGACTTCGCGCTGCGCGAGACGATCGAGCAGGCGTGCGCGGTGGGACGACTCGCGTCGCGGGCGAAGGGTGTCGACTTCCTGGTCACGGTCGACGAGACGGTGCCGGCCTTGGCCCGCGGCGACGGCGGCCGTCTGCGCCAGGTCGTGATCAACCTGGTGGCGAACGCCGTCAAGTTCACGAGCAACGGCGCCGTTCGCGTCTCGGCGAGCGCGAGCGAGGCAGCGGTGGGTCAGACCAACCTGCGCATCGAGGTGGCGGATGACGGTATCGGCATCGATCCCGAACGACTCGCCCAGATGTTCGAGCCGTTCACGCAGGCCGACGTCTCGACAACGCGCAAGTACGGCGGCACCGGCCTCGGGCTCGCGATCGCCCATGAGCTCGTCGAGTTGATGGGCGGACAGATCGGCGCTGAGAGCCAGCCCGGCTCCGGCAGTACGTTCTGGTTCGAGGTGGCGCTCGAGCCGGCCGCCGCCAGCGAGGTGCTCGAGCGCGGTGCAGGTGAGCCCACGACGGCGGTCGGCTCGCTCGAGCTCGACGAGAGCTCGCCGATCGTGCTCGTCGTGGACGACACGCCGGTCAACCAGATCGTCGCCGTGCGTGCTCTCGCGCGCTGCGGCTGCCGCGCCGATGTCGCCAGCAATGGCTATGAAGCGCTCGAGGCCCTGCTCGGCCGGCGCTACGACGCGGTGCTGATGGACTGCCAGATGCCAGAGATGGACGGCTATGAGGCAACGCACGAGCTGCGACAGCGCGAAGTCGGCGGAAGACGCACGCCGGTCATCGCGGTGACCGCGGCGGCGATGAAGGGCGACTTCGATCGCTGCATCGCGTGCGGGATGGACGACTACGTGTCCAAGCCCCTGCGCCACCGCGTGCTCGAGGAGACACTCGAACGTTGGATCCCCGCATTGGCGCCCGCCAGCAACGCGGCGTAGGCCGGCGCGTCGTACGGGCGCGGGCCTGCGACTACTTCGCAGTCGTGAGCTCGTAGGCGAGGTGGACCGCGCCGTTGTCGTAACCCTCGCTCGCGAGCAGCCCAAATCGAGCTGCGAGACCGTCCTCGAAAAGCCGCGGCCCGGCGCCGAGGGAGAGCGGATAGACGAACAGGTGGATCTCGTCGACCAGATCGTCGACAACCATCGCGCGGACCAAAGTGCCGCTGCCGCTGACGTAGATGTCGCCGTCCACGCGCTCCTTGAGCGAGCGGATCGCCTCCGGGCTGTAGGCGCCCAGGACGGTCGAGTTGTTCCATTGCGGCTCGCGCAGCGTTGTCGAGACGACGTACTTCGGCGACCCGTTCATGAAAGGCGCGCCGGGATCGTCGGCATCGCTGCGCTGCGACCAGCTCGGCGCAAACATCTCGTAGGTCTTGCGTCCCATCAGCAACGCCCCGCACCGCTGCATGATCCCGCCGATCGCCGTGCCCATCTTCGGGTCGAAGCCGAAGTCCATCGACCAGGCGGGAGCATCGATCACCCCGTCGAGCGTCGTGAACTCGTGTACCAGAATCTTGCCCATCCCGACCTCCATTCGTCGTGACTCGTGCAAGCATCAGACCGACCTGCCGGCGAGAACTCATCGTCGGCGGGGTGACGGTCGCACCGCGTGTCGACGTCGCGCAGATCGCGGAGCAGGCATCATCAGCGATAACTTCAGAGCCTGGGGATTCCTGATCGATGGCAGACCTTCCGGAGATGATGCTCGCCGCGCGCTACCCGACGTCGGGAGACGATGCCGGCGTGATCAGAGTCGAGCGGATCGAGCGACCGAACCCCGCCGTCGGTGAGGTGCTCGTCCAGGTGGCGGTCTCCGGTGTGAACCCGACGGACTGGAAGGTGCGTCGATCCCCGCCGGCGAACGCATTCCCCTGGGTGATCCCCAATCAGGACGGCGCGGGCGTGATCGTCGAGGTTGGCGAGGGCGTGCGGGCCGAGCGTCTGGGCGAGCGCGTCTGGCTGTGGCTCGCGCAGTGGCGCCGTGCGTCGGGCACCGCGGCGCAGTATGTGTCGCTGCCCGCGGAGCGCGCGGTGGCACTCCCCGAAGGTGTGTCGTTCGACCTCGGCGCCGGCCTCGGGGTTCCGGCCCTGACCGCGCAGCACTGCCTGTTCGAAGACGGCACGCTCGCCGTCGGGGATCGCGTCCTCGTGCAGGGTGGCGCCGGCGCCGTCGGACACGCGGCGATCGAGCTCGCCAGCCTTGCCGGTGCGCGCGTCGCGGCGACCGTCAGCAATGAGGAGAAAGCGGCGCTCGCCACATCCGCGGGCGCGGAGCTCGTGATCGACTACACGCGCGAGGATGTTGTCAACCGCGTTCGTGAGTGGTCCCCCGACGGCGTGAAGCGAATCATCGAGGTGGACCTCAGTCGCAACTTAGAGCTCGATGCGAAGGTGATCGCGCCTGGTGGGTCGATCCTCGTCTATGCCGTGCAGCCCGAGCCGGCCCGTGCGCCGCGTGAGCTGATGGCCGCGAATGCGCGCATCCAGTTCATGCTCCTCTACACGATCTCGGACGACGCAAAGCTGGCGGCGGTCGCAAATGTCACGCGCGCACTCGAGGCGGGGGCGCTCACGCAGTTGCCGGCGACGCGGTTCGCGTTGGCGGACACTGCCGCCGCCCATGACGCCGTCGAGCGGGGCGCCGTCGGCAAGGTGCTGATCGACGTGAGCGCGGCGGATCAGCCGTAGCCGCGGCTTCACTCGTGTCGGCGGCCGGCGCACGGACAAGACGCAGCGGCTGACGTGCGATCACCGGCGCTGACCGACACCGAGATCGCCGCGACCAGCGGGGCGGCGGTCGCTCAGGTCGCTGGCGAGCCGGCGTGATCCGCGCGCTTGGCATGGCGACCGCCGAGGCCGAGCTGGAAGTGCGCGTAGATCGCGTCCGCTCCGGAGGTGTCCTCAGGCGTGGCCTCGAGGCGGTAGGTGCCGGTTGCGAGCTTGCGAATGTTGATGAACGTGCTCAGCCGCAGGCGGTTGATACCGGCGTGGTCGGCCTGCACGAAGCTGGCGAGGTTGACGTAGCGAGCGCACGCGCCGTGGCTGCGGTTGCGCATCGTGGTTGGGACGCAGCGACGGCCGACGATGCGCCCGCTGACCCGCAGCTGGAGCGTGAGCTTCACGGTCCCATCGGCGGCCGCGACGTAGCTGAAGTAGGCATTGCCGATCGTGGACGGCGTGAGGATGCTCGATGTGAGCTTGGGCGAGCCCAGCTTGTTGGCGACTTTGCTGGCGCTCTGGGCGGTCGGGGGCGCAGTCGCGATCGCAGGGACGGACTCGACGCCCGTCCCGGTGAACGTCACCGTCTGGAGTCCGCTGCCGGAATCGCCGTTGATCAACCAGACACCGCTCGCGGGCCCGTCCGTCGTTGGCGTGAAGTTGACCTTCTCGGTTACGGTGGCGCCGGGCGCGAGCGTGTAGCCCTCGTCGAGGATCGTCAGTGCGGAAAACGCACCGCCGAACGGCGGCTTGGACTTGGAGATCGTGACGCCGAGGTCGCCGGTGTTGGTGATCGTGAACGTCCTGGTCTCTGTGGCCCCGACTGCGACCGAACCGAAATCGATGGACTCGCTTGTGAACTGCAGATTCCCCGGGGTCGCGGCGTTGCCGGAGATTCCGACGATCTCATTGCCGCCAGTGCTGTCAACCTCGATCGACCCGGTGAACGCGCCGACCTGTGTCGGATCGAACGCGAGCGTCACGGTGACCGAGGACCCGGGTTGGATCGTCTCGCCGACGCTTGGCATGCCGGTCGCGCTGAACGGCGCAGCCGGCGGATCGACCGCGGTGACCGTCAGCGGCGCCGCGCCGACGTTGGAGAAAGTGGCACTTGCCGTGAGCTCGCCGCCCGACGGTGGTGCCGCCGAGAGACAGCAGCTGCTGGTTCACCGACAGCAGTGGGGTCGGCGCCTCCCCGGTGGCAGACAGCGAGAAGGGAATGATCCTGCCATCGCTGAGCGTCACGTTCACCTGGTCGCCGAGGAGACCGGTCTGCGTTGGCGCGAACGTGACCGGGACCGAGATCGTCTGCCCGGATGTGAGTGTCGCCGGAAGGGACTGCGACGGAGCGCCAAGGATGAACTGGCCGGAGGTCGACGCCAGGCTGTTGATCGTCACGGTCTGGCTGGCTGTGAGCGTCAGCGTCTTCTGCGTCGTTTCGCCAATCGGAGTACTGGGGAAGCTCGTGGTCGGCCCGCTCAGCGGTTGGCTGACCGGCGAGCCGAAGGCGAGGATATGGCCGTCACGGGTGCCAACGTACAGGCGCCCGCCGCCGACGCCGGGTGAGAAGTAGTTGGTGGATGTCCCGATCGGCGCGCTGTAGACGAGCTGCATCTGACCGTCGACAGGGATCGGGTCATAGGCGCGAAGCTGCGCGCCCTGGCCTTGGCGGTTGGCGCTCCAGATGACCCACACGAGTGCCGAGCCGTCCGCCGTCCCGTTGCTGGTGACTACCGCGGGTCCGCTGCCCCAGCCGAACTGGTCGGCTGTCGTGCCGGCGAAGGAGAGCGAAGGCTGGCCGGTTCCGGACACGCCGTACTGGTACGCGTCGAGTCCTCCGCCGGCGGTGCTGAGGTAGACCCATCCACCGTCGCCGGGCCACACGCCTGGTCGTCCCCACACACCGACGCGCGGGCCGAGGCGCTGGACGACATTGTCGCCCCCACCGGGCCCGTCGTCATAGCCACCCAACGAATCGAGG
Organism: uncultured Solirubrobacterales bacterium; assembly: GCA_963703775.1. GTDB lineage: Bacteria > Actinomycetota > Thermoleophilia > Solirubrobacterales > Solirubrobacteraceae > Palsa-513. The sequence goes on along the minus strand of CAVPFP010000050.1, from coordinate 5,202 downwards.
TTCAAGAGGTAGACGTAGCCCTCCTTCCCGTCGGCAACCGCGAGGTGCGGGAATTGCCGGCGTCCCGAAGTAGGCGTCGGGAAGGCCAACGATGCCGCCCGAGCCGAAGTCCTCGTCGTAGGCCTCGAGCTGCGGCGAGTCGAAGGGCGTGAAATAGTCGACCGGCTCAAGGGTCCCGTCGGGCTGCACATCGAGTCGCACGACCGAGTCGCCAAACGAGGATGGGAGCAGGTCGCCCGGGCCCGGCGTCGTCGGGTCGCCCCCGTTGCCGGTGACGAACACGATCGAGCCTGACTGGTCTGACATCAGTCCTACCCCTGACTGCCAGATCCCGGCGCCCGAGCCGTCGGCGGCATTGTCGACCCAGCGAGCCGCCACGTCGCCCGATGTCGACACACCGAAGATCCAGCCCTGCCAGGTCGAATAGTCACAGTGACTGCCGAATCCCGCGTAAACGACCCCGTTCATGAGCAGTAGGCCGGGGCGCTGCTGCTGATCGGTCGCATTGAACGTCGCCGCGGGGTCGTTCTGGGCTGTTCCGGCGAGCTGCACCGGGAAGCCCGGACGGGTCGCGCCGGTTGAAAGGTCCAGGGCGGTCATGTACCAAGCCGCCGGACCGTGCGAGCCGGAAACGTAGGTCTTGTAGGTGAGATAAGCCGTGTTCGTCGTCGGATCGATCACCGGCGTCGAGGTCGTCCCGATCGACGGCTGAATGTCGGCGCAGCCGATGTCAGCCGGATTCCACGGCGTCGCGAGATCGTCCGACCACTGCTGCGCGCCGGTCGCCGGGTCGAGGCCATAGACGTTGTCGGTCTCCGTGGCGACGAGGAGCGTGCCGTTTGAAAGCAGAGGCTGCGCGTACACCTGACCGTTGACCGGCTTGGACCAGAGCTGCCCGAACGTGCCGCTGCTCACGAGTCCGGGAGTTATCGAGGACTCGTCCGGATACCACCCCGTGCGCAGGTCGTCGCCGGCGTTGCCGATGTCAGCGAAGGCCTGCGCCGCGAGACACACCGCGAGCAGCGATCCGAGGACGAACGAGAGGACGAGTGTCCGGCAGCGCAATGGTTGGCCTCCGTGGCCCCAGCCTTTGCACTGACTGGCGCTCTGGTCGCCGAACGCTATGCGCGCCTATCGTGGCCGCCGGGTGAGAAACGCGATCCTCTGCGTGACATTCCTCACCGGGATTCGGCGGCGTCGAGCCGCGACGCACTATCCGCTCACCCATCCCACTGGTCAAAGCCCGACAGCAGCAGGCTGTTGAGCACGACGAGCGCGGCGAACACGGCCGCGAACACCGGCGCGTCGGCCGCGAACAGCGCGGCGGCAGCCAGCGCGAACACGAAGAGCTCGAACGGAATCCGAATTGCCTTGCGCAGTCGCCGTCGCGCGCGTGGTGCCGCGAACGTGCCCCAGAGGGCGATCATCGTGGCGGGAGCGGCGATCGCGGCGATCGCGGACACCGCCGCACCACCGAGCGTCGCGCCCCACCAGGCAAAGGCCACGAGCGCCGCGAGCTCGAGGATGAACTTCAGGGCGAGGTTCACAAGCGGCAGAGTGGCGGCGTTATTCCGACCGTTGGTCTGCGTCATTGAACGGGGCTGTCTCGCGCGGTGATCGCAGCTCCGATGAAACCGAGCGCATGCCCCTCGAGCCGATCCTTCTCCGGCTCGCTCAGGGACTGCAAGGGCCCGCGGAAGAGGACCGCCAGGCCGTGGACCGTGGCCCACGTTGGGTATTCAATGTTCGGGCGGCGCGCGGCGTCGAGCACCCCCGCCTGCACGAGGTTGTCGAGCGCGCCCTGCAGATAGTCAAACGGCCGTGGCTCGGTGCTCGGGACGTGATGGGGCTCAGCTGTCGCGAAGGCGGTATCGAAGAGGCCCGGCTCGCTGCGGGCGAACTCGAGGTATGCCCTGCCGACCGCCGCGAGCCGCGCCATCGCCCCCGCCGGCGTGTCCGCCGGCGCCTGCACTCGGCTCATCCCGTCGGCCATGCTCTGCGCGAGTTGTCCGAGTGCGGTGTCGCGGACGGCACCGAGCAGCGCCTCGCGGTTGCTGAAATGCCGGTAGGCGGCGTTTGGCGCTACGCCAACCATCCGCGTCGCTTCGCGGAGCACGACCGCGTCCGGCCCGCCGCCGCGTGCGAGTTGCATCCCCGCATCGACCAGCGCTGTGCGGACGGTGCCGCGGGGCCGGGGACCCCGGCGTACGGACTCTTCACGCGAAGGCGCGCGCGGCTCGACCGGGTCATTTGGAGCTGCCATCCCCGCATGGTAGTGGACAGCGTCCACAATGTGTTAGTGTGGACAGCGTCCACATTTCTGGATACCCAGACCCGCTCAGACAAGGAGGCAGCTGATGAACCGCAAACCGTTGGCACTGGTCGCGCTCTTGCTCGCGGCGTTCGTGATCAACCTGGACACGACGATCATCAACGTCGCCCTGCCCTCGCTCGTGCGCGAGCTGCACGCCTCCAATACCCAGCTGCAATGGGTGGTGGACGCGTTCAACCTGCTCTTCGCCGGAACGGTGCTGGTCGCCGGCAGCCTCTCCGACCGCTTCGGGCGCAAGGGAATGCTGCTGGCCGGCCTCTCGGTCTTCGGGTTGGCGAGCCTTGCCGGCGGCCTGATGGACACGCCAGGCCAACTGATCGCGGCGCGTGCCGTGATGGGTGTCGGTGCCGCGATGGTGTTCCCCTCGACGCTTTCGCTGCTGACGAACGTCTTCACCGAGCGCGGCGAGCGGGCGTTCGCGATCGGGCTGTGGGGAGCGATCACCGGCGTCGCGATCGCGATGGGACCGATCGTCGGCGGCTGGCTGCTCGAGAGCTTCAACTGGTCGAGCATCTTCTTCGCGATGGCCCCGGTCGCTGCGGCGGCTGCCGCGTTGAGCGCGCGCTTCGTGCCGAGCTCCCGCGATCGCAACGCACCGTCGATCGACTTCGGTGGGTTCGCGCTCTCGAGCGCGGCGATCGGCCTGCTGATCTACACGATCATCGAGGCCCCAGGGCATGGGTGGGGCAGCACGCGCAGCCTCGGCGGGTTCACCCTGACCGCCGCACTGGTCGCAATGTTCTGGATCTGGGAGCGGCGCAGCACGCACCCGATGCTCGACGTGAGCCTGTTCCGCAACGCGCGGTTCACAGCGGCTAGCGCATCGGTCTCGATTTCCTTCTTCGCATTGTCGGGCTTCATCTTCCTCGTCACCCAGTACTTCCAGTTCGTCAAGGGCTACTCGCCGCTGTCGACAGGCGTGCGCCTGTTGCCGGTCGCAACGCTCGTCGCAATCTCCTCGATCGGCGGCGCCAAGCTCGCCGTGCGGATCGGCACGAAGCTCGTTGTGGCGTTCGGCCTGGCCGCGATGGCCGGCTTCTACGTCTGGGTGTCCGCGACTGCCTCGGCCGCGACCAGCTACACGACGATCGCGTTGCAGATGGTCGTTCTCGGGGCCGGCATGGGCCTGACGAGCGCACCGGCAACCGAGGCGATCATGGGCGTCGTTCCGAAGACGAAGGCCGGCGTCGGCTCGGCGGTCAACGACGCGACGCGCCTCTTCGGCGGAACGCTCGGCGTCGCGATCGTCGGCAGCATCTACGCGTCGCTTTTCACCAGCCGCCTCACGGCCGATCTTCCCGCAGGCCTGAGCACGGCGGCGGCGCGGACGGCGCACGCCTCCGTCGGCGGTGCGCTCGGCGTCGCACGACCATCTCCGTGCGCTCGGCTCGCCGGCGCTCGGGAACGCCGTTCATCACGCGGCGCTCCAGGCCTTCTTCCACGGCTTCAGCACCGCCAACTACGTCACCGGCGCCGTCGCCGCCCTCGGCGCCCTGATGGCGCTCCTACTGCTCCCCGCCCATCCCACCAACGAGCCGCAAGCACCCGTGGAAGCCGGCGAGCTGACATCCGGCGTCGCCGCCGCGGTCGCCTCCAACTGATCGAACCGACGGACACCAAAACCACGCAACCCGCAAGGAGAAATGAAGCCATGAGACCAGCCATCGCTCGCAACGTCAGCGACGGGCGCCCAGACAGCGACCCGCAGTCAAGACCAGCGCTTCAGGTGATCAGCGCTGCCCGGAGCGAGCTCGATGTCCGCATATTCGACCCGACGCAGGGGCGCAAGCTCGGCTCAGACCCCTACGACGACCCGACCCAGGGCCGCAAGCTCGGCGCGGACCCCTACGACGACCCGACCCAAGGCCGCAACGTCGGTTCAGACCCCTACGACGACCCAACCCAAGGCCGTAAGCTCGGCGCGGACCCCTACGACGACCCCACGCAGGGACGCACGCTCGGCTCGGCTCCGTACGCCGACCCAATGCGAGGCGCGTTCTAGAGCCGTGGATCATCCTGCGTGACTTTGCCGCGGCCCGTCCCCCAAGCCGACGCCCGGATTCGAACCGGGGACCCCTTCATTACGAGTGAAGTGCTCTACCAGCTGAGCTACGTCGGCGGGTCGGGTGATGCTAGCGGTCCGCCGCCCGCTCAGGGCGTGGTGTGACGCCAGGGCAGCGCGACGCGCTCGAGTGCGCTGACCGCTGCGAACAGGGCGATTGCGATCAGGGCGAGGACGCCGATCGCGGCGAACTCCGCGGAGGTCGCGACCTCGTTGTTGTAGGTGAGGATCAGGTAGCCAAGCCCGGACGAGCTGCCGACCCACTCCGCGAAGACCGCGCCGATCACCGCGAGCACCGCGGCGATCCGCAGGCCCGAGAAGATGTAGGGCAGCGCCGTCGGCACGCGCACCAGGCGCAGCTGCGCGGTCCGTCCGCGCCGAGCGAGGCGAGCGCTTCGAGCAGCGCGGGTCGCTCGAGCGCAGCCCGTCGATCGCGTTCACGGCGATCGGAAAGAAGCTGACGAGCGCGACGGCGACGAGCTTTGCCGCGATCCCGAACCCCGCCCAGACCACGACGAGCGCGGCGATCGCGGGGACCGGCACGACCTGTGAGATGACAAGCCACGGGTAGGTGGCGCGCTCGGCCAGGCGCGAGAAGCTCAGTCCGAGCGCGAGCAGGCAGCCGACCGCGGCGGCGATCGCGTAGCCGGCGAGGATCTCCGACAGCGTCGTCCAGGCGGGAGCGCCAGATGTCCCCGCGTCATCGACGAACGCGCGCGCCACCTCGACCGGCGAGGGCAGGACCTGCTCGGAGATCCCGGAGGCGGCCACATAGATCTGCCAGCCGGCAAGCACGATGACCGCGAGG
>CAVPFP010000049.1:0-17132 GCA_963703775.1 uncultured Solirubrobacterales bacterium | reverse complement strand
GTGCGCAGAATGAGGAGATCCGTGCCTTGCAGAAGGTCGGATGGTTTGCTCATACCTAAATGGATTACAACGCTGGACACCTAATTGATTACAGAACTTCGCCGGGGTCAAGAAGGGTATGAGATTGGGTAATGACAACCCGGGCGGATAAGTGCGTCAGGCCGCTCTCCGCGGCGGCGCCTCCAAGCCGTGCCATACCGGGACTGGGAATCCGAAGGAGCGCAGGTATACCTGTTTGGCGGTGTTCGCGGGGGGTCCGATCAGGACTTTCGAATCATTCTACCGAGCGTAAGAAGTACTTTGGCGCAAATAGATATTCGAAATAGCCAAGTACTATCAACATGATCTTACTGGTAGCTAAGGGTCAAGTAGCCCTTTGGAGTCGTCAGTGTAAGATGAACAATATAGAAGGCGCACATGACCCGCTTTGGCCGGGAGCAGATAAAAAAAAATGGTCGACCTAGCGAGTTGAATCTATCTAGAAGGTGCTTTATTTGAAATTCAATCTCGTTTGCGCGGTATACTGCGGAATCTCTTGGCCCGGGTACTACTATTCGCGAACATTCGCCGGAGGTATCAAAACAAAATGACGAGTTTTTCCAATTTAGGGGTGTTACTTGCAGTGTCACTGCATTTGTGGCTATGACTGCCGCGCGCTTTCGCCAACGCCGAACTGATTCAGCGATGGCAGAGGCCACGGTTGTGGCCGCTTCTGCGGGGGAACGTGTGAAGTGGCCACCTTCAATGGATCGCTGGGCGATTGGAATATCAATGTGACGACGGGCACTTCCACGCCGGGGCAGACCCCGCAAATGGACCTCGAACAGCATCGACCATCACAGTTTATCGGCGACTGCATCGACGCTGACGATTGAGTGGAGCGACAATGCGTTCACGCCGGCAACGACCATCATCGATACCGTGCGGGCCGAGGACGTTGGCGGGCCAACGGTCGTCTCGAAGATGGTGCCGAGCGTCTCCGACGGGACGGAGAGATAGCCGCTGTTTGCGCTCGCGGTACCGCCGTCGCCGCTGATCGTCGCCGAGCAATAGAGGTGGTGGGTCTCGTCGGCGACGGCGACCACGTAGGTTGCCCCGGTGGCGCCGCGATCGGGGTCGTGTCGCGCACCCAGCCGTAGCTCGCGATGGCCCCTGCTGGCGGCGTCACGCCGAGGCTGCAGGTCAATGTGTTGCCGACCGCCGCCGTGCCGATGATCGACGGCGACGGGTGTAGCGGCGCGGCCGTCGCGAAGCTCTGGTCGCCGCCGGCGCCCGAGCCGATCGCGCTCGCGGCCACGACCTGGAAGTGGTAGGTCGTGCCGGCCGACAGGCCGCTGACCTGGGCGCTGACGCTCTGCACTCCGCCGGTCGGCGAGGGAGCACTCGAGCACGGGACGGTCGAGCCGTAGGAGGTGGTGGTGCCGTACTCGAAGTAGCAGTTGGTGAGCGCGGCGTCGTTCGGATTGACGGTCGCGTTCAGCGTTGCGGTCGTCTGGCTCACGGCGCTCGCGCTGCCGGTGGTCGCGCTCGGCGCCGGCAGCGTCGCGACGTAGGCGCTGCCCGCGCCGTCGACCCCGGCGCACAGCCCCTGGTCCGCGCAGGAGACGCCCGTCGGCGGCGAGGCGGCGAGCGAGCTCGAAGCCCAGGAGGGATTCCGGAGGTGGGGTTGTCGCTCGCGTAGGCCGTGCCGCTGCCCGCGGCTACGCAGACGCCCGATGGTGTGCAGGTCACCGCGCTGAGCGAGCTCGCGATGTGTGTCGGCTCCACGTCGAGGCGTTCTGCGTCGCCCAGACGTAGCCGCTGCCGTCGACCGCGGCGCAGATGCCGCTCGTCGTTCCGCAGGCGATTGAGTTCAGGTTCGTGTTCCCGTCGACGGCCTCGAGGTTCCAGCCGCCGCTCTGCGGTGTGCCCGAGACGTAGATGTTGCCGCTCGCGTCGATCGCGGCGCACAGCGCGAGCTGGTGCACGCTACCGCCGTGAACGTGTGACCCGTCGACGCCGGCTGCCAGCTCGCGCCGGAGTTCGTGCTGTAGATCCCGCTGCCGCTCGAGTCGACCGCGAGGCAGAAACTCGTCGAGGGGCAGGAGACGCTCGTCAGCGTTGTGACCGCTGTCCTGCGCCGTCAGCGCCGTCCAGCTGCCCGACCCGGTGGCTGGAGTTCACGACGACCGCGCCGGCGGCGCCGACCGCGACGCAGAACGAGCTGCCGGGCGCGCACGAGACGGCCCTCAGAGCGCCGGACGGCCTGGTCGCCTGTTGCTGCCAGGTCTGCCGGTGCTCGGAGCGGTGCTCACGTAGCGTTGTGCCGCGCCGACCGAGACGCAGAGGCCGGCGGACGGGCAGGAACACGCCGGCCTGGGCGGCACCGAGGCTCGTCGAGCTCCACGAGCCGAGCGACGGAGTCGCGACGGCCGGCATGGCGGCGATCTGAGCAAGCGCCGCGAGCAGGGCAGCGACGAGTGCCAGCGCGCATGCGTGTCCGCCCTGCCTTGCGTGTGCCGAGCCTGGACGTCATTACCTCACCGTGTAACGCGCGGCCGTGCGCGATGGTGCGATGACCCTGATCGCGTGGCGAACTCCTACCCCACGCGAGGTGCCGGAATCCTTGTCAAAACTAACGTATGAGGATCTCGGGTCGCGCTGTAGGCTGGGCCGCGATCACGATGCTGGCGCTGATTCTCACGAACCTCAGGCGCCGCGCCGGGCGCACGGTCCTCACCTCATTCGGCGTCGGAGTGGGTGTCGCAACGATCGTTGCACTGCTCTCGGTGAGCGCCGGGCTGACACGCTCGGCGGCCGGCCTCGTCAATCTCGGCGGGTCCGATCTGGGTGTCTTTCAGGCCGGGATCGCCGATCCGACGGCCTCGCTTCTGCCGCTCTCGCTGGTCGGACGGCTCGAGCGCAATCGCAACGTGGTTGGTGCGACGCCGCTGCTGCTGATCGTCGGCAAGGTCAAGGACTCGCCCCCGTCGTTCGCCTTCGGCGCGCAGCCGAACGGCTTCGTCGCGCAGCGGCTGATCTACGTGTCGGGCCGCGCCGCACGCGGGCGTCAGGCGGTCGTCGGCAGCGTGCTCGCCGATGACCTCCATCTTCGCCTCGGCGGCACGCTCGTTGTTGGTGGGCATCCGTTGCCGATCGTCGGGATCTACCACTCGGGCATCCCCTACGAGGACGACGGCGTGTTCCTCCCGCTCGGTCTCGCCCAGGGACTCGTGGGCGATCAGGGCGAGGCGACGACGATCGCCGTGCAACTCGCGCCCGGCGTCTCGAAGGCGCTGGCGCAACGCTCGATCCAGCAGCAGCTCCCGCATACGAACGTCTTCACCGACCCTGGCGAGGCTGCTCGCGCCGGTGCCAACACTCTTCTGATTCAGAACGCGACGCTCGTCTTCATCGTGATCGCGCTGATCGTCGGCGGGATCAGCGTGACGAACACGATGGCGATGGCTGTGCTCGAGCGCCAGGGCGAGCTCGCCCTGCTGAGCGCGATGGGCTGGAGCGCGAGTCGCGTTGCGACCTTGATCGTCGGGGAGGGCATCGCCGTCAGCCTGCTCGGCGCGGGGCTCGGCCTGTTGCTCGGAATCATCGGCAGCGAGCTGCTCGTGAGCGTGCTCGGCGTGGGCGAATTCGTCTCGCCGGTGATCACCGCGTGGGGACTCGGTCGCGGCCTGCTCGTCGGGATCTCGATCGGTGTCCTCGGCGGCATCTACCCGGCGTGGCGAGTTACGCGGATGCCGCCGCTGAAGGGGCTTGCGCGAGCCTGACGCGTCGGGCGACTTTCCTGATAGATGTAGGCGCATGCGCATCGCGGTGACGGGGGGGAGTGGCAAGGCGGGACGGCCGGTAGTTCGCGACCTGCGCGAGCGCGGGCATGACGTGATCAACATCGATCTCGTGCCTTCGCCCGAGTCGCCGGGTCCCGAGGCCGACATTCCTTTCGCGCGCGCAGACGTGACCGACTACGGGCAGACGCTCGAGGCGCTCGCCGGCGGCGATAGCTGGCCGGTGGCCGACGCGGTCGTGCACTTCGCGGCGATTCCCTCGCCCGCGCACGGGACGCCCGATCACGGTCTTTCGTACCAACATCACGAGCACGTACACGGTTTTCTTCGCCGCCGCCCGGCTCGGAATCAAGCGCGTCGTCTGGGCATCGAGCGAGACGACGCTCGGGCTCCCCTTCGAGCGGCCGCCAGATTACGCGCCGGTGGACGAGGCGCACGTCTATCCGGAGACGAGCTACGCGCTCTCGAAGGTGCTTGGCGAGGAACTCGCCCGTCAGGTCCACCGCAGGTTCGGAACGACGATCCTCGGGCTGCGCTTCTCGAACGTGATGGTGCGTGCCGATTACGAGCGCTTCCCGGAGTTCTGGGAGGACCCGCAGCGGCGCAAGTGGAACCTCTGGGCTTACGTTGACGAGAGCCACGTGACCGAGAGCGTCCGGCTCGCGCTCGACGCCGATCTGAGCGGCGCCGACAGCTTCATCATCGCGGCTGCCGACAGCGTGATGAACCGACCGAGCCGCGAGCTGATGGCCGAGGTCTTTCCCGGCGTCCCCGTCGCCGATGCCGTGCAGGGAACCGAGACGCTGCTCGCGATCGACAAGGCGCGCCGTGTCCTCGGCTACGCGCCGCGGTTCAGCTGGCGCGAGCTCTACTGACTCGCGGTCAGGACGCCGTCGGTGACGGTCAGCATCCGGTCGGCGCGCTCGCCGACCTGCTCGTCGTAGCTGACGATGATCAGCGTCATCCCGCGCCGCGCGCGCAGCTCACCGAGCAGGTCGAGGATGCGCTGCGAGGTGGCGGTGTCGAGTGCCCCGGTCGGCTCGTCGGCCAGCAGCAGGCGTGGCTCGTTGGCTAGGGCACGCGCGAGCGCCACGCGCTGGCGCTCGCCGCCCGACAGTTGCCCCGGTTGGTGCTCGGCGCGGTGCGCCAGGCCGACCTCTCCGAGCAGTTCAAGCGCTCGCGCTCGGCGCCGCGCGCGGGGCATCCCGGCGCCGATCAGCGCCACCTCGATGTTGGCGCGCGCGGTCAGGTCGGCGAGCAGGAAGTGCTGCTGGAAGACGAAGCCGACGAGCTCGCGGCGGTGACGTGCTACATCCGGCTCGCGCCAGATCTCAGTGCCATCGATCAGGACGCTCCCGCCCGATGGCTGATCGAGACCCCCGATCAGGTTCAGCAGGGTGCTCTTGCCGGACCCCGAGTGACCGGTGACTGCGACCATCTCGCCGGGCCCCGCCCGCAGCGAGGCATCCCGCAGCGCGGTCACGGCGCCATAGCGGCGGCTCAGATGGTCGACCTCGACGCTCGCGCCCGTGCGTCGCGGTGCCTCGGTTGCGCGAGGCGGAGCGATTGGCTGGGTCTGCGTCATCTGCGGCGAGGGCTGCCCGCGGCGGTCCGCCGCGTCCAGGCCGGTCACCCGGCGATCATAGTCCGGCGATCGTCCCGACCTCCGCCGCGGCCGCCTCGGCCTGCGCGACACGCCGCTCCACGAGGTCGAGGCCGCTGTCCCAGAAGCCGGGATCCGTGAGGTCGATACCGACGATCATCCCGAGCTCCTCCGGGCTGCGCGAGCCGCCCGCCGCGAGCAGCTCGACGTAGCGCTGCTCGAAGCCGCGCCCCTCCTCGAGGTAACGCTCGTAGACCGACAGTGCGAGCAGCTGCCCGTACGCGTACGCGTACACGTACCCGGGCGTGTTGATGAAGTGCGGGATGTACGACCACCAGCAGCGGTAGTTCTCCGTCAACTCGACCGCGTCGCCGAGGAGCTCGGTCTGGGTCGCGGTCCAGAGCTCGGCGAACCCCTCCACCGAGATCTCGCCCTCCTCACGACGGCGCGTGTGCACCTGATCCTCGAACTGGTTCATCGCGACCTGGCGGAAGACGGTCGCGATCGCGTCCTCGACGTTCTCTGCGAGCAGCGACAGGCGGGCGCCCGGGGTGGGGGAGGAGTCGAGCAGACTCGCGAAGATCAACGACTCGCCGAACACCGACGCGGTTTCCGCCAGCGTCAGCGGCGTGCCTTGGTGGAAGATGCCCTGGCGCGCTGCGAGCGACGCGTGCACGCCGTGCCCGAGCTCGTGGGCGAGCGTCAGCACGTCGCGCCTGCGGCCCGTGTAGTTGAGCAGCACGTAGGGGTGGACCGACGGCACCGTGTAGGAGCAGAACGCGCCGCCCCGCTTGCCGGTCGCCGGCGGCGCATCGATCCACGGCTCGGCGAAGAAGCGCTCGACGAGGCCGCCGAGCTCGCTCGAAAACGCGCCGTATCCGGTGAGCACGAGCTCGCGTGCCTCCGCCCACGGGATCTCGACCTCCTCGGCGGCGAGCGGTGCCATCCGGTCGTAGTCGCAGAGCCGATCGATCCCGAGCAGCGTCGCCTTGAGGCGATACCACCGGCGCGGCAGCTCATAGCGGGCGCGAACCGCCGCGATCAGCGCGGCGACCGACTCGTCGCTGGCTTCGTTTCCGAGGTTGCGCTCGCTCAGCCAATGCGGGTAGGACCGCAGGCGATCCTCCGTGCTCTTGTCGACGAGCAAGGCGTTGTAGATCGATGCGCGCGTGCGCAATCCGGGCTCAAGTGCACGTGTGACGGCTTCCGCCGCTTCGCGCCGGCGCTCGCGCGAGGGAAGCATCAGCCGGCTCAGCGCGACATCGAGCGTCAACTCCTCATCGCCTAGCGCGACCTCGATCGCGGCCGTCTGCTCTGCGAACAGGCGCGTCCACGCCGCGTGCGCACTCAGCGCCTTCTCGCTGAGGATCCGCTCCTCCGGCTCGCTGAGCAGGTACGGGCGATAGCGGCGTGCGGTCTCGAGGTGGTGGCGCGCGAAGTCGATGCCCTCGCCGGCAAGCAGCGCCTGCGCCCGCTCGTCGTCGAGCGCCGCCCATTCGAGGTCGAAGAACAGCAGCAGCGTCTCCAGTCGCGTGCCGCGCTCCTGGACGCTCTGGAGCAGCGCGCCACGCTGTGGATCCGTCGTATCGGTGGAGAAGCTCAGCCCGGCGAACGCGCCGGCGCGACCCGCAAGGTCGTAGATCTCGGCCAGCTCGGCCATCGCGTCGCGCAGACCCGCAGCGTCGATCTGCGCGAGCGCGCCGCGGTAGCGCTGCGCGAAACGCTCAGCGCGCCCGAGCGCGGCATCGAGCAGTTCGGTCGCGCGCTCGGGCCCGCCCCCGTCGAGCAGGTCCGACAGTCGCCAACGAACTTCCTCTACCGATTCCGCTGCGCTCATTGCCAGGCTCGCAGCATAGACGCGCGGGTTTCCGTCCGGGCTCGCTGGTCTCATGTCGCGCGCAATCGGTCACGGGAGGTGTGTTCGATGACGGTCATCCCAACGACGGCGACGGCAAGCGAGCAGGCGAGGGCGCAGGCGTTCCTCGCGCTTGGCTTCGATACCACTCAGGCGCTGATGCTCGCGGCGACGCGCAACGCCGGCGAGCACATCGAGCTCGACGACGTCCGCCGGCTGCTCGACGCCGGCTGCCCGCACGACCTGGCGCTGCGCATCGTCGTCTGAGCGAACCGCCCCCGCCCGCCTAGCCGCGCTTTGCTTCCCAGCTGAAGCCGCGGACCGCGAGCACGACGCCGACGACTGCCCAGAGGCCGATGACCGCGAGCGCGGTGAGGTGCGACCCGAGCGCGCCGCGCCCATGGACGAGCCCCCCCGTAAGACCGTTGATCAACGGCTCGAGCGGTAGCGCCTGGGCGATGTCGCGCAGGAAGCCCGGTACGTGCTTGACGTCGAAGAAGACGCCCGAAACGAGGATCACCGGTACGAAGACGCTGTTGACGATCGCGGGTGCCGACTCGAAGCTGGGGATTGCGTGCGAGAGCGCCGCGCCCAGCAGCGCAAAGGCGACGACACCAACGACGGCGAACACGATCAGCGTGAGTGGTTGCGGCGGCCAGCCGAGCCCGAAGAAGACGCGAGCGGCGACGACCACGATCCCGATCTGGATCGCCGCGTTGGTGACGGCGTTCAGTGCGAGCCCGCACAGGTAGACGCCGCTCGGTAGCGGCGTGCCCCGGATCCGCTTCAGCACCCCCTGCTCGCGCAGGAACGTGAGGTTGTAGGCGAGCGCGGTGAATGTCGTCGACATCACGCTCATCCCGGCGATACCGGGCACGATCACGTCGAGCTCGTTGCGGTGACCGGCAACAATCGCGCCGAACAGCGCAAGGAAGATCAGCGGCAGCAGGAAGTTGAAGAACGCCGCGCTCCGGTTGCGCCAGAACATCCGCCGCTCGAAGCGGTACTCCCGCCACAGCAGCGCCCCGGCGCTACGCATCGCTCGTCAGCTCCAGGTACACATCTTCGAGGCTCGGGCGCGTGACCGACAGCGCGTCCAGCTGCTCGCCCCGGGCAAGTGCCGCACTCGTCAGCTCATTGAGCAGGCGCGTCGGGTCGTCGGTCTCGACGATCGTCAGCTCGCCATTCCCGTTCGCGTAGGCGACGCGGTAGCGCGACCCCGCGCCAACGCCGAGCTCGGCCGGCGAGCCCTCGGCGAGGATCCGCCCGCTCTTGATGATTGCCACGCGGTCGGCGAGCTCCTGCGCCTCGTCGAGGTAATGAGTTGTGAGCAGCACGGTCTTGCCGAGCTCGCGCAGGGAGCGGATTGTCTGCCATGCGCCGCGCCGAGCAGCGGGGTCGAACCCGGTCGTCGGCTCATCGAGGAAGATCAGCTCGGGGTCGCCGATCAGTGCGAGCGCGAGATCGAGCCGGCGGCGCTGGCCGCCCGACAGGTTGCGCGCCTGCTGATCGCGTTTCTCCGCCAGCCCGGCGAGCTCGATTACCTCGTCGATCTTGCGCGGATGCGGGTAGAAGTCGGCGAAGTGCCCGAGCAGTTCGGCGACGGTGGCGTGCGCATAGACGCCGCTGCTCTGCAACACGATGCCGACGCGCGCGCGCAGCTCTCGCGGGCGCTCACTCGGATCGAAGCCGAGGACGCTGACCGCACCGGAGCTGCGCTGCCTGTATCCCTCGAGGATCTCGACGGTCGTCGTCTTGCCCGCTCCGTTGGGCCCGAGCAGCCCGAAGATCTCGCCCCTCGCGACGCTGAAGTCGATACCGCGAACCGCACCGATGGCGCCGTAGCTCTTGCGCAGCTCGCGCACCTCGATCGCCGCTTCGACGTCTGGCATCAGCGCGGATCATGTCAGGCGCCGCGCGCCCGACCCACCACGCTCGGCCGCGGGTTCGGCGACCGGCGCGCTACCAGCCGCCGCGCCAGTCGGCGCTTTGCTCGCGCGCCTTCTGTGCGTCGTAGCGCGCGTGCTTGCGCTTCTCGAGGCGCCATTGGAGGAGGCTGGCGAGCCCGATGAACACGGGGAAGAAGATGATCAGCGCGAGGCCGGCCCAAGTGATCGTTGTGTCGGTCGTTTCCCCCAGCAGTCCCTCGCCACCGACGGCAAGCGCGCCCGGCGCTACGACGAGCAGACCGAGAAGGGTCGCAGCCGTTGAGAGCATCAGCCTCCGCATCGCGCGCATCGTATCGGAGCAGGCAGGCGCCGCATACGATGCGGCGATGGCTGTCTGCATCGCGTCGAATCTCGCGAAGGACGTCGCGGGGTCGCCGCTTTTGCGCGGCGTCTCGTTCAAGCTCGAGCCGCGCGAGCGGATGACGATCGCCGGTCGCAACGGGGCCGGGAAGACGACGCTGCTGCGGATGCTGGCCGGCGATGCTGCGCTCGACGGCGGCGAGCTCAGCTTCGCCAAGGGGATGCGCGTCGCGCTCCACGATCAGCGCCCACCACGCGACCGCGCCGTCACACTCGAGTCGTACCTGCTCTCCGGCTGCCAGATCGAGCTGGCGATCGAGCAGCGCCTGCGCAAGCTCGAGGGGGCGATGGCAGCCGGCGCGAGCGACCCGCAGACGCTCGAACGCTACGCGAAGGCGCAGGCCGAGCTCGAGCACCACGGCGGCTACCGCTGGCGCGACCGCGCGAACGACGTGGCACGCGGCCTTGGCTTCTCCGAAGAGGACTTGTCGCGCACGCTGAAGACGTTCTCCGGTGGCGAGCTCACGCGCGCCTCGCTCGCTCGCGCGCTCGCGACACGCCCGGACCTGTTGTTGCTCGACGAGCCGACGAACCACCTCGACCTCGAGTCGCTCGAATGGCTCGAGCAGGCGCTCGTCGTCATTTCCCGGCGCGATTGCCCTCGTCGCCCACGACCGCTGGTTCCTCGAGACGGTCGGCACCGCCGTGCTCGAGCTGGAGGCCGGGCGCAGCCGTTTCTTTCCCGGCACGTGGCATGCATGGCGCAAGGAGCAGGCCGCGCGCGAGCTCGCACTCGGCCGCGCGATCGAGCGCCAGCAGGCCGAGATTGCGCGCCTCGAACGCTTCGTCGAGCGCTGGAGCGCCGGCACGCGTGCGCGCCAGGCGCAGTCGCGTCGCAAGCAGCTGGCGAAGATCGAGCGCATCTCGCGCGATCCCAAGGACGGCGCGGGGCTCAGCTTCGAGTTCGGTCAGGTCGAGCGTTCCGGCCGTGTCGTGTTCGAGCTCGAAGACGGCCGGATCGAGGTCGGCGAGCCGCCGCGCGTCCTGATCGAGCACGCCGACCTCTGGCTCGAGCGCGGCGAGCACGTCTCGCTCGTCGGTCGCAACGGCACGGGCAAGACGACACTGATCGAGACGCTGGCGGGCACGCGACCCCTAGTCGAGGGGAAGCTGAGTCGCGGTCACAACGTGACGATCGGCTACCTCAGCCAGCACGCCGAGGAGCTCGGCGACGAGGGCAGCGTGGTTCAGGCGGTACAGCGCCGAACCGGCTTCACACCGGGCAAGGCGCGCGCGTTGCTGGGGAGCTTCCTGTTCAGCGGCGAGGACGCCGACAAGCCGCTCTCGGGACTCTCGGGCGGCGAGCGCCGCCGCCTTTCGCTCGCGATCCTCGTCAGCGGCAACGCGAATGTGCTGATCCTCGATGAGCCGACCAATCACCTCGACATCGAATCCCGCGAAGCGCTCGAGGATGCCCTCAGGGCTTTCGCGGGCGCTTTGCTGTTGGTGACCCACGATCGCGCCCTGCTCGACGCCGTCGGCACGCGCACGGTGGCGCTCGAGAGCGGCCACCTGCGCAGCTACAGCGGCGGCTGGCCGGAGTATCTGCGGGTGCGCGCCGAACGCGAGCGCGACGGGCAGGCGGCGGAGCCCGCGGCGCCCCAGGCGCGGACGCGAGCGCGAGCCGCAACGAAGCCGCAAAAGCAAGCCACGCAGGCCGCGAGCACGAGCAAGAACCGCGAGCGCCGGCAGGAGGAGGCTGCGAAGGCCGTCGAGCATGCCGAAGCGGCGCTCGCCCGGCTCGAGGAGGAGCTCGCAGACCCGGCCGCATGGGCGACGCGCTACGAGGCCGCCAAGAGCGAGGCCCGCCACACCGCGGCCAAGCGGGCCGTCGAGCTGGCGTACGCCGAGCTCGAGGCGCTGCTCTGAGCCCCACCTGACGGCGCTCGGTTCGCGCGCCAGCAGCTGCTCTACATTTGTCGTAGGTGACAGCTACACGCAACATCGCGATCCTCGTGCTGATCGCGCTCGCGATCGCCGCGATCCCAGGGAGCTCGCAAGCTCAGGGGATCGTCAGCGCGATTCTCTCGCTCACGCTCGCCGCACTGATCGCCTACTTCGTCGCACGTCTGTATCGCGACCGCCGGATCGAGATCTACGGCCTCGGGGATCTGGATCGCGGGATTCTGTATGTGTCGCTTGCGGGCATCGTCGTGCTGCTCGCCGGTGCCCAGTGGTTCAACTCGACGGCCGGGTCGCTGGTCGAGATCGTCCTGCTCGCGACCTGCGTCGCGGGCCTGATCCGCGTGTACCAGGTCTGGCGCAGCTACTGAATCCTCAGGCCCTTGCCGAGCAGCGGCGCAAGCTCCCCGACCAGCCCGGCGTCTATCTCTTCCGTGACGCCAACGGTCGCGTCATCTACGTCGGCAAGGCGAATTCGATCCGCAAGCGTGTCGCGTCGCACTTCCGCGCCGAGACTCGGTCGGGCACTCCGGGCCACGACACGATGGTCGCCGAGATCGCGGACATCGAGTGCCTGGTCGTCGGCAGCGAAGCCGAGGCGCTGCTGGCCGAACAGGCGTTCATCAAGCAGTACCGCCCGCGGTTCAACATCCGCCTGCGCGATGACAAGTCCTACCCGTTCATCGGCATCTCGATGGACGAGGACTTCCCCCGCGTGTATTTCACGCGCGAGCGTCATCGCTCGAATCGCGTCTACTTCGGTCCGTATTCGAACGCGAAGCGCGTCCGCGACACCTTGGAGGTGCTCTCCCGCGTCTTCCTGATCCGCTCCTGCACCGGCAGCGAGCCGGGCCGTCGCTCCGGATCGCCCTGCCTCGACTACCACATCAAGCGCTGCGCCGCGCCTTGCGTCGGCTATGTCGAGCGCGCCGAGTACCGCCGCGGGATCGACGGTGTCGCCGAGTTCCTGCGCGGCAATTACAAGGGCATCGAGCACGAGCTCGAACAGCGCATGCGCGCGGCCTCGGAGGCGCAGGCGTTCGAGCAGGCGGCGGTCGAGCGCAACCGCCTAGACGCCGTTCGCTCGCTGCTCGAGCGCCAGCGCGTAGCGAGCTCGCAGATCGGCACGCTCGACGCGATCGCAGTTGCGCTGCGCGGCGCGGACGCGAACGCCCAGGTGTTCCAGGTTCGCGACGGCGTCCTCTCGGACCGGCAGTCGTTCTACCTCGCGAACGAAGCAGAGCGCCCGCAGGGCGAGGTGATCGAGGAGTTCCTGCTCCAGTACTACGAGACCGCCGCCGCGGTTCCGGCACAGATCGTCGTCGAGACGGCCGTCTCGGCGGCCGCGATCGCCGCGCTTGCGCAGCGCCGGCGGGGTCCTGTCGAGGTCCGGGCCGCGGAGCGGGGTGAAAAGCGCCGGATCCTCGAGCTCGCCGCGCGCAACGCCGCGCTCGCCCTCGAGGAAGACCAGCTCAAGGCCGAACGCCGCCGCGAGCATCGGGCCGAAGCGCTCGACAGCCTGCGCGAGGCGCTTGCGCTGGACGCGCCTCCGATGCGCATCGAGTGCTTTGACATCTCGAACCTGATGGGCACCCACACGGTCGCTTCGATGGTCGTCTTCGAAGCGGGTGCGCCACGGCGTTCGGACTATCGCCGCTTTCGGATTCGCTCGCTCGACGGCAGCGGTCCCGACGACTTCGCGGCGATGGCGGAGGTGCTCGACCGGCGGATGGCGAGCTTTGAGCGCCACATCGACATCTCCCCGCACGATGCCGGCTACGACCGCTCGTTCGCGACGCTCCCCAACCTGATCGTGATCGACGGCGGCAAGGGACAGCTCAGCTCGGGCCTCGCTTCGCTCGGCCCGGCGCTGGACCGGGGGGTCGCAGTCGATCGCGCTCGCCAAGCGCCTCGAGGAGGTGTACTTGCCGGGCCGCGGCGAGCCCCTGCGCCTGGCCCACGACACGCCCGCTTTGCAGCTTCTGCAGCGGGTTCGCGACGAAGCCCACCGCTTTGCGCTGACCCATCACCGTCAGCGGCGCGACCGCGCGATGACAGCCTCGCTGCTTGACGAATTGCCGGGCGTCGGGCCGGCGCGCAAGCGCGCGCTGATCACGCACTTCGGCTCGCCGGACGGCGTCTCAGCGCAAGCGTCGAGCAGCTCCATCGGTTCCCGGTGTGCCGGCGAAGCTCGGTCGCGACATCCACGCCCACCTGCACCGCGTCGGCTGAGCTCGCGCCGGCGGTCGTCGGCGCGAAGGCGCGCGCCGCGTCGCTAGGCTCCAAAGCGTGGACGACTTTGGTGATCATCACCGGCTTCTCGGGTGCAGGAAGTCGACTGCGCTGAACGTATTCGAGGACGCCGGCTACTTCTCGGTCGACAATCTGCCACCGCGGCTGATCGAGGGCCTCGTCGAGCTCTTCTCCCACGAAGGGTCGAAGGTCGAGCGCGCCGCGATCGTCTCCGACGTGCGCGGCGGTGAGTACTTCGAGGCGATGGGCGGAGTGCTCGACATGCTCGATCGGGGCGGGATGCGCCACCGCGTGCTGTTCCTCGACGCCGACGAGCAAACCCTGCGCAATCGCTACCAGGAGACGCGTCGCCGTCACCCTCTCGCCGCGTCGGTCGGCGAGGGAATCGCCGCCGAGCGCGAGCTGCTGCGCCCGCTCGAGCGCCGCGCCGACGTGGTGATCGACACGAGCGCGCTCTCGACGAACGGGCTGCGCGAGGCGATCGTCGAGCGGTTGCTCGGTCCGGAGCGTGCGACGCAGCTCTCGGTCACGTTCGCGAGCTTCGGCTTCAGCATGGTCCGATGCGCGACGCGGACCTGCTCTTCGACGTGCGCTTTCTCGCCAATCCACACTACGACGCGGAGCTGCGTCCGCTCACCGGCAACGGATCCGCGCGTCGTCGCCTTCATTGACAGCGACGGTCGCCTACGCCAGCTCTACGACCTGATCGAGCCGCTGCTTGACTTCCTCCTGCCCCAATATGTCGCTGAGGGTAAGTCGCACCTGCTGGTCGCGATCGGCTGCACCGGTGGGCGTCACCGTTCGGTCGCGGTCGTCGAGCACCTCGCACGACGTTACGCGAGCGAAGTTGACATGCTTGTACAGGCGAGCCACCGGGACGTCGGCAAGCAAGCCGCCGACGGCTAGGCCCTTCCGCCGCGGGGGGCCGCCGCTCCGTCAGTAATTCGTCAGCACCGAAGGATGGTGGTATGCCCGTACGTGTAGGGATAAACGGCTTCGGCCGGATCGGCAGGGGCGTTTTCCGCGCCGCGAAGCAGTCGGGCGCAGACCTCGAGTGGGTCGCGCTCAACGACGTGATGGACCTGGAGACGATCGCGCATCTGCTCCGCTACGACTCGCTGTACGGGCGTTTCCCGGGCGAGGTCGTCGTCGAGGGGGACGAGCTCGTGGTCGACGGTAACGCGTGAAGGTGCTCGCTGAACGCGACCCGGCAGACATCAACTGGGGCGAGCTCGGCGTCGATGTGGTGATCGAGTCGACCGGAATCTTCACCAAGCGCGACGGCGCCGAGAAGCATCTTGCGGGAGGCGCGCGGAAGGTCGTGATCAGTGCCCCCGCCACCGATGAGGACATCACGGTCGTGCTGGGCGTCAACTTCGACAAGTACGACCCCGCGAGCCACCACATCATCTCGAACGGTTCGTGCACGACGAACTGCCTCGCGCCGATGGCGAAGGTCCTCCACGAGGCGGTTGGTATCAAGCACGGCCTGATGACAACGATTCACGCCTACACCGCCGATCAGCGCCTTCACGACCTGCCGCACAAGGATCTGCGTCGCGCGCGCGCTGCGGCGCTCAACCTGATCCCCGCCTCCAGCGGCGCCGCGAAGGCCGTCGGCCTCGTGCTGCCCGAGCTCGCCGGCAAGCTGACCGGGTTTGCGGTGCGCGCTCCGGTTCCCGTCGGCTCGCTGGTCGACCTCACGTTCGAGGCCGCGCGCGCGACGACGAAGGAAGAGGTCAACGCGGCGCTGCGCGAGCGCGCCGACACCGGTGACCTGGCGGGCATCATGGCCTACACCGAGGATCCGATCGTCTCCTCGGACATCGTCGGGAGCAACTACTCCTCGATCGTCGATGGCCCGCTGACGACGGTCATCGACGGTACGCTCGTGAAGACGGTCAGCTGGTACGACAACGAGTGGGGTTTCTCCAACCGTCTCGTCGACCTCGTGCTGAAGGTCTGATCATCCGTTCGCTCGCAGACCTCGAGGTCTCCGGCAAGCGTGTTCTCGTCCGCGTCGATTTCAACGTCCCCCTGCACGACGGCGTGATCACCGACGACACGCGGATTCGCGCGGCGCTACCGACGATCGAGGCGCTGCGCGAGCGCGGTGCGAAGATCATCCTCGTCTCGCATCTCGGCCGTCCCAAAGGTGGGCCGGATCCCGCGTTCTCGTTGCGACCGGTTGCCGAGCGCCTCGCGCAGTTGACGGGCACGACAGTCGGGTTCGCCACCGACGTGGTGGGCGAGAGCGCGAAGGCTGCGGTCGCGGCGCTCGAACCCGGTGACATCGTCGTGCTCGAGAACATCCGCTTCGAGCCCGGCGAGACGAAGAACGACGACGCGCTCGCGGCGCAGCTCGCCGGCCTCTGCGACGTCTACGTCAACGACGCGTTCGGCTGCGCCCACCGCGCGCACGCTTCGACCGAGGGGATCACACGCCACGTCTCGCAGACTGCGGCGGGGCTGCTGCTCGAGCGCGAGGTCAAGGTCCTGAGCGCGATTCTCGAGCAGCCGGCGCGACCGCTCGTCGCGGTGCTCGGCGGCTCGAAGGTGACCGACAAGATCGGTGTCATCGATCGCTTCCTGGAGCTCGCCGACGCGGTGCTGATCGGCGGCGCGATGTGCTTCCCATTCTTCAAGGTGCAGGGCCACTCGGTCGGCGCCTCGCTCTGCGAGGAGGAGGGCCTCGACGCGGCGCGGGGAGCCCTCGAGCGCGGCGGTTCGAAGCTCGTGCTGCCCGGTGATCTCGGGATCGGCGAGCGCGCCGAGACGGGTGCCGAGCGTCGCGATACCGACGGGGTCGAGGTGCCCGATGGGTGGATGGGGCTCGACATCGGGCCGGTCACGGCTGAGCATTACGCGGAGCTGATTCGCGGAGCGGGCACCGTCTTCTGGAACGGGCCGATGGGCGTCTTCGAAGCCCCGCCATTCGACACCGGCACGCGCGCGGTCGCCGAAGCGGTCGCGGCGTGCCCGGGCACGACGGTCACGGGCGGCGGCGATTCGGTCGCAGCGCTCGCGACGTTCGGTCTGACCGATCGCGTGACGCACGTCTCGACGGGCGGGGGCGCGACGCTCGAGCTCGTCGAGGGCCGAGTTCTCCCCGGCGTCGCTGCGCTCGGGTAGACGCGCCATGGTTCGTATGCCGCTGGTCGCGGGCAATTGGAAGATGAACAAGACGGTTGCGGAGGCCGAGCAGCTGATCCAGGCGCTCCTGCCGCGTGTGGCGAGCCTCGACGGTGTCGAGATCGCGATCTGTCCGCCGTTCACCGCGCTCCAGGCGATGATCGACAGCGCTTTCGGCTCGCGCGTCTCGGTGTTCGCCCAGAACATGCACGAGGCCGCGCACGGCGCGTTCACCGGCGAGATCTCGGTGCCGATGCTGCTCGACGTCGGCGTGAGCGGTGTGATCATCGGCCACA
>CAVPFP010000048.1:0-21666 GCA_963703775.1 uncultured Solirubrobacterales bacterium | reverse complement strand
GCAAAGTCCGCGTTCGTCGCCACGGTCAGCCATGAGCTGCGCACACCGCTCGCGGGCGTGATCGGCTCGGCTGACCTGCTCCTCGATACCGAGCTCGACGGCGATCAGCAGGAGCTCGCCGAGACGCTGCGATCCTCGGGCGAGGCGCTGCTCCTGGTGATCAACGACATCCTCGATTACTCGAAGATGGAGGCTGGCAAGCTCGAGCTGTACACGACCGACTTCTCGCTGCGCGAGCTGATCGCCGAATGCTGCGCTCGTGTGCTCCCGAACGCGAAGCAAAAGTCGATCACGCTGACCAACGACACGCGCTCGAGCGTGCCGCCGTGGCTCCACGGCGACAGGGGCCGGATGGGCCAGGTACTGACGAACCTGCTGACGAACGCGATCAAGTTCACCGAGCAGGGCGGCGTGACCGTGACCGCGACCGCGCGCGTGGCCGACGGCCAAGCCGATCTGCGCGTCGAGGTGGCTGACACCGGCATCGGGATCGAGCCGGCGACGCTCGAAAGCTGTTCACCCCGTTCACGCAGGGCGACGGGTCCACGGCGCGCCGCTACGGCGGCACCGGTCTCGGGCTGGCGATCTCCGCCGAGCTGATCGAGCTCATGGGCGGTCAGCATCGCCGCCGAGAGCGAGGCCGGCCGCGGGAGCACGTTCTGGTTCGAGCTCACGTTGCCGGTCGCCGACGGCGCGGAGCTCACGATCAAGACGCCCGAGCATTTTGCGGCGCTCGGCGAGCGCGACGACAACGGCAACCTGACCGATGCCGCGCCGATCGTCCTCGTCGCGGAAGACAACCCGGTCAACCAGATGCTCGCCGTCCGGATGCTCGACAAATGCGGCTTCCGTTCGGAGGTCGTGCCAGGCGGCAACCAGGCTCTCGCGGCGCTCGCCGAGCGCGACTACGCGGCGATCCTGATGGATTGCCAGATGCCCGGCATCGACGGCTATGAGACGACGCGCGAGATTCGCCGCCGCGAGAACGGCGACACCCACATGCCGATCGTCGCCGTCACCGCCCACTCGCTCGCCGGCGACCGCGAGAAATGCATCGCAGCCGGCATGGACGACTATGTCAGCAAGCCACTACGCGCGGGCGAGCTGCGCCAGGCGCTCGAACGCTCAATTGCCGCTTCACGCGCATCTGTGAGCTGACGCTGAACGCCGCCGGAGCGGCCTCTACTTGACCGGCGTCACTGCCCAGTCGAGATCGACGGTGTGGCCGCCGGCGCTGACAGCGACACGTAGCGTGAGCGTCTGTCCCAACGAGTCGGGTGGCCAGGTGAACGTGTCTGCGTAGTGCCCCGTGAACCGGTAGGGGTTCTTGCCGTATGGATGCTGCGTGCTGACCACCATCGGCCCGAGCATGAAGAGATAGAGCGAGCTGGCATGCGCAGGCTTGCCCGCGAGCGTCGCGGTCACGGTCAGCGGCCACTTCGCGTTGACCTTCGGGCGATGGGTGCCGGGCACGATCGTCGCCGTCAGCGGCCCCGAGCTCTTCTTGACCGTCGGCGCTTGCCCCGCCAGCACGCGTCCGCCAGTCACCAACACGCAACAGGCCGCCAACGCCACCACAGCGCGTCTCATCACCAGCAAACCTAGCGCAGCGCCGTCACCAACCCCGGCGCCGCAAGGCTACAGCGCCCGCGAGCTAGACCAGCATTAGCCGCATCAAGCGCGGCGATAAGCCTTGGCGAGGATGCCGGCCCCAAGAGCAGCGGCCATGTCAACCAGCCGGCGGGGCCGGCACCGCAGCCACCTTGAACCGCCGAACCATCCGGTTGAGCTCGTCGGCGGTGTGCGAGAGATTGTGAGCACGCGTGGCGATCGCCTGCGCGGACGCGTAGGTCTGCTGGGTTGCCGCCGATACCTGCTCGGTGGCGGCGGAGGACTGCTCAGCCACGGACGCCACCTCGGTGACGCTCTCGTGCATCGCGCTCGCGCTGTGCGCGATCTGCTCGGAGCTCGCCGCGATCGCTTCGATGCGCGCGGTCATCTCCTCGATCGACCCGCCGATCCTGGTGAATGCCTCGCGCGTCTGCTCGACGACCGTGGTGCCCTCGACGGTCCGCCGCGCACCTTCCTCGACGACGCTCACGGCGGCAGCTGTCTCCTTCTGTATCGCGCCGATCAGCTGCGCGATCTCGCGTGCTGCGACCTGTGACTCCTCCGCGAGCGCGCGCACCTGCTCGGCGACGACTGCAAAGCTCCGGCCCTGCTCCCCGGCGCGCGCCGCCTCGATTGCGGCGTTCAGCGCGAGCAGGTTGGTTTGCTTGGCGATACGGGTGATCGTCTCGACGATCTTGCCGATCTGGCCGGACTTGGAGGCGACTCGCCGATCGTCTCGTTCACCTCGAGAGCGGAGTCGCGCACGGCCGACATCACCTGACTCGCCTCCTCCGCGGCGCCGACCCCGGTGCGGGCGATGTCGCGCGTCTCGACGGCGGCCGCAGCCGTCATCCGCGCCTCGCCGGCGGCGCTCACGGCCGCCGTCACCACGTCCTCGACGGCGCCCTTGGCCTGCTCGATCATCTGCGCCTGGCGCTCGGCGCCCTGGGCGATCTCGTCGACCGCGCGCGCGATCTCGCCGTTCGCCCGCCCGCCTTCCTCCGAGGTGCTTGCCATCTGCTCGGAGGAGCTGCCGACCGTCACCGCCGTCTCGGCGACGCTCCCGATCATCCCCTGGAGCGACTCGCGGCCGGCGTTGTAGGCGTGGATCGATGCGATCAGGCGCTCGCGAATGCCGTTGACGGCCGCCGCGATCTGCCCGATCTCGTCGCTGCCGACATGCTCGATCGGAGGTGTCACCGGCTGGATGTCATAGGTCATGTCGCCTTCGGCCATGCGCCCGAGGGCGTCGCGAAGGTCGGCCGCGCAATGGTCGTTGAGGCTCTTCAGACGTTCGAGCACGGGCCGGACGCTGCGCTTGATTCCGCGCGTCATGAGCAATCCGATCAGTCCTGCGATGAGCAGCGCGACGGCGGCGAGGATGATCTCGACCATCTCGCCGTTTGTCTGGGCCGCACGGAAGCTCGCGATGAATCTGGCTCGACGCTCGTTCGTGTACGCGATGTACCTCTGCGCCGCCTGCTCGAGCCGCACGACGAGCGCCGTCGACTCCGGCCCTTCCTGTTGGACGAGGGCCCGCGGCCCGACGTGCTGCTGTACGAGCAGGACGATGTCCTGGTCTGTGCCCGCGAGGCCAACGAGGGCCTGTTGCATCGTCGCGACCAGGGCAGCCGCGCGCGCGTCGTGCGGCGCGGTCGCGCTGAGACCTCGAAGGTCGCGTGTAAGCAGTTTGTCCGCGTTCGCAAACGCGCCGAGCGTCTGGCCCCCGTCGAGCACGTACTGCGCCTGCTGATCGGCGAGCTGCGGGGCGTCCTGTCCCACCTTGTAGGCGGCGATCAGGGCCGGCTCGGCCTGGCGAGTGATCTTGTTCGTCGCCACCGCGAGCCTGTGAGACACGTAGGTCGAAACGCCGACCACGGCTAGCAGGATCACGCCGATCACGGCGAAGCCGGCAGCGAACTTCGTCCCGAGCGTCGGTCGCGCCAACCGGCTGGGAATCGGCAGTTTCAACGTCTTCCTATCAGTCGGTGTCCGGACATGGAGGCGCGCACCACCTACATCGGCAAAAGCGCCGGCCGCTTGACTTGCGTCAACGCGCTGCCACGCGCAGGACCGCGTGCATTCCAAGCTTCCAGTGCCCGGGCACCGAGCACCACAGGTGATAGACGCCGGGACGCATGTAGACCACGGCGTCGTGCACCTGGCCGGGGTTCAGCAGCGGTAGTGCGGACACGCGCCCGGAGCTTCCCTCGCGGATCCGCAGGTCATGCGGATCCATCCCGCCATCGATCTGTTGCACGTGAACCGCGCCCGCAGCGACGGCGGCCTCCGAGAGCAGCAGTCGATACTCGACCTCGGTGACCTGGACATAGGAGCCCGTTCGCGGGTGCGCGCCGGCGGTCGTGAGCGCCAGCGCCCCGTCGACGAGCGCCACGACGGCGAGCAGGGCCGCGAGCAGCCGGGTCGTTACTTCACCACCGGGACGCGCTGGTAGGCGCTGGCGCCGGGAATGATCTGGGCTGCGTCCTGTCCGAGCCACTGCTCCAGCACCGAGCAGTACACGCTGCGAAAGTCCACGGTCTCGGTGAGGTTGCCGAGTGAGTCGAGGGCTCCCTGGATACCCGCCCACTCACCGATCATCTTCCCCGCCGCGTGCGTGCCGACGACGAAACCGCAGCCGGCGGCGCCGTGGTCGGTGCCGCCGGACGCGTTCTCCTGCGGCCGGCGCCCGAACTCCGACCAGACGACGGTGAGGACGCGGTCATCGAGCCCGCGCGCCTCGAGATCGCGCTGGAAGGCGTAGATCGTCTGCATTGCCTCGCCGAAGCCGTCGCTCGACCCGCTCGCGAAGACGCTCGCCTGCTGCTCGTGCGTATCGAAGACCGAGTCTGTGGACACGGAGACGGCTTTGATCGGAAATCCCGCGGCGAGCATCGAAGCGACCGCCGCCATCCGCGCGGGAAAGCTGTCACTCGCTTTCTGCGGGTAGTTCGCCGGGAGCGGCGGCGCCTGCTGGTTCCCGGTTGGCTGGTAGGGCAGAAGCTGCTTGCGCAGCGTGTTCGACATCACCGCGGCACGCCCCGAACCGCCCATCGCGGAATCGTGCGAGTCGATGCCGGCCTGACCGAGCGTGTCGAACGCGCTGTACATGATGTCCTGCGGCGGCCCCCAGACCCCCTGCGCCCAGAACGAGTAATCGGACGGCAGATCGAGCGTCGCGACCGGCACCTTCGCGGTTGCTAGCGAGGGCTGCAGGGAGTCGTCGAGGCACAGGCCCTGGAGCGGGTTGTCCTGCGTCCCGACGACGTCCAGGTAACGCCCGAGCCAGCCGGAGAGGAGGTTCGCGTCGAGCGCGCCGACCTCGTAGTAGTGGCGACTCGTGAAGTGCGACTGGTTCATCGGATCGGTGTAGCCGATCGTCGGCATCGCGCAGACCTTGCCCTCGCCATGCAGTTGCGCGAGCCCGCTCGCGAGCGGATTCCACATCAGCGCCGGGTCTTCGGCGAACGTGGGCCCGGATCCCGGAGCGAGGCCGAGCGTCTGGCGGTACTGGCGGTAGAGCGGATCGGTGACGGGCGCTAGGACCGACATCGAGTCGATGCCGCCCTGCAGGTAGATCCCGACGATAACTCGCCCCGCCGGCACGCTTGCCGCCTGCGCGATGCCGGATTCGAACGCTTCCGGAGCGAGCAGGCGCCCCGCGCCGTAGACCGACAGCAGGACCCCCGCGCTCGAGAGCACGAACTGCCTACGGCTCAATCCCGTGCCGGCCGGGAGCGGCATGCCGCGCTCAACGGTCGGCAGGCCGCGGCCGGCGTGTGCCACGCCTTTGCGCAGCAGAGCGGCACGGTTGAACTCGTTGCAGGAGCAGCCCATCAGCACGTCTGGTAATCGGGGCTCGCAACGATCAGGGCGCGCAGCGCGTTCTCGGCCAGCGCCGGGTACTGCTGACGCTCCCAGTCCGCGGTCGCGGCACCGATCGCCGCGGCCTCTGCGTAGCCGTGGAGCGCGCGGAGCGTGCCGGCGCTGATCTGCGGCGCGCCCCAAAAGGCGAGCGCGCGCCGGGTCATCGCCTTCGGTTCCGCCTTGACCTTGTCCTTTGCGGGATCGAGCGCGCGCGTCTGGCCGATCATGTCGGCGGTCAGATTGAAGCGCGCCTGCCAGGTACCGGTGTTGAGCCAGCGCGTCGCATCCCAGCCGGCGACGTTGGGCGGGTAGAAGGGCGTCTGGCCGATCTGGCTCGACTGCCAGACCCAGTCGTCGGTGTCGATGTAGCGACCCATGCCGCGGAGCATCCCGACGAGCTGAACGACGGGCGGCTTGACCATCCGCTCGCCGGCGACAAGCGTCGGGTGCATCAGCATCGCCTCGACGAGCGGGCGGATCTGCTGGTGCGAGGACATGTACAACCGCTCGGCAGCGCGCAGGTCGGCGCGCGAGAGGGGCTCGGATGAGAAGTAGGACCAGAGCTTGGTGACGAAGAAGCGCGGGTGCTCCGGGTGGGCGAGCACGAGTCGCAGGCTGTCCCGCCAGCCGAACTTGCCGCGCTTGCCGTAGATCACCTTGACGCCGTCGTCGTGAAGCTTCGGGTCGAAGTGGAAATCGACGGGCTGGCCGGTCGACTGGTCCCACGTGTTCGTGAAACCGGTCAGCGCCCGCGCGTGCTCGCGGACGTCGCGCTCGGTATAGCCATTGTCGACCCCGAGCGTGAAGAGCTCCTGCAGCTCCCGCGCATAGTTCTCGTTCGGATCCTGCTTGGTCGAGCCGACGAGCGTGAGGTAGGTCTGCATCGCCGGATCGATCGTGATCGCGGTCAACAGCCGCGGGAAGCTCGTCAGGCAGCGCCGTCGCAGCGTCCAGTTCTGGGCGATCATCAACCGCTGCGAGTCGACCATCTCGTTGCTTGTCGCAAACCAGTCGTGCCAGCTCAGCGTCATCCGCTCGACGAGCTGAGCGCGGCCGCGGACCATGCGGTCGAGCCACCACAGCACGTCGTTGCCCCAAACGTCGAACGGTTGCAACGCCGCGCCGCTCTGGACATGCGGCGCAGGCCCGACGAGCGCCTGCGAGCGCGGCCGCGTCAGCGAGTGCACGGCGCCACGCAGCCCCATGCGCGCCAGTTCTCGCGCCTCGCCCGGCCGCGGCCCAAAGCCGGCACGCCAAAGCAGTCGCTCCGCCTGTGCGACGCCGAATCGCCCGCTGTGGACCGGCAAACTCACGCCCTACCCACCATCGCAATTGCTTTCGGCTCCATCGCGGTCGGCCTTCAGCGATCTACGACAAAGGTCCTCACCGCCTGCGTCAGGCTACGCGGGCTCGCGGACGCCCGGGCGCTCAGCGTCGGACCCACTCTCCCCGGGTGGCGCTCGCGAGCGCTGCCGGTCGCAGGCGCCCTAGGCCTCCTGAAAGCGCGCGACGCTGAAGCCCAGCAGCAGCGGGATGTTCGCGGCGAACACGAGCAGCATGCCGGTGAGGATCAGGAGCTGGCTGCCGCGCGTGTGGTCATAGATGAAGACGTACTCGAGCATCCCGGCAATGACGACATAGCCGAGCGCGGCCCAGCCGGCCACCTGGCGAAAGACGCGCCAGTTGAATGGCTCGACGCGCGCGAGCATGCCGACGTTCAGCGCGAGGACGGCCGCCGCCGCGGCCAGCAGCCCGATTACCGGTCCCAGCGGTGCGTGACGCGGCAGGTGCCCGGCGACGTCGATGCCACCGATGATGATCAGCACGAGGCTCGCGATCGCGAGCTGCTGGACCGGCGGCAGCCGAACCTGCGACGCGCCGGCGTTCGATTCCTCGGCGGCCTCGATCACAGGGAGGCGATCTTGGTCATGATGACGAGCGTCGCGATCTGCATCAGGCCGGTGAGGCCGGCGGTGTAGATGAAGACCTTCATCAACCGCTCGATTCGGGCGGGGTTCGGCCTCGGCTTGCGCAGCTCGAAGAGGACGGCGATGTTGGCCGGTTCCAGCAGGCCGAGCGCGATCGTCGCCATCACGCCGACGACGATCATCGATGCGACGACCCAGCCATGCTGGGGTGCGCTCGCACTCAGGTTGCCGAGCTTGCGCGCGAGCTGGAAGCCGGCACCCAGCGTGAGAATGACGAGCGTCGGCATCAGCAGCACCATCTTCGGCATCAGCCGCGTCGTCAGCTCGACGCGCGCCGGAACGGGCATCGACCCGATGATCGGGCCGAGCAGCAGGCCGAGGAAGAGGTCGATCGCCGTCCATGCCGCCCCACCGGAGACGTGGAAGAACTCGAGCGCCCAGAGGCTGTTCGTCGCGATCGCAGCGATCAGGCCGCCGACCGCCACCACCACGATCGGCACCCCGGCGCGCGGGACGATCTGAAACTGCCGCGCTGGCGGTGGCGCATGCGTCGCCGCTGCGGGCGTCTCCAGTGGCTCAGCTACCGTGGCCATTCAGCCTCCCAGTCTCCCTCTGCAAGCGCGCAGAGCATACCCTCGGCGGCGGGCGTTCGCCACGCTCTCAGACGCTCTTGGTCGGGCGCACCATCATCTCGTTGACCGCCACATCGCGGTCGCGCGTGACGATGAAGGTGATCGCCTGGGCGATGTCCTCGGCGGTCAGCTGCTTGATGCCCTTGAAGCGCGCCTGCGACTGCTCGCGCACATCCGGGCGCATGTGGCTCACGAGCTCGGTCTGTGTCACCCCCGGCTCGATCAGCGACGCGCGGACATAGCGCGTAGCGAGCTCCTGGCGCAGCGACTCGGTGAATGCGCCGACTCCCCACTTCGTGAGGTTGTAGACGCCGCTGCCCTCGCGCGCGATCCGCCCGGCGACCGAGCTCACGTTGACGATGTCGGCAACCCTGCGCGGGCTCGTCTCGACGGCGGCGAGGAGGTGCGGGATCGCCGCGTGGGTGACCTCGAGCAGGCCCGCAACGTTGACTTCGAGCATCCGCCGCCACTCTTCGAGCGGGGCGTCTTGGATCGGCCCGAGCAGCATCACCCCGGCGTTGTTGACGACGATGTCGAGGCGGCCGAGCTCGGACACCGCTCGCGCGATGATCTCGGCGCCGGCGCCTGGTTGCGCGACATCGGCGTCGATCGTGGCCACAGGCGTTTCGCCGAGCTCGCCGGCGAGCGCCGCGAGGCGGTCCTTACGG
Organism: uncultured Solirubrobacterales bacterium; assembly: GCA_963703775.1. Taxonomy (GTDB): domain Bacteria; phylum Actinomycetota; class Thermoleophilia; order Solirubrobacterales; family Solirubrobacteraceae; genus Palsa-513. The sequence continues at coordinate 12,960 of CAVPFP010000048.1, read as the reverse complement.
CGCGCCACCGCAGCAATGCTTGCGCCCTCCGCGGCCAGGGCGATCGCGGTGGCCCAGCCGATCCCGCTGCTCGCGCCGGTGATCAGAGCGACGGTGCCGTCGAGGCTACGGCCATCTCGGCGCGAGGATACCTGGCCGCGGCGGCCGGCAGCCGGAGTGCGCCTAGGGCTTGGTGGATTCGCCGTCGCTCACTCGCCGCCTCCGGGCTCGTGGGCGTCGTCGGTCTCGCTCCCCGGGGCGGTGCGCATCAGCGCTCTTGCGCGGCGTTCGCAGTCGAAGATGAAATGGATCAGCCGTTCACGATCCGCGGGCTTGATCGAGTCGAATGTCAACGCGGGGTTTCCGCTGCCGGCGACGCGCACGACGCGAGCGTACCCCTCGATCGGCTCGCTTCCGGCCTCGAGTCGCAGGTTGAAGCTGACGTGCTCACCCGCCTTCAGCCTGTCGGGTCCGGCGAGCAGCAGCCCGCCGCCGCTGAGGTCGAGCGCAAAGGTGTGGCTGACGGTGCCGTCGGCGGCCCGCGACACGCGCACCGGCCTCGATACGCGCACGCGAACGAAGCGTCGCCGCTGCTCGACCTCGATGACGTCGTGCACGGCGAACTCGAGTCGCCCCTCCCCTTCCGGGGTCGCCTGGCCGGCAAGGCGTGTCATCCCGCGGCTCGAGCTGCACTCGAGCACGAGCTCCTCCACGGCCGGGAAGCTGAAGTGAACGCCCCTCGCGAGCACCGACAGCGTGAGCTTGGTGCCCGCTTGCCAGATCACCTCGACCGCGATGTCCTGGCCCGGGCCGCGCAGCAGACGGCCGAACGCGCCGGCAAGCGGTGGCAGCGCCACACCGTCATCGGCGGCGCGGCGGCTCACTCGCTGCCGATCGTCGGACGCTTGGCGGGCACTATTCCGCGCCCTCCCGCTCGATCAGGTCGAACAGACCCAAGGGGCTCAAAGGTGTCGCGACGCCATCCTCCGCGACCAGCTCGACGGAGGCTCGCCCGCCGGTCTCGCTGAACGCGACGTGCCGGTCGCTGGCCGCGAGCGCTTCCCACGCGCGGGCGGCCACGGCGATTTGCTCGGTCAGCTCCGCGGGCGGCGTTGGCGGGATCTCGCCGGCGGGATTGCGCTGGGCCTGCCGGAGCGCCGACGCAAACGCTCGCGGTGGCGGGCCGGCTGGGTTGAGCGGGTCGATGTTGGCGGTCAAGGAATCTCTTTTGTCGTGCGTTGGCGCACTCCAACCGCCGACGCTGGGAGCGTCGCGGCCGGGGCCGATCTGACGGCCGGCCGCCCGCCGGGTCCTGCTCGCATAATCGAACGTCGCAGGCGACAACTTGAGGGCAACTGCGCAAGCGATCTAGCTGCCCGAGACGGGGCGATCGAACTCAACCGCCGCGAGTTCGATCGAGCTGCGCAGCCTCCGCGCGGTTTGCAACGGAAAGTTCACGCTTTACCTCCCTGGACGAAACGCCGATACGCGCTGGCAGCGGCACGGTCCGCGCATCTGGTCCCCAGAGAGGAGTCGGTGGTGAACACACAGGAGAAGCAGCGCATCACAGCGGAGGAGGTGCTGGTCCTGTGGACCGAATACCGCGAGACCGGCGACCGCAGGCTGCGTGATCGTCTCGTTCTGACCTTCGCGCCAATGGTCAAGTACATCGTCTACAAGAAGGTTCGCGAGATCCCCGCACGCTGCGAGGTCGAGGACTTCATCTCGTGCGGCCTCGAGGCGCTGATTCGCTCGATCGATCGCTACGACCCGGCGAAGGGCGCGACGCTCGAGCAGTTCGCATGGACGCGGATCCATGGGGCCGTCCTCGACGAGCTGCGCCGTCACGACTGGGCACCCCGGTCACTGCGCCGCTGGGAGCGCGACATCAAGCAGGCGAGGGACCGCTTCATGACCTTGCACGGTCGTCGGCCCACGCGCGAGGAACTGGCCGAGATGGTCGGGCTGACCCCTGACCAGCTCCACGGCAAGCTCGACGACATCGCCGTCTGCGACGTTGGCTCGCTGAACGCGCTCGTCTCCGGCGCCGGCGAGGAAGGGTCGCTCGAGCGCATCGATCTCTTGGCGAGCACTGACCGCGACGCCGACCCCGAAGACGCGAGCGCGCTCGCCGAGGCCAAGGAGCGTTTCCGCGCCGCTTTCCAGCGCCTGCCCGAGCGCGAGCGCCACGTCGCGATTCTGCTCTACGTCCAGAACATGACGTTGCGTGAGATCGGCGGCGTGCTCGGCGTGTCCGAGAGCCGCGTCTGCCAGATCCACACCCAGCTGCGGCGCACGCTGCGCACGCTGCTCGAGGACGACGCGGCGCTCTTCTCCGAAGTCGCCTAGGAGCGCTCAGCCCGGGGGGCTGAGCGGGCCACTCCCGCCGGGACCGAGCATCAGCAAGCGGCCGGGGACGAGCGAGTCCTCATTGGTCAGGAACGCGGCACAGGTGCGGTGGTAGCCGTCCGCGATCTGCACGACGACCTCCCGGCGCACGCAGACAAGCAGGATCGGCGAGAGCGCGACCCCACTCTTGATGTGTCCGAGCTTTTCCGCGACCTCGGTGCTCTCGGTCTTCGTCAGCAGCGGCAGGTGCGCGGCGCGCAGAATGTCCTTCGCTCGCCATGAGCCGGCCGGGGCCTGCGCGAGCCCGTCGATGATCGCGTCGAGCTCACCCAGCGGCACGAACAGCGACAGGTAGCTGCGCGCCGCGGCGTAATCCTTCTCCTCCGGCTCTTCCAGCCACTTGATCTTCCTCGCCACGGTCGCTGCCTAACCGCCGGCCACGGCCGGAAGGATCGTGACCTCGCTGCCATCCGGCACGGGCGTGGCGAGTCCGCTCAAGAAACGGATGTCCTCGCCGGCGACGTAGATGTTGACGAAGCGTCGCAGCGCGCCACGCTCGTCGGCGATCCGCTCGCGCAGCTCGCCGAACCGCGCGAAAAGCGCTTCGAGCACCTCAGCCACCGTCTCGCCTTCCACGTCGACCGCGCTCTCACCCCCGGTTGCCGGGCGCAGCGCGAGCGGGATCTTGACCGCGACCGCCATCACGCCAGCGCCCCGAACGCGAAGCTCGCTTCGAACGCTTCGACGGTCGGCTCGATCGCGCGCCGGGCGACGCTCTCGCGCACCGCGTCGAGCGTCTTCAACCCGTCGCCGGTGATCACGAGGACGACGCGCTCATCCGGATCGATCTCGCCGCTTCGCGCCAGCTTGGCAAGCACCGCGGTGCTCACTCCGCCGGCTGTCTCGGTGAAGATCCCAGTCGTCTGGGCGAGCAGGACGATCCCCTCGCGGATCTCGTCGTCGCTGACGGCATCCACCGAGCCGCCGCTGCGCCGCGCGAGGTCGAGGACGTACGGTCCGTCGGCGGGGTTGCCGATCGCCAGCGACTTCGCGATCGTGTCCGGCTTCACCGGCTGGCAGAAGTCGAGCCCGGCGGCGTACGCGTTGGCGACCGGCGCACAACCGCTCGCCTGCGCACCGTTCAGCACCGGCGGCGAGCCCTCGACGAGGCCGAGCTCGCGCCACTCCTCGAAGCCGCGCGCGATCTTCGTGAACAGCGAGCCCGAGGCGATCGGAATGATCAGCCGGTCGGGCAGCGTCCAGTCGAGCTGCTCGGCGATCTCGAACGCGACGGTCTTCGAGCCCTCCGAGTAGTAGGGACGCATGTTGATGTTCACGAACGCCCAGTCCTCGTGCTCGGCGGAGATCTCGGTGCACAGCCGGTTCACGTCGTCGTAGGTGCCGCGCACCTCGACGAGGTTCGTCCCGTAGACGCCCGTCGCGAGGACCTTCTGCTCTTCCAGGTCGGCGGGAATGAACACATACGAGGGCAGCCCGATCGTCACCGCCTGCGCCGCGACCGCGTTGCCGAGATTGCCGGTCGAGGCGCACGCGAGCGCCTTGAAGTCGAGCTCGCGCGCGCGCGCCGACGCGACGGCGACGACGCGGTCCTTGAACGAATGGGTCGGGTTCGCCGTGTCGCTCTTGACGTAGACGTTGCGCAGCCCGAGCTGGTCACCGAGGCGCTCCGCGCGCACGAGCGGCGTGTAGCCGACCGGCAGCCCGGCGAGCGGGAGCGCGCTGTTGCCGGGGCCGGGGGGCGGTCCCTCGAGCGGCAGGAAATCGGCATAGCGCCACAGATCGGGTCGCCCGGCCTGGATCCGCCGGCGCAGCTCCTCCGGGTCGCCGTGCCCCGAGTGGTCGTACACCGCCTCGAGCGGCCCAAAGCAGCGCTCACACACGTACAGCGCTTCGAGCGGGTAGTCGCTCCCGCACTCCTTGCATCTCAGCTTCTCTACCGCCATGAAAAAGAACCTCCGCCGGTCTTGTGGCGAAGGCTCTCGGTAACCCCCTCCACATCTCCCAGGCTTTCATTGGAGCCTGATGGAATTGGCACCGTTTACCGCTTGCGCGGCATGGTTGCCGGGGTTTCATAGGGCCAGTCCCTCCACCCCTCTGGATGCGTCCAGCTATGTCAAGCCAGTATAGGCGCAGCCGGTCGCGCAAATCAATCGAGCAACGTGCCCCACCCGGATAGGCCCTAGGCTCTGCGCGTGGCGCAGGCCGCCGACCCGCTTGAAGAAGCCCCGCGCCGGCGCGCGCTCGTGATCGTCAACCCGCATGCGAGCGCCGTCTCCGACCGGCTGCGCACCGTCGTGCTCTCCGCCCTCGCCTCGCGTTTCGAGCTCGAGGCGATCACCACGCGCGCGCCGGGGGACGCGACCGAGCTTGGATTTATGGCCGCCTCCGGCGGCTACGGGCTTGTCGTGGCACTCGGTGGCGACGGAACGGTCAACGAGGTGGTCCAGGGACTCGCAGGCTCGCCGGTGGCGTTCACGCCGCTCCCGGGCGGATCGGCGAACGTGTTCTGCAAGCTGCTCGGGATCCCCGGCGATCTCGTCGACGCGACCGAGCATCTGCTCGGACTCGCCGACGACTGGCGCGTACGGACGATCGATCTCGCGCGCGTCAACGGCCGCTATTACACGTTCAGCGCCGGCGTCGGGATCGACGCCAGCGTCGTCAAGCTCGTCGACGCGCACTCACAGCTGAAGGCACGGTTCCGTGCGAGCTTCTTCGCCGCGTGTGCGCTTTACGTGGTCGCGCGTCAATACCTGATTCGCCCGCCGCAGCTGCGCGTCAGCGTCGGCGCCGACACCTACAGCGGGATCACCGTGGCCGTCCAGAACGGCCATCACTACACCTACTTCAACGACCACCCGATCGACCTCGCGGCCGGCGCCACGCTCGACGGCGCCCAGCTCGCCGGCGTCGTGCTGCGGCGCGCCTCGCCGGTGGACCTGCCGACGCTCCTCTGGCGCGGGCTCAGCAGCCGTCACGAGGTCAGCGCGCACCGCCAGGTCGACGCGTTCGCCACGACGAGCGGCGTGACCGTCGACGCGGTCGATCGGCCGCTGCCGCTGCAACTCGACGGCGACTATGTCGGAGATGTCGAGCGCGCCCACTTCGAGCTCGTCCCGCAGGCGCTGCGCGTCGCCTGCTGAGTGCGTAGAAACCCCGCAGTGCTGCGGGTAGCGATCTGGGTAATTCCTACGGACCGCCGCGGATACCGCACGACCCCGCTCCTAAGAGACTTCTCGTGAAGCGATAAACAGACTTCACAGGAGGCAACATGCGCTCATTTCTTTCCAAGATCACCCAGCTGACGCCAGTCGCGGCAGGCCTGGCCGCCGGCATGATCGCGATCGGCGTCGTCGCCGTCATCGGCGGCAATTACGCGAATACGGTCGTCCACAACCAACTCGCCCCGCAGCAGATCTTCTTCCCCAAGCCGGCCACCTGGCCCGCGCTCAAGCCCTACGCCGGCCAGCAGGTCCTCACCGGCAAGCAGGCCGGGCTCTACGCGAACATCCAGCTGACCAATGACATGAAGTCGATCGCCGGCGGCAAGTCATACGCCGCCGTCAGCTCGGCGTGGATCGCGGGCGGCATGAAGAGTGCGACGCTCGCCGCTGAGCGCCAGGAGCTCTTCACCGGAACGACGCTCCGTGGCCTCCTGCTGGGCGCCTGGGGCTGGGGCAAGATCGCAACTACGCGATCCTCGCGGGCATCCTCGCGATCATCATCGGGTCGATCCTCTTCATCCTCCCGATCCTCAACTACGCCCTCAACCTCGCCCCCGAGCGCAAGCGCAAGACGGCAGCCAAGCCGCTCGGGGACACCGCCGCCGCGCACATCTGAGCACCAGAGCAAGTCCAAGAAAAGCGCCCGGCCCAGCCGGGCGCTTTTCGTTCAGCACGGGGACGAGCGACGCAAGAGCCAATCGCCCGAGCCCTGACAGCCTCGCCGAGGAGCCCCGACCAGCAAGCCCCGCCCTGTCAGCTCGGCTCAGCGGAGGTGCCCGACGGCAGCACGCGAAACGCATCGAACACCGAGTCGATGTTGCGCATCCGCGCGATGCAGCTCTTGAGTGACTGCGTGTCGGCGCACTCGACGACGAAGCGATTTCGAATCATCGGCGGGTTCGCGGTGCACTGTGCCTCGATGATGTTCATCCCGGCTTCCGAGAAGGTTCGCGAGAGGTCTTCGAGCAGGCGGTGGCGGTCCCAGCCGTCGATCTGGATCTCGACCTTGAAGCCGGTCGTCTGCTCGCCCTCCCAGGCGACGGGTGTGAAGCGCTCGGGGCTGCGCTTGAGCGCGCGCACGTTGGGGCAGTCGCCGCGGTGGATCGTGATCCCGCGGCCGAGCGAGATGTAGCCGACGATCTCATCGCCGGGCACCGGGCGGCAGCACTTTGCGAGGCGGACCATCACGTCGCTGACCCCTTCGACGCGGATCCCGAACTCGCTCGAGGAGTTGGTCGGTCGGCGGCGCTCGCGGCGCGTCGCGATGACCTGGCTGACGCTCGGCGCGTCCTCGGCGGCCTCGCCGCGCTTGAGCCGCGTCATGATCTTCGCGACGACGGTCTTCGGAGCGATCTTCGCCGCGCCGAGCGCGATATAAAAGTCCTCCGCCTTGCGGAAGCCCATCTCCCGAATCACGTCTGCGAGCAGCGCCGAGCCGGCGACACGCTGTGCGGGCAGGCCCTGCTTACGCAGCGCGTCCTGGAGCGCCTCGCGACCGGTGTGCTCGGTGTCCTCGCGCGTCTCCGCCTTGAGCCACGCCTTGATCTTGTTGCGCGCGCGCGTCGTCTTGACGACGGCGAGCCAGTCGCGTGAGGGGCCGCGCTCGCGCTTGGAGGTGAGGATCTCGACGATGTCGCCGGAGCGCAGCTCGTAGTGCAGCGGGACGATCTTGCCGTTGACCTTCGCCCCGACGCAGCGGTGGCCGACGTCGGTGTGGACCTCGTAGGCGAAGTCGAGCGGCGTCGCGCCGGCGGCGAGCGACTTGACCTCGCCCTTCGGCGTGAAGACGTAGACCTCGTCCTCGAAGAGATCGACGCGGAGCGTCTCCATGAACTCCTTGGGGTCGGAGGTCTCGCGCTGCCAGTCGACCATCGAGCGCAGCCACTTGAGCTTCTCGCCGTCCTGCGACCAGACGTTCTTGCCGCCCTTGGCGTCCGCGGAGCGCTTGTACATCCAGTGCGCCGCGACCCCGTACTCGGCCATGTTGTGCATCTCGAGCGTGCGGATCTGGATCTCGAGCGGCCGTCCCTCAGGCCCGATCACGGTCGTGTGCAGCGACTGGTACATGTTGAACTTCGGCATCGCGATGAAGTCCTTGAAGCGCCCCGGCAGCGGCTTCCACAGCGAATGGATTACGCCGACCGCGCCGTAGCAGTCCTTCACGCTGTCGACGACGACGCGCATCGCCGTGAGGTCGTAGATCTCGTTGAACTCGCGGCCCTTGCGGGTCATCTTCGTGTAGATCGAGAAGAAGTGCTTGGCGCGACCCGAGATCAGCGCGCCGATCCCGAGCGTCTCGAGCTCGCCCTGCAGGTAGGAGCCGGCGGCGGTGACGTAGCGCTCGCGCTCCTCGCGCTGCTGCGCGACGAGGCCCTTGATCTCCGCGTACTTGCGCGGATGGAGCGTCGCGAACGAGAGGTCCTCCAGCTCCCACTTGATCGCGTGGATGCCGAGGCGGTGGGCGATCGGCGCGTAGATCTCGAGCGTCTCGCGCGCCTTCTCGAGCTGCTTCTGCTTCGGCAGCGCCTTGAGCGTGCGCATGTTGTGCAGGCGATCGGCGAGCTTGATCAGGACGACGCGCACGTCGCTCGCCATCGCGACGATCATCTTGCGGTAGTTCTCGGCCTGCGCCTCGTCGCGCGAGGAGAACGTGATCCCCGTCAGCTTGGTGACGCCGTCGACGAGGCTCGCGATCTCCTCGCCGAAGCGCTCGTCGACCTCCGCGAGCGAGGCGGTCGTGTCCTCGACCGTGTCGTGCAGGAGCGCCGCGCAGAGCGTCTCGGTGTCCAGCAGCATGCCGGCGCAGATCAGCGCGACGCCCACGGGGTGGGTGATGAACTCCTCGCCGGAGCGCCGCCGCTGGTCGGCGTGGTGCTCGCAGGCGAACAGGAACGCTTCTTCGACGCGCCCGCGGTCGATCTCGACGAGCGACTCCTCGCCGTGCTCCTCGATGATCGCGAAGAGATCCGAGAGCAGGCCGCGCTCGGGCTCGGTGAGCTCGGCCGCGCGCAGTGATGGCGCCGGAGCAACGGCAGGCTCGGTCCTCGCCACCTCCTGCGTGGGCTCTACGCCGCCTGCTCCTTGCTTGGTTCTAGGTATCTGAGGCCATCCTCTAGTCGCTCACAGTATGCGCGGTAGGCAAGTGAGCGCTCGAGGCTCGTGCTCGCCGTGCTGATCACTCGCACCAGCCGCGAGTCGCGCTCGATCGCGATGAGCTCGAGCTCTGAGAGGACCCGCAGCACGCGCCCTGCGAGCCCGACCGACCATGGCTCGCGCGCGTCACCGCTGAGCACCTCCGCGAGCTTCCCGCCGCTGACACTGCCGCCGAATGAAGCGCTCGGTAGCAGGTGGCGAGCGGGCCTCTCAGCTGGTACTCCCGCACGTGTATGTGTGCTGCAAAGCGTAGCTCAGCCTCCCCCCACGCCAGGTGGGTAACGCCGCTCCCGGCCTGCGCGAGCGCCAGCTGCGCCTCGCCCGACGGCGGGTCGAGCAGCACAACGTGCGGGTACGGGTCGCTCAACGCCGGCTCGCGCTCGAGCGCGGCGTAGTCGCAGAGGTCAAAGCCGCCGAGGCGCCCGTCGAGGTGCCGGCGGCGCTCGTGGGCGGATGCGCACAGCACGAGGACCGGCTCGGCGCTCGCGACGAGCTCGCCAAGCGTCGCCCCGATGCCGCGCCCGCGGCGATCGTTCAGTTCGCGCGCGCCGCCGTCGCTACGCGGCGCCGGGGCGCGAGGTCACGGTCGAGCTCCGCGAGCGCGCAGGCGAGCCGGTCCTCGGGCTCGCCGACGAGCCGCAGCGGTTCGGGCGCGCAGGGCGCCGCGGTTCGCAGCACGAGCCGCGGCTCGACGACTCCCTGCCATTCGTGGCGCTCGAGGGCGAACGCCGCATCAACCGCCTGCCCGGGCTCGATGCCGAGGCGCGTGCCCGACCCGAACGCGACCGCCCGGGCTCGCGCGCGACCGGAGGTCAGCGTGAAGCGCGCGTGCTCGCCGCGACCCTCGCCGCCGAAGCCACTGACGGCGTCGATCGTCGCAGCGCGAAACAGCAGCGAGACCGGCGGGTTCGCGCAGCCGAACGGACCGAGTCTCGCGAGCTCCTCGGCGAGCTCGAGGCCGATGTCCTGCGCATCGACGACCGCATCGGCGCGCTCGCGGCGAGCGAGCTGCTCCACTCCGAGGACGCGCTCCGCATGCCCAACAAACGCTTCGCGAAACGCGTCGATGCGCTCGCGCTCGACCTGCAGGCCGGCCGCCGCGCGGTGGCCGCCGTAGGCGATCAGCTCGCCGCCCGCGGCCCGCAGCCCCTCGAGCAGGTCGAATGCCGCGATCGAGCGCGCGGACCCGACTGCGGGCGCCCCCGTCCTCGGCGAGCGCGAGCAGCACGGCCGGACGGTGGTGGCGCTCGGCGATCCGTGCGGCGACAATCCCGACGACACCGGGGTGCCAGCCCTCGCCCGCGAGGACATACGCCGCGGCCGGCCCGGTGGCGGCGACCTGCGCTTCGGCTTCGAAGCGGATCCGCGTCTCGGTGTTGCGCCGCTCGCCGTTTAGCCGGTCGAGCTCAGCCGCGAGCTGCTCAGCGCGCCCGGGATCGTCGGTCAAGAGCAGCTCGAGGGCGACGTCGGCACGGGCGATCCGCCCGGCGGCGTTGATTCGTGGCGCGAGCGCGAACGCGAGCTGGCGCTCGCCGATCCGCAGCGGATCGACGTGCGCAACCGCCATCAGCGAGCGCAACCCGACGCGCCCGGTGCGCGAGAGCGCGCGCAGCCCGTCGCGCACGAGCCGGCGGTTCTCGCCGAGCAGCGGGACGACGTCGGCGACCGTGGCGAGCGCCACGAGCTCGAGCTCGTCGGGACGCTCGCCCTCGTCGAGGCCCGCCCCAGCGCGCAGCGCCTGTGCGAGCTTCATCGCCACAGCCGTGGCGCAGAGTTGCTCGCACGGGTAGGCGCAGAGCATCGGGTGCACGATCGGCGCGTCGGGCAGCGAGCCGTCGGCGCGCGGCGCGTGGTGGTCCGTGACAAGGACGTCGAGTCCGGCGCTGCGGGCCGCCGCGACGGCGTCGATCGCAGTGATCGCGCAGTCGGCAGTGATCAGCAGGCGCGTGCCGCGCGAGGCGAGCCGCTCGACGGTCGCCGGCGAGAGCCCGTAGCCATCGCCGAGCCGGTCGGGTAGATACCAGTCGACGTCGGCGCCGAGCTCGCGCAGCGCGCTGACGAGGATCGCCGTCGAGCAGACGCCGTCGCAGTCGTAGTCGCCGTGGATGGTGATCACCGAGCCACGGCGCAGATGCGAGAGGACGAGCTCGACAGCAGCGCCGATCCCGCTGAAAGCCTCCGGCGGGTGCCGTTCATCCGCCTCGATGAAGGCCCGCGCCGTCGCCGGATCGCCAAGGCCTCGGCGCACGAGCACCTGCGCCACCACGTGGCTGACGCCGAGCTCGCGCTCGAGGGCGCCGATCGTGGCGAACGCCGCCGCGGGGAGCTCGAAATCGACCAGCTCTGGCTGTCCGGACATCGCCGACGAGCCTACGCGCGACAGGCGACGGAACGCAGCCGGCGTGCGGTGCTGAGCGCTAGCCCCGCGTCGCCGTTCGCTCGCGTGCCGCGCCGATCATGTAGCCGGCGAGCATCCCGAGGATCGAGCCGGGGATCGCGTAGAGCACCGTCGCGACGTGCGTGTTGTGGCGCCCGGGAATCGCGAGGCCATGGTGGGCCAAGGCGAAGATCACGATGCCGGCGATGACCGAGCCGACGATCGAGAACAGGAGCGCGCCGACGATCCCGCCCCAGAAGCGGTCGGGCAGCCAGATCGTGTAGTGCCAGAGCGCGAGGCCGAGCATGACCCAAGCTAGGAGTCCCATTACCTGTTCCTTCCGTGGCGGCGGCCGCGACCACGCGACTTCGACGCTCCGCGCGGTCGCATCGCTCGGTCGTCCTTTGGCATCACGACGTCCTCGGGGCGCGCGTCGGCGGTCGGGTCGATCTCGGGCTCCGGCTCGGGCAGCAGCGTCCGTGCCGGGCGGTCCGCGTGGAGGTCGCGCACGAGCTGGCCCCATTCGGAGCCCGAGACAGCGGCTCCGGGAACCGTCGGCTGAGTGATACGGCCGCTGCGTCGCGGACGCTGTGGCTCCACAACCGTCTCGCGCGCCTCCTCACCCGTGGTCGCATACGCGGGCACGACCCCGCCGTGGGCGGCCGCGATACGCGCGCGGCGGCGACGGTAGACGAGCTCGCGCTCCTTCCAGTGCGTGAGCACCGGCGAGGCGATGAAGATCGAGGAGTAGGCGCCCGAGGCGACGCCGACGAGCAGCGCGAAGGCGAAGTCCTTGAGCGTCGTGCCGCCGAACAGCAGCAGCGCGAGCACGGGCAGCAGCGTGCAGAAGCTCGTCGCGAGCGACCGCGTCAGGACCTCGGACATGGAGCGGTTGACGACCTGTGAGAACGCGGCGTTCTGCATTCGCGCGACGTTCTCGCGCACCCGGTCGAAGACGATGATCGTGTCGTAGATCGAGTAGCCGAGGATCGTCAGTAGCGCCGCGACCGTGTCGGCTGTCACCTGCCTCCCGGTCAATGCGTAGACGCCGGCCGTGATCAGGAGGTCGTGGAGCGAGGGCGATCAGCACCGGGACCGCGTACTTCCACTCGAAGCGCAGCGCAATGTAGGCGGAGATCGCGAGCAGCGAGGCGACGATCGCGATCAGCGCCGAGTTCTCGACCGTCTTGCCGAAGCTCGGGCCGACCGAGGTCGAGCTGAAGTTGTTGTGCGGGATGCCGAAGGCCTGGTTGAGCGCGCCCTCGACCGTGCCCGGGAGGAACGTCTGGCCGAGCTGCTGTGGCGAGAGTGTCTTGACCGAGATCTGGAAGGTATTGGCGACCCGCTTCGCGCTCGCGCCGCTGCCGCGCGTGCGCGCGCTGATCTGCTGGACGGTCGGGTTCGCGAGCGCTTTCGCGAGGCCTTGACCGTGCAGCGAGGCGAGCACCTTGTCGACCTCGGCGATCGAGGCGGGCTTGACGAACGTCGCCTGGATCTGCGTACCGCCGACGAAGTCGATCCCGAAGTTGACCCCGCGCGCGCCGATCGCGATCGCACCGACGGCGAGGATCGTGCCCGACACCGTGAAGAACCAGCGCGAGCGACCCATGAACCAGCGGCTGGATGATGGTGATGACGGTGCTCGGGACGGTCGCCGGCGCGGTCGTGAGCGGAACGCTCGTGCAGCGCGGCGCTTCTTGGGGGCGTACGCGTTCATCGCCGTGGTGCTCTTGGTCTGCGTGCTGGTGAGCTTTGCGCGCGCTCCGGGCGCGCTCGCCGCACCGCCGCCGTCTGCGCAGCCCGCGCCGGCGACGCCGTTCTTTCCGCCGCTGCGCCTGCACCGTGCGTTCTACGTCA
>CAVPFP010000047.1:0-17779 GCA_963703775.1 uncultured Solirubrobacterales bacterium | reverse complement strand
TCATCCCGGTCGCGTTCCAGAGCACGCGACACGCGCCGCAGCGACGCGAAAGCGGCTCGCAGTCGCACGCGAGATGTGCGGGGTGGCGGCTGTGCCGATGGCGGTGCAGGCTCGCCGGGGGGCTCAGGCGCTGATTGTGGTGCGGGAGCGGCCGGCGGCGGCGGTGCAGGCGGGGCGACCTGCACCTCGACCTGTGCCGCGACGACGGGCTGGCTCAGTTCGGCGAGCGGCACTGGTGCCTCCCCCACCTCTGCCGGCAGCGCTGGCGTGTAGAAGACGTGCATGGCGCTCAGCGCCTTCGGGCCCTCGCGTACGGCGTCGCCGGCGCGCATCACGAGGTAGTCGCCGACGCGATGCTCGCCGCGGTCATACGGCGGCAGGTGCAGGCAGAGGGCGCCGTACTCGGCGACGAGGTTGGTCAGCTCTGCGAGCGACTCGGAACGGTGGTCGAGGTCCGCAGCGCTGCGCTTGACGGCCTCGGCGCCGAGGCTGCTCGCGCCGACCCACCAGTCGCCCGCCGCGACGTTCCCGCGCATCTCGATCGCCTCACCCACGCGCGCCCGAACGCGCGCGCCTGTCTTCTCCTCGTCGGGATCGAGGTGCTCGACGGTCCGGCACATCGTGAAGAAGGCGTTCGCGATCTGGATTGGCTGCGCTTCGGCGAACGCGATCGCCGCGACGCCGCCGTTCGAGCGGTCGAGATGGCGGATCATCGCGTCGCGCATGTGCGCGACGAGCTGCGAGAACTCGTAGACGTAGCGCCCGATCGCGCGGTAGGTCGCCTCGGGCGAGAGCTGCGCCGCGGAGCGCTCGTCTGGCATCGGCTGAGGCTAGCCGCTCCCCCGCCGGCGCGCGGGCGGCTGCTCGGGCTGACTCGGTCACGCCGTAGCCGAACGATTGGAGTGCCCCGGCGATCGTGTCGACGGCGCTCACGTCCCAGTAGCGCTCGGCCTCGGTCAGCTCGCTCCAGGGCACGAAATAGGGTGAGCGCCCGCGATTCGCGTCGCGATCGCCGTGGCGCCAGCCGGCCTCGAGGCGGTCGAAGACATAGCGCCCGTGCTCCATCTCGGCGAGCTGCTGGATCTGGCGCTCGTTCAGGCGCACGGGCGCCCGCCGGCGTCGAGGCGCTCGACGCGTAGGCCGAGCATCGCGAGCTTGTTCGGGATGTCGTCGGCCTGCGCGCGGTTCGATGCGCGAAAGACCGGGAGCAGACGGTCCCACGGAGCGCAGGCCGGGTCGCGCTCAGGCGCTCCGGCGGCTGCTGGCTGCGGTACTGCGCGTGCGCCAATCGCGCGATGTGGTCGCGCAGCTCGCCGTCCTCGAGCTGGGTGCGCGCGATGACGGCGCGCACCGACATCGCGTCAGAGGGCAGCTCGATGATGTTCTCCGCACCGCCCGGGAGATCGTCATCGAGCGCGATCGGCGACTCGCCCTCGGGATCGAGCCAAGCAACGGTCGCGCCGAGCGCGCGCGCAATCAGGACCTCGGCGCGCGTGATCGGACCGCCGGGTGTCGCGACGAGGCTGACCTGTGCCGGCGTGAGTCCGCACGCGAGGATGTCCGTCCACATCATCAGCGGCTCGAGCTCGCTGAACTCGGCACCGTCGGTTTCCCGCAGGATCGCGTAGAGCTCGCGGTCCCCGGAGCCCTGCGGGACGTAGCCGACCAGTGGGATGTCGTAGCCGTTAGCCGCGGCGGCCGCGACACCGGCGACGCCGCTTGCCGTGCCACCGCTGAGCACGACCCCGTCGAAGTCGCGCAGAGCCTGAAAGCGGTCCTCGTCGGGCAGCAGATTGTCGTGATCCCCGCGCGGGCTGTAGCGCGTGCGGCTCGCCTCGGACTCATGGCCGCCGCTACGCGAGGGCCGACGACGGCGCACCGCGGGCGGGCCGAGCAGCCAGCTCAGCGTTTCCAGCGCCTGCTCGGTCAGCGCGTTGCTCGTCGCCGCCGCACCCGCGAGGATCGCGACACGGTCGAATCCCTCGAGCGGCTCGGGCTTCGCCCCCGCCAGAAGTTCCGCCGGCGAATCAGCGCCCGCCGCCTGGCGCAGGACATACTCGCGCAGCGCGAGCATGCGCTCTGCGGTCGTCGTGTCGCCCGCGAGTCGCTGCAGCGCATCGCGGAGCGCCCCCAGCTCGGCCGGGTCGCGGGTCGCGCGGGCGAACTCGCACGCGGCCGCGAACGCCGCGGCATGCAGCTCGGCCGGAGCCACGCGCGTGCGCCATGCGCTCGCGAGCAGGCGATCCTCCTCGCGCGGGGTCTCGTAGAGGCGCAGCACGGAGCGTTTCAGCACCTCCGCGGAGCTCAGATCCAGTGCGAGGCCGGCGGCGACGAACGCCTCGAGCGTGACGCCCTCGTCGTCGAGTAGCGCGCGCAGGAACGGGACCTCGCGCGCCGAGAAGCGCCAGGCCGGCTCGCTGTGGACATCCAGCTCGGGAATCGCCATGACGCGCTCGACAGCGGTGCGCGCCACGTCCGCGGCCGCGCCGCGGCGAACGAGCTCATCGAGCAAGCGCTGCCGGGGCGCGGCATGACGGCGAATCGAGTCGGCGCGGCAGGCAAGCTCCGGCAGCGAGGCGCCGGTCGTCGTTGCGCGATGGCGGCTGTGCTTGGTCTGCTCGTGGATCCGCTCGTCAAGCTTTCCCACGCTGGACATCGAGACGCGCAGCAGCGGCACGCTCTCGCCCAGTGCACGGCCGACGGCCAAGGCGAGGCTGATGCCGGCGAGCTCGTCGGCGCAGGCGACGAGCGCATGGGACACGAGGTTCCCGTTCGCGGTGCGCAGGCGCCGAAGCCACTCGTCGCTCTCGACTGCGCCCTCTCCCCCGGCCGGCGCATCGCGGCTGTAGATCTCGACGAGCTCCGGTTCGGGCGCCCAGCGGCTGCGCAGCCGCTCGACGCGGGACACCGCGTCAGCGCCGTAGACGCTCAGGCGCAGCGGCGCGGGTCGATCGCCGGAGGCCTCCAGCGCGAGCGCGCGCCAGCGCCGCAGGCCCTCGAGGATCAGCGCGTCGATCAGCGGATGGTCGCCCGCGAGCAAGAGGTGCGGCGCGCGTCCGCCGCGCGGGGCGAGCAGCGGCTCACCGTCGTCGTGCCAGTCGGCGATCGGCGTCTCGTCGACCAGCAGCGCGCGAGCCACCACCGCATATGTGCTGAACGGGCTGACCTCCGGGGTCTCGCTCCCGAGCCGCTCCTCGAAGAAACGCAGCAAACCGGGCTCCTCGAGACGGATCAGGATGCGCGAGCGCGCCGCCGTCCGTGCGGCCGCGGTGACGATCTGCGCGTTCACGTAATCGTTGGCCGTGACCGCGATCAGCTCCGCCGCGTGCTCGATTCCCGCGGCGCGCAGCGTGTCGGGGACCGTCGCATCGCCCGCGAGCGTCCAGTCCAGACGTGCGGGGTCGGGAGCGAGCCCGGATGCGTGCGGGTCGACATCGATCAGCACGACGTCGCCAAGGCGCCCGAGCTCGAATGCAAGGCGCGAACCCAGCGCGCCGGCGCCGCAGATCACGATGTGCCCGCGCAGTCGGTTGCGGATGTACCAGCGCCGGATGCGGCTCCCCGTCAGCGCGAGCAGGGCGCGGACCGTGAGACTCCCCGCGAGCAGGATCGCGACGACGAGCTGCCACGGCACCCGCTCGCCGAGGCCCCCTGCAGGCCCGAGGCCGAGGCCGAAGAGGTCGACCGAGGAGATGAAGCTCTGGAATACGTCGAGGTGATGCACCGGCTTCGATCCGGGCGCGCTCTCGACGCGCAGGAAGCCCCAGATGCCAAAGCCGACGGCCGCGCTGCCGATGACGATCCAAGGCGGTACCCGCAGGTGCCGGCGCCACCATCGCAGGCCGAGCCGCCAGCGCCTGACCATCGACTGTGGTGCGCTGGGTGCGGGCGAGACGGCGCTCACGGCGTCATGCTCGCACCAGCGGCGGCGGCTAGCGTGGGCTCAGGCGCCACTGAAGGGCACGAAGATGCTGTGCCCCTGAGCGATGTGGTGCTTGCGCCCCGGATGGGCGAACTCGGTGACCGTGATCGAATCCTTCACCGCCTTGAAGAGCGTCCCGTTGCAGTAGTCCTCGGTCAGCCAGATCGTGCCGAGTACGGTCGCCGCGCCGCCGCGCCCGCTCGTCTGGAAGCTTCCGTGCGCGTGACCCCAAAGCTGGCGGACCGGAGCACCCTTCGCCCCGCTGCCGGCGCTCGCAATTCGCGCGGCGCCGCTGGGCGGGCAGCTCGCGAACGACCCGCCCTTGAGCGTCTCCTTCGCGAGGCCCGAGTGCGACTCGTTGATCATGAACTCGCCGTCGTAGAACTCGCCGGTCTCGGTGCCCTTGCCCGGCTTCGCGAGCGTCAGCTTCACGGTTCCGGCGGTCGCGTTGATCGTCGATCCCATCGGGATCACCGTCGAGCTCGTCAGTGGCGAGAACGACGTTGAGCCGGGCGTCTCGACGCTGACCGAGCCGCTCACCGCGGCGGCCTCGCCGCTCTGCCCGACGGCGAGCGCTTCGAGCGTCCCGGTGTCGGTGCCGCTCGTGCCGTTGCTGTCGGTCAGCGTGCCCGCCCAGGCTTCCGCCTTGCCGTTGACCGTGAGCGTCACGTTGAAGGTCGCGATGTAGGAGGCGTCCGTCTCCTTCAGCGCGAGGACGATCTGGTTGCTCGCGTTGGTGCTGAGAGAGCCCGTCAGCGTGCCGCCGATCTGATCCGTGCCGCTGACGCTCGCCGAACCCGCGGCCTGCGTGAGCTTGAGCGCATCCGGATAGGTCCCGCCGGCGCAGCTGCCGGCCTGGCAGTGATACACGGTGTCCCACGAACCGGTGACATTGACGGTGATCGCGCCCGACGCCGGTCGACCGGACGTCGCCAGGAACAACACGGTCGCCAGGACGACGAGGGCGGGCAGGCGCCGGCGCGCGGGCGCGTTCAGCACGAGGTACGAAGGCCTTTCCATGATCTCTCCCCTCCCCGCGGCGAATGTCGAGCGGGGCGCCACGATAGCAACGCGTCAGGACCCCGACGCGAAACCCGCAACGCCTCGCGCCCGCGGGCGACGATCGGCTCATACTGTGAGGGACCAGATGAGCGAACCGGATCTCGATCTCGCCGCCGCCGAGCTGCGGGCTGACGCGGGCGATCTGCGCGCGCTGGTCGGCGCCCTCGCCGCCCGGCTGGAGTCGGCCCTGCCGAGACTGGTTGCCGTCAAACGCCGCAGGATCGGCGGCTTTCGCTCGAAGGAGACGGTGGTCGAATCGCTCTCGATCGACCTCGGCGACACGCGCTACGAGATCGTTGACGCCCCCGGCGGCTATCAGTGCCTGCGCCATGCGGTGGTACGCGGAATCACGCTGCGCCGCGAGCAGCAGGCCCTCAGCGAGTGGCTGCGCGAAGTGGTCGGCGCGGTGGCGAAGCTTGCCGAGCTCAGCGAGCACGATCGCAGCGTGCTCGAGGGTCTCGTCCGGTGACCCCACTCTTCCGGCGCCCCGCACGCGCGGACCCGGCCGCGGAGCAGCGAGCCGAAGAGTCCGAGCGCAGGCTGGCGGCCGGCGGCCTGCCCGTCGCGGCGAGCGAGCGCCTCGCCGCGCTCAGTGAAGGTGGGGCCGCCTTCGGTAGCGACCTCGAGGTCTCCGAATATGCGCTCCTCGGGCGCCTCGGCGTCACCCCGATCACGCTCGTCATGGGCTCGTCGATCTATCACGTCGGCTGGCAGGGCGGGATGGGCTACACCTTCGCCCCCGGCGAGATCGACTTCCTCTCGAGCGGCCACAACGAGTGCCGGCGGCTCGCGCTTGGGCGCCTACTCGAGGAAGCCTCGACCTGTGGCGCCGATGCCGTCGTCGGGGTGCGGATCGAGCAGGGCGGCCACGACTGGGCGCCCGGCGCGGTCGAGTTCATCGCGATCGGGACGGCGGTGCGCCTGCCCGCTGCGCTCAAATCCGGTCGGACGGTGCTCACCGACCTCTCCGGACAGGAGTACTGGAAGCTCTGCAGCGCCGGCGTGCGACCGGTCGGGATCGCCGCCCACACGAGCGTCTACTACGTGCCGGCGAGCTGGCAGACGCAGATGGCACAGGGCGGCGGGATGTTCGGCAGCGGCTGGACGAATCAGGAGCTGCGCGACTTCACCCAGGGCGTCTACGCGGCGCGCGAGACGGCGATGAGCTACCTCGGCGCGCAGGCGCGCGAGCTCGACGGTCACGGCGTCGTCGGTGTGAAGATCGACCAGCACAGCAGCGGGCACCGCGTCGCGGGGCTCGGCTATGAGCGCGAGGACCTGATCGTCACGTTCAACGTGATCGGGACGGTCATCCGCGAGGAGCCGGGGCTCGTCGAGGAGCTCGCGCCGGCGCTCGCGACGCTCACGCTCTAGCGCGACGCGCGTCAGCCGCCCGGCAGTCGCGCGCGCGCGTCGCGCTCCTCTGCGCCGAGCCAGAGGTAGATCTGCGCAAAGACGTAAAGCGTCATCGCAAGCGAGCCCGGAACGAGCATGATGCCGCCCGCGAGCTGCTGGTCGGCAAGCGCGATGCCGCCGGGCCGGTTGAGGATGTGTGCGTAGAACGGGTACAGCGGCGTGCTCGAGAAGATCAGGACGAGTGAGATGACCCAGCCGACGAGCGAGGCGGCGACGATGTAGTAGACGCGGTGGATGTTGCGCAGGCGCAGGCGCAGCGGCGGCGATTCGAGAACCTGCGCCCAGAGCAGCATGCTCAGCGCGACGAAGGTCAGGTGCTCGAGATCGTGGACCGCTCGATGCGCCGCCGCGTAGTCATAGACGCTTGGCAGGTGCCAGGCCACGAGGTCGACGGTGAATGCGACGAAAGCCGGGATCGGGCGCCCCAGCAGCGACAGCGCGCGCACCGGCGCGCACCAGCGCGAGCGCGCGACGGTGCCGGCGACCGCGCGGCGGAAGCCGAGCGGCAGCGGGCGCCGATCGACATCCACGGCGCGGCGAGCACGATCAGCGGTGCCGCGACCGCGATCAGCAGCACGTGCTGGACCATGTGGACCCAGAGCAGCTTCTCCGCGTTGCTGTCGATCGGACCGGCGACCGCGACCGCGGTCGCGACAAGACCCACGTAGAAATAGACCGAGCGCATCCGCTCGCGAGCGCTGCGCGGGCGGCGCAGGATCCGCTCGGCGCGCCGCTCACCGAGCGCGTAGAGCGCGCCGAAGAGCGAGATCAACGCCAGCGGCAGGACCGCCTGGCTCATCGCGCTACGGGCCGGCGTCGCGCGGCGGCTCGGTCGGGTCGCGCGGCTCGGAGCGCCTGAACCAGCGCGCCCAGAGGCCGACCACGATCGCCACGAAGCCGATCGGCAGGACCAGCGTCAGCCAGCCGATTCCTGTGTAGTTCGTTCCGAAGTCAGCGATCACTTGACGATGTAGAGCAGGACGAAGGCGACGATCCCGGTCGCGCCCATCATGTACATGTAGGTCAGCGCGGCGTCAACGCCCGGGCGCAGGAGCCGTCCCTGGTCGGCGACGTCGGGATGCGGGGCGCGGACGGCGCAGTGACTGCGCCCAGATCGTCTCCACCCGGTCGGACGCTGCCGACCAGAAAACGGCAAACCACATCGTGAAGCCGAAGAAGACGCTGGCGAGGCCGCCGCTCAGGTCGCACCGAAGTGCAGGTTGTAGTACTCGGTCGCCTCGAGGAGCGCGATCGCGGCGAGCGCGACAAGCCACGAGACGAGCCCGAGAACGCGCCAGCTGGCGGTCGGGCCATTCGCAAGCGCGCGGCGTCCGGCTTCGAGGGCGGCGCACGAGACGAGCACGCAGGCGAGGACCGCGATGCCCCAGCCGACCAGCAGGTCCGCGTGCGGCTCGCGGAAGGCGTGCGCCGTGTTCAGCGCGCGGAGGTAGAAGAACGCGAACACAAACGACATGAAGAAGATCGCGACAGTGCTCGCCAGGACCTTCGAGCCCACCGCGAAGTTGCGAGCGAGCGTCTCAGGCGGCTCGTGGTCGCGCGCCGAACTTGATGCCGTGCTCATGCGCTCGCCCCGCCGGGCATGCCGCCGAAATCGGCGACCGGCAGCGCGGCGGGATCCCCCATAGCCGTACGGGTCGGCGGTGATCGTCGGGATCCGCTCGAAGTTGTAGACGGGGACCGGCGACGGGAGCTGCCGGCTTGAAGCCCTTCGAGTCCCACGGGTTCTGCTCGGCGGGTTCGCGCTTGAAGACGAGCGAGTAGATAAGATTGCAGGGGAACAGCAGCATCGACAGGCCGAGGAAGAACGCCATCACCGAGACGAACACGTTGAGGTTGTGAAGCTCGGCGTTGTAAGACGAGACGCGGCGGGGCATGCCGAGCATCCCGGCGATGAAGAGCGGGAAGACGTTGAGGTTGAAGAAATGAACATCGTCCAGAAGTGGGCCTTGGCGAGCGCCTCGTTGAGCTTCAGACCGGTCATCTTCGGCGGCCCCAGAAGTAGATCCCGCCGAGGAGGGCGAAGACGAGGCCGCCCATGATCGTGTAATGGAAGTGCGCCATGACGAAGAAGCTGCCGTGAAGCAGCGTGTCGGCGGGAACGTCGGAGAGGAACACCCCGGAGAGCCAACCGAAGAGGAAGTTGAAGAAGAACGCCATGCAGAACAGCATCGGGACGGTGAAGCGAATCTTCGCGCGCCACGTCGTCCCCATCCCGTTGAGGAAGATGAACCCGGTCGGAATCGAGATCAGCTCGGTCGAGAGCATGTCGACGTTCGGCCACAGGTTCGCGTTGATGCCGCTCATGAAGAGATGGTGCTACCCGACCCATGAAGCTCATCAGCGCGACGCCGAAAAGGCCCGCGACGGCGAGCTTGTAGCCCCACAGCGGCTTGCGCGCGAAGACCGGCAGGATCTCGAGCACGATGCCGAAACCGGGCAGCGCGAGGATGTAGACCTCCGGGTGGCCGAAGAACCAGAAGGCTCAGTCCCAGAGCAGCGGACTGCCGCCGGAGCTCGGCAATACGTTGTCCTGTTCTTCGACTCCGTCGTGCCGCCCTCCGGCGGCAGTCCGCTGCTCTGGGACAGAGTTCTTCTGGTTCTTCGGCCACCCGGAGGTCTACATCCTCGCGCTGCCCGGTTTCGGCATCGTGCTCGAGATCCTGCCGGTCTTCGCGCGCAAGCCGCTGTGGGGCTACAAGCTCGCCGTCGCGGGCCTTTTCGGCGTCGCGCTCATGAGCTTCATGGTCTGGCAGCACCATCTCTTCATGAGCGGCATCAACGCGAACCTGCGGCCGTTCTACATGCTCTCGACCGAGCTGATCTCGATTCCGACCGGGTTCATCTTCCTCAACGGGATGGGGACGATGTGGCGCGCGAAGATTCGCTTCACCGTCCCGATGCTGTTCTGCATGGCGTTCTTCTTCAACTTCCTCTTCGGTGGGCTCTCCGGGGTGTTCCTCTCCGACGTTCCCGCCGACACGCTGCTTCACGGCAGCTTCTTCGTCATGGCGCACTTCCATTACACGATCATGGGCGGCCTCGTCTTCGCCCTCCTCGGCGGGATCTACTTCTGGCTGCCGAAGATGACCGGTCTGAAGCTCAACGAGGCGCTCGCCAAGGCCCACTTCTGGACGATGTTCATCTTCTTCAACCTGACGTTCTTCCCGCTCTTCATCGCCGGGATGCTCGGCATGCCCCGCCGCGTCTCGTCTTACAACGCCGAGCTTCACAACCTCAACGTGTTCGTCTCGGTGATGGCGTTCTTCCTCGGCCTGTCGATGCTGCTGTTCGGAACCTCATCTACTCGCTCGTCTTCAAGCCGAACCCGCCGAGCAGAACCCGTGGGACTCGAAGGGCCTCGAGTGGCAGCTCCCGTCGCCGGTCCCCGTCTACAACTTCGAGCGGATCCCGACGATCACCGCCGACCCGTACGGCTATGGGGATCCCGCCGCGCTGCCGGTCGCCGATTTCGGCGGCATGCCCGCGGGGGCGAGCGCATGAGCACGGCATCAAGTTCGGCGCGCGACCACGAGCCGCCTGAGACGCTCGCTCGCAACTTCGCGGTGGGCTCGAAGGTCCTGGCGAGCACTGTCGCGATCTTCTTCATGTCGTTTGTGTTCGCGTTCTTCTACCTCCGCGCGCTGAACACGGCGCACGCCTTCCGCGAGCCGCACGTGGACCCGCCGGTCGGCTGGGGCATCGCGGTCCTCGCCTGCGTGCTCGTCTCGTGCGCCGCCCTCGAAGCCGGACGCCGCGCGCTTGCGAATGGCCCGACCGCCAGCTGGCGCGTTCTCGGGCTCGTCTCGTGGCTTGTCGCGCTCGCCGCGATCGCGCTCCGGCGACCGAGTACTACAACCTGCACTTCGGTGCGACGAGCGGCGGCCTCGCCAGCGTCTTCTTCGGCTTCACGATGTGGTTTGCCGTTTTCTGGCTTGGCAGCGTCTACTGGGTGGAGACGATCTGGGCGCAGTCACTGCGCCGTCCGCGCCCCTCGGATCCCGACGTCGCCGACCAGGGACGGCTCCTGCGCCCGGGCGTTGACGCCGCGCTGACCTACATGTACATGATGGGCGCGACCGGGATCGTCGCCTTCGTCCTGCTCTACATCGTCAAGTGATCGCTGACTTCGGAACGAACTACACAGGAATCGGCTGGCTGACGCTGGTCCTGCCGATCGGCTTCGTGGCGATCGTGGTCGGCCTCTGGGCGCGCTGGTTCAGGCGCTCCGAGCCGCGCGACCCGACCGAGCCGCCGCGGACGCCGGCCTGTAGCGCGATGAGCCAGGCGGTCCTGCCGCTGGCGTTGATCTCGCTCTTCGGCGCGCTCTACGCGCTCGGTGAGCGGCGCGCCGAGCGGATCCTGCGCCGCCCGCGCAGCGCTCGCGAGCGGATGCGCTCGGTCTATTTCTACGTGGGTCTTGTCGCGACCGCGGTCGCGGTCGCCGGTCCGATCGACAGCAACGCGGAAGAGCTGCTCGGGTCCACATGGTTCAGCACGTGCTGCTGATCGCGGTCGCGGCACCGCTGATCGTGCTCGCCGCGCCGTGGATGTCGATCTGGCGCCCGCTGCCGCTCGGCTTCCGCCGCGCGGTCGCCGGCACCGTCGCGCGCTCGCGCTGGTGCGCGCCGGTGCGCGCTCTGTCGGTGCTGGGACGCCCGATCCCGGCTTTCGTCGCATTCACCGTCGACCTCGTGGCCTGGCACCTGCCAAGCGTCTATGACTACGCGGCGGCGAATCGAGCGGTCCACGATCTCGAGCACCTGACCTTCGTCGCGCTGAGCATGCTGCTCGGGCGCAGGTTCTCAATCGCCGCCGCTGCGCCTGCGCCTGCGCAACATCCACCGCGTCTACTACATCGTCGCCGCCTCGCTCGTCGGCTGGGTCATCTCACTCGTCCTGATCTTCTCGAGCACGCCGCTGTACCCGTCTACGCACACATCCTCAACCGGCCCGGCGGCATCTCGGCGCTTGCCGACCAGCAGCTCGCGGGCGGCATCATGCTCGTTCCGGGCTCGCTTGCGATGACGCTTTACGTCTTTGCGCAGATCTACCTCTGGCTCGGCGCAGAGGAGCGCGACGCGCGCGCGCGACTGCCGGGCGGCTGAGCGCGCGTCGCGCTAGAGCGTGAGCGTCGCGAGCGCCGGCGCGACTCCTCGACGAGCCCCGGCTCCTCGCGGATGACCGTCCCGATCACGTTGAACGTGACGATCAGGTCCTCGCGCTCATAGCCGAGCCCCGCGACGCGGTGCCCGCTGCTGTGTTGGTCGATCTTCACACCGACGACGCCGTGACCGTCGAGCTCGCGCGCCTGCGCGCCGAGGTAGCTCATCGCCGTCTCGCGCGCCGCGTAGACGCCCTGGGTGAAGTCGCGCAGCTCCTGATTCGTCCAGCCGCTGCCGAACATCCCGCCGCCCTGTGCCATCTGCGTCTGCCAGCTCGCCGGCACGTAGTAGACGCTCGTGTGGGCGGCGATCCCGACCGGTCGCACGCCGGCGCTGCAGAGCTTCCAGTACTCCTGTCCGGAGAGGTCGGTGAGCACCGTCCGACCGGATTTGAGCGCAGCGGGCAGGCGCACCGCCGTCCCGATCGCGATGAACTCGACCGCGCCGGGCGCCCAGTCGTGGCCGCCCTGCTCGATCCGCACCCCGACGACGGCATCGGCGCCACAGGTCGAGGCTTCCTCGAGTAGGCGCCCAAGCGCGAGCCGCCGGCACTCGTTGTGGCCGCTCGAGAGGAAGTCGATCTCGCCGGGGGCGAAGGTGTAGCCCATCCCGCCCTGCCAGCCGACGTGATAGATCGACGAGCCCATGACGAGCGTGATCGGGGTGACGCCGAGGCGCCCGAGGAGCGCATATTCGGAGACCTCGAGGTCGCTACCGAAGGCGGCCCCACCTTCACTGAGCGCGGCGAGGCGCTCGCTCGCCGCGACGGGCAGGCCGCCGGCCGCCAGCCTGCGCTCGGACTCTTCGGCTCGCTGCTCCGCGGCCGGGTCCGCGCGTGCGGGGCGCCGGAAGAGTGGGGTCACCGGACGAGACCCTCGAGCACGCTGCGATCGTGCTCGCTGAGCTCGGCAAGCTTCGCCACCGCGCCGACCACTTCGCGCAGCCACTCGCTGAGGGCCTGCTGCTCGCGGCGCAGCGTGATTCCGCGTACCACCGCATGGCGCAGGCACTGATAGCCGCCGGGGGCGTCAACGATCTCGTAGCGCGTGTCGCCGAGGTCGATCGAGAGCGATTCGACCACCGTCTCCTTCGAGCGAAAGCCGCCGATCCTGCGGCGTTTGACGGCAACCAGTCTCGGCAGGGCCGACTCGAGCCGGGCGGCGAGGGCGCCGACCAGCGCGCGCAGATCGCCCGCGTCAGCCCGCAGCTCGGCGGCGGCGAGATCGAGATCCGGTTCGCTCATCTGGTCCCCTCACAGTATGAGCCGATCGTCGCCCGCGGGCGCGAGGCGTTGCGGGTTTCGCGTCGGGTCCTGACGCGTTGCTATCGTGGCGCCCCGCTCGACATTCGCCGCGGGGAGGGGAGAGATCATGGAAAGGCCTTCGTACCTCGTGCTGAACGCGCCCGCGCGCCGGCGCCTGCCCGCCCTCGTCGTCCTGGCGACCGTGTTGTTCCTGGCGACGTCCGGTCGACCGGCGTCGGGCGCGATCACCGTCAATGTCACCGGTACGTGGGACACCGTGTATCACTGCCAGGCCGGCAGCTGCGCCGGCGGGACCTATCCGGATGCGCTCAAGCTCACGCAGGCCGCGGGTTCGGCGAGCGTCAGCGGCACGGATCAGATCGGCGGCACGCTGACGGGCTCGCTCAGCACCAACGCGAGCAACCAGATCGTCCTCGCGCTGAAGGAGACGGACTCCTCCTACATCGCGACCTTCGACGTGACGCTCACGGTCAACGGCAAGGCGGAAGCCTGGGCGGGCACACTGACCGACAGCAACGGCACGAGCGGCACCGACACCGGGACGCTCGAAGCGCTCGCCGTCGGGCAGAGCGGCGAGGCCGCCGCGGTGAGCGGCTCGGTCAGCGTCGAGACGCCCGGCTCAACGTCGTTCTCGCCGCTGACGAAGCCGACGGTGATCCCGATGGGGTCGACGATCAACGCGACCGCCGGAACCGTGAAGCTGACGCTCGCGAAGCCGGGCAAGGGCACCGAGACCGGCGAGTTCTTCGACGGCGAGTTCATGATCAACGAGTCGCACTCCGGCCTCGCGAAGGAGACGCTCGAGGGTGGGTCGTTCGCGAGCTGCCCGCCCAGTGGCGCCGCGCGAATCGCGAGCGCCGGCAGCGGGGCGAAGGGTGCTCCGGTCCGCCAGCTTTGGGGTCACGCCCACGGAAGCTTCCAGACCAGCGGGCGCGGCGGCGCGGCGACCGTACTCGGACGATCTGGCTGACCGAGGACTACTGCAACGGAACGCTCTTCAAGGCGGTGAAGGATTCGATCACGGTTACCGAGTTCGCCCATCCGGGGCGCAAGCACCACATCGCTCAGGGGCGCGGCATCTTCGTGCCGTTCAGTGGCGCTTGCGCCCACGCTAGCCGCCGCCGCTGGTGCGAGCATGACGCCGTGAGCGCCGTCTCGCCCGCACCCAGCGCACCGCAATCGATGGTCCGGCGCTGGCGGCGCGGCCTGCGATGGTGGCGCCGGCACCTGCGGGTACCGCCTTGGATCGTCATCGGCAGCGCGGCCGTCGGCTTTGGCATCTGGGGCTTCCTGCGCGTCGAGAGCGCGCCCGGATCGAAGCCGGTGCATCGCCTCGACGTATTCCAGAGCTTCATCTCCTCGGTCGACCTCTTCGGCCTCGGCCTCGGGCCTGCAGGGGGCCTCGGCGAGCGGGTGCCGTGGCAGCTCGTCGTCGCGATCCTGCTCGCGGGGAGTCTCACGGTCCGCGCCCTGCTCGCGCTGACGGGGAGCCGCATCCGGCGCTGGTACATCCGCAACCGACTGCGCGGGCACATCGTGATCTGCGGCGCCGGCGCGCTGGGTTCGCGCCTTGCATTCGAGCTCGGGCGCCTTGGCGACGTCGTGCTGATCGATGTCGACCCGCACGCATCCGGGCTCGCTTCCGACCCCGCACGTCTGGACTGGACGCTCGCGGGCGATGCGACGCTCCCCGACACGCTGCGCGCCGCGGGAATCGAGCACGCGGCGGAGCTGATCGCGGTCACGGCCAACGATTACGTGAACGCGCAGATCGTCACCGCGGCCGCACGGACGGCGGCGCGCTCGCGCATCCTGATCCGTCTCGAGGAGCCCGGTTTGCTGCGTTTCTTCGAGGAGCGGCTCGGGAGCGAGACCCCGGAGGTCAGCCCGTTCAGCACATATGCGGTGGTGGCTCGCGCGCTGCTGGTCGACGAGACGCCGATCGCCGACTGGCACGACGACGGTGAGCCGCTGCTCGCCCCGCGCGGCGGACGCGCGCCGCACCTCTTGCTCGCGGGCGACCATCCGCTGATCGACGCGCTGATCCTCGAGGGCCTGCGGCGCTGGCGCGCGCTCGCGCTGGAGGCCTCCGGCGATCGACCCGCGCCGCTGCGCCTGAGCGTCTACGGCGCTGACGCGGTGTCCCGCGTCGAGCGGCTGCGCAGCCGCTGGGCGCCCGAACCGGAGCTCGTCGAGATCTACAGCCGCGATGCGCCGGCCGGGGGAGAGGCGCAGTCGAGAGCGACGAGTGGCTTCGGCGCCTGCGCACCGCGAACGGGAACCTCGTGTCCCATGCGCTCGTCGCCTGCGCCGACGAGCTCGCCGGCATCAGCCTCGCCTTGGCCGTCGGCCGTGCACTGGGCGAGAGCGTGCCGCTGCTGCGCGTCTCGATGTCCAGCGTGGGAAAGCTTGACGAGCGGATCCACGAGCAGACCAAGCACAGCCGCCATCGAGCAACGACGACCGGCGCCTCGCTGCCGGAGCTTGCCTGCCGCGCCGACTCGATCCGCCGTCATGCCGCGCCCCGGCAGCGCTTGCTCGATGAGCTCGTTCGCCGCGGCGCGGCCGCGGACGTGGCGCGCACCGCTGTCGAGCGCGTCATGGCGATTCCCGAGCTGGATGTCCACAGCGAGCCGGCCTGGCGCTTCTCGACGCGCGAGGTCCCGTTCCTGCGCGCGCTACTCGACGACGAGGGCGTCACGCTCGAGGCGTTCGTCGCCGCCGGCCTCGCACTGGATCTGAGCTCCGCGGAGGTGCTGAAACGCTCCGTGCTGCGCCTCTACGAGAGCCCGCGCGAGGAGGATCGCCTGCTCGCGAGCGCATGGCGCACGCGCATGGCTCCGGCCGAGCTGCATGCCGCGGCGTTCGCGGCCGCGTGCGAGTTCGCCCGCGCGACCCACGACCCGGCCGAGCTGGGAGCGCTCCGCGATGCGCTGCAGCGACTCGCGGGCGACACGACGACCGCAGAGCGCATGCTCGCGCTGCGCGAGTATGTCCTGCGCCAGGCGGCGGGCGCTGATTCGCCGGCGGAACTTCTGGCGGGGGCGAAGCCCGAGCCGCTCGAGGGATTCGACCGTGTCGCGATCCTCGCGGTGCGGCGGCGACGAGCAACGCGCTGACCGAGGAGGCGCTGGAAACGCTGAGCTGGCCGCTCGGCCCGCCCGCGGTGCGCCGTCGTCGGCCCTCGCGTAGCGGCGGCCTTGAGTCCGAGGCGAGCCGCACGCGCTACAGCCCGCGCGGGGATCACGACAATCTGCTGCCCGACGAGGACCGCTTTCAGGCTCTGCGCGACTTCGACGGGGTCGTACTCAGCGGCGGCACGGCAAGCGGCGTCGCCGGTGTCGCGGCCGCCGCGGCTAACGGCTACGACATCCCACTGGTCGGCTACGTCCCGCAGGGCTCCGGGGACCGCGAGCTCTACGCGATCCTGCGGGAAACCGACGGTGCCGAGTTCAGCGAGCTCGAGCCGCTGATGATGTGGACGGACATCCTCGCGTGCGGACTCACGCCGGCACAGGTCAGCCTCGTCGCGACACCCGGCGGTCCGATCACGCGCGCCGAGGTCCTGATTGCGCGCGCGCTCGGCGCGACCGTTGCTTGGCTCGATCCCGAGGGCGAGTCGCCGATCGCGCTCGATGACGATCTCCCGGGCGGTGCGGAGAACATCATCGAGCTGCCCTCTGACGCGATGTCGGTGCGCGCCGTCATCGCGCGCACCCAGCTCGAGGACGGCGAGCTGCGCGACCACATCGCGCGATTGGCGCACGCGCAGTACCGCAGCCAGCAGCCGCCGGAGCGCCTCGAGCGCGACCCGGCCTGCGCTCCGTGGGACCGTCTGCTCCGGTCTTTCGCGCATCGAACCGCGCGCAGGCCGACGACATCCCGAACAAGCTCGCGATGCTCGGCCTACGCGTCGAGCGCCTCGACGCCGGCGGGCGCCCGTTGCGCCTGAACGAGCGCCAGATCCAGCAGCTCGCCGAGATGGAGCACGGGCGCTAGTCTTCGACCGCCTCGAGGCCGGCTGGCGCCACGGCGATCGCGACGCGAATCGCGGCGCTCACCCGATTTCGTGCCCTGGAGCGAGCTGACCGAGGCCGAGCGCTACTGGGACGTGAGCGCCGTCGACACGATCGCCGGGGCACTCCAATCGTTCGGCTACGGCGTGACCGAGCTCGAGCCCGAGCAGCCGCCCACGCGCCGGCGGGGGAGCGGCTAGCCTCAGCCGATGCCAGACGAGCGCTCCGCGGCGCAGCTCTCGCCCGAGGCGACCTACCGCGCGATCGGGCGCTACGTCTACGAGTTCTCGAGCCGTCGCGCACATGCGCGACGAGGATGACCCGCCATCTCGACCGCTCGAACGGCGGCGTCGCGGCGATCGCGTTCGCCGAAGCACAGCAATCCAGATCGCGAACGCCTTCTTCACGATGTGCCGGACCGTCGAGCACCTCGATCCCGACGAGGAGAAGACGGGCGCGCGCGTTCGGGGCGCGTGGGCGAGGCGATCGAGATGCGCGGGAACGTCGCGGCGGGCGACTGGTGGGTCGGCGCGCAGCAGCCTCGGCGCCGAGGCCGTCAAGCGCAGCGCTGCGGACCTCGACCACCGTTCCGAGTCGCTCGCAGAGCTGACCAACCTCGTCGCCGAGTACGGCGCCCTCTGCCTGCACCTGCCGCCGTATGACCGCGGCGAGCATCGCGTCGGCGACTACCTCGTGATGCGCGCCGGCGAAGCCGTACGCGAGGGCCCGAAGGCGCTGAGCGCCATGCACGTCTTCTACACGCCGGCGCTGCCGGCAGAGGTGGGGGAGGAACCAGGCCGCTGGCCGAACTGAGCCAGCCGGTCGTCGCGGCACAGGTCGAGGCGGCGGTGACCCCGCCTGCACCGCCGCCGCCGGCCGCTCCCGCACCGCAATCATCGCCTGAGCCCCCCGGCGA
>CAVPFP010000046.1:0-51778 GCA_963703775.1 uncultured Solirubrobacterales bacterium | reverse complement strand
ACATACGACGGTAGCCGATGGTTTTCTTTCCAGTCGAAACGCTCATTGAAGTAATCGCCTTCCAGATAGTTGCCGCCGGGCAGGCGCGGAATTTCGGGTGCATGGCGGCGAGGAGTTCCATGATGCTCCCAGCAGGTTGCCATTGGGGCGATTGTTGTACGTGGGCGGGAATACCGAAACTTGTTGCAACCAGACGGTGGCGGGGCTGGCCGTGGTGATTCTGAAAACGTTGGACTTGGAGGGCTTGATGTCTTTCGTTTTCAAGTCCACTTCAAACTTTTTCCATTCGGCAGTGAGGCCGGAAATTGACGCCAGCGCTGAAGCGCCAATATCGCCAGAACCAACAGGCCCGGATAGAGCTTGGCCCATATTGCCACCGCCAACAGAAAGGCGGCGATCACATCCGCGGTCTCTGTCTTGCGGCGCATCAACACGACGGCGCCGACGACGAGCGGAATGATCAGTAAATCGTAATTGGCTCGTTCCAGCGCAAACAGCACCGGCGTGCTGTATAGAATGACGGCCACGCCAAGGCTGGCTGGTATCTGCGCCACACCGAGGATTCACGTCTGGTGCGCACCGACGCGAGGGCGCCGACCACCGCGAACGCCGCCGCCAGACAAATCCAAATTCTACACGCTGATTTCCGGCGCGGTGAGCTTCGCCCACATGAACAGACGCAGCACGATTGGCGGATAGGCGAGCAACAGATGTCTTTCGGCATAAGGGTCGCCGCCCGCAACCCATGTGCGCACGCCCTTATCCACGTGATTGATGAAATCGACGCCAAATGCGGGAAAGCGGATCCAGGTGATCTCGGCAAAGGCCATCCGGTAATGGATGAGATTGCTCACCCACCAGATCAGCCACACGATCAACAGCACCCATCCAAGCAGAGAGGCGTAGCGTTGAAAAATGTGCCAAAGCTTTTCGAGAGGCGTTCGTCGCAGCTTGTTGCAATGTCTACCCCTGCCTCATGCGACCAATGCCCAGAAAAATCATCCGCAATACGGGAGCCGGCGGCGTCCAAATGTCTTAGGCCGCGCGGTGACGTACATTTCGCAATCGCTCCGGGGTTGTCAATGCATAGCCTACCGTCCGGCACGCCTTAGCGCTTGCGTTCTTCCAAAAGCCTTGCCATCGCGGCGCGCAGTTCGGCTGATGGCGGCGATCCGGCCGGAATTCCGCGGTGACGTGCTCGTGTTCGCCCCCGGCGACCCGATCTTCGGCGGCCCAGCATGCCGGGTGGCCGGGTGCGGACGGTCAGCCCGTTCGCGCGGCATGTGCACGGGACACTGGGATCGGTGGGCTGATGCCGGCCGCCCCGGCATCGAGATGTTCGCCGCCTCTCCCGGAAAGCCGTGGCACGGGCACGCGCCGCTGGCCGCCTGCGCGGCGGTGGGCTGCGGCTTCGGTGTCGCCAGCGGGGGGCTGTGCCCCCGGCATCTGAGTGCCTGGCAACGGGCGGCCTGTCCCGGCCCCGGCTGGAGGGCGGCCGCGCTGCCGCTCTTTGCCTGGCCGCCGAAGGTGGCCGTCGGCTACGTCGGTGCCAGTGGGTTCGCTACACGCCGTCCGACTCGCCCTACGCAGCGGCTGGGGTCACCATCGGCTCGGTATTTGCGTCGTGGTCTGCGCAGAACACACCCGCGACCGTCCGGAGTGCCGTGTTTGACGGGCAGCACGTGAGCGCGATAACAGAGACCACTCATAAGCCGGAGAGCGGCACCGGCACGTTCTACGTGAGCTCCGGGCACGACCCCCTCCCGATCGCACTGCTGGCCACAATCAAGATTGGGCGCACCAGCGAAACCTGGAGCCGTTGGGGCGAGCACCTCTCCGTCGCACCGCCGCGGCAGTTCGTGACCTGCCCGACCTACTTCAAGCTCAAGCCGCAGGCCGCCTAGCAGCGGTTGTCGCATTCCGCGGAAGGCGTGCCCTGCTGGATCAGCGCGCCCTGGCTCGACGGCGACGACTGCGTCCTGCAACTGCGTTCGTCGGCGGAGTCTGTGCTCTAGGGATCGGCAGTTGCACCGCATCGGAGCCCCGTCCAGGGACCGGCCGTCGAGGATCACGATCACCAGCGTTCCCGCCGTTGCCCTTCCCGCGCTTGCCTCGGCCCCATCGGCGGCCCGGCGGCGGCACGTCCTCGCTCGGACTTGCTGTCGGCCAGGGTGGCAGCGGCGCAAGATCGGACTCACCCGAACCGAGCCGCCGCAGACCAAACTTGCTAAGCCACCGCCACAAGCGACCAACGCCTCGCCGTCAGCATCCTTACAAGGTACTCACAGACGACCGCAAATTCTGGAAGCAACAACGCCCTGCTACTCCAGCATCGTCGTCGCTCCGCGCGAACAGGGAGCATCTGCCGAGCCCTTGCTAAATCACCATGGGATGATGACGTCGATGAGTGTCCCGCCCAGCGAACGCGGGGGCTCGGGAAGGTGTGTGGGCGTGCGTTTCGCGATCCACTGCTCACCCACTCGCAGATAGATCCACGTCGCCTCGGGGGCGTCGCCCGCTTGCTGACGCTCGGCTTCCGCTTGTGCCTCTTCCCGACTGCCGCACGGCACGACGATCTCCTCGAAGACCGGGGTTGCCGGATCAGCCGCAACATCCCTTCGACGCATGAGTCGCATCCGCGAATCGTGGCATCACGCTCAGGTCAGCGCAATAACGGAACCGCCGCGGTGGCCTGTCGCATTCCGTGGGAGCAGTCGCCTGCCACCACTATCCACACGCGACCCCTCAGCGCGAAACGCAGGTGTGCTGATCTGTGAGGCGGGTCGGCGCTGCGGAATGCGGGGCGTGCTAGATGCTGCCGGTGTTGGGGGCTGGTTTGAGGCGGGCTGCGAGGGTTGCGAGTTGGTCGCCGTCGAGCGTCTCTGACATGAGAAAGACGAACGTGCCGTCGCGTTCGAGGTGGGCCTGCGTTTGGTCGCACAGGCCGCGCCCGGTTTGGTGACGCGGCCATGGTGCTGTCGCGGGTCACGTCTTGCCAGCCGTTGCCGCGCGTCAGCTCGTCAAACCCAGCGCGGTCTTCGACGGCGACTTCTGTGATGTGGACGCTCTCGTGCCCGTCATCGGATCGGTAGTGGAGCGCTACGCGTGCCGCATGCGCTGGGCGCTCGGAAGGATCGCGGTATTGGCAGTGGGTGTGCCAGCTTGCGGGTATCCGTTCGGGGATCAGCACCGTGAACGGCGCGAGCTGCTGCGCCTCGACCACGGTCACATGGCGCGAGCGCTCCCCGTCGCGGATCGAGCGGATCTCCTCGCCAGCGGGCGCCACGAACCGAAAGCGCTCGTCTGCAATCGGCTCGTCGAACGCGATCGTGACGGTCGTGATCTCGTGGAACGGCTCGTCGTCGCGCAACGCAACGACGCTAAGCAGCACGCCACGCTGCTCGTCAACGGCGAGCTCATCAGCGGTCAGCACCATTGCCGAGCGAGTTCAGCTGAAACCACGGTCCGCGCGGACCCGCCTTCGGTGTCAGTCGTGGCAGCGCCCGCGCGGTGATCGCGGAGCGTCCGGCGACGATCGCGCGGCCGGTCGTCCTCGAAGCGCAACAGGCCAAGCAGTCGCGCCGGGGCGAGCATGCTCGAGAACTCCTGCCCGATGCCGCTCCGAACACCCGACTCGTCCCCGTTGGTACGCGCGCCATTCGCCTGATCCCACGACCACCAAAGATCCCCGTCGCGAACCCCATAGCGACCATCACGCGATGGGAACTCCTCGCGACAACGATCGCCCGCGCGCCAGATCCGCACCAGCTCCTCACGCTCCGGCGGGCGCTGCTCCTCACGCTCCTCGCGCGCACGCCGAGCCTTCGAGCG
This sequence comes from uncultured Solirubrobacterales bacterium, assembly GCA_963703775.1. GTDB lineage: Bacteria > Actinomycetota > Thermoleophilia > Solirubrobacterales > Solirubrobacteraceae > Palsa-513. Next base: position 47,947 of record CAVPFP010000046.1, on the reverse strand, counting down.
CTGACCGCCAGGGCCAGTCCCGACGACGAGCCCGCGCTGCTTCTCAAGCTCCCTCTGCGCCAGATAAGCGGCCGCGAAGCGTGCCGCATGCCGCCACACTCGATAGGTCACCGCGACCGTCTCGAACGGAGCATCAGCACGATCCAACAACGCCAACAACACGCCCACATCAGGCAGCCCGCCGCTCAACCCGACAACCTCACCAGCCACGGACAAAGCCTACGACGACCACACCGACAGCGCAGCCCCGCGCCCCTTTCCGAGACAGCGCGCGCCGCAACGTCCAACGCAGACGCCTGCTCCGACACTAAAGCGACAACGGACCCTGGCCGACCGCACGTTGTCGCCTCGCGCGAGCAGCGACAACGGCGTCCGCGCGCGAGCGCTAGCGTCGGATGCAGGTGTAAGCCGCGTAGGTCTGGGTGGGGCTCAGCCAGCGGTCGGTGATGTCGAAGCCGGCGTGCTCCAGCATGGGCTCGAGTAGCCAGGTGAAGGTCGAGTGTTCTTCACGCATGTGTTCGGCGAGCTGCGCGGCCGTCCAGCCTTGCGCGGGATCGTCCGGTGCTCCCGCGAAGCATCGCTCGATCGCCGCTGCGGCGGTCGGTGGCTCGAAGGAATAGATGATGTCGTGCATTCGCAGAATGCCGCCCGAGACCCGAAGTCCAGCGATGCGCTCGAGCGCGATGACCTTCCAGAAGTCCGGCAGGTGGTGCAGCGCATTGCGCGTGAAGACCGCGTGGGGCGGCTCGCCCTCATGTTCGTAGGTGAGAAAGCCCGCCTGCACGGCCTCGATCCCGCGCTGGCGCATCAAGGCGACCATCGCTGCAGAGGCGTCTGCCGCAACGACGCGCGCCACATGCGGCGCGATCGCGAGTGCAAACGATCCAGTGCCGGCGCCGAGGTCGACGACAACACTCGTGGGGCCGACCCCGGACGAGCTCAGCGCCGCGAGATCCTGGTCCCAATCGGTCGGCGATTTCTCGTCGTAGGCCGCGACGTCTCCGCTGTCGAGGTGCTCCGGTCCTGCGTGGGCAAGCTCGTCCAGCCACCAGCTCGGCGTGCGAGTCACTGTCGCAAAATACGTGAGGGACAGCGACGCGTGCAAGTCGGCACGGCTCCCTTGCGCGAAACGCGACAGCTTGGCCGCGATTCCCCGGCTGTGGCCGTAGCTGCGGCAGAATGTTCGGACCGTGCACGTCGCGCGCTCGCATCCTGTGCTTGCCGTTCATGACCTCGACCGCTCGGGGGCGTGGTACCGCGACGTTCTCGGGTGCGAGATCGACGACGTCGATCCTGGCAATTGGCGGTTTTGCCGCACAGGCGGCGTGACGTTCATGCTCGGGCGTTGCCCGGACGTTCCACCCGCCAGCGAGCTTGGCGACCACAGCTACGTCGCCTATCTCGAAGTCGACGACGTTACGCGTTCTTCCGCACGGCGGTCGCTGCGGGCGCAGACGTCCTAAAGGCCCCACAAGACGAACCATGGGGCAGGCGCGAGCTTGGGCTTCGCTCGCCCGACGGGCATCGCCTCGTGCTCGGCCAGCAAATCGCCGCGGACTGACGGCGCGAGCCCTGCCGGCCGCGCGTTGTCGCACCGCTATATCGCTGGCTTTGAGGCAGGTCAGGCCAGCGAAGCGGGTGTTCCGTGAGCCGATCCGCTCGCCGACACGGCGGGCCCGTCCGGGCACGGGCTCATCCCGAGCGGCGGTAGCGGATATGCGTCGCGAGCGGCGAGTGCAGCACCTCGACGGGCTCGAAGCCGAAGGACTCGACGCCGTCGAACATCCGCTCGCCCGACCCGAGCAGGACCGGAACGATGTCGAGGGTGAGCTCGTCGATCACGCCCGCCGTGAGGGCCTGGCGGACCGTCGATGCGCCGCCCGCGATGTCGACACCGCCCTCGCCCGCGGTTGCGCACGCTTGAGCGTAGGCAACGTCGAAGCCCTCGACGAAGTGGAAGGTTGTCCCGCCCTCCATCTCGATCGGGTCGTGGGGGTGGTGGGTGAGCACGAACACCGGTGCGTGGTAGGGCGGCTCGGGGCCCCACCAACCGCGCCAGTCCTCGTCCCAATCGCCTCGCACCGGCCCGAACATGTTGCGCCCCATCACGTAGGCACCGCGCGGGCGCATGAGCCAGCCGGTCGCCGTCGCATCGGCGTCGTTGGCGCGCTCGTCGCCAAGGTGCCAGCCATGAACCTCCCCGCCGCGCTTGCCAAGCGGGTTCTCACGGCTCTGGTCGGGCCCGGCGACGAAGCCATCGAGCGAGATCGACATGTGGCAGGTCGTGTCGGTCATCAGCGTTCTCCAGGTGATTGCGTCGTGAAGGCGGTCGCGAACGGTACCGCTGTTATACGCCACGATGGCAACGCCGCGTCATGGCGCGATAGCGGGAAGGACGAAGGATGGCGTTTACGCCGGCCTCCCCTGTACAGCGCCCGTGCGCGAGGGAGTGTTGAGAGCGTTCAGCGTGGCCCAGGTTCGGGGTGCATTCGCAATGCTTGGGCGTACCACTCCCAGGCCTCTGCCCTACCGGCATTCGCCGTGCGACGGGCGTCGGGCCAGCCGTTGATGATGCCGACGAGCTCCCAGTAGCGGAAAACACGGCGGTCGGTGAACGCCGCGATGCGTTCGGCGAGCGCGATCCGGTCACCGGCCTGCGGCATTGATGCCTCGACGCGCTCGATCACGGCGAGCGCCTCTGTGGATGCAGGATCGATGCCCGCACTCACCGCGGCACCCGCCTGCTCGCTGAGCGCCTCAACCGACAGACGGACGCCATCGGGCTCAGCGGCCTCGATCCGTCCCGACCCGACCATTCGGCGGCTCGCCTCGATGTAGTGAGGGTCACGCAACAGTTCGACAAGCTCCACCCAGGCCGCAACCTGCTCTGCGGTCGGATCATCAGGCAGCTCAGGTGCTCCCAACCGCAGCCGGTCAGCCACGGGATTCGGTTCACCGTCGAAAACGGCATCAAGGTAGTCGTCGAGGATGCGGCGGCGCTCCTCGACGGTCAGCTTGGTCAGGTGGGTCATCAGCTCGAGCTCCTTCGGTTCGGTGGATCGGGCGACCGCGCGGAGGACCGCCCGCTGTAGCCGCAGCGTGCGGATCTGAGCATCGATCGCGCTCGCGTGTGCGGTGGCAAGCTCAGCAAGTGAGACCTCTGCGGCGAGCACCCGTTTGACGTCTTCAGTCCAACCCCCAGCTCGCGCAGCGTTCGCACAAGCCGCGCGCGCGCCACGGCGTCGGCAGCGAACAACCTGTACCCCGCCTCGGTGCGTCCCGCCTCCGGCAGCACCCCCGCGTCCGCATAGAAGCGCAGGGTCCGCACCGACAACCCCGTGCACGCTGCGAGTTGGCCGATCGTCATTCCGCCCATCATCAGCCCTCCACCAAGTGGAAAGTCAAGCGACCGTTCGCGCAAGTTGCGGTCACGGCATTGCGCTCCACCCCAGACGCCGCTCTGCGCGAATCGCGATCACATGAGTGGCGGGGGCGGGGCGAGGCCCTACATCGTGATGACGGTCTTGCCTCGGGCGTGCCTCGCTTCGAGATATCGGATCGCCTCGGCCGTCTCGTTCAGTGGGTAGGTCCGGTCGATGACCGGCATGAGCTTTCCGTTTTCGATCAGCTCGCTGAGCGTGATCAGGTCGGCCCTGTTGATGTTCGCGATGAAGAAACGCAGCCGTTGCTTGACGAACCGCGAAAGCACGATGACTTGGAGCGGACTTACCAGCGGCCCGATCCAGTTGCCGGTGTCTGCACCCACGATGACCAGCGTTCCGGTCGCACCGAGGGCCCGCCGCAGTTCGCCCAACCGCCGGTTGCCGACGCAGTCGATGATCAGGTCAAACCGCCCGGCCCTTGTGAAGTCGTCCTTGGTGTAGTCGATCACGTGGTCAGCGCCGAGCGAACGCACCAGTTCGATGTTCCCAGTGCTGCACACGGCAGTCACTTCGGCGGCGAACGCCTTGGCGATCTGCACGGCGAAGGTGCCCACGCCGCCGCCGGCGCCATTGATCAGAACGCTCTGCCCCGACTCGACATGCCCGTGGTCGCGAAGCGCCTGGAGGGCAGTGCATCCGGCGATCGGGACGCCGCAGCCTGCTCGAAGGTGAGCCCGGCCGGCTTGCGCGCGAGCTTCTGCTCCGACCCGCACGCATAGTCCGCGAAGGCCCCCTCCAGCCCGCCGAACACCTCCTCACCAACCTGGAATCCGGTCGCCTGCGCACCAACAGCCTCGACCAGCCCGGCAACGTCAACGCCGCGCACGGCCGCCTTGGGTTTGCGCAGGCCACCGCCAGCGGCGCGGAGAACGTACGGCAAACCCCTCATGAAATGCCAGTCGAGGGGGTTGACAGACGCAGCCTGGACTCGCACGAGCACCTCGCCGCCGTCAGGGAGCGGCCTGTCGATCTCCCGAAGCTCGAGGACGTCAGGCGAGCCATATGTCGTGTTGACAATCGCCCTCATAAGTACGTGCGCTTGAGTATCGCCGTAGCGAGATACGCGGATCGGTCCCAAGGCGAGCCCCGCCCGAGCGCGCTCAGGCCCCGGACGATTGCGCGCCGGCGGCGCCTACTCCCACTCGATCGTGCCCGGGGGCTTGCTCGTGATGTCGAGAACGACGCGGTTGACGTCGTGGAGCTCGCCCATCATGCGCGAGGCGATCTGCTCGAGGAGGTCGTAGGGCAGCCGGGCCCAGTCGGCGGTCATCGCATCGTCGGAGGTGACGGCGCGGATCACGATCACGTTGCCGTAGGTGCGCTCGTCGCCCTGCACGCCGACCGAGCGGATGTCGGGCAGGACGCAGAACGACTGCCAGAGCTCGCGGTAGAGGCCCGCCTTGCGGATCTCGTCCTGGAGGATGTAGTCGGCGTCGCGCAGCAGGTCGAGGCGCTCCTTGGTCGCTTCGCCGCCGACGATGCGGATCGCGAGGCCGGGGCCGGGGAACGGTTGGCGCCAGACGAGCCGCTCGGGAAGGCCGAGCTCGGCGCCGACCGCGCGGACCTCGTCCTTGAAGAGCATCCGCAGCGGCTCGACGAGCTCGAACGCGAGGTCGTCGGGCAGCCCGCCGACGTTGTGGTGTGACTTGATCGTCGCCGAGCCGGCGCGCCCGCCGGACTCGATCACGTCGGAGTAGAGCGTGCCCTGAACGAGGTAGCGCGCGTCCGCGAGCTTCGACGCCTCCTCCTCGAAGACGCGGATGAACTCGGCGCCGATCAGCTTGCGCTTGGTCTCGGGGTCGGTCACGCCGCGCAGGCGCTCGAGGAAGCGCTGCTCCGCGTCGACGGCGACCAGCGGGACCTTGAAGGTGTCGCGGAAGGCCGCGATCACCTGCTCCCCCTCCCCCTTGCGCATCAGTCCGTGATCGACGAAGACGCAGGTCAGCTGGTCGCCGACCGCGCGATGGACGAGCAACGCGGCGACCGAGGAGTCGACGCCGCCCGAGAGGCCGCAGATCACATGCCCGCTGCCGACCTGCGCGCGAATCCGCGCGATCTGCTCATCGATGATCGACGCCGGCGTCCAGTTGCGCTCGCAACCGCAGATGTCTTCGAGGAAGCGCGTGAGGATCTGCTGGCCATAGGGCGTGTGGACGACCTCGGGATGGAACTGGATGCCGTAGATCGCGCGCTCCTCGTGCTCGAAGGCGGCGACAGGCGAGACGCCCGACGAGGCGAGCTCGGTGAACCCTTCGGGGCCGCGCTTGACCGTGTCGCGGTGGGACATCCAGCAGGTCTGCTCGGCGGGCAGGCCGGCAAAGAGGCGACCGAACGCACGCAGGTGCAGCTCGGCGCGGCCGAACTCGCCGACCTCGGCGCGCTCGACGAGGCCGCCTAGCGAGTGCGCGAGAAGCTGCATGCCGTAGCAGATGCCGAGCACGGGGATGCCGAGCTCGAGTAGGCCGCGATCGAGCGCGGGCGCCCCGGGTGCGTAGACCGACGCAGGGCCGCCGGAGAGGATCAGGCCGGCCGGCGCGCGGCGAGCGATCTCCTCGACGCCGACATCGGCCGGCAGCAGCTCTGAGAAGACGCCGCATTCGCGGACGCGGCGCGCGATCAGCTGCGAGTACTGGCCGCCGAAGTCAACGACCAGCACCTCATGATGACCCCCCCGGCGTGGCGAGGCGCTTGCCGGCGTCTGCGCGTCGGCGAGCGCTTGGGTCAACCGTGCGCCTCGACCGTCTCGGGCAGCGGCGGTGCGGCGGCGCGTCCGAGCGAGGCCATTCCGACCCCCTGCTCGCGCTGAAGCTGCTTGCCCTCGGTCTGGAGCGCCGGCGCGACCAGCAGCTCGGCGCGCTGGAACTCGGCGATGTCCTCGTAGCCGCAGGTGGCCATCGAGGTGCGCAATGCGCCGAACAGGTTGAGCGTGCCGTCGTTCTCGTTCGCCGGGCCCGGTGAGGATCTCCTCGAGCGTCGCGTTCTGCGTCGTGCGAACGCGTGCGCCGCGCGGCAGCGTCGGGTGGAAGGTCGCCATCCCCCAATGGAAGCCGCGTCCCGGCGCCTCGTAGGCGCGCGCGAGCGGGCTGCCGATCATCACCGCGTCCGCGCCGCAGGCGATCGCCTTCGCGACGTCGCCGCCGTTGCGCATTCCACCGTCGGCGATCACCTTGACGAGCTCGCCGGTCTCGAGCATGTGCGTCGAGCGCGCGTCGGCCACATCCGCGATTGCGGTCGCCTGCGGCACGCCGATTCCGAGCACGCCACGCGTCGTGCAGGCGGCGCCGGGACCGACGCCGACGAGGACCGCATCAGCGCCCGTGCGCATCAGGTGCAGTCCCGTGTGGTAGGAGGCGCAGCCACCGACGACGACGGGGATGTCGAGTGTCGGGATGAACTCCTTGAGGTTGAGCGGGGTCGTCGTCTTCGAGACGTGCTCGCCGGATACGACCGTGCCCTGGATCACGAGGATGTCGAGACCTGCATCGAGCGCCGTCTCGTAATAGCGCAGGACGCGCTGAGGCGTGAGCGACGCTGCGCAAACGACGCCTTCGGCCTTGATCTCGCGGATCCGCTCGGCGATCAGCTCCTCCTTGACGGGCTCGGCGTAGATCTGCTGCATCTTGCGCGTCGCGATCTCCTTGGGCAGCGAGGCGATCTCCTCGAGCTGCTCCTCCGCGTCCTCGTAACGCGTGAAGATTCCCTCCAGATTGAGCACCGCGAGGCCGCCGAGCTTGCCGAGGATGCCGGCGGTCTTCGGCGAGACCACGCCATCCATCGCGCTGGCGAGCAGGGGAGCTCGAAACGGTAGTCGCCGAGCTTCCAGGTGATGTCGACGTCGTCGGGATCGCGCGTGCGTCGCGAGGGCACGATCGCGATGTCGTCGAAGCCGTAAGCGCGCCGCGCCTTCTTACCGCGACCGATCTCTACTTCCATTTGGCGATCCTAGGGGTCTGAACGGACGGAGGAAATGACCGAAAACGCCGCCGTCGCGGTCCATTCGGCCAGGCCACCCGAGCATACCAGCGGGGGCCATCCAGGCAATCAGCCAACGCTCGCGGGCTGCGGCAGCGCGACCAGATCGACCTCGGAGCGCAGGCGCTCGGCGGCGCGCGGATCGAGCAGCCCGGCGCCCAATCGCTCGGTCGACTCGGCACCACAGGCGACCGCGAAACGCAGGCAGTCCGCTGCCGGGCTGCCGTTGTAGCGCGCCGCGAGATAGCCGGCGAGAAACGCATCGCCGGAGCCGACCTTGGCGACGGGCTCGCGCCGCTCGATCGTCGCCCGGAAGCACTGCGGCGCGCCGTCGACGAGGATCTGCGCCCAGCACCCGTCGGGCGAAGTCACCAGCGCCTCACGGGCACCGAGGCGGACGATCTCGCGCAGTCCCTCGGCGCGCTCCTCGTCGTCGGCGAACTCCTGACCGATCAGCTCCTCTGCCTCGTGGAGGTTCGGCGTCACCAGATCCGGCTCGGCGCGCACCGCCTGGCGCAAGGCGTCGCCCTCGGCGTCGACGACGATCATCGCGCCGCGTTTGCGCAGCTCGCGCACGAGCACCGCGTAGAAGTCGGGCTCGACCCCGCGCGGCAACGAGCCGGCGATGACGACGATCGCGGCGCCGCGCGCGAGGTAGAGGAGCTTCTCGCGAAACAGCGTGAGCTCCTCCTCGTCGACCGCGGGGCCCTGCTCGTTGATCTCCGTCTCCTCGCCCGTCGTCGGGTCGAGCACGGCGGTGTTGGTGCGCGACTCCTCGCGGATCGGCACGAAGTCGTTGACGACATGCTCACGGGTCAGCTGCTCGACGATCTGCGTACCGGTCGGCCCGCCGGCGAAGCCGGTGGCGATCACCGGGACATCGAGCGTCCTCAGCAGGCGCGCTACGTTCACTCCCTTGCCGCCGGCGAGCGAGCGCCGCTCGACGGTTCGGTGGCGCCGTCCGATCCGCAGACTCGGAACCGAAAGCGACTTGTCGATCGCTGGGTTGAGCGTGACAGTGATGATCACCGGCGAGTCCTCACGGTCGCACGCCTTCGCATCAACTGCGCAGGCTACACCCCGAGGACGCCGGTCCGTAAGGAACCGGGCGAGGGGACGGTCGGTCCGGTGGGGCCCGCCGGGCGCCGACAGGGCGTCGCGCGTCACGAGCGGGACGCTCAAGGCCTCGCGCCCATCGACGGTGACGACGAGCTCGCCTTCCTGCGTTCCGGCCGCGAGCGGGCCGTCGAGCTGCGCCGGGACGCCGGCGAGGGTCACGGACAGGTGGACGCCGCGCCTGAGAACGAGGGCAGCAGGGCCTGCGACGACGAGCGCGACCTGCTGCGTGGCGCCGTTGGCCGGGACCGTCGCGTACACGTGCCCGGGGATCGCGAACCGCACGCGGTGATAGAGCGCCAGGCCGTAGCGGAGGAGCGCAACTGTGTCGGCGAACTCAGTGCCCTCGCTCTGCTCGCCGAGCACGACACTGATGAGGTGGACGCCGTGGCGTGACGCCGCGCCGACGAAGCACCAGCCGGCATCGGAGGTGTGACCCTCCTTGACGCCGACGACGAACGGATAGACACCGAGCAGCGTGTCGCGGTTGCGCACGACGATCCCGCCGGGAAGGTAGGCGACGGGCTTGCGGACGATGCGTGCGAAGGCGCGGTCGCGCAAGAGGGTCTCCGCGAGCCGCGCGAGGTCGCGGGCGGTCGAGTAGTTGCCGGGCGTGTCCAGGCCGATCGGCGTCGCGAAGTGCGTATCGCCGAGGTGGAGCGCAGCTGCGGCCGCGTTCATCTCGGCGAGGAAGTGCGGCATGCTGCCGCCGACGTCGATCGCAAGCGAGTAGGCGACGTCATTGCCGCTCGGCAGCAACATCGCCTCGAGCATCTGCCGGACGCTGTAGTGGCGACCCGCCACGAGTCCCGCGATCGACTCGCCGGGGCCCGCGGCGTACGGCTGCTCGACAAGGCGTCGCGTCAGCGGCTCGCGCTCGAGCGTGACGTAGGCGGTCATCATCTTCGTCACGCTCGCGATCGCGACCTCGCGGCCGGCGTTGCGTGAATAGACCGTGGCACCGGTGTCGCTTTCGACGAGCAGCGCCTCGGCGGCAGAGACGCCCGGCGCCTGCACCTCGCGTGCGGGCATGCGCGCTTGCGCCGGCGCAGACAAGGAGCGCCGCCGCCACCGCAATCGTCCGCCCGACCGCGCGCCGCATGCGACCAGCGAGGCTACTGAAGGGGTCGGGCGTTGCTCAGCCGAGGCGCCAGGCGAGCTCGCGCAACCGCTCGGCCTCGGCTCGCGCCGCCGCCGCCGGCGCGCGCCCGTCGCTCGCGTGCGCCTCGACGATGGCGCGCGAGGCGCTGACGAGGCCGCCGGCCCGACCGGGCACGAAGGCGGCGGCGAGATCCTCGACGCGACCGCCCTGTGCACCGATCCCCGGCAGCAGGAACACGGCGCTGGGCATCAGCTCGCGTGCGCGCGCCAGGTGCTCGGGCACGGTCGCACCGATCACCGCGCCGACGTCGCTGAGCCCGCAGGCACGCGGCACCCCGAGCTCGTCGACGAGGCGCGCGACCCGCTCCCAGAAGGCGCCGCCCGCCGCGAGCTCGACGTCCTGGAGCTCCGCGGCGCCCGGGTTGGAGGTCCGCACGAGCACGAACACGCCGGCAGCGGTCGCGATCAGCGGCTCGAGCGCGTCGCGTCCCAGCAGGGGGTTCGCCGTGAACGCGTCGGCCCCGAGCCCCGCCACGGGACCGGACGGCGCGGGCGTGGTGCCCGCGAGCGCCTGCGCGTACGCCGCGGCCGTGACGGGCACATCTCCGCGCTTGCCGTCGGCGATCACGATCAGCCCCGCGGCGCGCGCCACCGCGACGACCTCGTGAAGCGCCGCGATCCCGGGTGCGCCGAGCCGCTCGAAGCAGGCGAGCTGCGGCTTGCAGGCGACGCACGCCGGCGCGGCGGCGGTGATCACGGCCCGGCAGTGGGCGAGGACCGCGGCCGCGGCTCGCTCGCCCGCGTCGCCGCCGGCGTCGACCGCGACCGGCCAGAGGCGCTGGGGGTCCGGGTCAAGGCCGAGCACGATCTGGGACTCGCGCTGCTCGACACGCGCCGCCAGTTCGTCCGCAAAGGCTCTCGTCGCCACGAACCGCAAAGATACGCACCGTGCGGCTATCCCGGCTGCCATGGGCGCTCACGGTGCTGGCCTGCCTGGTCACCGCGGTCCTGCTCGAGCTGAACCACTTCCACGGCTACGCCGCGGTCGCGATCGCCGTCGGCTTGGCGGCCGGAACGAACCTGCTCTAGGGCTGTTCGCCCTGGCTGTCCGGTCGGACGCGGTCGGCCGGCTCGAGGTGCACGAGCACGTCGGCGCCGTCGAGCCGGCGCGCGATCTCGTCGCTCAGCACGTGCGCCGTGCCGTGCGCGGCCTCGAGCGTCGTCCCGACGGCGAACTGGACGTGCAGGTCGACGTAGCGACGCGAGCCCGCGGCGCGGCTGCGCAGCTCGTGGAAGCCGATGACCCCGCGCGGGGTTCCGACCTCGCGGATCGCGGCACGAACCTCGGCGAGGTCCGATTCGGGCAGCGCCTCGTCGATCAGGACGCGCGATGCCCGGCGCAGCAACCGTACGCCGGCGATCACGATCCCAGCGGCGACGGTCAGCGCGACGAGCGGGTCGAGCCAGTAGGCGTGGGTCGCGGCGATCAGGACGAGACCGATGAGAACGGCGATCGAGGAATAGGCGTCGGCGCTCAGGTGCATCGCGTCGCCCTCGAGCGCGGGCGAACCGGTCGCGCGTGCGCGGCGACCGATGATCCGCGAAACGACGAGGTTGACCACCGCGGAGGCGGCGACAACGGCGATGCCGATGCCGAGCGTGTGGACGTGCGAGCCACGCACGAGCCGGGCGATCGCCTCGTAGGTGATGATCCCCGCGCCGAGCAGGATCAGCGCGCCCTCGGTCGCCGCGGCGAGGTTCTCGAGCTTGTAGTGACCGTAGCGGTGACTCGGCGTCCGCGGGCTCACCGGACTTGCGCACCGAGACGTAGGCGACGATCGACGCGAGCAGATCGATCGAGCTGTGGACGCCCTCGGTGAGGACGGCGACCGAGCCCGTGGCGACGCCCGCGACGAGCTTCGCCGCGATCAGCGCGCTGTTCGACGCGACTGAGAGCGCTGCGGCCCGACCCTTCTCGGCCTCCTCGCTATCCATCAGCGCTCCGCCGTGAACCACTCCTCGAACGCGCGCAGCGCTCGCCCGCGATGGCTGATCGCGTCCTTCTCAGCGGCACTCAGCTCGGCCATCGTCCGGCCGCTGCCGTCGTCGACGGGCACGAAGACGGGGTCGTAGCCGAAGCCGCCGCTGCCACGGCGGGTGGCCGACATGACGCCGTCGCAGCGGCGCTCGAAGACGCGCTCCTCGCCGCTTTCGGGGTCGACGTAGACGAGCGCGCAGACGTAGTGCAGGCCGCTCCCCGGCGGCACCTGCGCGATCAGCAGCGCGAGGTTCTCCTCGTCGCTCGCCTCCTCGCCCGCGTAGCGCGCGGAGCGCACCCCCGGCCGCCCAGCGAGCGCGTCCGCGGCGATCCCCGAGTCGTCGGCGATCGCGGCGCGGCCGGTCTGCGCCGCCGCGGCGCGCGCCTTGTCGAGCGCGTTCTCGACGAACGTCTCCCCCGTCTCGGGCGGCAGCTCGACCGTCTCCGGCAGTTGCTCGAGCTCGGTCACCGAGAGCAGGCGGCGGAACTCGCGCAGCTTGTGCTCGTTGCGCGTCGCGAGAATCAGCGGCATCGTCGCACTCCGCGGGCGTCCGCTACTGGGCCACGGGCGCTGCGATCGCGGCGTCCTGGAGGGTGCGCAGCTGCGCGATCGCGCCGGCCGCGAGGGCGAGCAGCTCGTCGAGCGATGCGCGCGTCAGCGGGGTGCGCTCGGCCGTTGCCTGGACCTCGACGAGGCCGCCGTCGCCGGTCATCACGACGTTCGCGTCGACCTCGGCGCGGGAGTCCTCGGAGTAATCGAGGTCGAGCAGGCTGGCGCCGTCGACAACGCCGCAGGACACCGCGGCGACCGCTCCGTTCAGCGGGCTGCGGGCGAGATCGCCGGCCGCGATGAGTCGCGAGGTGGCTCGCGCGAGGGCCACGTAAGCGCCCGTGATCGACGCGCAGCGCGTCCCGCCGTCGGCCTGGAGGACATCGCAGTCGAGGTGGACCGTTCGCTCCCCGAGCGCCTCGAGGTCGACGACGGCGCGCACCGAGCGCCCGATCAACCGCTGGATCTCGACCGTCCGCCCGTCGAGGCGCCCGCGCGTCGCGTCGCGCGCCTTGCGCTCGCCCGTCGAGGCCGGCAGCATCCCGTACTCGGCGGTCAGCCAGCCGCGACCGCTGCCGGCAAGCCAGCGCGGCACGCCCTGCTCGACCGACGCCGTGCAGATCACCTTCGTCTCGCCGATGCTGATCAGCGCCGAGCCGGTCGCGGGCTTGACGAAGTCGACCTCGAACGCCACCGGGCGCAGGCCGTCCGCCGCGCCGCGCGTAGCTGCGCTCGCTCACGCCGCCACGGCCGAGCGCAGCTCGACGTGCTCGATCTGCTCGATCGGCAGCTGGAGGAAGCGCGAGCCCACCGCGCGGAAGGCCTCGACGTCGCCAGTGCAAAGGAAGCGGTACTCGCCCTCCCCGGTGGCCTCGCTGGAAAGGCCGGCGAGCTCGAGCGAAGCCGCGACCGACAGCGCCAGCGCGCGGCCGGAGCTGACCAGGGTGACGCCCGGGCCGAGCATTCGCTGGAGCATCGGGGCGACCAGCGGGTAGTGGGTGCAGCCGAGGATCACCGTGTCGACGTCGGCTTCGCGAAGCGGCGCGCAGTAGCCGCGCACGGCGTCGACGACGCGGTGGTCGACCGGGAATCCCTCCTGGATCATCGGCGCGAGACCAGGGCAGGCGACGCTCGTCAGCGTCGCGTCGGGAGCTGTGCCTTGCAGGGCGCGCTCGTACGCGCGGCTCGCGACCGTCGCGGTCGTCGCGAGCAGGCCGATCCGCCGGTTGGCGCTGTGCGCCGCCGCGATCCGCGACTCCGGCGCGATCACGCCGAGCACATCGACGCCAAGCGTCGTCGACAGCATCCGCTCGCGCAGCGAAGGCAGCGCAGCCGAGCTGAGCGCGTTGCAGGCGACGACGAGCAGCTTTGCGCGGCGCGCGAGCAGGTGCTCGGCGATCTCGAGCGCGAACCGCTCGAGATCGGCGGCGCTGTGCTCGCCGTAGGGGAAGCGCGCGGTGTCCCCGAGGTAGAGGAAGTCCTCGTGCGGCAGCTCGACGAGCAGCTCCTGGAGCACCGTGAGGCCGCCGACACCCGAGTCGAAGACCGCGATCGGGCGCTCACGCGGTGGGGGCGCTGGCGAGCTCAACGTTCGTGATGATTCCAGATGCACCGCGGGATATGGTGGCCTCGTGCGGGCGCTCGTCATCTCCAACATGGCGCCCTCGCAGATGAGCCCGGGCCGTGGCAGCTTCGTCCGCGACCAGGTCGCCGCGCTGCGCCGCCTGCCGGGCGTCGAAGTCGAGCTGTTCGAATTCCCGCCCGGAATGGGCTCCTACCCGCGCGCGGCGCTGGCGCTGCGCCGGGGCTTCAACGGCAAGCGCTTCGATGTCGTCCACGCGCACTTCGGCCTGACCGCGTGGCCGGCGCTCGCCGTGCGCGACAGCCCCCACGCGGTGACGCTTCACGGGACGGATGTGCGCCACCCGCGCACGCGGCGCGCGACGCTCGCCGTGCTGCCGCGCATGGACCTCGTCGCCGCGGTCTCCGATGCGCTCGCGGCCGAGCTGCCCGGCGAGGTCGCGATCCTGCCGATCGGCGTCGCAATGGAGCGTTTTCGCCCGATCCCTCGGGCCGCCGCGCGTCTCGCGCTCGGGCTCGACCCTGAGCGGCCCTACCTGCTGTTCCCCGCCGACCCGGCGCGCGCGGGCAAGCGCTTCGACCGTGCGCGGGCGCTCGCCGGCGAGGTGTCGCTGCTGACGCTCGGCCAGACCGCACCCGATCACGTCACGCTCGCGATCAACGCCGCCAACGCGGTGCTCGTCCCCTCCGATCAGGAGGGCTACGGGCTCGCGGTGCTCGAGGCGCTCGCCTGCGATGTGCCCGTGCTCGCCACGCCCGTCGGAATCCACGCGCAGGCGCTCGCGGGAATCGAGGGCACGCTGTGCGCGCCGTTCGACCACGAGCTCTGGAGTGCCGCGCTCGCGCCCGCGCTCGCTGAGCCCGAGCCACGGATCGCGGGCCGCGAGCGCGCGGCCGAGTTTGCGACGGACGTGATGGCGGCGCGCGTCCTCGCGGCGTGGGAGTCGCTCGTCGCCAAGCGCGCGCCGCTCAGCCGCGCCGCGTCGAGGCAAGCTCACGAAGCGTGAGCTCGACAGACCGCGCGAGCGCTGTGAGTTCGTAGCCGCCCTCCAGTACCAGACCAAGCGGCACCCCCAAATCAGCGCACAGCTCGCGCACCGCCGCGGTCATCGCCGCGAAGCCCTCGTCGCTGACGGCGCAATCGGCGAGCGGATCCTCGGCGTGCGCGTCATAGCCCGCCGAGACCAGCACGAGCTGCGGCTCGAACTGGCGCGCGAGCGGGACGACGCGTTCGGCGACGAGGCCGCAATAGACGTCGTCGCCCGAGCCCGCGGGGACCGGCAGGTTCACGGTGAAGCCGGCGCCGTCGCCCGCGCCGTGGTCGGTCGCGGGACCGGTTCCCGGCCAGAGGCCGGCCTGGTGGATCGAGATGAACAGGACGCTCTGGCTGCGGGCGAAGATGTCGTTCGTGCCGTTGCCGTGATGGACGTCCCAGTCGAGGATCAGGACGCGGTCGAGACCGTGCTCGCGCAGCGCGTGAGTCGCGGCCAGGGCGATGTTGTTGAACAGACAGAAACCCATCGCCCGCGCGGCCTTGGCGTGGTGGCCCGGCGGTCGCCCGGCGGCGAAGCCCGTGCTCGCCGCGTTTGTCAGCAGCAGCTCGACGAGCTCGACCGCACCGCCCGCGGAGCGCAGGGCCGCCTCCCAGGAGCCGGGAGCGACGATGGTGTCCGCGTCGATCGCGCCCCCGCCGCGCTCGCAGTAGGCCGCAACGGCGGCGACGTACTCGCGGAAGTGGACATGCTCCAGCAGCGCCCGGTCGACGCGCGGCGCCTCGCGGCGCTCGAAGCCGTGCCAGCCGACGCGGTCGAGTTGCGCCTCGATCGCGCGGATCCGGTCGGCGCTCTCCGGGTGGGCACCGGTGTCGTGCTCGAGGACCGCCGGATGGCTCAGATAGACCGGCGCGGACATCGAGGTACGGTACAGCCCGCATGTCCGGCAGCGCCCCCATCGAGGCCGACCTGGCCGTCGTCGGGGCGGGCGCCGCAGGCCTGTACGTGTCGCTCGTCGCGGCGGCCGAAGGCGCGACGGTCGCGCTGCTCGCGGCCTCCTCGTTCGCGCAGACCGCGAGCTACTGGGCGCAGGGCGGGCTGGCGGCTGCGCTATCGGTCGAGGACAGCCTCGAGGCGCACCTGCGCGACACGCAGATCGCGGGGCGCGGGCTGGTGCGCGAGTCGGCTGCGCGCGTGCTCTGCGCCGAGGCGCCGGCGTGCGTTCGCGAGCTCGAACGACTTGGCGTGCACTTCGACGCGGACCGCCATGGCCGGCTGGCGCTCGGGCTCGAGGGCGGCCACTCGGTGCGGCGGATCGTGCACGCCGGCGGTAGCGCGACCGGGCGGCGCGTCGTCCGCCAGCTCTCGGCGCTCGCCGCGACCGAACCGCGGATCGCGATCCTCGAGCACGCGCGCGCCACAGCGCTCCTGTCCGCGGACGGGCGCTGTGCGGGGGTGAGCTGTGACGACGGCCGGCGGGTACATGCCCGCGCGGTCGTGATCTGTGCCGGCGGCGCGGCCGCGCTGTGGTCGAGGACGACGAACCCGCCGGGCTCGCTCGGGACGGGGATGCTGCTTGCGCACGCCGCCGGTGCGCAGCTCGCGGACCTCGAGTTCATGCAGTTTCACCCGACGGCGGTGATCGGGGTGCCGGGTCGCGAAGGCTTCCTGATGACGGAGGCGATCCGCGGCGAAGGCGGCCTGCTGGTCGACGACGCCGGCGAGCGGTTCGTCGACGAGCTCGCCCCGCGCGACGAGGTCAGCCGCGCGATCGACGCACTGCTGGCGGCGAGCGGTGGCAATTGCGTCTGGCTCGACATGCGCGAGGTCGACCCGGCGCTCTTCCCGAACATCGTCGAGTCGCTCGCGGAAGCCGGCCTCGACGTGACGCGCGAGCTCGTGCCGGTCGCCCCGGCCGCGCACTACATGGTCGGCGGGATCGTCGCCGACCTCGACGGCCGCTCGAGCCTGCCGGGCCTGTTCGCCGTCGGCGAGTCATCGTGCACCGGCCTGCATGGCGCCAACCGGCTCGCGTCCAATTCGCTCAGCGAGTGCTTCGTGTGGGGCGCCCGCGCCGCGCGCGCCGCGGTCACCGAGCCGGCTCGCGGGCGCGCGCGACCGGAGCCCGTCGCGACGCCGAGCCTCGCGGTGGACGGCGCCACGAAGTCCGCTCTGTGGGAGCTGGCGGGGTTGCGTCGAAGCGCCGAGGGCCTCGAGCGCCTACTCGAAGATCCGCACCCGCTCGCGCGGGCGATCGCTCGCTGTGCGCTTGCCCGCCGGGAGACGCGCGGGGTCCATTGCCGAACCGATCACCCGCAGGCAGATCCCGCACTCGACGCGTGCCACACGGTGCTCGACGCCGGCGGAGCGCCGCGGCTCGAGCTGTGGCGCTGAGCGACCGCCCGGACGGATGCGGAGCCGGGTCGCTTAAGCCAGGCCTAACACGCCCGAATAGTCGCCTTCATACAGCCGGAGCACACTGGACCGCTGAGATGAGAGGAGGCGTGCCCCCCGAGGCGCGCCGAGCACAACGGAAGGCGGACCCGATGTATCAGTTCAGCCGGGGGATGTTCAGGGAGCTCGCTCCGATGGTCGAACAGCGCAACGGCGGGCGCCACTACATGGATGACCAGCTGTACGTCCTGCACGCCTGCGAGGGAGCGGTCCGGCGCCTGGCGACCGACCGCCACTACTTCGCGCGGCCAGCGCGGACGCTGTTCGCCGATGTGCGCTGCTACTTCCCGGTCGCGCGCCAGCAGCAGGTCTACTCGATCATCGAGCGCTACGTCGCGCTTGCCGACGAGTTCATCGCGTCGCTGCCACCGGCCGGCTGCGATGCGGAGGGGAACCCGCTGCAGTGCCGCGCGCTGACGCGCAAGGGCACGGCGTGCCAGCGCACCCCGCTGGCGCACAACGGCTACTGCCCGTCGCACCAGCACCTCGCCGAGACCGAGCACGCAGCGCCGGCCGCGCTCGCGGCCTAGAAGCCCCGCGCCAGCCCCGACTCGGCGCGGGGTAGGCTGCCGGGGATGGTGGCAAAGCCGCGGATCGGCTTCATCGGGCTCGGGATGATGGGCCACCTGATGGCGGCTTCGTTACGCCGCGCCGAGTTCGACGTGGCGGTCTGGAACCGCACGCGCGAGAAGGCCGAGCGCTGGGCGGCTGAGCACGGAGGCGAGGTCGCCGCAACCCCGGCAGAGCTTGCGGCGAGCGTCGAGCTCGTGATCACGATGGTCGTCGACGGTTCGCAGGTCAGGGAGCTGCTGCTCGGTCGCGAAGGCGTCGTTCACGGAGCCGGCGAGGGGCTCCTGTGCATCGATTGCTCGACGATCGGGCGCGAGGCCGCTCTGGCGATCGGCGGCGAGCTGCACGGGCACGGGCTGCGGTTCGTGGATGCGCCGGTCACCGGCTCGACCCCCGCCGCCCGCGACGGCACGCTGACGATCATGGTCGGCGGGGCTGACGGCGATTTCGCGCGGGCGCGGCCGGCGCTCGCGGCGATGAGCGCCCGGGTCATCCATGCGGGGCCGCTCGGCGATGGCCAGGCGATCAAGGTGATCAACAACGCCGTGGCGGCGGCCAACGCGGTAACCGTCGCGGAGGCGCTGATTGCGGCGACCGGCGGCGGACTCGACCTCGACGCGGTGGTGGCCGTGCTGAGCAGCGGCTCGGGCGGATCGAAGATGCTCGAAGCGAAGGGTCCGGCGATGCGCGAGCACGACTACACGCCACTGTTTCGCACGGCGCACATGGCGAAGGACGTCGCACTGTGCGTCGAACAAGCGGGCCGGGGGCGCTTTCGCAGCGCCGAGCTCGCGCTGGAAGATCTGCGGGTCGCCGCGAAACGGGGGTACGCGGAGGCGGACTTCGCGGCCGTCGTCGAGGCCGTCGAGGCGCGCTCCGACGGGCATTTGGGGACCCGCTCGAAAGCGCGGAAAACTACTAAATAGCAGCAAAATTTGGAGTTTTCGGGACGATTGCGTATCCTGTAGCGGTCGCTTGGCGAAACGCCTGCAAACGCCTCGCGACGGCTCATCTCGAACTCTCTGATCCAGTGATGCCAATTGCTTTCAAGGAATGGGCGGTGACCGTCCGCGCGCTCGCCGAAGGTGAGCAGCTCGTCACGCTCCGAAAGGGCGGGATTCGCGAGCCGCAAAAGCACTTCGAGGTCGAGTACGAGCGGTTCTTCCTCTACCCGACCTTCGACCACCAGCGCTCGGACCTCGTACGCGAGTCCCATCGCCCCGAGCTGCGCCGCGCGCTCGAGGAGGGCGTTTGGGCCGACGGCGAGCCGTCGCTGCCGGGCGCCCGGTCGACGCTCGCCCTGCTGCCGCCCGACCGCGTGCGCATCCGCGCCTGGGCCGAGGTCGCCGCCCAGTACACGGTCACCGATCCGCGCGTCGTCGATGCGCTTTCACCGTTCTACGTGTGGACGCCCGACTACGCCGAGAAGCGCCTCGAGTGGAAGCGCCGGCATCCGCTGCACGTCCTGCTGCTGCGCACGTATCGCATCCCGCGACCGGTCACGGTCAAGGTGCGCGACGAGTACGCCGGCTGCCGCTCCTGGCTCGAGCTGCAGCGCGACCTCCCGTTCGAGGGCACTCCGGTCCTCTCGGATGAGGAGTTCGACCGCGCCGCCGAGGAGATCGAGTCGATCATCTCGAGCGCGCGCGAGCCCGTCTACGCCTAGGCCCGCGTGTCGCCTCAGCGGCGGCGGCGGCCAAAGGGCGGGCGCGCATGCTGGGTCAGGTGATCGTAAGGTCGAGCTCGGTGACGCCGTGCTCGTCGATCCGGAAGCCGCGTAGCAGCGGCTGCGCGCCGGCGAGACCGACGATCAGGTAGGTCGTCCCCGGCCACAGCGGCTGGCCGAGCTCCGGCGGCACGGCGATGTTGATGTCGGTCTGCGACGGGTAGGGCTCGTTGCGCGTGTGAGAGTGATAGATCGCGCCGAGCTCGAGGCCTGCAGCTTCGATCTCGCCGAGCAACCGGTACATCTCGACCGGCTCGATCTCGTAGCGAAGCGGGCTCGCGTGGATGTTCGTCGCGGGATAGACGCGGCGGGGCTCGCCGTCGGAGGAGCCGACCATGCCGCAGCATTCGTTCGGCGCTTCCGCGCAGCGCGTGGGCGATGATCTCGTCGCGGAGCGTGCTGGAGATCTTCATGGCGCCAGCGCCGCGCCGGCGCTCACCACCACAGGGTCGACTCGAGGTTCTCGATCTCTTCGAGCGGGCGCGTGTAGACGCCGCTCGAGAGGTAGCGCCAGCCGTCGTCGGCGACGATGAAGACAACGTTCCCCTCGTCGAGCTCGCCCGCGATGCGCGCCGCGACGCGGGCGATCGCGCCCGAGGACACGCCGGCGAAGATGCCCTCCTCGTCGAGCAACTTCCGCGTCCAGACGATCGCGTCGCGGTTGGTGACGAAGATCTTCCGATCAAGCAGTGAGAGGTCGATGATCGGCGGAATGAAGCCGTCGTCGAGCGAGCGCAGCCCCTGGACCGGCTCGCCCTGCATCGGCTCGGCCGCGACGATCTTCACGCTGTCGCCGAGAACCTCCTTCAGGCGCCGGCCATTGCCCATCAGCGTGCCACCCGTCCCGAGCCCGGCGACGAACGCGGCGACGCTGTCGAGCTCCTCGAGGATCTCGAGCGCGGTGCCGTCGTAGTGCGCGCGCGGGTTCGCCTCGTTGCCGTACTGGTAGGGCATGTAATAGCGCGAGTCGCCGGCGGCGAGCTCAAGCGCCAGCTCGACGGCGCCGTTCGAGCCCTTGGCGCCCTCCGAGGAGATGATCTCGGCGCCCCACATCTGGAGCAGCTGCGTACGCTCGATTGTGACGTTGTCGGGCATCACCACCTTGAGCGGGTAGCCCTTGAGCTTGCAGAGCATGGCGAGCGAGATGCCGGTGTTGCCGGAGGTCGGCTCGAGGATCACCTGCCCGGGAGCGATCGCGCCCTTCTCCTCGGCGTCCTCGAGCATCGAGCGCGCGACCCGGTCCTTGACCGAGCCGGTCGGGTTGCGCGACTCGAGCTTCGCCCAGATGCGCACGCCGGGCTTTGGCGAGAGCTTGCGCAGCTCGACGAGCGGCGTGTTCCCGATCGACTGCACGACGTCGGCGTAGCGCCCGCCGCAGGGGCGATTTTCGAGCTCCCGTGCTCCCATCGCCTTACAGACGATAGCTGCTAGCTACCGCCGGCCATAGCCGGCAAGATAACGAGCACATCCTGCGCGCCGACCGCCGTGTCGAGCCCGTCGAGCACGCGAACGTCCTCGTCGTTGAGATACACGTTGACGTAGCGGTTGAGCTGGCCGTCCGCGCCGAAAAGCTGCGACTCGGTGGCTGGGTGGGCGGCGACGAGGCTCGCGAGAACGGAGCGCACGTCCACGCCCTCGGCTGGCACCTCGCGCTCGCCGCCGACCGAGGGACGCAGGACCGGGGGGATCTTGATCGTCGGCATCCTGGGAAACCTACCCCGCCGCCGCGCAGAAGGCGTCGTAGTCGGGGAACACGCCCATCTCCTCGTCGGTGATCGACGCGGGGTCGCGGGAGCAGATCGGGCATTCGGGGTCGCGACGGATCTTGAGCTCGTCGAGGGTCCCGGCGAGCGCGTCGTAGAGCAGCAGGCGTCCGATCGCGGGCTCGCCGGCGCCGGTGATCAGCTTGATCACCTCGGTCGCCTGGAGCAGGCCCATCGTCCCGGGCAGCACGCCGAGGACCCCATTGGCGCCGCAGGACGGCGCGAGCTCCGCCGGCGGCGGCTCGGGGAACAGGCAGCGGTAGCAAGGCCCGTCATATGGCTTGAAGACCGAGAGCTGCCCGTCGAAGCCGAGGATCGACGCCGACACGACCGGGATCTTCAGGCGCACGCTCGCGTCGTTGAGCAGGTAGCGCGTCGGGAAGTTGTCGACGCCGTCGACGACGATGTCATAGCCGGAGATGATCTCCATGATGTTGGAGGCGTCGAGCCGCGTCTTGTAGGGCACGACGTTGATGTCAGGGTTGAGCGCGTGGATCGTCTCCTCCGCGGACTCGACCTTCGGCACGCCGATGCGCGCTGTGTTGTGGATCACCTGGCGCTGGAGGTTCGAGAGGTCGACTACGTCGTCGTCGACGATGCCGATCGTGCCGACGCCGGCAGCCGCGAGGTAGAGCGCGGTCGGCGAACCGAGCCCGCCCGCGCCGAGCAGCAGAACCTTCGCGTCGAGCAGCTTGCGCTGGCCGGACTCACCGATCTCGGGGATCAGCAGGTGGCGCGAGTAGCGCTCGCGCTGCTCGGGGGTGAACGTGCGCGGGACGACCACCTCGTAGCCGCGGTCCTTCCAGAGCGTGATCCCGCCCGTCATCGATGCGACGTGCTCGTAGCCGAGGTCGTTGCTCAGCGTGTGCGCGGCAAGCGCCGAGCGGTTGCCGGACGCGCAGTAGAGCACGACGCGTTGGGCGCGATCGGGCACAACGCCCTCGATCCGCGATTCGAGGTAGCTGCGCGGGACATGCTTGGCCCCGGGCAGGTGCCCCTGCGCCCACTCGTCGCTCTCGCGCACGTCGATGATCGCAACGCCGTTGCCGACGAGCTCGCTGACGGCCGCCGGATCGATCTCCTCGATCCCGGCCTTGATCTGACGGATGAACTCGGCACCCGAAGGGCTCATCTGAAAACTCCTGAAACCTTGTCTGGATTCATTGCTATAAAAAGTATAGCGCGGCGGCGGGGCTCCGCGCCACCGCTGTTTCAAGTTTCCCACGCGCGGCCCACGGCGGCCGGCGAGCCTCCCACGCGGCGCATGGGGCGAGGCCGATACGGGGTGGCCTGATACCCTACCGCCGAGGTAGGTTATTCGTCGATGATGTTCTCAACCAGAGCCGAGTACGGCGTGCGCGTGATGGTCGATCTCGCGCGGCGCGACAGCGACGACCCGGTGCCGCTGGCCGAGATCGCCGAGCACGAAGGCCTCCCGCTGGCATATCTCGAGCACCTCGTCGCGCGACTGCGCCGCGCGGGGCTCGTCGACAGCCGGCGTGGCGCGCACGGCGGGTACCTGCTCTCGCGCGCCCCGGAGCTGATCACGATGGCCGAGGTCGTCGAGGCGCTGGAGGGCGCGATCGCGCCGATCGAGTGCATCTCGAGTGACCCCGACGGAACGATGCACTGCGTGCGCGAGCTGGATCCGCAGCGCGTCTGCACGACGAAGCTGCTGTGGACGCGAGTTCGCGGCTCGATCGTCGACACGCTCGAGCGCACGACGCTCGCCGAGCTCGTACCGCAGCCGCAGCTGATCGAGCTCGAGTCGCTGACACCGAACAAGCCGGTCGCCGCCTAGGCGCGGCAGAGGAGGCCTTCTTGGCTGAGTTGGAAATCCGCAACCTGCATGTCCGCACCGAAGACCGAGAGATCCTGCGGGGCGTCGACCTGACGGTCCGCGCGGGCGAGCTGCATGCGCTGCTCGGGCCGAACGGGTCAGGCAAGTCGACCCTTGCCAACACGATCATGGGCCATCCCAGCTACGAGGTGACCGACGGCCAGATCCTGCTCGACGGCGAAGAGCTCAACGAGCTCGAGCCGCACGAGCGCGCGCGGCGCGGCCTGTTCCTCGCCTTCCAGTACCCGGTCGCGGTGCCCGGCGTGTCGGTCGCGAACTTCCTGCGCATGGCGATCAACGCTCAGCGCGAGGAGCCGATCAAGGTGCCCGAGTTCCGCACCGCCCTCGAGCGCGCGGTGCAGCTGCTCGATGTCGACCGGAAGTTCACGAGCCGCCACCTCAACGACGGGTTCTCCGGCGGCGAGAAGAAGCGCGCCGAGATCCTCCAGATGGCGATGCTGCGCCCACAGCTCGCGGTGCTCGACGAAACCGACTCCGGGCTCGATGTCGATGCGCTGCGAACGGTCGCCGAGGGGGTCGCGAAGCTCCACGCCGAGCAGGGCGTCGGTGCGCTGATCATCACCCACTACCAACGGATCCTCGACTACATCAAGCCGCAGTTCGTCCATGTGATGATCGACGGCCGCGTCGTGCTCGACGGCGGCCCGGAGATCGTCGAGCGGATCGAGCGCGACGGGTACGACCCGATCCGCGAAGAGGTCGCCGCGCGTGCCTAGCGAGACGCCTGCGCCGCGCAAGGCCGGCGCGCGTCGCGAGGCCGCGCTCAACCACCCGCTCGACGGACGCGGCACGCCGCGGATGTCGCTGGCGGAGTCCCGGGCGCTCGCACGCGCGGCCTACGAGCGGCTCCCGCTGCCGAGCTGGCGGCGCTCCGGGTTCTGGGCGACAAGCCTTCGAGGCGCTCGAGATCGACGCGCTCGAGGCACGCGAGCACGCGCCCGACCCGTCCCGACCGGCGATCCTCGACGGCGCGCCGGCGGCCGGGGTGCTCGTGCAGCGCGACTCCTCGGTCGTTCACGTCGAGCTCGACGCCGAGCTGGCCGAGCGCGGAGTGATCCTCTGCAGCTCGAGGACGCCGCGCAGGAGCACACGGCGCTGTTCGAGCGCTACTACCTGCGACGCCTGCCGGTGGACCGCCACAAGCTCGAGGCCGCGAGCGCCGCGTTCTGGAGCGGAGGCGCCTTCCTCTATGTCCCGCCGGAGCTGCGATCGACGACCCGTTCCAGATCGTCTACGAGATCAGCGAAGGCCGGACCGCGCAATACGCCCACACGCTCGCGATCGGCGACCGCGGCAGCGCGATCCGCCTGCGCGAATACGGCCTCGCCCGCGAGGCGGAGGGCCAGTCGCTGCACGCCGGCCAATTCGAGCTCTATCTCGAGGACAACGCGCGCTGCCGGTTGACGCAGCTGCGCGACTGGGGCTCGGGCGAGGTCCACGACGTCTCGACCTCGGTCGTCGAGGTCGGCCGCGACGCCTACTGCCACTGGCTGCCGGCGCTGCTCGGCGGGCCCTGATCCGTCACCACGACGAGATCGCGATCGCCGGCCCGGGCGGCGACATGGCCTTCCGCGGACTCCTCTTCAGCGAGCGCGAGGAGCATTTCGACGTGTTCGCCGTGGACCTGCACGAGACCGGGCCATCCGGCGGCGACGTCCACTGGCGCGGCGCCGCGAGCGGCTCGAGCCGCGCGAGCTTCGAAGGCCTGATCAAGATCAACCAGGGCGCCCAGCAGAGCCACACCTACCTGCAGTTCCACTCGATGCTGCTCTCGCGCGAGGCCGAGCTGGATGCGATCCCCTCGGTGCTCGTCGGCGCCGACGACGTCTCGGCCTCGCACGGCGGGACCGTCGGCGAGCTCGACGAGCACTCTGATCTTCTACATGCAGTCGCGCGGCCTGACGCGGCCGCAGGCCGTGCGGGTGATCGTCGAGGGCTTCTTCGAGCCGCTGATCGTGCAGCTCGACGACCCCCACCTCGAGGCAGCTGATCCGCGACGCGCATCGGCAGCAAGCTCGCCGCGGCGGCGCGCCGACATCGAGCGCTACGCGCTGGCGAGGTGACGATGGCCGACACCACTCGACCGCGCTCGACGTCCGCGCCGACTTCCCGATCCTCGCGCGGAGGATCGACGGCAAGCGCCTCGTCTACCTCGACTCGGCGACCACCTCGCAGAAGCCCGAGTCGGTGCTCGCGGCGCTCGACGACTACTACCGCAACCACAACGCGAACATCCACCGCGGCGTCTACCCGCTCGCGCGGAGGCCGACGCGCTGTTCGAGGGCGCGCGCGAGCGGATCGCGGCGTTCACCGGCGGCGAGCGCGCCGGCGACGATCTTCACCGCGCAACGTGACCGAGGCGATCAACCTCGTCGCCTACTCGTGGGCGCGCGCGAACCTCGCGCCCCGGCGACGCGGTGCTCGATCACCGAGATGGAGCACCACTCGAACATCGTCCCCTGGCAGCTCGCGACCGCAGGCGACCGGGGCGCAGCTGCGCTACCTCGACGTCGACGAGCGACGGGCATGCTCTCGCTCGACCAGCTCGACGCCGAGCTCGCCCGCGGCGACGTGCGCCTCGTCGCGCTCGCCCACGTCTCAAACGTGCTCGGCACGATCAACCCGGTCGCCGAGATCGTGCGCCGCGCCCACGACGCCGGCGCGCTCGTGCTGATCGACGGCGCGCAGGCGGTGCCGCAGATGCCGGTCGACGTCGGGCGATCGGCGCCGACTTCTACGCCTGGACCGGCCACAAGGCGCTCGGGCCGACCGGCATCGGCGTGCTCCACGGCCGACGCCGAGCTGCTCGAGCAGATGCCGCCGTTCCTCGCCGGCGGCGACATGATCGAGCGCGTCGAGCGCGAGCGCTCGACCTGGAACGAGCTGCCGTGGAAGTTCGAGGCCGGAACGTCGATGATCGCCGAGGCGGTCGGCCTCGGCGCCGCCGTCGACTACCTGGCGGCGCTCGGCATGGACGCGCGTGCGCGACCACGAGCGCGCGCTGACCGCCGCACGCGCTCGAGCGGCTCGCGCGCGCTCGACGGCGTCGAGCGTGTACGGGCCGCCGAGCGCCGACGACCGCGGCGGCGCTCGTCTCTTCGCGGTCGACGGCATCCACCCGCACGACGTCGGCGAGCTGCTCGGCCGCGAGGGCGTCTGCGTGCGCGCGAGCCACCACTGCGCGCAGCCGCTGATGGCGCGGCTCGGCGTCCCCGCCACCGCGCGCGCGAGCTTCGCCGCCTACAACGTGCCCGACGACGTCGACGCGCTCGTCGACGGCGGTCCGCCGAGGCGCAGGAGCGTATTCGTCGCGCTGATGGACGACCTCTACCGCGACTTCATCCTCGAGCACTACAAGCGTCCGCGGAACTTCGGCGAGCTCGAGCCGCCACGACCTCGAGGCCCACGAGTACAACCCGCTCTGCGGCGACGAGCTCGGCGTGCAGATCGCGGTCGCGCGATGGCCGGATCGCCGACCTGCGCTTCAAGGGCCACGGCTGCGCGATCTCGCAGGCGGCGGCGTCGATCGCCTCCGAGGAGCTGATCGGGATGGACGTCGAGGAGGCCGGGACGCTCGACGCCGACTGGATGCTCGACGCTGCTCGGGATCCCCGTCTCGGCGACGCGTCGCAAGTGCGCGCTGCTGTGCTCAAGGCCGTCCGCCACGCGATCACCGGGCGACGGCAGCTGGCCCGTGGGCGCCGCAACCGACTAGCACAGGCCCGGGCGCCGGCGGCAAGCTGCTCCGGGCGAGGATCCCGACCGCTAAGATAGGTTTTAGATGGCGACGATCAACAGGCCAAGCCCGATCATCGAGACCGAGAAGGGTGAGCTCGTCGCGCGCAACGGGCGTTTCGCGCGAGGTGATCCGCGAGCTGTCGCGGATCAAGGGCGAGCCGGACTGGATGGCGCGAGCAGCGCGAGCACAGTCCTTCGGATCTTCCAGCGCAAGCCGATGCCGACCTGGGGTCCTCGACCTCTCGGGGCTCAACTTCGACGACCTCGTGCTCTACTCCCCCCCGACAACAGGGCGCTTCGACTCCTGGGACGACGTTCCCGCGGAGATGAAGCACACCTACGAGGACGCTCGGCATCCCGCAGGCCGAGCGCGAGCACCTCGCCGGCGTCGTCGGCGTCTGGCGCCAGGAGCCGGTCTACGAGGGGCTCAAGGAGGAGTACGCGAAGCTCGGGATCCTCTTCTGCTCGATGGACACCGCCGTCAACGAGTACCCCGACCTCGTCCAGAAGTACTTCATGAAGAAGTGCGTGCCGCCGTCGGACAACAAGTTCGCGGCGCTGCACGGCGCGGTCTGGTCGGGTGGCGCGTTCGTCTACGTCCCCCGGGCGTCAGTGCGACCTGCCGCTGCAGGCCTACTTCCGCATGGAGGGCGCCGGTGAGGGCACCTTCGAGCACACGCTGATCATCGCCGACGAGGGCTCCGACGTGAACTACATCGAGGGCTGCACCGCGCAGACCTACAGCGTCAACTCGATGCACTCGGCGGTCGTCGAGATCTTCGTCCACGAGGGCGCCAAGGCGCGCTACACGACAGTTCAGAACTGGTCGAAGGACGTCTACAACCTGAACACCAAGCGCGCACGCGTCGACGCCCACGGCACCGTCGAGTGGGTCGGCGGCTCGATGGGCGCGAAGTACGTGATGCTCTACCCGGGCTCCTTCCTGCTGGGCGAGGGCGCGCGCGCCGACCACCTCAACGTCGGCGTCGCCGGCAAGGCGTGCACAAGGACACCGGCGCGAAGGTCGTCCACCTCGCGCCGAACACGACCTCGAACATCCTCGCCAAGTCGATCTCCAAGGACGGCGGGGTCATGGGCTACCGCGGGCTCGTGCGGATGGGCCAGAACTCGCAGGGCTCGAAGGCGCGCGTCCAGTGCGACGGGCTGATGATGGACGGCATCTCGCGCTCGGACACCTGGCCCGACATCCAGATCCAGAACCCGCAACGTCACCGTCGCGCACGAGGCGACCGTCGGGCGGATCTCCGACGACCAGCTCTTCTACATGGGCTCGCGCGGCTTCACCGAGGACGAGGCGGCGGCGATGATCGTCAACGGCTTCATCGAGCCGGTCACGAAGGAGCTCCCGATGGAGTACGCGGTCGAGCTCAACCGGCTGATCCAGCTCGAGATGATCGGTTCGATCGGCTAGCTGCGCAGCCGGTCGGCGGGAGCGTCCGTGGGGGCGCTTGCGCGTGCGACCGGCTTGCTCGCTGGCTGAGGAGTGCGGTTGGTGCGGGCCGTTGGCGTGGGTAGTGCGCGACGGGTTCTCCGGCGCCTGATCGGCGGTTAGGGCGGGACCCCGCGGCCGGACGGCGGCTGCCCCCACGCGGGTGCGACATCTGCACATGCCCGCGGACTCTCAAGGAAGAAACGGCAGTCGAGAAACTCGAGCGCTCTGCAAGTCCACGGAATCCTTTGGCAACTTGCCCGGGATGGGCAGATCATCGACGTGCGGTGCGAGATGCCCCAGTGCTACTGCTTCCGGGGCCGCGGCTACTTCGACCCGAGAGCAGCGTGTTCTGATTGGGAGCCGACGGCCGACCACTATCCGAGGCTCAAGATGCACGGAGGTCACCTCACCTCCGACAACGTCCGGCTCGCGCATCGGCTCTGCAACCGACGCGACTACCAATGGCGGATAAAGATCAACGCGATGCTCGGGAAGCGGATGCCGCTCGAAGACATCGCCGAGAGCTGAACGCGGAGGAAGGTTCCAACGATTCACGGCACGAACAGATGGACCGCCGCATCTGTTCGGAAGGCATTCGTTTCCTAACCGCGCTCGGGAAAGCCGAGCAACCGGTATGGAGGCATCACGACACTGCCGCCACGCTGCCGTTCCGATCGCGCCGAATCCCGAAGGCGTCTGTCGTCGAGCACGCGACCCGGCGCTTAAGCCCCGAAGAGTCGCTGACGCTTGACGCCCCTCGGCGTGAGGACCCGGCATGGCGGTCCCCGTGAGGGTGTTGATGTCGGCGGTCACCTGCGTCTTCCGTGCGCGCGGCTATGGCAGGCTCGGCACAGCACTTTCAGGTCGCGGCTCTTCTCGTGCCCCAGTCGGCGGTAGCTCCTATGGTGCACGTCGAGGTGGCTGCGGACACCGCAGCGCTCGCAACGGTGCCCGGCACGGTTGAGCTCGCGAGCGCGCACCTCATGCCAATGCGGTGAGCGGAGGTACACGCGCCGTACCACTCGCGACGGCTCATGCCCCCGTAGCCGACGCCCCTTCACGACCGCAGCGGCGCACGCCACAACCAGGAGCACGCCAACCTCTTTGTCCAGCCCGCTCAGGTTGTGCATGCCGCTAGTCCGCAACGACTTCACGGCAACGACGCCAGCGGATGCGGCGTGCGCTGCGACGGCGAATGTGGCGAGCAGTCCGGAGAACATCGCGCAGAGCCTTCGTTGCCAGTACATCGGTCGCGTACACGCATCGCTTGACCCGATGCGCGATATCTCGATCTGGCTCCGACCACCCAGCACGATTGCTCGACAGAACCAAAGCAGGCATCTCCCCCCGACGCTAGTCAGACTCTCCCATCGCGCGAAAAGGAGGAGCGTAAGCGGCCTGACTTCGTACCCTGGACGCCGTCACGTCCTAACGCGGCGGCCGCCGGTATGAGGCGCGGGGATCGTAAGGCCGATCGGCCGAACAGTACGCCTAGGAACCGTTCGCGTCGGACTCCCGGCGCCTGATCCGGGGTAAGGCCTCGCCCGTGGCCGACGATCTCGAAACGGAGACCGAATTTGACCCGGCGATCTTCCGCTACCTCCAGAGCCAGTTGCTCGACAATGCCGGCGAACTCGAAGGACCGCGGTCGCCCGCACGCGATCGAGAGTAGACACTGTCAGCGCGCGACCGCTCCCCCCCGCTCGGCGGAGCGGCAAATCGCTCCCTTGTGGGCTCTGCCCCCCCTCGCGCAACAAGCGGCCGGGGGTGTAGTGGCATACGCTCCCCGCGTGCGGATACTCGGGCTTGTGTTTGCGGGCACTGCGACCGAGCACCGGGCTGAGATGTCGCTCTTTGTCCAGGACATCCTCGGCTTGCGTCGCACGCAGGTCGGCGGTGTCGAGGCGGACCTGTACGCGCTCCCCGACGGATCGCACTTCGCTGTCGCCGATCCGCATGGCATGGGTGACACCGACCGGTCGATCGGGTTCCGCGTGGAGCATCTCGATGACGCGATCGTCGAGCTTCGAGCGACCGGCATTGCGGTCGATGAGCCGGCCGAGAACGATCGCCAGCGCTACGTACACTTCCGTGCGCCCGACGGACTGCTCTACGAACTCGTCGAGGACCGCTGAAGCGCAACCGGCTGAGCGGCTGGCCCGAGGCGCGTCATCCCGCACGAACCGGCAGCACCAGTGGCTCCTCGGCTGACGCTCGCAAAGCGCAATAGGGCGTTACCGATCGTAGGAGATGAACTCGATGAGGCTTCCGTCGGGATCGCGGAGTAGACGCTGGTTCCCGGATCCTGAGCGCCGTGTCGTTTGACTGGTCCCTGCTCCACAGCGATGCCGTGCTCGTTCAATGGATCGCTTCCGCGAGGGCGCCGGGCCACACAAGCAAAGGTCGCTATTGCCCGGCGCTACCGGCACGCGGGCGTCGGGACCCGTCGCAACGACACCCGGTCCGTGGACGTTTAGCTGCTGACCGCCAAACCGGTAGGCCCAGGCGCCGCCACCGCGATCAACAAGTTCCGCGCCAAGTACATCGCGGTAGAACGCGTTCGAGGCGCCCCAGTCGGAAACCTGGATCACGCAATGGTCGAGCGTCGTCAAACGCGTCTCGGGCCGAGGCGGAGGTGGCCCTTCGGACGTCCAGACAACCGCCTGGGCGACGTACCCGAGACCGTCTCTCGTGGTGATCGCCGGCCCGCCGTGAAGGACGTAGCCGAGGTCCAAGGCTTCGCTGACGCGTTCGCAGAAGCGATCATCGTCAGGACCCGTCAGAACGCGATAGCGGGAATAGCGGCGCTCGCTCATCACCGCGAGCCTACCGGGCCGGATAATCCTCCGACTCCGCTGTTTGCTCCGACCTACGCGATGCAGCAGTGTGAGGGGGCGACCCTGGACGTGTCACGCCCAACGCGACGGCCGCCGTGCCTCGCCGACGACGAGCCGCCGTCAGGCCGTCTCGTGGTGACGGATCTCGAACGTCGTCTCCTGCGGCGGTGACGCGAAGCCCCCGTCAATGCCTGCGGCCATCTTCGGCCCGAGCGTTTCGTCACGGAACTTCTCCCAGCTGCCCTTCGACTCATGGATCGCAACGATCATCCAGCCGTCGTCGGTCGGGCCGGCCACGTGAAACGTCTGGC
This sequence comes from uncultured Solirubrobacterales bacterium, assembly GCA_963703775.1. Lineage (GTDB taxonomy): Bacteria > Actinomycetota > Thermoleophilia > Solirubrobacterales > Solirubrobacteraceae > Palsa-513. The sequence continues at coordinate 16,441 of CAVPFP010000046.1, read as the reverse complement.
CTTCGGGCAGGGCGTCGGACGGATGCACCGCAGCGAGCGACGCGTTGTACTGGTCTTCGGTGCCGCCGGCGAAGTGGTGCACAACTGCGTAGGACATATCGGTACCCCCTATTGGCTCAAGCGCCGCCCGGATCCGGGCGGCGCTCTCCAACCGTACTCGGATCGGCGCGTGCCGGTGTGAAAGGCGGTCGTTGCGGACTTCCTGCCCGGGCCTAGCGTCGAATCAGGGGCCGGCGATCTCCAGCCGTGAGCCGGGGTCTGCCGGGGCCAGTACGACGGTGATCAGCTGGCCTTGGAGCGTGCCGGTGATCGCGCACGTGAGCTTCGCGTCCGGTGCTCGGCAGAGTGGGCGGGGGCGCTGCCATCGCGCGTGCAGGGAGGCCAGAGTCGCCGGCAGCGCGTTCGCTGTGAGGGTCGATGAGTCGGCACTGAGGTAACAGGGATAGAAGCTGCAGCCGTGAGGAGGTTCGGCGAAAGCCCGGCGGCAAGCGGACGTGGGCGACTGCGCTGCGCGCGAGCGCGAGCTCATGGCGCTCTTTGATCGCGTTGATCGCGGATATCGTGCGCGGGATCGCTTCGAAGCCGGCCGCGAAGAGGAGCGTGACGAGCAGCGCGAGTTGGAAGGGACGTCTGACCCGCATGCCGGTGATGTATCGGCCGAGCGAAGCCGTCGCGTGAGACGCTCAGGCGGGGATCGACGCCGGCGCGGCTTCGCCCTTGGCGTTGCGGAGCGCGTCGTTGAGCTCATCGACGGTCTGCGTGAGCTCGCCGACCGCGTCCTCGGTGCGAGCCGATGATGCGAAGCGGGTGAACATCCAAACCGGAATCGAGCGGTAGGCGTCGTGGCGGAGCACGATCGTCGGCTGGCTGCCGAGCACGGTCGGTCGGACCTCTGCCACGAACGCGTCGGCGTGGCGCGCCAGCACATGGAACGTGCGCAATGGCCCGGTCACAGTGATCTGCTCGGGGTCGATGCGCAGCGCCACGTTCGGCATCCGGGCGCAGGCGCGCCCGCTCAGGTACGCGCCGGCGAGCGCGAGGGCGAGCACGACGAGGGCATAGCCATTGCCGTCGACCGTGGCGATCAGTGCCGCGATCGCGAGGGCCACCAGCGCGAGGAGGATCGAAGCGGTCAGAAGCCCCCACAGCCAGCGCTTGCGGGGCGAGATCGCCCAGTCTCCGTAGCTCACGGTATCCGGACGTCGTGCGTCGCGCCGGCGGCCTCGCGCTCCTCGGGCGTCAGCGAGTCCGGATCCACGAGGCGCGCCATCGCCCAGTGGCGACCAACAGGACAACGCTGATAACGACGGCTACCGAGCCGCACCGCCTTTATTGAGCCACCCCAGATCCACATCGTCGTGTAGAGGTGGCCGCTGCTGCACCGAACGATCCGGTCGGAGCGGCACGCGAGCTTGCGAAACCGCGCGAACATGCCGAAGTTCATACCACCAAGAACCGTCGGGCGCGAGTCGGCTAGCCGGCCGCTACGCGCAGCGCGGCGACCAGCTCATCGACCTCTTCTGGCTGCGTGTCCCACGAGCAGACCCAGCGCACCTCCGCGCGAGACGGATCCCAAACGTAGAACGGGAAGCGTGCTTGCAGTGGCTCGATCGCATCGGCCGGCAGCGTCGCAAAGACCTGGTTTGACTGGACGGGCTGGGTGATGTGAACGCCCTCGATCGACCCGGCCCCGGCTGCGAGGCGGCTCGCCATCGCATTTGCGTGCACTGCGAGGCGTAGCCAGAGCTGGTCGGTGAGCAGCGCGACGAGTTGCGCGGAGACGAAGCGCATCTTTGACGCGAGCTGCCCGGTTTGCTTGCGCAGGAACGCGAAGTCGACGCCGAGGTCCTCGCGCAGGAAGACGACAGCCTCCGCACCGAGGGCGCCGAGCTTCGTCGCACCGAAGGACAGCACATCGACGCCAACGTCGGTTGTGAGCGCGCGCAGCGGCAGCTCGAGATGCGCAGCAGCATTGGCCAGACGCGCCCCATCCAGGTGCACGAGCAAGCCGAGCTCGTGGGCGTGATCGCAGAGCGAGCGCAGCTCGACCGGCGTGTAGGAGCTCCCAAGCTCGGTCGCCTGGGTGAGCGAGACGAGTCGCAACTGAACCGCATGCTCGTCGCCCGAGCCGGCGAGCAGCGGATCGATCTGCTGCGGTCGCAGCTTTCCGTCTGGGGCCGGGAGCGGATAGAGCTTGACGCCGGCGATCCGCTCGGGCGCACCGGCCTCGTGGACCTGGATATGGGCCACATGGGTGCACGCAACGCCCTCCCAGGCGCGGCAGGTCGAGCGGATCGCGAGCACGTTCGCGGCGGTTCCGCCCCACACCGGGAAGGCGCGCGCCTGCTCGCCGAACTCAGCGCGCAGGCAGCGCTCCGCCTGCTCGGTCCAGTGATCGGCGCCGTAGGCGGGCGCGTGATCGACGTTTGCGGCCGCCAGCGCGTCGAGAACCTCCGGATGAGCTCCCGCGTTGTTGTCGCTCGCGAAGCTCCGCACCGGTATCACCCTCGCGAGCGCGCGAGCTCGCGCATCGGCGCAGCGCTGCGAGGGTTGGCTGACGAGCGCGGAGTGGTCCACTTCTGACTCGCGGTTGATGCTAGCTTCCGCGCCGAGGTCGGTGCGCCCGCCAACGGACACGATCGCGGCGCCGCCGTTCGCGGCGCGCGCGGAATGGCTGAACTCGCCACCGCTTTCGATGTGGGGGCTGCGCGGTCGTCCCGTGCTGATCGAGTTCTGGGACTTCTGCCGCCCGAATTCGCTGCGGACGCTGCCATACGTGAAGGCGTGGCACGCGCGCTACGGCGCCGGCGGACTGGTCGTGATCGGTGCGCATGCCCCGGGATTTCGAATCTCCGCGAGCAGCGAGAACGTTCGTGCCGCCGTTGAGCGGCTCGGGGTGTCCTACCCGGTGCTGCTCGACTCGGAGTTCGCGCTCTGGCGCGAGTATGAGAACACGGGCTGGCCGGCGCGCTACCTGTGGAACGCGGACGGGCTGCTCGCCGACTACCACCTCGGTGAGGGGGGCTACGACGAGACCGAGCGCACGATCCAGGAGCTGGTCGGCATCGATACCGAGCCGTTCGGAGCGCTGCGCCCGGAGGACGAGTCGAGCGCGATGCTCGTGGTGCCAAGCGAGGACAGGCTCGAGCCGCCGTGGTCGGGACCCTACGAGGCGGGCGCGGCATGGGGCGTGCTCGAACCCCGCCGAGCGGGCGTCACCGGGCGGCTCACGGCGAACGGAAACGAGATCCTCGTCGAGCATGCCGGGGCTTTCCTGCTCGCCGCGCACGAGCATCACGAGCGCGCAGAGCTCGCGATCGAGCTCGACGAGAACGTGGTCTGCGAAGCGATCTGCTTCACGCCCGGCGCGGCGCGCGGCTAGCGAACGCGCCAGCCGGCGCTCAGTTGTGACTGCCGAGCCGGTCCCACATGTAGAGGCCGACGCACTCCTCGGCGAGCTCGCTCGCCCGTGAGCGCGAGAGCCTCGGCAGGACATCCGCGAGCGCGTGCTCCTCGGCCCGACCGGAATCGAATGCCTCCTCGCTCGAGAGTCCGGCGGCGACCTTGAGCGCCTCGCGGCGGTACTCCCCGAGCGACGGGAAGATCGAGAGCAGAAACGCCCCGTTTGCGATCGGCTGGCCGACGGTCTCGAGCGTGGCGTGCCACGCGGCGAGCATCGACAGGTCATCGGCGTCGAGCTCGGACACGGCCTGCGCGTAGTGGGCCGGGAGATCCCGCTCGGGGATCTCGTCGACCCACGCGTGAAAGACCTCGCCGACGAGCTGACGGCGTGCCTCGCGGCCAACCGACTCCGCGATCACGTGGATCGCGTCGTGCGGATCGATGAAGCAGAGCGACATTCCGGGAGGCACGACCCTGCGAAGCCTAGGGTCCGCGGAGGACGGCACGCCCCCGCCCGGCGGGCCTGGGAAGGACCCGCCGGGTCGCCCGGTCGGCGCCCCTACTTGTGCTTCTTGTGCTTCTTCTGCTTGCCGGTCTTGAACGGGCAGTGCTTCGTGCCGCGCACGTGCTCGTAGAAGGTGCAGTAGGCCGGACGTGGCTGTCCGTTCTTGCCCGTCAGGCCGGCATCGAAGCCGCCGTTCGGCGCAGCGCCGCCGAAGTAGCTGTAGACGTAGAGGCGCTTGATCCGCGAGCTCGAATCCGCCAGCGAGAACATGTAGCTCGTCGCGCGTGCCTGGCGGCTCAAGCTATAGGGGAAGGACGGCTTGAACTCGGCGAGCCCGCCGGTCTCGGTCAGCCACAGCTGGCCGGGAATGTCCGCGAGGATCGCCTTCGTCCCGTTGTCCTCGAAGCGGTTCGTCTCGCTGTAGTTGTGTAGCCCCCAGATCTTCGGCATGTGTCGCTTGCCAACGTCGTGCTTGAAGGCATTGATGTAGCTGAGCGTCGCGCCGATGTTGGTCGAGTCGAGGACGTCGAGCCCGACGACGGTGCAGTTCGGGCAGACCTGCTTGAGCGCGAGGTAGTACTGCGCGGACTGCTTGGCGCTCGGGCTGTTGTAGTTGTCGCCCCGCGCGCGCACGTTGCCGCGGTTGACCTCGTTCCAGGGCTGCAGGGTGGTGACGGTCGGGAAGGTCTTGACGAAGTCCGCCATGTCCTGCTTGTAGGTCGCGACGCTCGGCAGCTTCGTCGCGTTCTTCGCCGTGTGGTAGAAGGCGATCAGCGGCTGAACGTTCGCCGCTTCGGCCGCCTTCAGCCAGCCGACGAGATTTGCGAGCGCGTCCGGATCATTGCCGGAGGCGACGTCGTAGGCGGTGAAGTAGCGCGCGATGTGGACCTGCAGGTCGATCCATGGGCGGCTCGTGAACATCAGGGGCTCTCGTCGCCGACGCCCACAAGGCGCCCCGCGGAGCTCGAGTGCGCGCGCTGAGAGCCAAGCGCGCTCCCCGCGACGAGTGCGCAGACGGCCAGGGTGGCGGCGAGGGCAGCGACCAACGGCGTGCGAACTTGGCGCATAAACGGCTCCTTCCGAGAGACGAGGCTGCAGGGCGAGGCGGCGGCACCGCGCCGCACCGAATGTTCCAACGCGGCCCTACAGCGAATGTAGCGGTTGTGTGGCCGAATGTTACGGAACGAGCGCAGCGAGGTGGCGCTCGACCGCCTCCGCGCACTCGCGCCCCTCGTTGATCGCCCACACGATCAGCGACTGGCCGCGACGCGCGTCACCGCACACGAAGACGCTATCGCGCGAGGTCGCGTACGCGGGCGCCGCAACATTACCCCGCGGGTCGAGCGCGAGTCCGAGGCTCTCGGCGATCTGCCGCTCGGGGTGAACGAAGCCCATCGCGAGCAGCACAAGATCGGCTTCGAGCTCGCGCTCGGTTCCGGGCAGCGGCGCGAACGGTGGGTCGGGCGCCGCCTGCGCGATGTGCATCGCCCGGACGGCGCCATTGCCGGCAAAGCGCGTCGTGATGACCGAGAAATCGAGCTCGCCGTGGCGCGTCTCGCGCGCCTCCTTCATCGCATAGGAGATGCGCAGCTTGAGCGGCCAGAGCGGCCACGGCGTCAGCTCGTCCGGCCGATGCTCGGGTGGCTCGGGAACGATCTCGAGCTGCGTGATCCATTCGGCGCCCTCGCGCAGCGCATTGCCGACGCAGTCGGCGCCCGTATCGCCGCCGCCGATCACGACGACCTTCTTGCCTGCCGCGCTGATCCCCGTGGCGGGCGGCGGATCGAGCTGCGGCCGCGGGCCGAGCGCGGCCGCGACCGCGCGGTTACGCTCATAGAGGTAGTCCATCGCGAAGTGGATGCCGTCGAGCTCTCGGCCCGGCACGTCGAGGTCGCGCGGGACACGCGAGCCGATCGCGAGGACGAGCGCGTCGAACTGATCGAGGAGCTCCGCTGGATCGACGTCCCGACCGACGTCGACGCCGAGGCGCAGCTCGACGCCCTCGGCGAGAAGCTGGTCGACACGGCGCTCGACGAGCTGCTTCTCGATCTTGAAGTCGGGCACGCCGAAGCGGATCAGCCCACCCGGCGCCTCGTCGCGCTCGAAGACGACGACGGCATGACCCGCGCGCCGGAGCTGCTGGGCCGCGGCAAGCCCGGCCGGCCCCGAGCCGACGATCGCCACGCGCCGGCCTGTCTCGAGCGCCGGCGGCTGCGGGACGACCCATCCCTCATCGTAGGCCCGGTCGATGATCGCCTGCTCGATCTGCTTGATCGTCACCGACTCGCCTTCGCGAATCTCGAGCACGCACGCCGCCTCGCACGGCGCGGGGCACAGACGGCCGGTGAACTCAGGGAAGTTGTTCGTCTCGTGCAGCGAGCCGATCGCCATCTGCCACAGATCGCGGTAGACGAGGTGGTTCCAATCGGGGATCAGGTTCCCGAGCGGGCAACCGCTGTGGCAGAACGGAACGCCGCAATCCATGCAGCGCGCGCCCTGCTCGCGGAGCTCCTCGTCGGGCCGCGTGACGAGAAACTCGTGGAAGTCGTGGATGCGCTCGGCCGGCGCGCGCTCGGCAGCCGCCCGGCGGTCGTAGCGCAAGAAGCCACGCAGCTCGCCCATTGACTAGCTGGCCTCGACGAGCATGCCCGCGGCAGCGGCGCGTTCGTTGAGAACGCGGCGGTAGTCGTTCGGCATGACCTTGGCGAATCGCGGCAGCGTCGCGTCCCAATCGTCGAGCACGCGGCGCGCGACGCTCGAGCCGGTGCGCAGGCAATGCTGCTCGACCAGCTCGCGCAGCTCGGCCTCGTCCTCGCAGTCGATCTCCTCGATGCTCACGGTCGCACCGTTCAGGCGCCGTGACGCGAAGTCGCCGACCTCGTCGAGCACGTATGCGACGCCGCCGCTCATGCCCGCCGCGAAGTTGCGTCCCGTCGGCCCGAGCACGACGACGCGCCCGCCGGTCATGTACTCACAGCCGTGGTCGCCGACACCCTCGACGACCGCGCGCGCGCCGGAGTTGCGCACGGCGAAGCGCTCACCGGCGATGCCGCGGAAGAAGGCGCAGCCGTCGGTCGCACCGTAGAGCACGGTGTTGCCGATGATCACGTTCTCCTCGGCGACGTATGCCGCGTCGGCGGGCGGGCGCACGACGAGCGTGCCGCCGGAAAGACCCTTGCCCGTGTAATCGTTCGCCTCGCCCGAAAGCGTGAACGTGACGCCCTTTGCGAGCCAGCCACCGAAGCTCTGCCCGGCGGAGCCGAGGAAATTGACCTCGATCGAGTCCTCGTCGAGGCCGTCCGATCCGTAGCGGCGCGCGATCTCGCTCGAGAGGATCCCGCCAACGCAGCGGTTGACGTTGCGCACCGGGCGCGTCAGCTCGATGTGCCCGCCCTTCTCGATCACCTCGCGCGCGTCCGCGATCAGCGTCCAGTCGAGCGCGTCGTCGAGGACCGGCTCCTGTGCGCAAACGCGCCGCAGCGGCGTGCCGGCCGGCAACTCCGGCATCGTCAACAGCGGCGTGAGGTCGATGCCGGTCGCCTTCCAGTGGTCGATTGCGCGCGCCGGCTCGAGCAGGTCGGTGCGCCCGATCAGCTCGTCCATGCTGCGCAGACCGAGGCTTGCGAGGATCCCGCGGACCTCCTCGGCGACGAAGTGGAAGAAATTGATGACGTGCTCGGGCGTGCCGGCGAAGCGCTTGCGCAGAACGGGGTCCTGCGTGGCGACGCCGACCGGGCACGTGTTGAGATGGCAGGCGCGCATCATGATGCAGCCCGTCGCGATCAGCGGGGCGGTGCCGAAGCCCATCTCGTCCGCGCCGAGGATCGCCGCGATCACGACGTCGCGCCCGGTCTTCAGCTGCCCGTCGGTCTGGACGTAGATGCGTGAGCGCAGGTCGTTGAGCAGCAGCGTCTGCTGGGTCTCGGCGAGGCCGATCTCCCACGGCAACCCGCTCGAGAAGATCGAGGAGAGCGGGGACGCGCCGGTACCGCCCTCGTGGCCGGAGATCAGCACGTGGTCGGAGTTCGCCTTCGCGACGCCCGCGGCGACGGTGCCGACGCCGACCTCCGAGACGAGCTTGACCGAGATCCGCGCACGCGGATTCGCGCAGCGCAGGTCGTAGATCAGCTGCTTGAGATCCTCGATCGAGTAGATGTCGTGGTGGGGCGGCGGCGAGATCAGGCCGACGCCCGGCGTCGAGTGACGGATCATCCCGATGTACTCGTCGACCTTCGCGCCGGGCAGCTGGCCGCCTTCGCCGGGCTTCGCGCCCTGAGCCATCTTGATCTGGAGCTCGTCGGCGTTGACGAGATACTCGATCGTGACGCCGAAGCGCCCCGAGGCGACCTGCTTGATCGCCGAGCGGCGGTTGTCGTGGAAGCGCTCCGGATCCTCCCCACCCTCGCCCGTGTTCGAGCGCCCGCCGAGCTCGTTCATCGCGACCGCGAGCGTCTCGTGCACCTCGCGCGAGAGCGAGCCGAGGCTCATCGCGCCGGTCGAGAAGCGCTTGACGACCGACTGCCATGGCTCGACCTGCTCGAGCGGGATCGGGGCGCCGAGCGGCCGGAAGTCGAGCAAGCCGCGCAGCGCGGCGCGGCGGGTCGCGTCCTCGTTAGCGGTCGCCGCGAACTCGGCGTAGGAAGCCGCGGAGTCATAGCGCACGGCGTGCTGGAGCAGGCCGATCGTGTCCGGATTCCACATGTGCCGCTCGCCGTCGCGCCGCCACGCGTAACGACCGCCCGCCGGCAGGCGCTCCGGGCGAAGCTCGGGGCTCGGGTAGGCGCGAGCGTGACGCGCTAGTGCCTCGGCGGCGAGGACATCGAGGCCGACGCCACCGATCCGCGAGGCGGTGCCGGTGAAGTAGCGGTCGATCACCGAGCGATTCAGACCGACGGCTTCGAAGATCTGGGCGCCGCAGTAGGACTGCACGGTCGAGATCCCCATCTTCGAGATCGTCTTGAGCAGGCTTTTGCCGATCGACTTGCGCACGAGCTCCTGGCCGCGGGTGCAGTCGAGCACCTCGCCGTCGGGCCCGCGCAACCAGCCCTCCTCGATCAGCTCGCAGACCGTCTCGAACATGACGTACGGGTTGATCACGCTCGCGCCGTAGCCGATCAGCGTCGCGAAGTGGTGGATCTCGCGCGGCTCGCCGGACTCGAGCACGAGACCCGCCCGCAGGCGGGTACCGTCGCGCACGAGGTGGTGGTGGACGCCGGCGACGGCGAGCAGGCAGGGGATCGGTACGCGATCGGGGCTGGTCGCTCGGTCCGAGAGGATGAGGATGTTCGAGCCGGCGTCGATCGCCGCCCGCGCCTCCCGGCAGCAGCGCGCGAGCGCGGCCTCCATCCCGTCCGGACCCTCGGCCACCGGCCAGGTGATGTCGATCGTATGGGCGCTGAAGACCTCGTCGGAGACGTTGCGCAACGTCTCGAGCTCGTGGTTTCGCAGGATCGGGTGCTCGAGCGTCATCTGGTGCGCGTGCTCGGGCGTCTCCTCGAGCAGGTTGCGCTCGGCGCCGAGTCCGGCGGCGATCGACATCACGATGCTCTCGCGGATCGGGTCGATCGGCGGGTTCGTGACCTGGGCGAAGAGCTGCTTGAAGTAGCCGAACAGCGCCGGCGCGCCATCGGAGAGGACCGCGAGCGTGGTGTCGTTGCCCATCGATCCGACCGGCTCCTCGCCCTCGATGATCATGCTCGGCAGCACCTTCGCGATGTCCTCGCGGCTGTAACCGAATGCGAGCTGAAGCGAGCGCAGCGGCTCGCCGAGCGCGCGCGCCTTGCGCTGCGGGAGATCCTCGAAGCGGATCGTGTTCTCGTCGTACCAGCGCCCGTAGGGCTTCTGCGTCGCGACCTCCCGCTTGATCTCGGGATCCGGAACGATTCGCCCCTGCTCAAGGTCGATCAGGAAGAGCTTGCCGGGCGCGAGCCGGCCGAGCTCTCGACCTCCTCCGGCGGCACGGGGAGATCCCCGCCTCCGAGCCGAGCACGACGAGCCCGTCCTTGCGCACGACGAAGCGTCCCGGGCGCAGGCCGTTGCGATCGAGCGTCGCGCCGATCACACGCCCGTCGGTGAAGGCAACCGCGGCAGGGCCGTCCCAGGGCTCCATCAGGCACGAGTGGTAGGCGTAGAAGCCACCAAGCTCGGCGGGAGCTGCCCATCGCGGTTCATGTAGGCCTCGGGGATCATCATCATCAGGGCGTGCGGGAGCGAGCGCCCGGCGAGCGTCAGCAGCTCGAGCACGTTGTCGAAGTCCGCCGAGTCCGAGCCGCCAGGTCGAACGACCGGCAGGACCTTCGCCAGGTCCTCCCCGAAGAGCTCGGAGCGAAGCGTCGACTCGCGCGCACGCATCCAGTTCACGTTGCCGCGCAGCGTGTTGATCTCACCGTTGTGGGCGATCATCCGGTAGGGATGCGCGCGCTCCCAGCTCGGGAAGGTGTTCGTCGAGAAGCGCGAATGGACGAGCGCCATCGCCGAGGCAAAGCGCTCATCGGCGAGATCGCGGTAGAAGCCCTTCAACTGGTGGCTGATCAGCATGCCCTTGTAGACGACCGTGCGCGAGGACAGGCTCGCGATGTATAGGTCGGGCCCCGCGGCGGACTCGACGACGCGGCGGATCACGTAGAGCTTGCGCTCGAACGCATCGGCGTCGGCGCGGTGGGCCGGACCGGCGCCGATGAAGACCTGGTGGATCGTCGGTCGTGACGCGCGGGCGGTGACGCCGATATTCGTGTCGTCGACGGGCACCTCGCGCCAGCCGAGGACTTCCTGGCCCTCCGCGAGAACGGTCCGCTCGATGAGCGCCGCAACCTGCGCCCGCTCGTTCGCCTCATCGGGCATGAAGCACATCCCGACGCCATAGCTCCCGCGCGCGGGGAGCGTGAAGTCGACGACGGCCCGCAGGAACGCGTCGGGGATCTGGACGAGGATGCCGGCACCGTCGCCGGTCTTCTTGTCAGCGCCGGCGGCGCCGCGATGCTCGAGGTGCTCGAGCGCCTCGAGCGCGAGCGCGACGACCTCGTGATCAGGCTCGTTGCTCAACCGAGCAACGACGCCGATGCCCAAGCGTCGTGCTCGTAGCGCGGGTCGTAGAGGCCGACGGCCCCCGGTTGCTGGGTGGTTCTGGTCATCTATCAGTCCCGACATTCGCCGGCCCCCGGGGGCAAACGGGCACTTGAGGCGGGCGCAAATCCTACCAGCGAGGGCTCATCCGGTCGGCCCGCGGCCACGCCCGGACGAGCGGCGACGAAGCCGAAAACGCTCACCGCCGAGCGTCACCGACTCCTCGTAGGAGCACAGGCGCGCGCAGCCAGGGCAGGTCCCGCACCGCTCAGGCCCGGGGTCGACGTGACTGGAACGCGGCGGCTCGCAGCGGGGCGATCCGCGCGGCCAGCTCGTCCGCAGGGCGCGGCGGTCGGCGGCGGCGAAGCGCGCGCTGACGACGCGGTCCGGGAGATTGAGGAAGCAGTGCGCGACCTCGACGAGCTCGGCCCCCGCATCCAGCGCGGCCAGCGCGTACACGAGCCGCTGGAGCGAGTAGTCGCGCTCGACGCGCGCAGCGAGGTCCGCGCCGGGATCGACCGCATCAGTCTTGTAGTCGACGATCAGCACGGTGCCGTCCGACTCGGTGGCGATCACGTCGAAGGTCCCGCGTAGCAGCGCCGCCCACCTCCTCGAGAAACGCGAACGGCTCCTCGCGGCGCACGGCGTGAGCGGCAGCGAGGCGCGCGCAAGGGGACTCTGCGCGAGGGCGCCGGCGAGCCGCGCAGCATCGCCGCCGGCGTCCGCCACCCCGAGGCGGGCGGCGGTCGCCGCAACCGCCGCCCCATCCGGAGCGCGCGGGTCCGCGAAATCGAATGCTTCGAGCAGCGCGTGCACGAGGATCCCCCGCGCCGCGGCACCGCCGGGCTCGAGACCCGGCGGCGGCGGAACGTCGGGCAGGCCGAGGATGCGCTGCAGGTAATACCGGTAGGCGCACCGCTCGTAGTCGGCGAGCGCCGTGTACGAGAGTCGCGGCGGCGGGATGCGCGAGACGCGCGCAGCCGGCTCGGTCGCGACCGCCGGGCGTGCAGGGCCAGAGGGCTCTGGCGCCGTGGACGCAAGGGCGGACGCCGTTGCGAGCGTGAGACGGACGCCGTCGACGAGCTCATCCTGACAATCGCCCAGCGCCGCCCGCGCGGCGATATCGGCGACGAGAGCAGGCCCGAGCCAGCCGATCGGAGACAGCGTCGCCGCCGGCCAGGAAGCGAAACGCGCCGCCCCGCTGAGGATCAGGCGCTCGCGGGCGCGCGTCATTGCGACATAGAAGATCCGTTGCTCTTCGGCAGCGGACAGGGCGCGTTGCTCGCGAGCCAGCTCCGGGTAGGAGAGGGCGTCGACGCTCCTACGCTCGATCGTCGGTAGCCGCAGGCCGACGCGTGCGCCATCGGTCAGTAGGCGCGGCAGCTCGATGTTCGGTCGATGGCCGAGGTCCGCGAGGCAGACGACGGGGAACTCGAGGCCCTTCGCGGCGTGCACCGTCATCAGGCGAATCGCGCCGCCGAGCGGCGGCGGTGCCTCCGACTCGTGAAGGCTCCCGAGGCGCCCCGCCGTCAGTGCATCGGCGAAGCGACGCAGGTCGCGCCCGTGGCGGCGCTCGAACTCGCGCGCGAGGCGCACCAGCTTGCGCGCGTTGGCGACGCGCCGCTCCGCGGCCGTCAACTGGCACAGGTAGCGCTCGTAGCCGCCCGCGTCGAGAACCTCGGCGACCAGATCGCCGAGCCCGAGATAGGGCGCGTCGGCCCGCAGCTGAGCGAAGCGTTGCGCGAAATCGTGGAGCTGCGGATCGGACGCGAGCGCCTCCCAGGGCGCGATCTCCTCCTCGCGCGCGTGGCGGGCGAGCTCGACCAGCGCGTCGGAATCGGCGCCGCCGAGCGGTGAGGCGAGGGCACCGTAGAGCGCGAGGTCGTCAAGCGGGTTCGCAAGGGCCGCGATGTAGGCCGTCAGGTCGACGATCTCCGGTCGCTCGTAGAAGCCGGCGCCCGCCGGCGTGAGCGTCGCGTGCCCGCGCGCCGCGAGCTCGTTCTCGTAGATGCGGATGTCGGTCGCGGACCGAAACAGGACCGCGACGTCGCCTGGCAAGGCCCCGCCGGTTTCGATCAGCTCGCTCACGCGGGCCGCGAGCACGCGCGCCTCGGCCGCGCGCGCCAGCCCGGCCTTGGTGCGCGCGCTGCCGAGCAGCTCGGCATGCTCCTGCCAGCCGTCGCTGTCGACCACGAGGAGCTCGACCGGCGGGCCGCCGGGCGCGTCCGCGCGTCCGGGGCGCAGCGGCACGAACCCCTCGCCGAAGCACGGGGCGAAGACGCGGTTGACAGATTCCAGGACGGCAGCGCGCGAGCGGTAGTTGGCCGACAGGACGCTGGCACGGCCGCGTTGCGCGAGCGTGGCTTGGCGCTCGCGAAAGCTCTCGACCGACGCGTGCCGGAATGCGTAGATCGACTGGAACGCGTCGCCCACCGTGAACAGGTTTCCCGGTCGAGCGCACCGATGATCCCCATCTGGCGCGGGTTCGTGTCCTGGAGCTCGTCGACCATTAGCAGGTCGAGCGCTCCGCGTCGCCGCGGCGACCTCCGGGTGCTCGTGCAGCAACCTGGCCGCCGCGGCTCCAGGTCGTCGAAATCGGCACCACCGCGGGTCTGCTTGAGCAGGCTGAGCGCCGGGCGAACTCTGCCAGCAGCTCGTCCAAGAGCGGGATCGCAGCCACGGCGAGGTCATCCGCTAGCGCCTTGGCGAGGACGTCGCGTGCGGCGTCGTAGGCGTCGGCCTCGGCGCATCGAACGCGTTGCCGCGGCGCGTCAGCTTCAGCTCGGCGACCGCCACGAGTCGGGGCGCCCCGAACCCAGGACCTCGTCGCAGCGTTCGAGGCGCTCCAGTGCAGCCTGCACGGTGGCGGTCACTGTCGCCTGCGAGAGGGCGCGCTGGAGTTCCGTGCAGGCGCTCGCCAGGCGCGCGGACGCGGCGCTGACCGGACGCGGCGGTGGCTCTGGGAGTCGTGGCGTTTCCACGCCGCGGCTGCGACGCTCGTCGAAGACCGCAAACAGCGCGCGTCGCAGCTCATCGACGCCGAACGTGGCAGCGAGGTCGAGCGCCTCGGGTCGCCGCTGCCAGCTCGCGAGGGCCTGCCGAGGCTTGCTCGCGCAGGCTCGCCGCCTCGGCGTCGTCGAGCACGACGAATTCCGGCGGGACCGCCGCGAGCAGGGGGTGGGCGCGCAGGAGCCGTCAGCGGTAACGCATGGAAGGTTGAGATCGGCGCAGCAGCGGTCTCGTGTGCGACCGTGCGCTGACCGGCGTCGAGCAGCGCCTGGCGCACGCGGCTCACGCAACTCCCCGGCCGCCCGATCGGTGAACGTGATCGCGAGGATCCGGCTTGGCGGGACGCCGTCTTCGCAGACGGCGCGCACGAAGCGCTCCACCAGCACGCTCGTCTTGCCACTGCCGGCGTTCGCGGCCAGCGCGAGCGAGCCCTGCCGGCTGGCGACGCGACCAGCTGCTCGTCACTCAGCGACCGCATCGCCGGTCGGTCGAGGTCGAAGAGCCTCGGCTGCCCGACCGCGCTCACGCCGCACCGACACGGCAGATCGCGGGGTAGCGACAGCCATCGCGCCCGCAGCTCGTAAAGGACGCGGGGCGATCTCACCGCGGTCGATCTCAGCCGCGATCGCCACCGCAGCTGCGAGCCGCTCCTCGAGAACGGCCGCGCTTGCGGGACGGTCGAGCTTGTCAGGCGCAGCCAGCGGTTCGGCCTCGGCGATGTCCTCGCGGATCAGTCCCCGCGCCCGGAGCTCGGCGCGCAACGGCTGGTAGAGGCCGCCGACGGCTTCGACCCCGAGTAGACGCTCGACGGCGAGCATGTAGAGCGCTGCCTGCCAGGCGACGGTCGGCAGTCAGCTCCGCGCCCCAGACCGTGCTGCCGCTCTTGTAATCAACGACGATCGCGGTGCCGGCGCGATCGTCAACGTCGATCCGGTCGATGCGCCCGCACAGGGCCAGTGCCGGGTCCAGCTCGACCGCTTCGTGCGGGGCACCGCATCGACACCGAAGGCGAGCTCGAGAGCCGCCGGCACGTGCTCGCCAGCCAGCGCGGCTGCGTAATCGAGGTAGCGGGCGAGCTCGGCACGTAGGCGCCGGCGCTCCGCGCGGTCCATCGCGTCATCCGGCGAAAGTCGCTGAACCCGTTCGTCGATCGCCGCGTCCATGAGCTCGAGCGCGCGCGGCAGGCTGTCCGCGCCGAGCCGGCCTTGCTCGAGGCCGGCGAAGACCGTCGCGAGCACGCGATGAGCTTCATTGCCGCGGGTGAGCCAGATCGAATCGAGGCACGAACTCGAGCGGGGGCGCAGGCCGTGCTCGACGAGCCAGGCCACGGGACAGTCTGCCCCATCGCTCGAGGCCCGAGGCTGAGTGAGCGCGGCGCGCGCGCAGCGCGGCCAAGCGCTGCGGATCGGCGAGCGGCGCGAGCGCGCCGGCGCGCAGCCGCGGCTCGCCCAGTAGGGCGCGGCGCTCGTCGCCTGGCCAGCCGAGCGCGCCTGCCGGGCGCGTGCGTTCGTTGGTCGACGAGCGCCGGCGCGAAGCAGTCGCACAGCTCGTCGACGAACAGTGAGCGCGGGGTGAGGTCACCCGCGTCGTTGGCCTCGTGCCAGCTGACATAGAGCCGGGCCGTCGGGCGCGAGCAGAGCGCGTAGAAGAGATAGCGCTCGGCCGCGAGCTGGTCGGTCGCTTCGCCGAAGGGCAGGCCGATCTGCGCGCGGTCGACGGCGCCGAGGAAGCTCTCCTCGCGCTGCCACGCGGGGAAGACGCCCTCCTGTGTGCCGTAGATGAACAGCGCCCGGACGCGGCGCGCCCGTAGCGACAGCGGGTCGCAGACCGCGACGCCGGCGCCCCCGTCGGCCAGCTGTACGGTCACGCCGTCGAGCGCGGCGGCAACGCCTGCAGGCCATCAAATAATGTTTAACCATCTCAAAATTAATGACTTAAACTTGATTTGAACGTAATCTAACCCAATCTTTGAGATTATTTCTAATCTAGATTGATTTTTCATTATGCTATAAAAATATGTTTATGTAAACTCCATTTTTTTATACTAAGGAGGATTTATGTCGTTTTTACAAGAATTTAAAACGTTTGCTATGCGTGGTAATGTGGTCAATTTGGCGGTCGGTTTCGTCATCGGCGCCGCTTTGGCAAAATTGTCAGTTCTTTAGTGGCTGATGTATTCATATGCCGCCTGTGGTATGTTTCTTGGTGGTGTTGATTTTAGCAGCCTTGCCATCAAATTGAAGGAAGGTACGGCAGGTGGTGCGCCTGTTCTAATCAAATATGGTACATTTTTGAATACAATCATTGATTTTATAATTATTTCATTTGCGATCTTTCTATTGGTGAAGCTAATAAATAAGATGGCGAAGCCCCTGAGGCTGATACCAGCTTACAAAATCTTATTGAATGTCAGATGGAACTCCCATCCTCCATGCAGCGCTGGCCCCCCGAGGGGCGCCTGCT
>CAVPFP010000045.1:0-13253 GCA_963703775.1 uncultured Solirubrobacterales bacterium | reverse complement strand
GAGTCATCCGGCGAGCTGGAACGGGGCGGCCGCGGCGGCCGCCCCGACGCGGCTGTCGTCGTGCGCGGGCTCGCGAAGCGCTATGGCGGCGAGATCGAGGCCGTCCGCGGAATCGACTTCGACATCATGCAGGGCGAGGTCTTCGGCTTCCTCGGGCCGAACGGCGCCGGTAAGTCGACCACGATCTCGATGCTCTGCACGCTCGTCCTGCCGACCGGCGGGCGCGCGAAGCGTCGCGGGGCATTGACGTCGTGCGCGATCGCGACGCCGTCCGGCGCAACATCGGCCTCGTCTTCCAGGACACGACGCTCGACGGCTACCTGAGGGCGGCGCAGAACATGCGCCTGCACGGCGAGCTCGAGGCGTGCCGCGCGAGGCGATCCAGCCGCGCATGCGACAGGTCATGGAGATGGTCGGACTTTGGGACCGCCGCGACAGCCAGTCAACACGTTCTCGGGCGGGATGAAGCGCCGCCTGGAGATCGCGCGCGGGCTGATGCACGCGCCGCGCGTGCTGTTCCTCGATGAGCCGACCGTCGGCCTCGATCCGCAGACGCGCGCGTCGATCTGGACCTACATCCGCCAGCTCAAGGAGGCCGAGGAGATAACGATCTTCCTCACGACCCACTACATGGACGAAGCCGAGAACTGCGATCGGATCGCGATCATGGACAAGGGCCAGATCGTCGTGCTCGACACGCCGGCGCGGCTCAAGGAGGCGGTCGGCAAGGACCGCGTGCAGATCGAGACCGACGATGATGAGGCGGCGATCGCGGCGCTGCGAGAGCGCTTCGGGTTGAGCGCCCAGATCGCCGATGGTGCGGTCACGTTCGGCGTCAGCGCGGGCGAGCAGTTCGTCCCGCGCCTGTTCGCCGAGCTGGGGCTGCCGATCCGCTCGGTCAGCGTCTCGCGTCCGTCGCTCGACGACGTCTTCCTGCTGCACACCGGCTCGACGATCCGCGACGCGGAGGAGAACCCCGCCGTGAACCGCCAGCGGATGATGGCGCGCGTAATGGGAGGGTATGACGGCAACCACGCCGAGCGCCGCCGCACCCGGGGCGCGCCGCACCAGATCGCTTCCGTCCGCGTGCCGGCGCAGAGCCTGCGCGGCGAGCTGCGCGCCATCAAGATCGTCTGGCAGCGGGAGCTGATCCGCTTCAGCAAGGACCGGCTGCGGATCGTCACCTCGCTCGTCCAGCCGTTCCTCTTCCTGTTCGTCCTCGGCACCGGTCTTTCGCGGCTCGCGCAGCGCGGGCACGCACGGGGTTAACCTGCGGACCTTCGTCTACCCCGGCGTGCTCTGCATGGCGGTCATGTTCATCGCGGTCTTCTCCGCCGCGTCGATCGTCTGGGACCGCGAGTTCGGATTCCTGCGCGAGATGATGGTCGCGCCGGTCCGGCGCAGCTCGCTGGTGCTGGGCAAGTGCCTGGGCGGCGCGAGCGTCGCAGCGTTCGAGGGCGTGATCCTGATCGGCCTCGCCGGGCTGGTGCATGTCCCCTACGCGCCGATCCTGATCCTCGAGATATTCGGCCCTGCAGCTGCTGCTGGCGTTCGCGATCACCGCGTTCGGCGTGATGGCGGCCGCCCGCGATGCGCCCAGATGCAGTCCTTCATGGCGCTGACGCAGATGTTCATCATGCCCATGTTCTTCCTTTCCGGCGCGATGTTCCCGGTCTCGGGCCTCCCGGACCTGGCTCGCGGTGCTGAACCGGATCGATCCGCTCACCTACGCCGTCGACCCGATGCGTCGCGCCGGTCTTCGCGCATCTGCACATCAGTGCCTTGCCAGGCACGTGCTCGACCCCGGCGTCACGTGGTTCGGCTGGCTGGTACCGGGCCTGCTCGAGGCGGGAGTCGTCGCGATCCTCGGGCTAGCTGATGCTCGCGATCGCGATCTGGCAGTTCGCAGCGTGGAGTAGCGCCGGAGGAGCGTCGGAGCCTCGGTCGAACTTCGTTCGACGGATCTCCTCCTTTGCTTGAGACGCGCGAGAGTGGCCGAGCTCGGGTGCTCGGCTGCGCACTTGCGGGCGCGCTGCGCGTCGAGGTCTGCGCAGCAGCCGGGGCGTAAAGCGCGCGCGTAAAGCCAAGGAGGAATGTGCCGCGGCCGCGCGGCCGCATTCCGACGTCAAGGTGTCGCCGCTCGCGGGACTAGTGAGCGTGCGACGCGTGACGGGGACGATGGGCTACACATTGCTTTCGTGCTGCTGCTGATCCTGTTTGCGGTCGTTGTCGGGGCGGGCACCGCGGTCTCGCCGTGCGTGCTGCCGGTGCTTCCGGCGATGCTCTCGGCGAGCGGCGCGGGCGGTCGGCGGCGGCCGCTCGGAATCGTGCTCGGCCTGACCACGACGTTCGCGATCACGATCATCGGCATCGCCAAGGTCGTCGACGGCGTCGGTCTCGGGTCCGATCCGCTGCGCGACCTCGCGATCGTCGTGCTGGCCCTATTCGGGGTCGCTCTGATCGTGCCGCAGCTCGGACAGTCGCCGAGCGGCCGCTCGCGGCGCTTTCGCGGCTCGGACCGCGCACGCGTGGCGACGGCTTCGCTCTGGGCTTCTGGTCGGCGGCGGCGCTCGGCTTCGTCTACACGCCGTGCGCGGGACCGATCCTCGCCGCCGTGATTTCCGTCGGCGCAGCGAGCGGACGGGCGGTGCCGGTGGCTTCGCCTACGCGCTCGGCACCGGGCTGATGCTGCTCCTGCTCGCGTTCGGCGGCCGCCGGATCCTCGACCGGTTGCGCGGCGGGGGCGTGCGCTGGCGGTGCAGCGGGCCTCGGTGTCGTCATGGTCGCTACCGCGCTCGTGATCGCGACCATGCTCGACGTGAAGCTCGACGAGCTGATCGCCGAGCACATCCCGAGCGTCAACATCACGGCGGCGATGACGACTCCTCGGCCACCCGCTCGAGCTCAAGGCACTGCATCACACCACGAACCTCGTTCCGAGCCGTGCCGTTGCGCTCCCGGGCGACGCGACGCCCGCGCTCCCGGAAGGGCCTAAGGCGCCACCTTTTGTCGGCACGCAGGGTTGGTTCAACACGCCGGGAGACCGCCCGCTCACGCTCACGGCCTGCGTGGGCACGTCGTGCTGATCGACTTCTGGACTTACACATGCATCAACTGCATTCGCACGCTGCCCTATCTCGAGGCGTGGTATCGCAAGTACCACGGCAAGGGCCTCGACGTGATCGGCGTTGAGTCGCCGGAGTTCCCGTTCGAGCGCGACGCGAGCAACGTCAAGGATGCGATCTCTCAGTTCGGCATCCGCTATCCCGTCGTCCAGGATAACTACCTCGACACGTTCAACGAATGGGGCAACCAGGGCTGGCCCTCTGATTGGCTGGTCGACGCGAAAGGCCGGGTTCGCTACCTCGACCCCTATGAGGGCTTCTACGGCGAGACCGAGAACGCGATCCGCCTGCTGCTAGCGCAGGCCGGCGTCAAAGACCTCGGGGCGGGCGCCCACCCCGAGCACGTAACCGTCCCCTCGCAACAGGCGACCCCGGAGACCTACCTCGGCACGGCGCGCGCCGCGGGCTGGACGAGTGGACCGTACGCCGGCGCACACACCTACAAGACCCCGACCGGCGTGCTCGCGCTCAGCTCGTTCGCCTACGGCGGGACGTGGACGATCGGTCCTCAGCAGGCGCTCGCCGGCACCGGTGCGACGATCACCGCGAACGTCCAGGGCAAGCACGTCTACATCGTGCTCAGCCCGCCGACCAACGGGGTCGCCGGTCATGTCCAGGTGCTGATCAACGGCAAGGCCCCGACGGCCGCAAACGCCGGCAGCGACGTCCACAACGGAATCGTGACGGTCAACGGGCAGCGCCTCTACAACGTCGTCTCCGAGCCCAAGGACGAGGACGAGACAGTCACGCTGCGCTTCTCGCCGGGAATGAGCGCGTACTCGTTCACTTTTGGGTAGCGCTGTGGGGCCGGACGCGCGGGCGCGGTGATGGGCCGGGTTCGTGCTGGTCCGGCCTCCTCGCTGGCTTTGTGCGGGCTGGGCGGTGGGTGGTGGGTGGTGGGCGTGTGGTCCTTTTAGGGAGGGGTGCGAGCGCGAGCGCGATGCGCAGCCGGGCGAGACGCTCGCTTGAGCGCGAAAGCAGTCAGGAGGCTGGGCGGTTGGCTGGTGACTGCTGTCGCCAGGCAAAGCGAGCGTCTGGCGCGCGCGGAGGTCGGTGTTTCTGGCGATCGCTGCGTCCTGACCGAAGCGGTCGGCAGGATCTTTTGCTGTGCCGACGATTAGTCGCTTCTTTGGGATCACGATCGTGATGTTCTTCGATGATCACGGGCCGCCGCACTTTCATGCGCGTCACGTAGATGGCAGCGCCAAGGTGCGGATCGATACCCTCGAACTGATGGACAGCACGCTCCCGGTGCGTCAGGAGCGGTTCGTGCTCGCGTGGGCGGAGCTGCACCAGCAGGAGCTGGAGCACGACTGGAGTTTGGCTCGCGCCGGTGAGACACTCCAAGAGATCGACCCCCTCCGATGATCGGCCTAACCCCAGATATCACCGCCGTAGCCGTCGTTCGCCATGGCGTGCTTCGTCTCGCTTTCGCGGACGGACTGAGCGGCGAGGTTGACGTGCTCGAACGCATGCACGGCCCCGTGTTCGAGCAGGCGCGCACACCCGAGGGATTCGCGCTGGTAGCCGTCGATGCCGAGGCCGGCACAGTCATTTGGCCTGGCGGTGCGGACCTCGCTCCGGACACGCTGTACGAGCGAGTCAGGACAGGTGTCTGGCCGGATCAGCACGTCGCAGCCTGACCGCGAAGCTCACGCTAGCTCCGACCTAGAGCAACAACGCTTGACGGCGAAGGTCACGGTGTCGCAGCGCGCGAACAGCAGGCGTCTATGGCGCACTGTCCCAGCGGCCCGAAGGATCCGGGACGCCGTAGTAGCTTAAAGTCGCGGTGGCGCCTCAATCGGACGGAGCGAGCGAAGCGGTGGGCATGCGGCGACCCGCACCGATCTTGCCGGTGCGAGATCTCGACGCGGCCCTTGCGTTCTACGCGGGCTTGGGCTTCAGCGTCAGTCGCTACGATGAGGCATACGGCTTCGCGAAACGAGAGCGGCTGCGCCTTCACCTACGCGTGACTCCGGAGCTCGACCCGTTCACGAACAACTCGGCGGTCTACATCGACACGACTGAAGTTGACGCCCTGCACGCGGAGTGGCTCGGACGCGGGCTCTGGGCGGTGCCGCCGATCATTGGATCCGAGCTTCACGAGGAGGCGCGCCGGCGCTGGCAGTCCGGAGCACCTATCGGGCGGATCACGGATGTAGTCGAAGCCAAGCCGTGGGGCGTCCGCGAGTTCACGCTCCTGGACCCCGACAACAACCAGCTGCGCTTCGGTGCAGAAACCAACTAGCCGCACCTCGCTTGCTGCTCCGCCACCAAAGCAACCGCGGACCTCGTGCCCCCGCTGGTTGTTCTTCCGCGCGAACAGCAGTCACGCCTCTAGCGGGTTCTGTGGCGACTACGAGTCCGTAGGCGCGACGGTCGGATCCTTCGTGGCGGACCCGCTGAGCGGCGGGCGGCGCGCTTGACGGGCGCGCTCGTAGGAGAGGCGGAACAGGTCGATCGCGTCTTCTACGTCAGTCGGCCCGCGGATGGGCAGCGTGATCCATCCGGAGTCGGGCAGGACGTGATGCGGTCGCGCGTGCCCGTCGGCGATCAGCTGGTCACGGACGCGGCGCGGGAACGGTAGGTCGGCGATCTGGTCGCC
Source organism: uncultured Solirubrobacterales bacterium (assembly GCA_963703775.1). Classification (GTDB taxonomy): domain Bacteria; phylum Actinomycetota; class Thermoleophilia; order Solirubrobacterales; family Solirubrobacteraceae; genus Palsa-513. The sequence continues at coordinate 7,523 of CAVPFP010000045.1, read as the reverse complement.
ATGCAGGTGCCCGAGCTTCGCGTCGGCCGATGCGAAACTCGACGCCGCCGAACCGGTGCGGTCGGGTCGTCACTCCTGGCCAGGCCGCCACGGCCGTGGTGATCCGTTGGGCCGCGCCCGGTTGGCGGCGAGTCATGCGTTTCGTGGGGTGAAGGTTTGGAGGCCGATCGTGCCGAGCAGCGCGAGCGTTTCTGCGTCGTGCGAGCCGGCCGCTGCGGTGTAGACGATGACGCGCAGGTCGCTGCCTTCAACGTTGAGTACGTCGCAGTCGAGGGTGATCCTTCCGACCTCGGGGTGCAGGAACGTCTTTCGGCGGGCGGCGGGACGGGCGACCGGGTGGGTCGCCCAGAGTTCCTCGAAGCGCGGGCTGACCGCGCGGAGGTCGCTGATGAGGGCGCTGAGCTCCGTGTCGGCCGCGTAGCGTCCGAGTGCGTCGCGTAGCTCGGCGACGAGTCTCGCCTCTGCTTCGGCGGTCTCTGCGAGGGTGCGCACGATCCGTGATGGCGCACCAGTGAACTGGCGCCACGCGAGATTGCGCTCGCGCCGCGAGAGACCGGAGACATCGCCGAGCAACGCGCTAGCGAGCGGGTTGCAGTCGATGATCTCACCGGTCGCGTCGCCGACGATCACTGGCACGTCGCTGAGACGGTCGAGCAGTCGCTGCAAACTCGGGGGTACGTGACGATCGATCGTGCCGGGAATGGGCTCGGCATGCCCGGCGAGGCGAAACAGGTGCGTGCGCTCATCCCGACTGAGGCGCAGCGCGCGTGCGAGCGAGGCGAGTACCGACGGAGAAGGCCGCGGAGCGCGGCCCTGCTCCAGTCGCGCGAGGTAATCGACGCTAACTCCGGCGAGCTGTGCGACCTCCTCGCGGCGCAGCCCCGTCACACGTCGCTGCCCACCTGCGGGCAGCCCCGCGTCAGCTGGCGCCAACCGCTCGCGCCACGATCGCAGACAACCAGCAAGCTCCTCGTGCGCAACCACCACCTCACGATGATCGCGCATCGCGCGAGCGCCCTGGGTCGCCCTGCAAGTCCTAGGCAGCCCAGTCCTCTTGTCCCTGACCACGTGCCCAGAGACGATCACACTCATGACAACGATCCTCATCACCGGAGCGAACAAGGGCCTCGGCCGCGAGACCGCCCGACGCCTGATCACAGAAGGCCGCGACGTATGGATCGCAGCACGCGACCCGGCGCGCGGGATCGCTGCCGCCGAAGAACTCGGCGGCAGCTACATTGCGCTCGACGTCACTGACGAGGCGAGCGTCAACAGCGCCGCCGAACAGCTCGCCGCAAACGGCGGCCTCGACGTGCTGATCAACAACGCCGCCATACCCGGAGGCCACAAGCCGCCGGCCGAGACAATCGCGGACGATCTAGCAACGGTCTACGCAACCAATGTCCTCGGAGCTGTCCGCGTAACCCATGCGATGCTCCCACTACTCGAGCAATCGCCAGCACCAGTCATCGTGAACGTCAGCAGCGGCATGGGCTCGCTCGCCGTAACGACCGACCCGGATCGCTTCGAATCGACCCTCCACAGCCTCGCCTACCCCTCCGCGAAGGCAGCGCTCAACATGATCACTACGCAATACGCGAAGGCCTTCCCGCGACTGCGCATCAACGCCGTCGACCCCGGCTACACCGCCACCGACCTCAACGGCCACCGCGGCACCAAAACCGTCGAGCAAGGCGCAGAAATCATCGTGCGCATGGCCACCATCGGCCCAGACGGACCAACCGGCACCTTCGTCGACGAACACGGCACCGTGCCCTGGTAGCGCCAAACAGCTACGGGCCGCCCGAAACCAAGACAGCCGCTAAGTCACGAAAGCAGCCGCGAGCCCGGCCAGCCTCGCGCTGCCCCTCCGCGCGAGCAGCAGTCGTGCGCTAATACGGCGTCGAGGCCGGTCCATGGCTGCCGGCCGTGAGCCTGAAGAACACGAACGCAGGTTTGGTTGTGAGCGCTTCCCAGACCTCCGGGAATCGGGCGCGGCATTCCTCGACGGGCATCGGCTCACGAATGGTCTCGACGGTGAAGCCGGCTTCAGCGAACGCCGTGAACATTGCCACGAGCGGCCGGCGCCAGAAGTGGACATCAAACACCTTCCCGCCCAGGTCCCAGCGGTCATGGAGCAACTCCAAACCGAAGTAGTTTCCGGTCTCCGATAGTTCGATGTCTTGTGCCGGATGGTGTGTCGAGACACAAGCGTGCCAGCGGATACGAGCACGCGCTTGAGCTCGCGCAGCGGCGCCACCCAGTCGCGCAGGTAGTGCAGAACGAGCGAGCCGACCGCGACATCGAAGGTTCCGTCCGAGAGAAAAGCCAGCGGCTTTGCCAAGTCAGCGACATGAAACGAGGCGTCCGGCAACCCTCGTTCTTCGGCGATATTGACCATCTCCGCGCTGACGTCGAAGCCGACGACGCTCGCCCCGTTCTCGACAAGCCACTGCGACAACGGGCCGGAGCCGCAGCCGACGTCCAGAACACGCTTCCCGCGAACGTCTCCGAGCAAGTCAATGACGGCCGGGCGCTCATACAGAGCGTTGTACGGCGCAGTCTCGCTCCCAGCCGCGTACGCGCGCGCGACAGCGTCGTAAGCGGCAGCTCCGGGTAACTCGTCCGCGCTCATCGACCCGAACTGTATTTCGCACCCACCTGCCCGCCGCAAAACGAATCGCGTGCGTCGCACTCGCGACGCGAAACGGGAGCGTCAGGTCGGTAGTGTTGCGATCAGTTGAGCTGTCTTGACGCGCCCCATCGTCGAGTACACGCCGTGGAGGTGGTCGAGGCTGAGCACCGGGTAGCGTCGGCCGTCTCGTTCGATCCAGACCCGATGCTGCTCTATAGGTAGCGGTGCCGTCCACGTGTCGTCGGGCATGGCGTTCTGGATGTCGCCGAGCAGCTCGATCTCCACGTTCTCAAGCCGCAGCCGACCGAGGTGGCCGCGGAGGCCGTCTCGCGTGACAAGACGTGACCCAGTGACGAGCTCCCGCGCGAATACGTGCTCGATCTGCTCGACACCGCCGGTCGTCGTCACGAGGTCGAGGTCCCCGCAGTTCACCGCCAGGCCGTGGAGCGCCAGCGCGCCGCTCCCGCTTAGTGCCCACTCGATGTCCCTGCCGGCCAAGCGGTCAACCACCTGATCGAGAACAGACTGATAGCGGGCAGCCAACATCGCGCTCACGCTAACGCGCTCGGCGCGAGGTACGCGTACTCGTCGAGGAGATCTCCGGTGCTTTGCCAGCGGACGGCAACCTGGCCGATGCGCAACCATGCGCAAGCCTCGTAAACGTCGATCGCCGGCTGCAGATCAGTCGTGACCTCGAGCATCGGAGCTAGGCCGAGCGCGACGGCGTGGCCGGTCGCTGTATGCAGTAGCGACCCGGCGACTCCTATCCTGCGCGTGCGTGGCGATACGAGCAGCCGAGCAATGACGCCGAACCGCTCAGGCGACTGGCCGGCCACACGGGCCGTGAGACCCATGACCTCGGGGGACTCCGCTGGCATGCAGCGCAATGTGCCCAGCGATCCCGACGTCGATCTCCGCGACCCACGCGCAGCATCGCGCCCGGCCAGGCGACGAACCGACGCAAGTCGCCTGGAAGGCGCCGCGGGTAGCCATCGCGCTCATGAACCTCGAGGCACAGCTCCTCGCACGCTTCAAGATCCGAGTCCGCTCGCGCACGCACCACAACCGCCACGCGCGGAGTATCCCGCCGTCCCACACGACAGGAACCGGCCCCAGACGCTCGCTCCGACATAAAGCGAGCGCGCGCGACGCCACCCCTCACGCAATCGCTCAGCGCGAGATGCGAGGGTGTCGGTGGTATGACTCGGGGCGATGCCATCACTTGAGGTCGCGGCCGCGCGGTATCGGCTTGGTCGTGAGACGGCCGAGTCGCTACGCGATCTAGGCGTCTCGCTGGTGGCGGATGGTGTCGATGCGGCGGTCCCGCTCGCGATCGTTGACGAGCTCACCCTTGCCGAGGTGGGACCGGTCTTTGAGCGCGTCTGCGATGGGCTGCACTGTGCGTTACCGACGTTTGATCAAGCCATCGACATTGTCGTCGCGGCACAGCTGACCGACATCGTGAGCGGAAGCGTGGCCCCGTACGCGGGCCTTGAGCGACTCATGAACGATGTCGTGCGAGCGCACGTCAACGGGGAGACTGGGGCTGGCGCGGGCCACTACGTCGGTGAGTCGCGCGGCCTCCAGCACCTCATCGGCGCCTACTGGGGCTACGACGAGCTCCTAGAGCGACCCAGCGAGATTTCGGTCGCAGGCGGGTACGGTGACGATGCGATCGCGGCTCTCAACGCTCACGTCATCGAATTCGCTCGCGACTGGCTACGCGACCACCCAAGCAGACCTAAGACGCCTCCTCTCGCAGAAAGCGAGCGCGTCAGGAACAGCCTTTGACGTTGTCGCGTTGCGCGAGCAGCGACAACGGCATCCGCCCTGGCCAGCGCTAGCGTCGAATGCAGGTGTATGTGGCGTATGTCTGCGTTGGGCTCAGCCAGCGGGCACTGATCTCGAAGCCCGCGCGTTCCAGCATCGGCTCGAGCAGCCACGTGAATGTCGAGTGCTCTTCGCGCACGTGCTCGGCGAGCTGCGCGGCAGTCCAGCCGTGCGCGGGATCGTCCGGCGCTCCCGCGAACCATCGCTCCAGCGCCGCTGCGGCGTCGCGTGGATCGAAGGAATAGACGATGTCGCGCAGTCGCAGGATGCCGCCCGACGCCAGGAGCCCAGCGATGCGCTCGAGCGCGATGACCTTCCAGAAGTCGGGCAGGTGGTGCAGCGCATTGCGCGTGAAGACCGCGTGCGGCGGATCCCCCCCGTGCTCATAGCTCAGAAAACCCGCCTGCACGGCTTCGATCCCGCGGTGGCGCATCGCCGCCACCATCGCTGCGGAGACGTCTACCGCCACGACGCGCGCAACGTGCGGCGCGATCGCTAGTGCGAATGAACCAGTGCCGGCGCCGAGATCGACAACAACGCTCGCACGACCGACCCCATGCGAGCTCAGCGCCGCGAGATCCTCGCCCCAGTCGGTCGGCGATTTCTCGTCGTAGCCTGCGACATATGCGCTGTCCAGGTGCTCTGGTCCTGCGTGGGCAAGCTCATCCAAGTGCCAGCTCGGCATACAGGGCACTGTCGCAAAATACGTGAGGGACAGCGACGCACGCAAGTCGGGACGTGCTCCCTTGCGCGACGAGGGAGCGTGTCTTTGGTGCGGCGGTTGGTGGGCGACCTCGCTCGCGTCGGCGACTCGCCGTGCGTGCGTTTCGGGATGCTTCCTGCTTGGCGGATGCGGCAGTCTGTGCGGGCATGATGTGGCGTGCGAAGCGCGGCGGGAGCGACCGAGGATTGGGTGGTGATCCGCCGAGCGCGTGGATCCTGGCGCACGTGTTGTACGTGCCTCGGACGGAGGCAACGACGATCCCTGAAGGCGGGCAGCCGTGGGCATCGGCGTCAGGGTTCATTGGTCTACCGGTGACCGATGATGGCGGTGTTCGGTCGCTGTGCGTGTTCACGAGCGAGGCGGAGTTCGGTCGCTCGCGGCCCGCCGACCCGAGGTGCATTGGTTTGGAGGCCGTGGCGCTGATGAAGGCGTTCCTCGACACGCCGGCGGACCGGATCGTCGTGAATGGCGCGAGCCCAGACGCGTTCGCGATCGACCGTCGCGAGGCCAAGCTGCTGATCAAGATCGTTGCGCGAACGCCCGGCGATTCGCCGAGGATGCTGCTCTCTCCGCCGCCGGCTGAGGCGGCGGCGCTTGCTAGCGTGCTCCGAGCGTCCTGCGCGCGGCACCGTGAGCTGCGTGAGGCATACCTGTTCCGCGCCTACATTGCCGAAACCGGCGCGCCGCCGCCAGACGGTGTGCCTGACGACGCGTGGCAGCTCGAGTTGCTGCTCGGGTTCGATACTGCACTCGCCGATGCGCGGGGCCAGGAGATCTCGGACGCGATCCTCAACGCCGTCCACGCCGCCGCCGCAAACCAACCAAACGGGCGGTTCCCGCCGTTTAGGGTGCGCAAGACGAGTGAGAACTATTGGCTTCGGACAGTCAGCCGTTCCGGCGCGCCGATCGCTGTGCCGGCCGACAGCATCGCGGGGCTCGAACTCAGTAACGCTCGAGCGCTGGTAGGCCGCCCGCCGCGCAAGCCTCCCGAAGAGTTCCTACAGGCCATCCGCAACGTGTGCAGCTCCGACGACACGGTGACCGCGGCCTACTACTTCCAAATGGCACTGCTTGACCGCCACGACGGCCCACAACTGTTCATCGGGCTACGACTGCGCACCGACGCCACGATCGAGCAACAGGAGGCAGCGCTCCGCGCGGTCGGCTCCATCACCGGCTCTCCGGCCGGCACTGGCTACGACGTCATCAACCTCACAATCGAGCCGCCCGACGGATCACAGGACCACGGCGAGACCTTCTACGAGCGGACCTAGCCCGTCAGGACGGACGCGACGACTCTGCCCGCGACGCGGAGCCCGGCGCGTCTCGCTCTCGGATGATGGAAACGACTACGCCGAGAAGATGGATACCGTCTATCGCGCTCTGCTCGCGAAGGCGAGCAGCGGCGACAACTGATGGTCGGACGCCTGCTCCCACAAAATGCGGTCACGCCCGGCCGCGCCACGCACGCAGATGCTACGCGCGAAACGCAGTCACTCCGGTTCTGAGGACTCTTGGTTTCTTGCGGGGCTCTACCGTTCGAGTTTGCTGATCGGGATCGCGTTGGCTGGTGCTCTGAGGGCGAGCGTTTCGCCCCAGTCGCTAAAGACGAACGTGGCCGTCGTGACCTTCGCGCCGGTGAACGTTCCGCTGAAGGTTGCGCCTAGCGGGAGTGGCGTGCCTGAGCGCGACACGTACAGCGTGAACGTGCCGTGACCAAGAGGGCTCTTCGCGCCAGTGATCGCAATAGCGCCGACCCAGGCGCGCTGGTCCGCGGTCGCAGTCAGATCAGCGCCCGGCGTTACGTCCGCAAGCGCCGACGGAGCGTCGCATCGCGAGCGACACTCGCGTATGCGCTGTTTGAGCGCGGAACGCCGACCCAGCGCGTGCCAATCGCGCGGGCTACCGCCGCCGGAAAGCCAAAGAACTGCACTAGGGCCGCTTGATTGCCAGATGTGTACGCGGTATCTCCAACGACCAGGGAGTGCGCTTGCGCACCACCAGAGATCTGGATTTGCTGGCGTCCATCGCTCAGACCAACGTCGTCAACGTACGTGCCGCTTGCCTTCGACGTCACCCACTGCTCGACCTCGTGAACCGAGCCGCGCGCTCTCGCATCACGCAGCGCAGCATTGAGCAACTGACTCGCCGACAGTGTCTGCGCCCCCTTGGCACCAGCGCCACTCACCAACACGGCCGCCGCCACGCACGGCAACAACACGCGAGCCGGCGAATGCCCCAATCTGGTCACCGGCTGCAGTATCGCCGACCGCCTCGCTGTCGCATCCATGGAAAGGAGTCACCGGCCGCCACTGACAGTTGACGCTCCCTCCG
>CAVPFP010000044.1:0-80837 GCA_963703775.1 uncultured Solirubrobacterales bacterium | reverse complement strand
CGCGGTTTAATTAATTGGCATGGTGGAGAGAAGCTATAGTGATACCAATGTGCAGAGCAACATCATACCACAATCAGGCCACATAGGAGATCGCATTTGCAGAAGTCGTCTTGAGTCCATTTCCATGTCTTCGACCAAATCTGTTGTAGTTCGCCAATTGGTTACGCAAAAATCTCAGGCACGCCGGTCTTTCTCAAGCAGCCTTAGCTGCTTAGATTTTTGGATTCTTGAAATTGCAGCGCTTTTTAGAATCGCAGCGGTCGTTACGGCCGCGGCGCCTGCTGATGTCTACATTATAATTATGAATTTATTAGTTAACAGACACCGGTGTGGCTATACTCGGAAAAGTCTCCGAATAAATTGACGAAATCGAACTCTAAAGCGGGTTTTCAGAATGGGCCTTGAGGGTTCCGGGCCTAAAACGATGAATTCTTGTGTCGAGAAGTCGTTTATTGGTCGACAATGTAGGGGCGTTCTGCGATCCCTCAAACAGAATGCTTATCCCCTTTACTTTGCAGGACCTCTCACCCTTGATCCGGTCCATTTTTAATTTTTCGCTCGGCACTGCAATTGTTCCTACCGCGACATCTACCATACCTCCCCTGCTGATCATTTCATCCATAATCTCAGAATAAACAATGTAGACGGCCGCACACTCACTCGACAGGAGAGACCCAAGCATGTTTATAATTGAGGTGATGACGAAAGGAATTACCGTGAGTCCATATGCCGCATAGCCGTATTGTGAAATCTGTGATCCCTGGGCCTTGTAGAGCTGGTACCCGCCGCTGACGGTCTGTGCAAGTGAGAGGAGTATTCTTGGGATAGCATAGGAAGAGACGAGTCTAGTCTGTTGGAAAAGTTTGCAGCAATGTTGCACCGGCGTTCTGGAAATGGCCGAAGTAGCCGGTGCCTCTGAACGCGAACGCGCAGATCGCGATCAGCGCTGCGGCGCCGACCACGACAATGAAGGCGCCGAGCGTCGTGTCGAGCCGCTCGTAGTTGATCCAGCGCGGCGTGATTCGCTTGTCGATCACGTTGATTGCTGGAAGAACAGCTGCCACGGTGCGACGGTCGTGCCGACGATCGCGATGATCAGCAGCACGGAGCTCGAGCTGACCCCGCCGTGGACCCCGGGGACGACGAAGTCCTGGGCGATCTGGCCCGCCTGCGGATGGGCGAGGAAGAACAGCGGGACGATGAGGAAGTTCGCGAAGACGAAGACGAACATCGCGCGCTCCCACGTCCTGAAGCTTCCGCTGGCCGTGATCGCCACAAGCAGGACGGCCGCGATCGGAACCGAGACGTACTTGGAGACGCCGAAGAACGACAGCGCGAAGTTGACGCCGATGAACTCTGTGACGATCGTCAGGAAGTTGAGGACGAAGAGGTCGATCACCGAGAACCAGGCCCAGAAGCGTCCGAACCGCTCGGCGATCAGCCGCGCGTGCCCGACGCCGGTGACGGCGCCGAGGCGCACCACCATCTCCTGGTTGACGATCAGCACCGGGATCAGCAGCAGCAGGACCCACAGCAGGCTCGTTCCGTAGTTCTGGCCCGCCTGAGCGTAGGTCGAGACGCCGCCGGCATCGTTGTCGCCGACCATCACGATCAGGCCAGGACCGATGATCGCAAGCAGCGCGACCAGCCGGGCGCGGACGCTGCGACGGCCCTCGACGTCGTGCTCGCGGATCGTCCCGAAAGCTCCCTGGATGTCGCCCACGTGCGCGCTGTCGAGCACGAAGCGCTCGCGCGGTGACGGAGTCGCTGCGCTCGACGCGCTGGGGGTGGCCGATGCGTCGCGGGCGCGCCTAGGACGCGTCGGCTTCGTCGCCATCTCGATTCACCTCCTTTCTGGTCCGCTGCGGCGCGCGCGGCGGCCTTCCGGAGGCCCTAAGCCCGACTCAGCGGAAGGCGAGCGGGGGGACGCCGGGGCAGGCAGCCGTGCGGCCGCTACTTCGCGGCGGTTCGCTGTCTTGCAGGGTGCCAGTCTGGTCGTCCATACGCCGGCAGTTTAGACCTGCGCCGCCATGGCTCGCCGGATCGTGCCTTACTCGCGCGCGAGGCCGTAGCGGCGGCGCCAGTCCTCGGGCAGCATCAGCTCGAGGATGTCGTCGACCGACACGATCCCGATCGGTCGCTCGTCGGCGTCCACGACCGGCAGCGAAACGAGGTTGTAGTCGGTCATCAGGCGCGCGACCTCGGGAACCTCCGCTTCAGGCCCGACCGAGGGCGGACTCGAAACCGCGAGCTCTTCGAGCGGCGCCTGCGGGTTTGCTGCCAACACGATGCCCGCGCTGACAAGCCCGACGAGGCCACCCGTCTTGTCGGTCAGGAGGATCGTGTGCAGCGCCTCGGGCGGAAGGTCGCGCTTGCGCGCCGCCTCGCACGCGTCAGCGGCCGTGGCGGTGATTGCGACCGTCAAGAAGTCGGGGCTCATTACGCCGCCCGCCGTCGAGGGGTTGTAGCCGAGGAGCTTGCGGATCTTGCGTTGCTTCGCCGCAGGCAGTTTTTCGAGGACCGGGATGCGTCGCTCTTGGGGGAGCTCGAGCAGCAGGTCCGCGGCGTCGTCGCTCGCCATCCGGCTGAGCACCTGCGCGACCTCACGATCGGACCGCTCGTCGAGGAACTCGAGCTGATGCTGGTCGTCGAGCTCCTCGAACACGTCCGCCTCGAGCTCCTTGTCCTGTCCGACGGCGGCAAGGATCTCCTCGCCTTCGTCGTGGCTCGCAGCCTCGACGAGGTCGGCGATCTGCGAAGGGTGCAGGTGCGCGAGGCGACGCGGGCGCAGCCGCAACCTGGCCGTGGGGACATGGCCGACAAAGGGCTCGATCTCGCCCCACGGCACGAATGATTCGCCCCTGTCGCCTCCCCGACGCAGCGCGCGCGGCAACCTGCGGCGCAGCCGCGCTGCGAAGCTTGCATCGATTCCGGCGACGCGCCAGACACCCTCGACGCAGCGGAGCTCCACCTCTCCGGCCGTTACGAGCCGCGCGGTATTGACGTTGATCACGCTGCGTCCCAGTACGTCGCCGCGGAGCAGCACCTCCGTGGGCCGGCGCTCGAACTGCGCGAGGTTGACCTTGGTCGTTGAGAGGTGTGCGCCGCCCGGCTCGAGTCGCTCGATGTTGCGGATCGGCACGAACAACCTGCGGCCGCCGACGACGGCGCGCAGCCCGACCACGAGCGGGAGCGACTCGCCGTCGTCGAGTCGCGCGATCACGTCATCGACACGGCCGAGGCGCTCGCTGGCGCTGTCGAGCAAGGGACTGCCGACAAGCGCGGAGAGGTGGAGGACGTCGTCCGCCATCTGGATTGCCGGCACAGACTACCGTCGCACCGCCCGCGCGGCCAGTCGGAGCGTCCAGAGCGCTCCACGATCCTCAAACACTGGGCTCCGGACGCCGACTAGCGAGGTGTGCGCTACGTGGCAATCCTCATCGCCATGGTCGCGGTGCTGGCGCTCACGCTGCTCGGCCTTGGCGCCGGCGGCGATCGGCTGGCGGCACGCCCGCCGGCGCCGGCGCCACATCGCTGACCGGCGTGAGCGCTCAGGCGCAGGACTCGCAGGCGGGCTACGGCTCGGCGATCAAGGCGGCGCAGCAGGCCGTGCAGCAGGCCTCGGGCGACGCGAACGCCGCCGCCAGCGCGAACCCCTAGACCGAGAATCTCGGGCCGCATGGGCCGCGACCGCTATCGTCGCGCCGGTGCGGATCGCGATCGCCCTTTTCGAGGACTGTGAGGAGCTCGACTGGGCCGGGCCCTGGGAGGTTCTCGCGTCCTGGGCGCGGAGCTTCCCTGACGACGGCGTCGAAGTCTTCACCGTCGCCGACTCGCTCGCGCCGGTCAGCTGCGCGAAGGGGCTGCGAGTGCTGCCCGACGCGAGCTGGCAGGAGCTTGGAGCGATCGACGTCCTCGTCTATCCAGGCGGGATCGGTACGCGCCGCCAGCTCGAAGACGAAGCGATCCTTGAGCGAGTTCGCGCCCTCGCGAGCGCCGCCGTCCTGATGACGAGCGTCTGCACGGGATCGCTCGTCTACGCGGCAGCTGGCCTGTTGGACCGCCGGCCGGCGACGACCCACTGGCAGTCGCTCGATCTGCTCGCGACGCTCGGGAGCGAGATCGACGTCCGCAGGGACGAGCGCTTTGTCGATGACGGCATGGTGATCACCGCCGCTGGTGTCTCGGCGGGCATCGATATGGCCCTTCACCTCGTCGCTCGCCTGCATTCTCGCGAGCGAGCAGCCCAGGTTCGGCGCGCGATCCAATACGACCCCGAACCACCGGTCTGAAGCGCAATACTCGGGTCGTGACATTCGCCATTCACCTCGAGCGACCGCGCAACCGCGGGCTCATCCCGACCGACGCGTTCACCGGTGCCGCCGGCGGCGGCAGCTGCGGCGATCTGGTGCGGATCTCACTCGCGTTCGACGGTGAGCGCGTCACGGATGTCGGCTTTGACGCATCCGGTTGCGGCGCGACGATCGCCGCGGGCAGCGCTGTGGTGGCGCTCGCGCGCGAGCGCACGCTGCTCGACGCGGCACGTCTCGGGAGCGAGGCGATAGCAAGCGAGTTGGGCGGCCTTTCCGCGGCCAAACGGCACGCGGCGGAGTTGGCCGCGGACGCTCTTCATCGCGCTCTCGGCCACGCGGCGCGGCGCGCCGCGCTTGCCCCGGTCGCAGGTCGGCGCGTCGTCGCGCTGAGTGGCGGCGTCGACAGCGCCGTCGCCGCGCTGCTCACGGGCTCGCGCGCTATCGGGGTGACGCTCGAGCTATGGTCGGACCCGGCCAGTGACGGGGAGAAGAGCTGCTGCTCGCCGCAAGCGGTGCGCGCCGCGCGCGATCTTGCCCATTCACTGGGCATGCCGCATCTCTCGCTCGACCTGCGCGAGGAGTTCCGGCGCGGCGTCGTCGAGCCATGGCTGGCCGGCCACGTTGCGGGCCTGACACCGAACCCCTGCGTTCGCTGCAACGGGGAGGTTCGCCTCGACGCGATGATCGAGCTCGCCGACCGTCTCGGTGCCGAGGCACTTGTGACCGGCCATTACGCGCGTGTGCGCGAAGGGCTCCTGCGCGTCGCCGCCGACAGCGAGAAGGACCAGAGCTATTCGCTTGCCGCGGTCTCACCGGGCTCGCTCGAGCGCCTGCGCTTCCCGCTCGGCGAGCTGCGCAAGGGTGAGACTCGCGAGCTGGCGCGCCGGCACGGCCTGCCGGTTGCCGCGAAGCCCGACTCCCAGGACCTCTGCTTTCTTGCCGGTATCGGCCGCGACGCGTTCTTCGCGCGCCACGGCGGGATCGGCGCGCGCGACGGCGCGATCGTCGATCGGCGAGGTCGCGAGCTCGGGCGCCATCAAGGCGCGCACCGCTACACCGTCGGTCAGCGCAAGGGCCTTGGGATCGGCGGAAGCCATCCCTTGTACGTGCTGCGGACGGATGTCGACGCGAACACGATCACGGTGGGGCCGCGCGAGGCGCTTGCGACCCGCGCCGTCCGCCTGCGCGACACGGTGTTGCACGGACGGCGCTTCGATCGCGTTCGCCTGCGCTACCGCCAGCAGCCGCTGCGTGCCCGCCACCTGCGCGGCGATCTGCTCGAGCTCGACGAGCCCGCCTACGGCGTGGCGCCCGGCCAGCTGGCATGCTTCATGGATGGCGAGCTAGTCGTCGGCCACGCGACCATCGCCGCGCCGCCTTGAGCGCTGCCTGCTCGGGCTTTACGCCTCGAGCAGCGTGCGAGGCAGTTGCGCCAGCCCGGGCGCAACGAGATCACGCTCGTCGCAGCTTGCCAACGGAGCCCCGAGCCGCTGCGCGCCGGCAACGTAAGCTGCGTCGTAGGAGCTGAGCGTGTGAGCCGGGCAGAGCTCGGCGATGCGCTCGGCCAGTTCGCGATCGACGCGAACGAGCGTGCCCAGCTCGGCAATCGCCCAGACGCGGTCGCGGAGGCGCCGCGCGGCTCCCTGGTCTCCCCAGCGGAGCGCTGCGACGTTCGTGACCTCGTAGACCGCCAATTCGAGCGTTGCGAGCGCGCCAGCGCGCAACAGCCTCAGCGCGTCCCGGTGGTTGCGGTCATCCGGGTCTTCGCTGGCGAGCAGCACGCTCGCGTCGACGAAGATCAACGCGGGCGACCGGCCTTCAGATCGCCGACGACATCCCCTCCATGGCCGCGCGCGTGACCCTCAAGCTCTGTCATCCGCTCGGCCAGGCGCTGCTCTCGCTCGCCGAGCGCGGCCTCCGCAAGATCGCGGAGCATCGCGCTGCGCGAACTGCCGCGCTCGGAAGCCTGGGCGTCCAGGCGCGCCAGCAGCTCATCCGGCAATGAGATCATCACCTTTGCCACAGGCCGAGTATACCCGGTAATACCGGCCTTCTACGCGTCCCGCTGCGCGCCAGCCACAGAGGCCTCAGCCCGCGTGTATGGTGGCGAGGATGCCGGCCCAGCATGATCGGCCCGATGACCCGGCCCCGTGGCCGGCGCCGCAGCGGCTCTCCTCCGACGAGATCCGCGAGACATATCTCGAGTTCTTCGCGCAGCGCGGTCATCTACGCCAGCCGAGCTACTCGCTGATCCCCGCTGCCACCGACACCTCCGCGCTGCTCACGGTCGCCGGCATGCACCCGCTGAAGCCCTTCTTCCTCGGCGTCGAGAGCCCGCCCGCGAAGCGCATGACGAGCTGCCAGAAGGTCTTTCGAACGGTCGATCTGGACATCGTCGGTTCGACGACTCGCCACCTCACCTTTTTCGAGATGCTCGGCAACTTCTCATTCGGCGACTACTTCAAGCAGGAGGCGATCGCGTACGGGCTCGAGCTTTCGCGCGATGGGTTCGGCATCGCGCAGGACCGCATCTGGGTCACTGTCTTCGCGGGTGACGACGAACTGGGCCTCGGCCCCGACGAGGAGGCGATCGCCGCCTGGGAAGCGGTTGGCATCCCGCGCGAGCGAATCGTGCTCTGTAACCGCAAGGAGAACTTCTGGGAGTCGGGTCCGACCGGACCATGCGGCCCCTGCTCCGAGCTCTACCTTGATCGCGGACTCGACTTCGGCACGCCCGACGATCGGCCGGGTGGCGAGAACGAGCGCTTTCTCGAGTACTGGAACCTCGTCTTCATGGCTTACGACCAGCACCCGGCGAACGCGTTGGCGCCGCTGCCTGCGCGCAACATCGACACTGGCCTTGGCCTCAACCGGATGGCGTCGATCCTCCAGGACGTCCCTTCGGTCTTCGAAACCGATCAGTTCGCGCCGCTGATCGCCCTCGGCGAGGAGCTTTCGGGCAAACGCTACGGCGCTGACCAGCTGACGGACCGAAGCTTGCGCATCCTTGCCGACCACGCGCGCGGCATGGTGTTCCTGATCGCCGACGGCGTTGTCCCCTCGAACGAGGACCGTGGCTACGTCCTGCGTCGCGTCATGCGTCGCGCGATTCAGCACGGGCGCGCTCTCGGCCTCGAGCCCGGCTTTCTTCTGCGCTACGGCGAGCTCGTGCGCGAGATCATGGGCGGCGCCTACCCGGAGCTCAGCGTGCAGCGCGAAGCGATCGACACATGGCTTCCCGCCGAGGAGGAGCACTTTGGTCACACGCTTGATCAGGGGCTTGCGACGCTCGACGAGCTGATCGCGCGCGCCCGCGACGACGGCGGAACGGTCAGCGGTGAGGACGCCTTCCGGCTTCACGACACGTTCGGCTTTCCCTTCGAGCTGACGCGTGAGCTCGTCGCCGAGGCGGGGCTCACGGTCGACGAAGCGGGCTTCGATGAGCGCATGACCGAGCAGCGTGCCCGTAGCCGCTCGGGCTCGGGTGCTCTCGCGGTCAGCGGCGACACACGGGCACACGCTGGCCAGTTCGCGGCGCAGGCCGGCTTCAAGACGCGTTTCACCGGCTACGAGACGATCTCGCAGGCGACAACCGTGGGGGCGGTCACGGCGCAGAACTCCCCGTCGCGGCCGGCAGGCGGCAGCGTCCTCGTCAAGCTCGCCGACTCTCCGTTCTATCCGGTCGGGGGCGGTCAGGTCTCAGATCATGGGGTGATCGAGTGCGAGGACGGCGAATGCCGCGCCCGCGTCGAGGATGTCGTCCGCCTGGGCGATGACCAGGCGCTCGTCGCGGTCCTCGAGCGTGGCGAGCTCCGCCCGGGCGAGCGCGTCGTCGCACGCGTCGATCCACTCGCGCGCCATGCGACGGAGTGCAACCACACGGCGACCCATCTGCTGCATGCGGCGCTCCGCCAGCGACTGGGACCGCACGTCCGCCAGGCCGGCTCGTACGTCGGCCCGGACAAGCTGCGCTTCGATTTCAGTCATGGCGCGGCGCTCACGGCCGGCGAGCTGCGCGACGTCGAGGACCAGATCAACCGGTGGATCGTCGAGAACCACCTGGTTCGGGCGCTGATCACGACGCTCGACGAAGCGCGCCGTCTCGGCGCGATGGCGCTCTTCGGCGAGAAGTACGGCGAGGTCGTGCGGATGGTCGAGGTGGGGGAGGGCGAGTTCTCGCGCGAGCTCTGCGGCGGCACACACGTCCGCTCGACCGCCGAGATCGCGCTCTGCAAGATCACGAGTGAGACCTCGAGCGCGGCGAACGTGCGGCGGGTCGAGGTGCTGACCGGCCCTGAAGCGGTCGCCCACATGCGCGATCGCGATCGCGTCGTGGATGAGCTCGCCACGCTCTATCGCACGCCTCCGGAGGAGGTCGTGGAGGTTGCGCGGGCCCGCGAAGCCGAGCGCCAGATGTCCGCGCGCCGCGGCAAGCGCGCCGAGGGGTTCGATGCAAGCCTGGTCGCCGCGGATGCGCGACTCGTCGCGGGGATCCCCGTGATCGCGGCGCGCGTCGAATGCGACGACGCGCGGCTGCTGCCGGAGCTTGCCGACCGCGTGCGCGGCCAGCTCGCGCAGCCCGGAGTCGTGATCCTCGGGACAGTCGTCGCGGAGCGCGCCAGCGTCCTCGTCAGCGTGGCCCCCGCCGTCGCCGAGCGCGGCGTGCGCGCGGGGGCCGTCGCGAAGGCCGCCGCCGGCGTGCTCGGGGGCGGTGGCGGCGGGCGCGACACGCTCGCGCAGGCCGGTGGCGCCAACATCAGCAAGATCGATGAGGCGCTGGCGGCCGCCGAAGCGGCGGTTCAGACCTCACTGTCAGCGTAAGCTTGAGGATCCTCGCGCTCGATTATGGGAGCGCCCGATGCGGCGTCGCGCTCAGCGATCCAACCGGGACGATCGCGACGCCGCTGGCGCCGATCGCGCGCGTCGCGACGCGCGCGGGAATCGGGCGGGTCGCAGCGCTTGTGCGCGAGCGCGCTGTCGAGCGGATCGTCGTTGGCCTCCCGCTCTCGCTTGCGGGGAGCGAGACATCGCAGACCGCCGAGACCCGCGCCTTCGCCGAGCGTTTGCGCGCGCGCCTGCCCGATGTGCCGGTCGAGCTGTATGACGAGCGCCTGACGACTCGCCTTGCGGCGCGCGATCCCTCACGGAACGCGAGCGAAGACTCGCGCGCCGCCGCCCACCTGCTACAGAGCTGGCTTAAGGAAGGATTCCGGGGCAGCGAGCGCTAGATTGGCTACGTGATTTCGCCGGTCAGCCGCACCGTCCGCGACCTGTCAGTGCAGTCGCGCCCCCACCCCCGCCGAGTGCGTGCGGTGCTGAGCACCGTGCGCAAGCAGTGAGCCCGCTCCTGCGCAGGCGCGGCGGGCGTTCCGGTGCCCCTCCGCGAGAGCCGGCGCACCCCGCCGCGGGCGGCGACTGGGCAGAGGACATCGACTGGACCGACCCGCGCACGGACGAGCTTGAGCCGGTCGAGCGCGGCAGCGTCGTCGACTCGATGATTCGCTGGAGCGAGCGCCGTCGCCGTCCACGGACGCCACGCACACCCCGACAGCGCCGCCGGATCCTGATCCGCCGGCTCGTGGCGCTCGTCGTGCTCGGCGTCCTCGCCTTCGCCGCGTGGTTTCTCGTCTCGCTCTACCAGCCGTTTCAGGGTCCCGGTACCGGCGCCGTCACCGTGAGCATCCCGCAAGGCTCGAGCGGCAGCCAGGTCGCGTCCCTATTGGCGCGCGACGGGGTCGTTTCATCGAGTTTCTTCTTCGGTCTGCGCGCGTCGATCGACGGCGACTCTGGCAAGTACCGCGCCGGGATCTACACCCTCAAGCGCAACATGAGCTATAGCGCTGCATTGTCGGCGCTGATGAAGCCGGGTCTCAGTGAGGAAGTGCCCGTGACGATTCCGGAAGGCTTCACGCGCGCGCAGATCGCTGCGCTCACGCGCAAGGAAGGCCTGCGCGGGAACTACATGAAGGCCTCAACGCCCGCCGCGGCTCATTTTTCGCCGCAAGCGTGGGGCGCTCACCGCGGCGTCAACTCGCTCGAGGGCTTCCTCTTTCCTGCCACCTACTACCTCGATCGTCATGGGTGGGTCAGCTCGCTTGTGCAGAAGCAGCTCGCTGCGTTCAGGCTGAACTTCGCGACGATCGACATGCGCTACGCGCACTCGCGAGACCTGACTCGCTACGACGTGATCACGATCGCCTCGATCATCGAGCGTGAAGCGCAGCTCCAGACGGACGGGCCGAAGGTGGCCGCCGTCATCTACAACCGCTTGCGCGAGGGGATCCAGCTCGGCCTCGATAGCACGCTGCTCTACTACCTGCACGATCCAACGGGGGCGAAGGCGACCAAGGAGCTCGACAAGGCGCTCGGCGACAACACCCCGTACAACACGCGGCGTTTCTTCGGATTGCCGCCAACACCGATCGCGAACCCCGGGGTGGTGGCGCTCAACGCTGCCGCCCACCCGACCCACAACAGCACGTTGCTCTACTTCGTGGACAAGCCCTACACCTGCGGCGCGCTCGCCTTCGCGAGCAACATCCTGACCTTCAACCGAGAGGTCGCCGCCTTCAATGCCGCCGTGAAGGCCAATCACGGCGCCTTCCCGGCTCGCTGCAACGGGGCCGCGGGAGCGACGCCGGCGAAGACGGGCGCCAAGACCTCGAGCTCGCACAAGGCGAACAAGAAGAAGCAGAAGTAGTGCGCACGGGCCGTTTCGGCGTCCTCGGCTGGCCGGTCGCTCACAGCCGCTCGCCGGCGATGCACGAGGCCGCGTTCGCCGCGCTCGGCCTGCAGGGGTTCAGCTACCAGCGGCTTCCGGTCCCGCCTGAGCTCTTCGACGAGACCGTACGGGCGCTTGCGCAGGCCGGATTCATCGGCGCGAACGTGACGGTCCCGCACAAAACGGCCGCGCTGACCATCGCCGACAGTGCGAGCGCAGCCGCGCGCGCGATCGGCGCCGCGAACACGCTCAGCTTCGCGCCCGACGGACAGATCCATGCTGAGAACACCGACGCTCCGGGGCTACTCGCGGCGCTTCCGCTCGATCCGCGGGGTTGCACGGCCGTCGTGCTCGGCGCCGGCGGCACGGCGCGCTCGACTGCGTGGGCGCTCATCGGAGCGGGTGCGACGGTCGCTGTCTGGAATCGCACCGAGCAGCGCGCTCAAACACTTGCCGACACTCTTGGCGCGCGCGCGATCCAACGTCCGGTCGTTGCCGATCTGCTCCTCAACTGCACGACCGTCGGACTGGACGAATCGTCGATGGACGCAAAACTCGTCCTCCAGATGCTGGCCCTTGATACCGATCTACTGGCCAGGTATGCGTGCATTGTCGACTTCGTCTACGGCCGCGACGAGACACGGCTGCTTGCAACCGCGCGGGAGCTCGGCGTGAGGACGGTTGACGGCATCGAGATCCTCGTTGCACAGGGCGCGCTCAGCTTCGAGCTGTGGACAGGCATGGCGGCCCCACGTGCAGCGATGGCGCGCGCCGCGCGCGAGGCTGTCTGACATGCCGAGCAAGTCTTCAACGCTGCGCGCGATCAGCGGCGAGAAGCGTGATGCCGACGGCCCCGTTGCCGCAGTGCCCGACCCGCCGCAGGCTTCGATCGAACCCGCCACGCTCGTTGGTGTGCGTGCGCCCACGAGTCGCGGCGGCACGCAACGCTTCCTCAGCGATGTCATCGTCGAGATGGGCCTCGCCTCGCGCCAGCAGGTCGACACGGCGATCGAGGCCGCGCGCGTCAACGGCGAGACGCCCGAAGCGATGCTTGTACGCAACGGGACGCTCAGTCCCGACGCCCTCTCGCAGGCACTCGCGGAACGCTACGGCCTCGACTATGTCGATCTGGCGACCTTCAACATCGACATGGCTGCGGCGAACCTCGTCTCGAGCCAGGTCGCGAAGCGCTACGACGCGCTGCCGATCGCCTTCCTCGACGACCGCACGCTGCTCGTCGCGATGTCCGACCCCGCGAATGTGCTCGCGATCGATGACATTGCGATCCTCACCGGCTTCGAGATCCGCGCCGCAGTCGCGACCACCTACGACGTCGCGAACGCGATCTCACGCCTCACCCGGCTCGGCGATTCAGTCGCCGCGGCGGTTGAGGAGGAGGACCACCAGCAGCATGCCGCGGAGGTGCTCGAGCTGCACGAGTCAGCTGACGACGCACCAGTCGTCAAGCTCGTCCACCAGCTCGTCGCGCAGGCCGTGGAGGCCGGCGCATCGGACCTGCACATCATGCCCGACGGCACCGACCTGCGGGTGCGCTTTCGAATCGACGGCGTCCTAAGGGACATCACTACCGTGCCGCGCCGCATGGCCGCCGGCGTCGTCTCGCGCGTGAAGATCATGGCGGAGCTCGATATTGCCGAGCGCCGCGTTCCCCAGGATGGCCGCGTTGGCCTCTCGGTCGATCGACACCATGTCGACCTGCGTGTCGTCACCGTCCCGACCGTGCGCGGCGAGGGCCTTGTCATGCGCATCCTCGACAAGGATTCGGTCCAGCTCAATCTTGCGAGTCTCGGCATGGCACCGGGTGAGCTCAAGGCATTTGCGCGGGCCTACCAGCAGGCCTACGGTGCGGTGCTCGTAACCGGGCCGACCGGGTCGGGCAAGTCGACCACGCTCTACTCCGCGATCAGCGAGATCAATACCGCTGAGAAGAACATCGTCACGATCGAGGACCCGGTCGAGTACGAAATCGGCGGGATCACGCAGATCCAGGTCAACACCAAAGCGGGCCTGCTGTTCGAGACCGGCCTGCGCGCGATTGTCCGCGCCGACCCCGACGTGATCATGGTCGGCGAGATCCGCGACCGCGAGACGGCGAAGATCGCCGTCGAGGCGGCGCTCACCGGCCACCTCGTCCTCACGACCCTGCACACCAACGATGCCGCGACCTCGATCACGCGTCTGATCGAGATGGGCGTCGAGCCGTTCCTCGTCGCGTCAGCGATCGACTGCGTCGTCGCCCAGCGCCTCGTCCGCACGCTCTGCCCGCAGTGCAAGCGCCGGATGATCCTTCCGATGGCGACGCTGCGCGAGTACGGCTACCACGCGAGCTTTGACGTCGAGGGCTACGAGCCCGTCGGGTGCAAGCATTGCGGCGGCTCGGGGTTCAAGGGGCGGACCGGAATCTACGAGGTCATGACGATCAGCCCCGAGATTCGCGCTCTCGCGCTCGAGCGTCGCTCCGCGAGCGAGATCCTCGAGCTCGCGGTGAGCCAGGGCATGCGCCGCATCCGCGACGACGGCCTCGAGAAGGTCAAGCAGGGTCGCACCTCGATCTCCGAGGTCGCGCGCGTCGTCAACAGCGGCGCCGGCGACGCTTAGCCGGATCGCTGGAGCGGACCGTTCGTCGCCGGGACGAACGGACGCCGTCGGTGCACGCCCCGGCGTCGGTGGCGCTCGCGGCGCAATTTCTCCTGCCGAGCGGGCTGGATTTAGCGCACCGTGCATTCAGCCCGACGCCTTAGGTGCCGATAGACGGACTTGAAGCGTCATGGCAATCGAGTTCTCGGAAATCCTCCTGGAGGTGGTGGCACGGCGTGCCTCCGACCTACACCTGACGGCTGGCGCGCCACCGACGCTCCGCGACCGGGGGAAGCTCATGCCGATCTCCGGCTACCCCGCGCTCACGCCGGATGACACACGGGAGTTCATCTACTCGATCCTCTCCACCGACCAACGCCGGCGCCTTGAGACCGACCTTCAGATCGACTTTGCGTATCTCGTTCCCGGGAAGGCGCGCTTCCGTGTCAATGCCTTCTTCCAGCGCAGCGCGCTCGCCGCTGCGTTCCGCCTGATCCCCCAGCAGATGATCGGAATCGACGAGCTCGGTCTACCGCCGGTGGTCCACGGGCTGACGCACAAGCCGCGCGGGCTCGTCCTCGTGACCGGTCCGACCGGCTCGGGCAAGACGACTTCCCTCGCGGCGATGATCGACGAGATCAACACCAACCGTGCCCAGCACATCATCACGATCGAGGATCCGATCGAGTTCCTGCACACCCACAAGCAGTCGCTCGTCAACCAGCGGGAGCTCGGTTCAGACGCCACCGGGTTCGGCCCCGCGCTGCGCGCCGCGCTGCGTGAGGACCCCGACGTGATCCTCGTCGGCGAAATGCGCGACCTCGAGACGATCTCGACGGCGCTGACCGCAGCCGAGACCGGCCACCTCGTCTTCGCCACGCTGCACACGCAGGATGCCGCCCAAACGATCGATCGCGTCATCGACGTCTTCCCACCCGAGCAGCAGAACCAGGTGCGCGTCCAGCTCTCGGTCACGCTCCAGGGCATCATGAGCCAGACCCTGCTTCCCCTCTCCGACGGCTCAGGGCGATGCGTCGCCTGTGAAGTCCTGATCCCGACGCCCGGCGTGCGCAACCTGATCCGCGAGGCAAAAGCGCACCAGATCCCTTCGGCGATCCAGACCGGTGCATCGGTCGGCATGCAGTCGATGGACAGCTGCCTCGCCACGCTCGTCCGCGCCGGCAAGGTCACGCAGGAAATGGCGAAGAGCCGCTCCTCGCAGCCCGACGAGCTCGCCCGGCTGCTCGGAGAGATCTCGCTCGCGGCATGAGCACCTACGCCTTCAAAGCCACCGATCTGAAGGGCGGCCAGCTCCACGGCAGCATCGAGGCCGAGACCAAGCAGGCCGTCACCGACCAGCTCCGGTCCCGCGGTCTGATCGTCCTCGAAATCGCGGAGAAGAAGAGCCTCAAGGACCTCAACTTCAACGTCTGGGAGCGCGTCACGCTCTCAGACCTCGCGATCGTCTCGCGCCAGCTCGCGACGATGGTCTCATCCGGCATGACGATCCTCCGTGCGCTCTTCGTCCTCGAGGAGCAGGTCGAGAACCAGCGCCTCAAGGAAACGCTGATCGCGGTTCGCAAGGACGTCGAGGCAGGCCTCCCGCTCAGTGACGCGTTCGCACGGCACCCGAAGGTGTTCAACCCGCTGTTCGTGTCGATGACACGGGCCGGCGAGCTCGGCGGCGCGCTCGAGGCCTCGCTCGTGCGGATCGCGGACCAGCTCGAGAAGGAGGACGCGCTGCGCCGCCAGGTGCGCTCGGCGATGGTCTACCCGGCGGTCGTGACGACAGTTGCGTTCGTCGTGATGATCGTGCTCGTCATCTACATCGTCCCCGTGTTCGCGAACGTCCTCCAGCAATACGGCACGTCCGCCTCGGGAAAGCAGCTGCCGGTGATCACGCAGGCCACCGTCGACGTGTCGCACGCGATGACCGGATACTTCTGGGCCTTCGCGCTCGGGATCGGCGCGGCCATCTACGGGTTCATCTACTGGAAGCGTTCCGCATGGGGGCGGCCGCAGTGGGATGCCTTGCGCCTGAAGATCCCGTTCAAGATCGGCGACATCGTCCAGAAGGTCTCGATCGCGCGTTGGGCACGCACCTTCGCGTCGCTCTCGGCGGCGGGCGTACCGCTGCTCGAGGCCCTCGACATCACCGGCAAGACCGCCGGCAACCTCGTCGTACAGGCGGTGATGCAGGACGTGATCGCCTCGGTCAAGCGCGGCGGTTCGATCTCCGAGCCACTCGCGAAGTCACCAATCTTTCCCTCGATGGTCAGTCACATGATCTCGGTCGGCGAGTCCTCGGGCGAGCTCGATTTCATGCTCGCCAAGGTCGCCGACTTCTACGAGGAACGCGTCGCCGCCTCGATCAAGGCGCTCACCTCGATCATCGAGCCGGTGATGATCGTGTTCATCGGCGGCATGGTCGGGTTCATCGTCGTCGCGATGTACCTGCCGCTGTTCAAGGTTTACAACCAGGTTCAGTAGCGCTGCAGTCCTCGGCGGGCCCTGGCGGGCCCGCCTGCGGGCTTCGCTGGCGTTGCGCGTGGTGGGGCGGGGTCTTGCTAGCGGTTGATTAGCGCCATCATGCGGTCGGGGTAGCGGTCTCCGTGGACGGCGTCCGGGGGGATGGCGTTGTCGAGCTCCGCGAGATCGGCGCTTGACAGCTTGATCTCGACGGCGTTGGCGTTCTCTTCGAGCCGCTTTGGACTCTTGGTGCCGGGGATTGGGACGATGTCGTCGCCCCTCGCGAGGACCCATGCGAGTGCCAGCTGGGCCGCGGTCACGCCGTGGCGCTCGGCGAGCTCGGCGACGCGGTCGGCGAGCGCGCGGTTCGCGTGCAGTGCGTCCTCCTGGAAGCGCGGGTTCGTCCGCCGCACGTCCTCCGCGGACAGGTCGGCCGTCGTGCGGATCTGGCCCGTCAGGAATCCGCGTCCGAGGGGAGAGTAGGCGACGAGCCCGATTCCCAGCTCGCGGAGGGTCGGAAGCACCTCGTCCTCGGGGTCGCGAGTCCACAGCGAGTACTCGCTTTGCACGGCCGTGATCGGGTGCGTCGCGTGGGCCCGGCGGATCGTCGTCGCGGACGCCTCGGAGAGCCCGAGGTATCGCACCTTGCCCTCCGCGACGAGCTCAGCCATCGCGCCGACCGTCTCTTCGATTGGCACGTTCGGGTCGACGCGGTGCTGGTAGTAGAGGTCGATCGTGTCGATGCCGAGGCGGCGCAGGGAGCCCTCGCAAGCGCGGCGGACGTTCGCCGGGCTGCTGTTGACGCCGCGCGCGTTCGGGTCGTCCGGATCGAACTCGAAGCCGAACTTCGTCGCGATCTCGAACTGGTCGCGCTTGCCGGCGATGGCCCGCCCAACGAGCTCCTCGTTCGTGTGCGGACCGTAGATCTCGGCCGTGTCGAGGAACGTGATCCCGAGCTCGAGCGCGCGATGGATCGTCGCAAGTCCCGCGTCCGGATCGCCGGATCCGTAGGCCCAGGTCATTCCCATGCACCCGAGGCCTTCGACCGAGACGTCCAGACCCTCGCTACCAAGCTTTCTTCTATCCATTGATCGTCTCCTCGTAGGTTGCGATCGTGAGCTGGCTACTGGTCGCCCCACACCCAGCTTAGGACGTCGACTCCTTCGCCGACCGGCATTCCTGATTTCAACCACTAGCATTCTCAGTATCAGCACGGCAATGCGCCCATTCCTTCGCGCGCCGCTGATTGCAGGCGTTCGCGGCCGTCTGCTCGCGCCGGCGCTGGCAGCAATCCTTGCCGTGGTCGCCGTCCTCACGCACGCGAGCGGGGGCGACCTCGCGGCAGCCACATACCGGATCGATCTCTTCCGACAGGTCGGTCTGGCGCTGTGGGACTCGAACTGGTACGCCGGCCACTGGACGCTCGACTACTCGCTGCTTTTCGCTCCGATCGGCGCCGCGCTCGGTGTCGCGGCGACCAACATCGTCTGTGCGACGGTCGCCGCCTGGGCGTTTGACCGTCTCGTCGCGCCGCGCTTCGGCACGCTCGGGCATGTGGCGGCGGCCCTGTTCGCGGCCGGCACGATCGTCCAGATCGCGGTCGGGCGCGTTCCCTATCTGCTCGGTGGGACTCTCGCGCTCCTCGCGTTGCTCGTCGCGACGCGCCGCCTCTGGCCGCTCGCCGTGCCGTTCGCGATTGCCGCCGCGCTCGCAAGTCCGCTTGCGGGCGCCTTCCTCGCGCTGGCCGCCGCGACCTGGTTTCTCTCCGAGCTACCGCACGTCACTTGGCGGGCGCTGCTGCTCGGTGCCGCCGCGGCGCTTCCAGTCATCGTGCTCGAAGCGCTCTTCCCGGGGCAGGGCACGATGCCTTTCGCGACGCTCGACTTCATCGACATGGCCGCCCCGGTGGCGATCGTGCTCGTGTTGAGCGAGCAGCGCGAGCTGCGGATCGGCGCCGCGCTCTACGCGCTCACGGTGCTCGCCGCGTATGTGATCCCGAGCTCACTCGGCGTGAACGTGGTGCGCCTTGCGACGAGCGTCGGCCTCTCGGTGCTCGCGCTGCTCCTACCGGCGCTGGTTCGTCCGCGCCGTCACGCGTGGGCGGTGCGGACGCTCTTCCTTGCCGCGGTCGTGTCACTCGCCCTCGGCGAGTGGGTGCCCGCTGGCAGCGCGCTGCTCGGCACGCCCAATCCCGAGGCTTCGGCGGGGTACTTCAATCCGCTCATGTCCTATCTCGTGGCGCACGACAACCCGCTTGGGCGGATCGAGGTGGTCCCGACCGCGACCCACTGGGAGTCCGTCTACGTCGCGCTGCGTCTGCCACTGGCCCGCGGCTGGGAGCGCCAACTCGACACGCAAGACAACCCGATCTTCTACGTTCCGGGTCGCTTGAACGGGCGCAGCTATCGCGCCTGGCTTGTGGCGAACGGCGTGCGCTATGTCGCGCTTGCGAACGCGCCGCTCGACTACATCGCGGGGCCCGAGAAGGCTCTGCTTCGTGGCCACCAGCTGCCTGGGCTGCGGCTGGCTTGGAGCGACCGCAACTGGACCGTTTGGTCGGTGGCGGGAGCCGCCGGCATCGTCAGCGGCCCCGGGAGGCTCGTCAGCGAGCGCGGTCAGCAACTCGTTCTCGACGCGCGGCGCGCCGGCGCGCTACTCGTGCGCGTTCGCTTCAGCTCCGGCTGGAGCGTGCAGGCGGGCGCCGCATCACTGCGCAAGAGCCCCGGGGGCTGGCTGCGCGTGGATGTCCGCAAGCCCGGCCGCGTCGCGCTGTCCGTCAGCGTCTGAGATCTCGAGCGCGCCGTCGGCGCCGAGTCGCAGCGAGCGTTCGCCGCGCAGCAGCGCGAGCAACTCCTCCCCGACGAGCTCGCGCCGCCACCCGGTGAGCGTCCTCACCTCACGCATCGGCTTGCCAAGGCGCGCGCGGGAGACAATCGCTGCGAGGTCGGCGCGCGCGGCGATCAGCTCGTAGGCAAGCCCGGCCTCGAGCGCGCGGGCACGCACGAGCGCCTCGCAGAGCGCGATCTGCGGGCCGTCAGATGCGGCGCTCGGCTCGGCATCTCGCTCCTCGACTGGAATTCCGGGCTGGCGCGCGCCATCGGCGATCACGGCCAACAGGTCAACGCCCCGGCGGCGCATGTTGCCCGGATTGACGCCGCGGATCTGCTCGAGCTGCTCGGGGCTATGCGGGGCGCGCTTCGCGAGCTCGACGATTGCGATGTCGCTCAGCACGGTCGCGATCGGGCGGTTCTGCTGCTCGGCGACGTGCTCGCGGAAGCGCACCAGCGCGAGGGCGACCGCGCGCGCGCTCGGGCTCAATGAGTTGATCCGCGGCAGCCGCCCGAAGAGCAGCTCGGGATCACGGACGTCGCTCGACTGCTCCAGTGGACGGCACTCCTCGAGCGCCCACTCGAGCCGACCCGAGCGAGCTAGGCGCCGCTCGAGCTCAGCGGCCATCTCGAGCAGGTGAAGGACGTCCTCGCGCGCGTATGCGAGCTGCTCGGGGTTGAGCGGTCGCCGATCCCAGCGGGTGTAGCTCGCGCTCTTCTGCACGCGCACGCCAAGCAGCTCACGGAGCAGCGTGTCGTAGGCGGCCTGAGCGCTCAAGCCGGCGAATCCGGCCGCGACCTGCGTGTCGAAGACGTTCGTCACCTCGGTTTGCGCGGCGCGCCGCAGCAGGGCGATGTCCTGACGCCCCGCGTGGACGACGACACGCACGGCGGGATCCGCCAGGACGGCCGCGAGCGAGCTGAGATCGAGACCCTCGTCGAGCGCGTCGACGACGAGAACCTCGAGCCCGCCCCCGTCGGAGACGACGAGCTGGATCAGGCAGAGGAGCGTTCGGTAGCGGCCTTCGCCGACGAACTCGGTATCGAGGCCGAGACGTCCGCAGGCTTTCGCGCGCGCCGCGAAGGCTGCGAGCGCGTCGCTCATGCGAACACCGGCCCCGGCCCGCCAGTGGCGCCGTGGCCGTGCCCGAACGCGACGCTTTCTCGGCTTTCAGACCTCGGCAAAGCGGTAGCCCGCCCCGCGGACGGTGAGGATCAGGCGCGGGTTCTCCGGCGTCGTCTCGAGCTTCTCGCGCAGGTGACGGATGTGCACGTCGATCGCCCGCGGATCGCGAAAGGCCGAATCGCCCCAGATCGTGCGCAGGAGCTCCTGGCGGTTGAAGAGGTGCCCGGGCTCGCTCATCAGGCAAGCGAGCAGCTCGAACTCGGAGAACGTCAGGCGCACGTTCTCGCCGCGCACCGTCACCTCGCGCTGGACGCGGTCGAGCGTGACACCGCCGATCGAGAGTTGTTCGTTGCCCGGGTGGCGTGGCCCCGAGCGCCGCAATACCGCGCGGATACGGCTGCGCAGCTCGGCAAGGCCGAACGGCTTGGTGACGTAGTCGTCGGCACCCGCCTCGAGACCCTGGACGGCATCCGCCTCGCTGTCGAGCGCGGTGAGCATGATGATCGGGACCATGTTGCGCTGCGCGCGCAGTGTGCGGCACACGTCATAGCCGTTTGGACCGGGTCCCAGTGCAACGTCGAGCAGGACGACGTCGAATGCGTCGCTCGACGCCCGTTCGATCGCTGCGGCCCCGTCGGCTACCGCGCTGACGCTGTGACCCTCGCGGCTGAACGAGTGCGTCAGCGTGTCGCGCAGCGAGCTCTCGTCGTCGACGACGAGGATCGAAAGCGCTGGTGTTGCGGCTGCCTGCACGCTAGTGACGGTAGCGCCTTGGCAGGTAATAGAGGACCTCGGTCCGCGCCAGCCCGACCTGTGCCGATACGTCGACGCCGTGCGCGCGCACCCAGGCGGCGCCAGGCGAGCAGCGCGGGAGCTCGAGCTTGTCCGTCGCCACGCACGGTCCGCCGATGTAGGCAAAGCGCACGGCCCCTTGGCCCACGAGCTGGGCAAGGCGGTTCACCGGCAGGAGCTCGTGCTGGTTGTATGCGGTGAGCGAGAGGATCGGGCGCTGTTCGTGAATGAGCAGATCGCCGACCGAACTCGGATCGGCAACGACGAACTCATACCTGGCACCGGCGCGACGGGCGGCGATGTAGCGCGAGATCGCGTCGACCTCGCGCGCTGCGATCACCCCCGTGTTACCACTGTCGTACTCGTGATCCTGGACCAGTCCGATGGCGATTCGCACCGGTAACGCGAGCGCCGTCACGCAGACCGCTGCACCGATGAGCCGCTGCCGCGCCGGCAAGCCCGGCAGGTAGGCCGCCGCGATCGCCGCCGCGGCCGCGAGCGCCGTAAGGACCGCCGCCGGACTGGAGCCACCGAGTAGCCAGACCGCGTAGCCGGCGAACGCAACGCCCGCGAGCACCGCGATCTCGCGTCGCTCGCCGATCGCCCATGCGAGACCGATTCCGGCGCTTGCCGCCACGGCTGGCGTGAATGCCTCTGCATAGCGTGGATGTAGGCGAGCCATGGCGCTGAAGAGGACGAAGCCGGTCGCGAGCCAGCCGAGCAGGCCGGCGGCGAGCGCGCGCTGCGTGCTCTGGTCTGGTCCACGGGCCCGCGCACGCGCAACCAGCGCAGGCACTCCGAGCAGGACAGATCCGAGCAGGACGAAGCCGATGCGCAGACCCGAGAGGGGATCGTCGTGCTGGAATAGGCGCAGCGGACCGGCCGACGCGATCGCGACCTGCGCTCGCGCCGCCTCGCTGTTGTTGGCAGGCTTGAGGACGGCAGTGCCCTGCGCGTTCAGCAGCCCCTGCGTCGCCGCACCGAAGACGCGGTCGTAACCGTTGTAGACGAACGTCGCGTCCCACGCGCTTCCGTTGGTCGAGCCGATCGCGTAGGGACGCTCGGACGCGGGAAAGGCCAGCGTCGCAGTCAGCCATGCCAGCGCAACGGCAACGAGCACCACGCCGGCAGTTGCCAGCTTGCGCAGCCTGCGTTCGCCCAAGGCGAGCCAGGCCATCAACACGAGCGCGGGGACGCAGACGAGGGCTTGGAAGACCTTCACGTTGAAAGCGAGACCGAGGCTCGCCGCGGCGAGGTAGAGCCAGCGCTCCCGTCGCGAGAGCGCGAAGCGGACGAGCAGCCACAGCGCCGCGACGTTGAGGAACATCGCGACGCTGTCCATCGTGTCGCTGCGCGAGCTGAGCACGGCGATCGGCAGGACAGCCAGCATCAGGCCGCTCAACAGGCCCGGGAGCGGCCCGAGCACCCGCCGGACGGCGTCGTAGAGCAGCGGTACGGCGGCCGTGCCACAAAGCGCGGGCGGCAACTTCAACGCGACCGGGCCGAAGCCGACGAGCTGGGTCGATATGACCTGCAGCCAGACGTCGAGCGGCGGCTTGTCGATCGCGATCGTGCCGCCCGGCTCGTAGGCGCCGAAGAAGAAGTTGTGCGCCGAAACGGCCATGCTGCGCACCGCCGCGTCGTAGAAGGGGTCGTCCGGCACGCCGCCCAGGGACGCCAGTCGCAGTCCGGCTGCGAGCAGAGTTATGAGTGCGAGCGCAAGCAGCTCGTACGGCGGCCGCGACCCTCTATCTGTCGACGAAGCGGCCACGGGGTGGCAATCATCGCATCGCAGCCACTACTCTCGGGCCCGCGATGAGCGAACGCGAAGCCCCCCAGCCAGCGCCGTGCACGGCGTGCCGCGGCAGCGGCACCGTCATCTCGAACCTTGGAGGCAGCCCGCAGACCGTGAGCTGCCCGTGGTGCGATGGCCGCGGTTTCTACCTCGCGAACCACGACGCGCAGGCGCGCTGGCGCGCGCAGCAGGCCGAGCAGTCGTAGGCGAATCGCCCACTGCACCGCCCGCTGCGGATGCGTCCAACTGCAACGTGGACGCTCAAGGATTCACGAGGCACCGCCGATAGATGACACGGAAGGCCAGCGCCGCTGGCGCCGTACATCAATCAATAGATCCTAGGAGGATCAATGCTGTACAAGTTGCGCGAGCGCGCACAAGACGAGTGTGGGTTCACCCTCATTGAACTGCTTGTTGTGATTTTGATCATCGGCATTCTTGCCGCGATCGCAATCCCGTCGTTCCTCAACCAGACAACGAAGGCCCATGACGCGTGGGCGAAGGACCCTCGCGTACCGCTCAGACCACGGCGCTCACGCTGGGTACTGACAACGGTGGCTCGTACACGACGATCGGGGCGGCGTGCGGTGCCGGTGCCGGCATTCTCAACGGCTACGAGTCGACGCTGTTCACCTCGACGGCTACGGCCGGTAGCAATGCTTGGCTCGCTTGCGCGACCGGCAGCGGGACGACATTTGTTCGTCACGGCTCAGGCGAATAACACCCTCACGCAGTACGCGATCCAGGACATCAACGGCGCGGTCTCGCGTTACTGCGGCCCCGCCGCCGGTAACCCTGAAAACGCGGCTGCCTGGACGGCGCCGACGGCTAGCGCCACAGTCAGCACCTGCCCCCGCCGCGTCGTTCACGAACGGCGGCTGCGTCAACGGCAAGTGGTAGCAGAACAACCGTTAGTTTGATCATCAGCGGGGCGGCCGATTTGGCCGCCCCGCTTTGTTTTCGGTCTCGCGGAGAAGCGTCGTGCGGAAGCATCTGACGTAGCGGCGGCGGCCGCTCAAGGATCGCGACGCGCCGCCGATATAGGAGCTAGGACGGCGGCCTGGGGGCGCTGGCGCCGTACATCAATCAATAGATCCTAGGAGGATCAATGCTGTAAAGTTGCGCCAGCGCGCACAAGACGAGCGAGGGTTCACCCTCATTGAACTGCTCGTCGTGATTTTGATCATCGGCATTCTTGCCGCGATCGCAATTCCGTCGTTCCTCAACCAGACAACGAAGGCCTATGACGCGTCGGCGAAGGAGCTCGCGCGTACCGCTCAGACCACGGCGCTCACGCTGGGTACTGACTTCGGCTGGCTCGTACACGACGATCGGGGCGGCGTGCGGTGCCGGTGCCGGCATTCTCAACGGCTACGAGTCGACGCTGTTCACCTCGACGGCTACGGCCGGTAGCAATGCTTGGCTCGCTTGCGCGACCGGCAGCGGGACGACATTTGTCGTCACGGCTCAGGCGAATAACACCCTCACGCAGTACGCCGATCCAGGACATCAACGGCGCGGTCTCGCGTTACTGCGGCCCCGCCGCCGGTAACCCTGAAAACGCGGCTGCCTGGACGGCGCCGACGGCTAGCGCCACAGTCAGCACTGCCCCCGCCGCGTCGTTCACGAACGGCGGCTGCGTCAAGGGCAAGTGGTAGCCCAAGTGTGACGACCCAGCGGGGCGCCCGACCGGGCCGCCCGTGCGCTGGGTACCGGAGCCGATGACCGCCAGCACGCAACACGTACTCTTCGCCGGCGTCGTTGGCGCCGTGCTCGGCTCCTTCCTCAACGTTGTCGCGTACCGGCTGCCGCGTGGTGAGTCACTCGTAAAGCCGCGGTCGCACTGCACCGCCTGCGGGACGAGTGTCAAGACCTACGACAACGTGCCGGTCCTGGCGTGGTTGTGGCTGCGCGGGCACTGTCGCGCATGTCGAGCCGCGATTTCCGGGCGCTACCCGCTGGTTGAGGTGGCGACAGGAGCCCTTTGCGCTGCCGTCGTCGCAACACGCTCCTCCGCCGCTGCGCTCACGCTCGGCCTGCTGCTCGTGCTCGTCGTCGTCCCGGTCGCACTGATCGACCACGACCACCACATCATTCCCAACCGAATCACCGGTCCCGCCGCCCTCTCAGCGATCGCGCTCGGCTCGGTACTCAACCCAGCAGGCGAACCGGCGCGGTTGATCGCCTGTGCGGCCGCCGGCGGCTTCCTGCTACTCGCACACCTGATCAGCCCGCGCGGCATGGGCATGGGTGACGTCAAGCTCGTGGGCGTACTCGGCCTGCTGCTCGGCCGGAACGTCGCAGCCGCGTTGTTCGTCGCGCTGTGCGCGGCCGTCGTCGTCGGCGTCGTGATGATGCTGCACGCAGCGCCCGGCGATCGGCGCAAGACCGGGCTGCCGTTCGGTCCGTTTCTCGCCTTGGGTGGGCTCGTGGCGTTGTTTGCCGGCGCGGCGCTGATGGGGGTCTATTTGCACCATCTGGCCTGATTTACTGGGGCTATCTTTCCGCTGAGTGGGGCCGGTACGGGCCGGCCGTAACCAGAACGGAGGGAGCTTCGTGGTGCGACGTGTGCAGCAGCGCGCAGTAGCTGAGGACGGCTTCACCTTCATTGAGCTCCTCGTGGTGCCTGATCATTGGAGTTCTGGCAGCTGTGGCGATTCCGTCCTTCCTCAATCAGACGGGGAAGGCCTACGACGCCTCGGCGAAGGAGCTCGCGCGCACCGCCATGACCACGGCGATGACGGTCGCGACGGATCACCAGGGCCAATACGGAACGGTCTCGCCCGCGAGCCTGCTCGGCTACGAGCAGACGCTTTCCACCTCGAGTGCAAGCGCGGGTAACAACGCCTGGGTTGCCGCGGCCAGTGGGAATACCAACAGCTTCGTGATCACGACCGAGGCGTACAACACAGGCGTGTTGTTCTCGATCGTCGACACAAAAGGCACGATCGCACGCTACTGCGGCAGCGCAGCGTCTTGGACCCCGCCCGCCGTCAACTCACCACCGAACGGGACGGGTGTTGCAGCAGTGACTGTCGCGAGCTGACAGCGGCGGCGGCTGTCATAACGGCGTTTGGTAGGCGCGTTGCGCGCCCGTTGCGCGGGCTAAGGTTGCCACCCCACTCCTGTCGATGACACCGCATGGGCACGGCGTTGATCGTGCCGCACACATGCTCGACTTCCTTCGACAGCCCATCACTTTCAAGCGCAAGTCCAAGCCCGCTCCGGGCGAGGACGCGCTGGACTCTGGCGCGCCGACCGCGGAAGTGCCCACGCGCGGCACCGGCCGCGCTGGACTCCGGCGCGCCGACCGCCGATCTGCCCACCGCGCCACCGGTCGCGCCAAAGCGCAAGCGCACAGTGCGACGCCGGCGTGGACTGCGCGCCGGGACGCTGACCGGTCTCGACATCCAGCCGGGGCTTGTCGTCGCGGCGCGCTCGCATCTCAACGGCGGAGTCCACGTCGAGCGCGCGGCGTTCCTTCCGATTGGCATGGATGTCGTGCGCGACGGCGAGGTCGCAGACATCCCGGCCCTCGTGACGGTGCTGGCCGAGCTCTTCAAGGCGAGCCACCTCGATCGCCGCGTCCGGATCGGTATCGCGAACCAGCGAATCATCATGCGGCGCATCGAATTGCCGCCGCTGACCGACCCCTCAGAGATTCAGCAGGCCGTTCGGTTCCAGGCGCAAGACGAGATCCCCATGCCGCTCGAGACCGTCGTGCTGGACCACCACGTGCTTGGCCTCGTTGAGCGCGACGAAGGCCCGCGCCTCCAGGTCTTGCTTGTCGCCGCGCGCCGCGAGATGCTCGAGCGGATCCTCCAGGCAGCTCGTCTGGCGGGCCTCCAGCCCGAGGGCATTGATCTTGCGGCGTTCGGGATGATCCGGGCACTGCATCCTGCCGGCTCCGGCAGCGACGAAGCGGTCGCGTATCTCTCGGTTGGCGGCCTGACGAATCTCGCTATAGCGCGCGGCCTGACATGCGAGTTCACCCGCGTCATTCCCGCGGGCGTCGAGCAGGTAGCCGCCGACGTCGCAGCGCGCTGCGGTATCTCGACCGACGCTGCACGCGGCTTGCTCATCGCGCTGGACAGCCGTCGCAAACCCCGCCCGGTGGCGACGAGTACGCCGCACCCGCGAACGCCGACGCCCTAACCGCCCACGCAACGCACGAGAGCTTCGTGCCGGATGAAACAGTCGATCGCGCGGAACGCCCTCAACGAGGGACTGCGCCGACTCGGGTCGGAGATCCGCAACTCACTCGATTTCTACCTCGCCGCGGCGGACTCCGCACCCGTGACACGAGCCGTTCTGACCGGCTCTGCGCTCGAGATTCCCGGCTTCGCGGAGTCTCTGTCGCGTCAGCTCGGAATTCCGGTTGACCGCGGCGAACTCGATCCCGCGGGTACCGGTGTCCCGGCGAGCGTCTTGGCGGTTGCGGCGGGTCTGTCCGTTGCGGAGGGCGTGCAGTGAGGGCGGTCAACCTCATCCCGCCGGAGCAGCGCCGCGGAGCCGGCGGTGTCGCCGGTCGCACCGGCGGCGTCGTTTACGTGATCATCGCGACGCTCTTGGCGATCGTCGCACTCGGAGTCGTGTACGTCTCCGCTGTGCACCAGGTGGCGAGCCGCAAGACGACTCTGGCGCAGGTCACGGCACAGGCCGCCGCGGTCGGATCGCAGAGCGGCGCGCTGCAGCCGTACGTCACGTTTGATTCGGATAGCAAGCAGCAGATCGCAGACGTTGCGAGCCTTGCCCAGCAGCGCTTCAACTGGCCTGCGGCGATGGAGCAACTGGCGCTGTCGCTGCCTGCGGGCGTTCATCTGCAAAGCCTCTCTGGCAACACAAGCGGAGGCGGCGGCGCGACGGGTACGACTGGTGCGACGGCATCGACCGGCGTCTCCGGCGCTGCCACAGACGTCGGTGCTCCGGCCCTGTCGCTGTCGGGTTGCGCTCCCTCACAGGATGTGGTCGGGCAAACCGTCGCGCGGCTTCGCGAACTGCGCGACGTGACCAGCGCGTCGGTGAGTGTCTATTCGAAGGCCGGCGGCTGCGTCGGCTTCAGCATGACGCTCAGCTACAACGACAGCTACGCGATCTCGCCAGGCGCCCTAAAACCGGGGCCGAACAGCACGGTCGGAGGCTGAGATGAGCGGGCGTGGACGTCTCATCGCGGCTGTCCTTGCGGCGATCGTCGTCGTGGCGGCGGCGTGGCTGATCGCGGTATCTCCCGAGCGCAGCCAGGCGAGCGGCCTGCTCGCGCAGATCGCCACCGAGCGCCAGACTCTCGCGAGCGCTCAGGCGCAGCTGCTGGCTGCGCGTGCTGCCCGCGCCGATTACCCGGCCGAGGTCCACGCACTGCAGGTTCTCCTCGACGCGATCCCCACGAGCGATCAGGAGCCTCAGCTGATCAATTTGATCAACGCGCTCGAGAACGGCAACCTCATCAACTGGAGTCAGACATCCTTCTCGCCGAGCTCCGCTGACGGCTTCGGTGCGCTGCAGATCTCATTCAGCTTCACGGCGAGCTACACGAACTTGCAGAAGTTCGTGCGCGCGCTGGACTCGCTCGATAAGACCGACGGCGCGAACGTCGTCAGTACCGGGCGTCTGGCGACCGTCAACTCCATTGAGCTCTCGCCGAGTGCGAAGGGCCAGGAAACGGCGAGCGTGTCGATGACCGTGTACCAGCAGTCGGCAGGCGTGGCCGCCGGTGCCGGCGGGACCACGACCACGGCGGGGGCACAGGGATGAAATTCCTGAGTTCCCTGATGACGGACCTGCGCGAGCGGCAAGTGCTTCCTGCGGTCCTGCTGCTGGTCGTCTTGGCTGTGGCGATCCCAGTGGGCGGCACGATTCTTTACTCGAAGAGCTCGGCCCCTGGGCCGGTGATCGTGCCACCGGTGAATGCGGCACCGCCGAAGGGAACGCCCCCTCCCGCGCAGGAGCTACTGACCGTCCAGGCACCCCCCACCCAGAAGTCTGTGACCTTCAAGGGCGTCGAGCGCGATCCGTTCGCGAGCGGCTCCGCCGGGAGCTTCGCCGGATCGCCGAGCAGCGGGTCGGGCTCGAGCACGAAGTCCGGTTCGAGTAGCACGCCAGGCTCCGCGCCGAAGACCGGGTCGACTACGCATACGGGCTCTGGCACCCATACCGGCTCGAGTACCGGCACCGTGACAGCGCCGCAAGCACCATCGAGCGGCTCGGGAAGCAAGAGCGGCTCCGGCAGCACATCGCCGAAACCGGCACCAAGCTCGCTGGCAAGCGACGAGATCTATACGGTGAAGGTGAGCGCGAGCTACGGCAATCAGACTGAGGCGCTCGACAATCTCGAGCGCCTCACCCCGCTGCCTCCGAACACCGCCGCCGAGGTTGTCTTCCTCGGCGTGATGAAGGGGGGCAAGAGCGCGGCCTTCCTGCTGACCGGCTCGGTCGCCGTGAAGGCGACGGTGACTGGCTCGGTGACCTGCAAGCCAAGCGCGGCCGACTGTGAGGTCGTCGAGCTGCCGGTTGGTGCGCAGCTCACGCTGACCCCCGCATCGCCGAGCAGTGGCGTGTCCACGTTCACGCTGAAGTTGACCGCGATCGGTGCGGCGAAGCTGTCCTCGGCATCGGCGGCGGCGCAGGCGCGTCAGGGCGCCGCGTCCTCGGGTGAGGCGATCCTCAGCGCGTCGACGTCTTCAGTGCTCGCGAGCTTCTTCTACGACGCGAGCCAGGGGGCGCTCGTCTACGAGCCCCAGAATAAGCTCGGCACGAGCGGCTCGACGGGCACCACCGGCGCGAGCAGCCCGAGCGGCTCGACGGGCTAGTCCCGGCACCCTCGCGCAGCGCGGCTCGGTTGCGTCGTCGCGCGCGGCCGTAAAGTTCGCGCTCTGATGGCGAGCGTGCGGATGATCACTGCCGGGGAGTCCCACGGACCCGGGCTCACGTGTGTGATCGAAGGGCTACCGGCCGGGATCGTCCTCGATCGCGAGGCGATCAACCGCGACATGGCCCGCCGGCAGCTCGGCCACGGCCGCGGCGGGCGGATGAAGATCGAAAGCGATACGGCCGAGCCGACCGGCGGGCTGCGCCACGGGCGAACGCTCGGCGGGCCCGTCGCGCTATGGGTTGCAAACCGCGACTACGCCAACTGGGAGGAGCGGATGAACCCGTGGCCGGTGGACTCGCCGCCCGAGGAGGTCCACCTCCCGCGCCCGGGGCACGCCGACCTTGCGGGCGTACAGAAGTACGGCTTCACCGATGTGCGCAACGTGCTCGAGCGCGCAAGCGCGCGCGAGACGGCAGCGCGCGTAGCGGGCGGGGCCGTGTGCAAAGCCTTCCTGCGCGCTGCTTGGCGTCGAGGTCGTATCCCACGTGCTGGCGATCGGAACGGTCACCGCCGCGGTTCCAGACCGACTCGAGCTCGCCGACTTCGCTGCGGTCGACGACTCGCCGGTGCGCTGTCTCGACGCGGACAGCTCGCAAGCGATGGTCTCCCATATCGACGTGCAGCGCAAGGCCAACGAGTCGCTCGGCGGGATCTTCGAGGTTCGTGCCTACGGACTCGTGCCCGGGCTGGGCTCCCACGTCTCGTTCGAGGAGCGCCTCGACACGCGACTTGCCGCGGCGATCTGCTCGATCCAGGCGATCAAGGGGTTCGAGCTCGGCGATGGCTTTGCACTCACCTCCCGGCCCGGTTCGCAGGCCCACGACGAGATCTTCCACTCAGCAGAGCGGGGCTTCTACCGCGAGACCAACCGCGCCGGCGGCGTCGAGGGCGGAATGACCAACGGACAGCCGCTGATCGTGCGCGGCGCGATGAAGCCGCTGCCGACGCTGACGAAGCCGCTGCGCTCGGTCGACATCGCGACGCTCGATCCGGCTGAGGCACTCCGCGAGCGGACCGACTCGTGCACGGTCCCCGCAGCCGGAGTGGTCGGCGAAGCGATGATCGCCTACGTGCTCGCCGGGGCTTACCGCGAGAAGTTCGGCGGCGACCAATTGGCCGACGTGCTCACGGCGCTTGCCTCCTACCGCGCACGGATCGACTGGAGGCCGAGCTGAGCGGACGGGGCGCGACCGTGCTGGTCGGCTTCATGGGCGCCGGGAAGTCGGCGGCGGCACGCTCGCTCGCAGGAGCTCGGGGGACGCGCGCGCTCGATGCGGACAAGATCATCGAGCGCCAAACCGGCAGGACGATCGCCGACATCTTCGACGGCGATGGAGAGGCCGCGTTCAGGGTGCTCGAGGAGCGCGTCGTCTGCGAGCTGCTCGATGCCGCGAGCCCGGATCAGGTGATCTCGCTCGGCGGTGGCGCTGTCATGTCTGAGAGCGTCCGTAAGGCGCTCGAGCGCCACCTCGTGGTCTGGCTCGATGTTGCGCCAGCTGTGGCGTGGCGACGGAGCGGTGGCGGGAGGCGGCCGCTTGCGCGCGAGCGCGGAGCCTTCGAAGCGCTCTACGCGCAGCGGCGCGCAACCTACGAGGCGCTTGCCGACGCGATCTTTCCCGACGCGGCACGCCAAGCCCTTGCCGCTGCGTCCCCGGCGCTCGAGTTGCTGCGCGAGGCCCCACGGGGGACCCTGCTGGTCTGGGCGGCGAGCGCGTCAGGCAGTTACCCGGTCTGGGTCGGGGAAGGCATCCTCGAGGTCGGGCTCTGGCCCCTTGAGCGTCCTGCTTCACGGCGCTTCCTGGTGAGCGATGAGCACGTCGCGCCGCTGTGGGCCGACCGGCTCGGCGAGCTCGACGGAACGTTTCTGATTGCACCGGGCGAGGCAAGCAAGTCGCTCGCTGGTGCGGAGCGAGTTTGGCGCGCGCTCGTTCGCGGCGCAATGACGCGTTCGGATCACCTCGTCGCCCTCGGCGGCGGCGTCGTTGGCGATCTCGCGGGCTTCTGCGCGGCCACCTATCAGCGCGGCGTGCCGATTGTGCAGGTGCCGACGAGCCTCGTTGGGCAAGTCGACTCGGCGTTTGGCGGCAAGACCGGCGTCGATCTCCCGCAGGCCAAAAACTATGTCGGGGCTTACCACCAGCCCGCGGCTGTGATCGTCGACATCGCGACTCTCGCGACGCTTCCGGCGGCGGAGCGTTCGGCCGGCTATGCCGAGGCCTTGAAGACCGCGCTCATCGCCGGCGGAAGCCTCTGGGAGCGGATCGGCTCGGGAGCGGCGCTCGATCGCCGCGACATCCTCGACTGCATTCGCTGCAAGCTTGCGGTCGTCGCCGCCGATGAGCGCGACGGCGGCCTGCGCCAGGTGCTCAACCTCGGGCACACCGTCGGCCATGCACTTGAAACCGCAACCGGTTACGCGCGCTACCGCCACGGCGAGGCGGTCGGGCTCGGCCTGCTCGCCGCGCTGCGCCTGTCCGGGACCGGCGAGCTGCGCTCCACGGTGGAAGCGCTGCTCGCGGCTAACGGGCTGCCGACGCGCGCGCCGGACGTCGACGCGAAGGCGGTGATCGAGGCGATGGCACGCGACAAGAAGCGCAGGCAGGCAGGGCTCGAGCTGGTCCTCGTTGAGGAGCCCGGTCGAGTACGTCATGGTGTGCTGGTGGCAGACGAGGAGATCGAGCGGGCGGTCGTTGAGCTAACGGGTCGACCGAGTCAGTCGTCGGCTCACGGCCGGACGTACGCCGGGTCCGACCGATGAGCGAGGCGCGCAGCCACGTTGAGCTCATGCATGGCGTGAATCTCGACATGCTCGGCCGCCGCGACCCATCGCATTACGGCACCATCACCCTCGCCGAGCTCGAGCGCCAAGTCGGCGGATTTGCTCGGGACCTCGGGCTGGAGCTGCGCTGCTTCCAGACGAACTCCGAGGCGCAATTCGTCGAGCACCTCCACCACCTCCCCGGCTCTGCCGACGGGGTTTTGCTCAATCCGGGCGCATGGACGCACTACAGCTGGGCGATCCACGATGCGCTCGAAATCGCGGCCATTCCGGCAGTGGAGGTGCATCTATCCAACGTCGCGACGCGCGATGAGTGGCGACGCGTCTCGGTGATCGCTGACCTGTGCCTCGCGTCGGTCGCCGGGCAGGGAGTTGAGGGATACCGCGAGGCCCTCGTGCGCCTGAGCAAGGAGCTTGACGGATGAGCGACCGCCTCGCGCGCGTGCGCGATCGGCTGGCGCAGGCCGGCCTCGACGCGCTGATCGTCAACGGCGCTGCAAACCTGCGCTACCTGACTGGCTTCACCGGTAGCAACGGCGTCGCGATCATCGGCGAGCAAGCCGTCTTTCTGACCGACTTCCGCTACCGAGAACAGGCCGAGCTCGAGATCGATGGGGCGTTCGAGCGCCGCGTCGTCGCGCAGGACCTCCTCAGCGAGATCGCGGCGGCAACGCCGGCCGGACGCGTGGGCTTCGACGAAGTCACGACAACCGTCGCCGGCCTCCGCAAGCTGAGGGCTGCGCTCGACGGACGGGTGGAGCTTGTCGGTAGCAGTGGCATCGTCGAGGACCTCCGTGTCGTCAAGGATGCGGACGAAGTCGAACGCCTTGCTGCCGCCGCGGCGCTCGTCGACGGGATCTACGAGTGGCTTGTCGAGCGCGGATTCGCAGGTCGCACCGAGCGCGATGTCGCGATCGAACTGGAGCATGAAATGCGCCTGCGCGGTGCGGTCGCGCCGAGCTTTCCCTCGATCGTCGCCGCCGGAGCACGTGCGGCACTCCCGCATGCCGACCCGCGCGACGCAACGATCGAGCCCGGGACCCTTGTGATCGTCGACATTGGCGCCGTGCTCGATGGGTATTGCTCGGACTGCACGCGAACCTTCGCCGTTGGTCAGCCCTCAGAGCAGGCGCGCGAGATCTACGAGCTGGTCCTCGCGGCGCAGTTGCGGGGATTGGATGCGCTGCGCGCCGGCCGTCGGGGCGTCGATGTCGACGCCGATGCGCGCGCGCTGATCGCTGACGCGGGCCACGCCGAGTACTACGGCCATGGGCTTGGGCACGGGGTCGGCCTCGAGATCCACGAGCGTCCGCGGCTCTCCTACCAGGACGCCGACGAGGTGCTCCAGGTTGGCACCGTCGTGACCGTCGAGCCGGGCGTCTACCTGCCCGAAACGCTCGGCGTGCGGATCGAGGACCTGACGGTCGTCACGGGAAGCGAGCCGCGGCGCCTCAGCCAGTTCACGAAGGAGCTGCTCGTCGTCGACTGACGCTCATATGCCGGGTGTCGGTACACCGTGCGCGAAAGCGCGAGCAGCCCGAGTACGCACGGGATCGTGAATGCGAGGGCCTCCTGGTCGGCACTCAGATAGAGCGGCAGTCGCTCGAAGATCGTGTAGGTGGCGATCGTCGCGAGCGCGGCAGCGACGGGCGCGCGGCCCTTCGCAACCGTCTCCCAGCTGAGCAACGCCACGATGAAGGGCACCGGGTAGTAGACGAGATCCCAGGGGTCGAGGCCGCAGCGCAGCAGCATCAGCAGGGCGAGCAGCGCGAGTGCGCTCTCGCGTGGCATCCGCCGGCGCGCTGCGAGAAGCGAAAGCGGCAGACCGATCCAGGCGATCAGCGTATGCGCGCGGCCCTGCAACCAGCTTGGCGGGATGCGGTAGCCCGGCATCAGCTGGCCGCGCATGCTCGGCAACCAATGGCCGTGCGCGCCGAAGAACCACCACAGCTGCTGCGTGTAGAAATAGCTGCCTGCGTCGCTCACGGTCACGCGGGCGGTGGCGTTGTGCACGCTGCCCGCGGCGAGCATGATCGGGCCAAGAAAAGCGGTCGCGACCGCGCCGGCGATCAGCGTTGCGCGAAGGCGCTGCCCGGGCAGCGCGACGAGCATGGGCCCGAGGGCAATCACGCCCCACTCCTTGTTCGGCGATCGCGAGGCCGAGCAGAACGCCCGCCCATGTCGAGTGGCCGCGC
Source organism: uncultured Solirubrobacterales bacterium (assembly GCA_963703775.1). Taxonomy (GTDB): domain Bacteria; phylum Actinomycetota; class Thermoleophilia; order Solirubrobacterales; family Solirubrobacteraceae; genus Palsa-513. The sequence continues at coordinate 46,353 of CAVPFP010000044.1, read as the reverse complement.
AGCGCTGCGATCACCGCGGCGACGCAGAGGACCGCGCCGAGCAGCTCTTCCGGATGGCCGAGCGCCATCGCGTAATAGGTGATCGGGTTGAGGACGCACACGACGAGCGTCAAGGCGATCGAGAGCCAGCCGCGGCCCGCGGCGCGCAGCTGCGGTGCGATCCAGACAGCGAGCGCGGCGAGCGCGAGCAGGCAGGGGAGTGCGGAGAAGCGGTAGACGAGAAGCTCTGTCCCGTGCGCAAGTGAGGCGATCAGCGCGAACGGGGCGCGCAACTCGAGCGAGGGCCCGTACGCCGGTGCTCCGCGCAGGAAGGCGAGGACGTGCGCGTGTAGCAGTGCGCTCAGCGGTGCGAGCGCCTCACTGCCGTAGTCATTGAGGGTGACCTGCCAGGTGTGTGACCACGTCATCCAAAGCACGCCGGCGAGTGCGAGGCCGGCGATGATCGCGAGCTCGTAGAGGCGCAGCGCGCGGCGTGGCACCGGAGCAAACAGGGCTCCAATCCGGGTTTCGCGCAGGCGGGCGCTCACGTCGAGTTAACATCGGCAGGCCTTGGCTCGAACATGAACGCACCAGGCCTGTTCGGGAGCATTCCTGCGCCGCTGCTCGGCCCCGGCTGGGGCCGCTTCGCTGTCTCGATCGCGCTGCTCTCGCTGATCCAGGCGTGCGTCGTCGCGCTCCCGGCGCCGGTGGCGCCTGCGCGTCTGCGACGTTTGCGCTCCGGCTGGTGGGCCTTGATCCCGGCGGCCTCGGTGGTCGCGTTCGTGTTCGGCGTTCGCGCGCTCAGCAGCGCGGCCGAGGGGCTCACCTACCTCGCACTCGTCGCTGTGCCGCCACTCGCCGCCGCCGCGCTCGGATGGTTCATGCGCGGCGCGCGCCCCGTCCTCGCCCTCGCCGTGCTGCCGCTGTTCGCGCTCGCCTGGGTCAGCCGCGGCGGCGTGCCTGGTGAGGTTGCCGGTCTGGCGCTCGATGCACTCTCCTGCGTGACGCTCGGCGTGCTGCTCGTCGCAGTGACGCCAAGGATCGCCGTCGCGCTCGCGATCGTCGTGATGGCGGGCAGCGATGTCTGGGTCGTCGTGACGAACCTGCTCGCGACGCCGAATGATGCGCTCAACACCGTGCTGCCCGTCGCCCACCTGCCCCAGCTTCAGGCGGAGACGCTGTGGCGAGCGACGATGGGCTACGGCGATCTCTTCGTTGCCGGGCTGCTCGGCGCGCTGCTGGCGCGCGATCGCGCGCTGGCGCTGCGCGGTGCGGCGATCGCAGCCGCGCTCGGGCTGTCGCTCGATCTGCTGTTCCTGCTCGTCGACGAGTTGCCGGCGACTGGGCCGATCGCCCTCACGCTGATCGTGCTCGCGCTGGCGGCCCACCGAACGCGCGAGGCCGAACGCGACGGCGTCGTTGCTCGAGTGTGACCGTCACGGCCGGCGCTAGGTGACGGCGTGGGCGGATTCGGCAAGAGCCAGCATCTGCCGATTCGTCAGATCGTCGAGCAGGCTGTTGCTGACCCAGTAGAGGATCTTGCCTTCGCGCCATCCGATGTACTGGTAGGCGCCGCCGTTGCCGACGAACATGTAGCGCCGGCCATTGATCGTCTCGGTGGCTGTGGGGTTCGCGAACAACGGGGGGTTGGTCCAGTTGAGTCCCTCGATCCCGTAGTAACCACCGTCGCCATTGATCGCCCAGTCGACGCGGTAGCCGTGGTGGAGGTGGTCTTGCTCGTCGTAGACCGCGTAGGGGTGAAGGTCCGCCGCGAAGCCTGCGCTGCTCGTCTCGACTTTCGGCAGGTAGACCTTGAACGGAACGTCGACGGACATCCGCAGCGCGGCGGGGATCGTGGCGGCCTCGAGCGGATACAGGTGGGCGGCTGCGAGGCTCGCGGGCGCGAGCAACGACGCGTGCGCGTGATGGTGGCGGTGCCCTTTCCCGGCCGGCGTCGCGGGCGGCGCGGCTGCGCGCGGGCTTTCATAGAGGAAGTCGTAGACGCTCGACCTGATCAGCTGCGGCGTCGAGGTCACCATCTCCTGCCCGTTGAAGAAGTAGCTCGCGTTGGCGATCTGGAAGTCGACGTGACGTACGGGCTGCGATGTCGAATAGGCCGCCAGGTTGAGCAGCTGGTAGATGTCGTGGTAACCGCGAATGTCGGTCTTGATCGCGCGGCCGAAGGCGCTCGCGATCTGGTTGTACTTGCTCAACAGGCCGCCGACGCCGACCTGCTCCTTTGCCTCGCGGATGAAGTCCGCCTGGCGCGCGACGCGCACGAAGTCCGAGTCGGTGTGGCGGTAGCGCACGTAAGCGAGCGCGCGTGTGCCGCACAGTCGGTGGTATCCCGGCGCCAGGTTGATCGCAAGGTAGGAGTCGTTGCCCGGGTTGTAGTAGCTCTGATCGACGTCGATGTAGACGCAACCGATCGCCCTGAGCACGCCGAGAAATGAGGCGAAGTTGAAGTCGATGACATGGTTGACGGTGACTCCCGGCAGGTACTTCTTGATCACGGCGAGGACGGTGTCGATGCCGCCCACCGCATATGCCGTGTTGAACTTGACCTGCGAATAGCAGTTCGTGGTCACGGTTCCATCCGGCAGAACGCGGCAGAAGCTGACCATCAAATCGCGCGGGATCGACAGGATCGACGTCTGCTCCTGGCGGGGATCCATGCGCACGAGCATGAAGGTGTCGGCGTGAAGCAACGGGACGCCTGTGCCCTGATCCACGGTGCCGGTCGCCCTCTCCGCCGAGTTCCCCTGATGGTCATCGCCGACGATCAGGATCGTCTGCGGATCACCGTCGGCGGCCGGGTGGAGCTCGGCGGAGTGAATTGCCTTGCCGCCGAGCGCGAAGTCGGCGGCGACCTGCGAGATCGTGCCGATCGCAAAGGCCGCCGCTCCCGCGGTGGAGCAGACGAGGACGACCAGCCCGGCGACGAGAAATCGGGCCAGGACCCCCACCCGCGGCCGCGGGTCAAGCATCGGGCGTCCGGCCGGCGCGCTGTCGATGTCGCCAGGCGTCGGCCGACGGACGGCTCTTGCGAGTGCTCCGAACGTAGTCCCCATTAAACGTCCTGCCGCGCCGGGTGTAGCGCGCTCACTCCCCCCGGACACAGCAACGGCGAACGCCAGACACCCCGCGTCCGCACAAGCAGGCGAGGATGGCCGGCTTCGCCGGCCACCGCAGCCGTACACTGCGCCCAATGGCGATATCGACCAATCAATTCAAGAACGGCAACCACATCGAGGTCGAAGGGGTCATCTTCAAGATCCTCGAGTTCCAGCACGTCAAGCCCGGCAAGGGGGGTGCGTTCGTGCGCACCAAGCTGCGACGCGTCTCCGACGGCGCTGTGATCGACCGGACGTTTCGCGCGGGTGAGCGCTTCCGCTCGGTCCGCAGCGAGTCGCGCAAGATGCAGTTCCTCTATGCCGACGGCGGCGAGGCTCACTTCATGGACACCGGCTCCTACGACCAGCTCGCGGTGCCCGAGCAGGCGATCGCGGAAGCACTTCGCTTCACCCGCGCCTCGGACGAGGTCGACCTGCTGTTCATCGACGGCCAGCCGTCGGAGATCCAGCTGCCGAGCGCAGTCGACCTCGAGGTGACGGAGACCGATCCCGGTCTGCGCGGCGACACGGCCTCGGGCGGTGGCACGAAGCCAGCGACGCTCGAAACCGGGGCGCAGGTCCAGGTCCCGCTCTTCGTGAACGTCGGCGACAAGGTAAGGGTGGACACGCGCAGCGGCGAGTACGTGTCGCGAGCGTGAAGCGCAGCGATCAGCGACGCGCGGCGGTATTCGCGCTCTATCAGCACGACCTGACCGCGCGACCGCTGTCGGAGACGCTCGGCCGCAACGCCACGGCGATGACGCGATCGCTCGCGCATGCCGCCGCCGATCGCCAGGACGAGCTCGACGAGCTGATCGGGCGCCACGCGGTGGGCTGGCGGCTCGAGCGGATCGCGCCGCTCGAGCGCGCGATCATGCGCGTCGCGCTGCTCGAGATGCTCCACCCGGATGCCGTCGAGGCACGCACGCCGATCCCGCCGGAGGGCGCGATCGACGAGGCGGTGCAGAGTGCGAAGGAGTTCTGCGGCGCGCAGGCGCCCGCCTTCGTCAACGGGATCCTCGACGCGATCCTGCGCGAGGCGCGCGCCGGCGCACCGCAATGAGACCACCGTCAAGCGACGATGCGCGACAATCAGCGTGATGGGTGAAGCGGCAGACCGGCTCGACGAGGTGATCGATGCGCTCGAGCGCGCGGCGGCACAACTGCGCTCCGGCGAGCTCTCGGTCGATGCGGCAGCGACGCTTGTCGAGGATTGTGCCGCGCTCGCCGGTGAGGCGAGCGCGGAGCTCGAGCAGCGCGCCCGGATGGGCGCCGAGGAACACGCGCCGGGGCAGGAACCGTTGCTGTAGTGGCGGCGACTGCCACCTACCCGGACCACCTGCGGGTCGCGGTTGATGCCTACCTAGCGGAGCTGCGGTTCAGTGACGCGGCCGACCTTGCCGGCCTCGAGGAGGCGATGCGCTACTCGCTGCTGGCGCCTGGCAAGCGCATCAGGCCGGTGCTCTGCATGGCGACCGCAGCGGCGCTCGGCCGTGACCCCGAGTCGGTGCTGCCGCTCGCCGCGGCGATCGAGCTGATCCACACCTATTCGCTGATCCACGATGACCTGCCGGCGATGGACGACGATGAGTTGCGTCGTGGGCGGCCGACGTGTCATGTGGCGTTCGGCGAGAGCGTCGCGATCCTCGCCGGTGACGCGCTTTATGCCGAGGCGTTCAGGCACATCGCCGAGCACCAGGCCGGCGAGCCGGGGAACGTTCTCGCGGCTGCGGGGCGGCTTGCGGCGGCGACGGGTGTCGACGGCATGGTCGGCGGGCAGTATCTGGACGTGGCAGCGGTCGCTCCCGCGGGCCCCGAAGGGCTGCGCAGGCTCCACTCGCTGAAGACGGGGCGGTTGATCGCGGCCGCAATCGAATGCCCGCTGCGCCTGACCGGTGCGGGGGAAGCTGCGAGAATCCGCTACGGTCAGTTCGCTGCGGAGCTTGGAGTGCTCTTCCAAATCGTTGACGACATACTCGACGTGACGGGTACCGACGCGGCGCTCGGGAAGCCGAGCGGAAGCGACGAACGTCATGGCAAGCGCACCTATGTGTCCGAGCACGGGCTCGAGCGCGCGCGCGAGCTCGCCTCCCGCTCGCACGCTTCGGCGCGAGCCGCGCTCGCGGCCGCAGCCCCGGCCGGCGCCGACGAGCTCGAGCAGATCACCGACTTCGTCTACACACGGACCTCATGAGCGAGGACACGCCAGAGCGGTTGCTCGACAAGGTGGAGGGCCCGGCCGACCTGCACGGCTTGAACGATCTGCAGCTCGCGCAGATCGCCCAGGAGGTTCGCGAGCACATCATCGACACCGTCGGCGAGATCGGCGGGCACTTCGGGGCGAATCTCGGCACCTGCGAGGTCGCCGTCGCGCTGCACTCGCTGCTTGACTCGCCGCGCGACAAGATCATCTGGGATGTCGGGCACCAGGCCTACCCGCACAAGGTGCTCACCGGCCGGCGCGAGCGCCTGTCGACGATCCGACAGTACGGCGGCCTCGCGCCGTTCTGCTCGATCTTCGAATCCGAGCACGACATCATCGGCGCGGGACATGCGTCCACCTCCGTCGGCTACGCGGTCGGGATCAAGGAGGCGATGCGCGCCGGACTGTGCGAGGACGCCCGCGTAGTCGCCGTGATCGGCGACGGGGCGATGACCGGCGGCGTCGCCTTCGAGGCGATCTCGCAGGCGGGCTGGCTCGGAACGCCGATCGTTGTCGTGCTCAACGACAACGGCATGTCGATCGCACCGAACGTTGGCGCGATCTCGCGCTACCTCAACCGCGTCCGCCTGAACCCGAAGCTGTGGCACGCGCGTGAGGGCGTCGAGGGCGGCCTGACGCGACTGCCGGCCGGACTCGGCGCGAAATTCGAGCGTCTTGGACCGCAGCTCAAGGAGTCGATCAAGGCGTTCTGGGCCCCCGGCCTGTGGTGGGAGGAGCTCGACTGGGCCTACACGGGCGTCGTCGACGGCCATGACGTGCGTGCTCTGCGGATCGCGCTGCGCGAAGCGCTCGCGGCGGAGCGGCCGGTCGTGGTGCACATCGCGACGGTCAAGGGCAAGGGCTTCGGCCCGGCCGAGGACGGCGGCCTCGAAGGAATGGAGCGCTGGCACGCCGCGAAGCCGCTGTCGATCACGAACGGCAAGGTCACACCGCCGGTTCCCTCGAACGGCGCGCCGAAGCCGCCGCCGCAGTACACGCAGGTCTTCGGCGAGGCGTTGCTCGCGGAATGCCGCCGCGACGAGCGGGTGATCGGGATCACGGCCGCAATGAACACCGGAACCGGGCTGAACATCCTCCAGCAGGCGATGCCCGACCGTTACTTCGATGTCGGGATCGCCGAGCAGCAGGCGATCCTGTTCGCGTGCGGCCTGGCGTTGCAGGGCGCACGCCCGGTGGCCGCGATCTACTCGACGTTCCTCCAGCGCGCGTACGACGAGATCGTCCACGACGCGTGCCTGCAGAAGCTGCCGGTCGTTTTCGCGATGGACCGCGCCGGCCTGGTCGGCGACGACGGGCCGACGCACCACGGCGCGTTCGATATCGCCTACCTGCGCTGCCTGCCGAACATCGTGCTGATGGCTCCGCGCGACGAGGCGATGCTCGTCCACATGCTGCACACCGCGATCGCCTGCGAGTCCGGCCCGACGGCAATCCGCTACCCACGCGGAGCGGGGGTCGGTGTCCCGCTGCCGAGCGTGCCGGAGGTGCTGCCGATCGGTGTCGGCGAGATCCTGCGCTCCTCTGCGGATGCGCGCGTTGCGCTCCTCGGATACGGGACGGGCGTCGGCAAGGCGCTCGGTGCAGCTGACCTCCTCGCCGAGGACGGGATCGCCGCAACGGTTGCCGACGCGCGCTTCGCGAAGCCGATCGACAGCGGCCTCGTCGCGCAGCTCGCCGCCGAGCACGAGCTGCTCGTCACGATCGAGGAGGGCGTGCTCGCCGGCGGGTTCGGCAGCGCGGTCTGGGAGACATTGAACGAGGCAGGGGGAGCGTCCACGCGGATCATTCGCGTCGGGCTGCCCGACCGCTACGTCACGCACGGCGCACCCGCGCTGCTCTACGAAGAGGTCGGCTACACCGCCGAGCGCATCGCGGAGCGCATCGCGGCTGCGCTCGCTCCCGGCGCCAGCCGGTTCGAGCCGGGCGAGCACGGCGGATCGCGCCCCGGAGCGGCCACGCCGAGCTAGCTCCGGCTCGTGCGCACGAGCGGGCGCGCGCCATCGTGACTGGTGAGTGAGACCATGGCGGTGGCGAAGGTCAGGGTTGATGCGCTGCTCGTCGAGCGCGGGCTGTTCGAGACGCGCTCACGCGCGGCGGCGGCCGTGCTTGCCGGGGAGGTTCGCGTCGGGGAGGCGCTCGCCCAGAAGCCAGGGCAATTGGTGGCCCGCGAGACCGCCGTCGAGGTCGCGCCGGTGCCGCGCTACGTCTCGCGCGGCGGCATCAAGCTTGCCAACGCGCTCGAGGCCAGCGGCGTACCGGTGGCCGGTCGCCTGGCGCTCGACGTCGGCGCTTCGACGGGCGGGTTCACCGACTGCCTGCTCGGCGCCGGGGCGCGCCACGTCATCGCGCTCGATGTCGCCTACGGGCAGCTCGCGTGGCGGTTGCGCGGCGACGAACGCGTCACGGTGGTCGAGCGCACGAACGCGCGCGCCGTGTCGCAGGCGCTCCTCCCGTACGCTCCCGAGCTGATCGTGGTCGACGTCTCGTTCATTTCGCTGCGCACCGTGCTTCCGGCCGTGCTCGCCTGTGCCGCGCCTCGTTTCGACGCGCTGGCGCTCGTGAAGCCGCAATTCGAGGTCGGCCGCGGGCGCGTCGGCAAGGGTGGCGTGGTCCGCGACGGCGTCGCGCGTGTCGACGCTCTCGTCGCGGGCGGGCCAGCGCGCGATCGAGCTCGGTGCGAGCGTGCTCGGCTACTGGTCGTCGGGGTTGCCCGGCCCGAAAGGCAACCGCGAGACGTTCATCCAGCTCGCCGAGGGCGGGCGTACGGGCGCGCTCGCCGTGGCCGAGCTGGAGGGGCTCGCGACGCGAGCGGACTGCGGATGAGCAGCGGGCGCCGGCGCATCACGCTGATCAGCCACGGGCGTCCGGAGGAGACGAGCGGTGCGCTGCGCGAGCTCGCCGCGATCGCCGACGCCCACGGCGCCGAGCTGCTGCTCGACCGCGAGGAAAGTGCGAAGCACTGCCCGGATGGGCCGATCGCCGGCGTTCTCTGCGATCAACCCCCGGCTCACGACGTCGAGCTGTGCGTAGCGCTCGGCGGCGATGGCACCGTGCTGCGCGGCCTGCGCGAGTACGCACGCACCGGGGTGCCCGTCTTCGGCGTCAATTTCGGCGAGGTCGGGTTCCTTGCGAGCGTCGAGCCCGCGGCGATGCGCGACGGTTTCGAGCGCGCACTCAGAGGCGAGCTCGAGCGCCTGGAGCTGCCGGCGATCGAGGTCGCCGCTCCCTGCGGGACCTGGACGTCGCTCAACGACGTCACGCTCCACCGCAAGGTCGGCGGGCGCGTGGCGGAGCTCTCGTACGCGCTGACAGGGGAGGACGTGTCGAGCGTCCGCTGCGACGGCGTGGTGATCGCAACGCCGGCCGGTTCCACCGGCTACAACCTCGCCAACGGCGGGCCCGTGCTCGCCTGGGGGGTGCAGGGGATGGTGATGTCGTTCATCGCTCCGCACTCGCTCAGCGCGCGCGCTCTCGTGATCGCGCCGAGTGATGTGCTGACCCTCCACAACAGCTCGCGCGAGCCGCTCGACCTGATAATCGACGGCCGTCCGGTCAACGAGCTCGCGGTCGGCGAGACGCTCGAGGCGCGCTTCGCCGACGCCGTGGCGCTGCTCGCCCAGATGCCCGGCGCGAGCTTCTACCGCCGCCTGCGCGAGAAGTTCGGACGGCTCGCGCGCTGAAGCTCGCGTTCGCACGCGCGAACGCGAGCGACGATCAACGGAACCGCCGCTCGCGTTCGTCGTGGAGGTTGCGCTCGCGGGTCGCCTCCACGCGATCCACGATTGCGCGCGAGCGCTGCCACTCGCGCCAAGCCCAGCTGTGAAACAGCGACCATCGAGGGCGCCGCAGAGCGTCTGCGCCCGCGCCGCGTTCCGGCGATTGTAAGTGATTGAAAAATCATTCCACGCTCTTTTCGGTGACTGATCGCAGGCAGCCGTAAGCGACCCGCATTGCGGCAGGCTCGCGCGCCCTCGCGGGGCGGGTGCTGCGAATTACTGGAAGGGTCGGTGGGGCCTGAGCGTCAGCTCAGGTGCGACTGCGGGATGCGTTCATCGGTGCTCCTTTGCAAGGCGTTGGCGCAACAAAAAGGGCGACCTTGCGGTCGCCCTCGCTGAAAGTTCTTGCAGGCCCGAGATCAGGGCATGCAGCGTCTTTCGGCGAGGGAAAGTGCGTTGGTCTTTGCGACTCCACGCTGCGCGCGTGCCGGCGCAGCGAGCACCATGGCGGGCGCGTTGTCACGAAGATTGGTGTAGATGGCGGCGTCGAACATGGCTCTCTTACCTCCCCGTCCGGGGATCGGGGCAAGAGTAACCGACCAGTTCACGGAGTGCAAGGGGGACAGTGACTTTTATGTGTGACGTATTGCTTTGCCGCCGCTTGCGCTGTGCGGCTGAGCTCGCATCGCTGCACGCGAACACGTGTTCCGTCCTCGCGGGGTGCTAAACCGTCGTGGCTGTGCTGCTCGAGCTGACAGTCCAGAACGTGCTCCTGATCGAGGACGCGCGCCTCGATCTCGCCCCCGGGCTCAACGTGATCACCGGCGAGACGGGGGCCGGCAAGACCGTCCTCGCCCACGCGCTGGACCTGCTCTTGGGCGGACGCGCCAAGGCCGGCATCGTGCGTCCGGGCAGCGCCGAGGCATACGTCGAGGGCGTTTTCGAGCTCGCGCCGGGCTTCGTCTCCGAGTATCTCCCGCCCGACGCGCGCGAGGTGGTCCTCGCCCGGCGCGTGGCCACCGACGGCCGCACGCGCGCATACCTCAACGGGCGCTCGATCACCGTCGGCGACCTGCGCGAGATCGCGAGCGGTCTGCTCTCGTTCTACGGCCAGCACGAGCACCGCAAGCTGATGCTCGCCGCGTCGCAGCTGGAGATCCTCGACCGCGCCTGCGGTCCCGAGCACATCGCGACCCGCGAGGCCTGCGCGCGCGCGTGGTCGGCGGTGCGCGCGGCGCGCGTTGAGCTGGCGAATCTGCACGAGCTCGCGGGGGCGCGCGAGCGCGAGCTCGACCTGCTCGAGTTCGAACTGCGCGAGATCGAGCAGCTCGACCCCCGCAGCGGGGAGCGCGAGGAGCTCGCGATCGAACGTGACAGGTTGCGCAACCTCGAGGCGCTGCGGCTTGCGGCGGCGGGCGCCGAGCAGGCGCTCGACGACGAGGAGCGGGGCGCCGCGAGCGCGCTCGCAGCCGCGAGCGCGAGCCTCGAGTCGGCGGGCGACCACGACCCTGCGCTCGCCGCGCTCGCCGAACGGGCGGGGGCACTGGTCGTCGAATCGGCGGATCTGGCGAGCGAGCTGCGCCGCTACGGCGACACCCTCCAAGCCGAGCCCGGCCGGCTCGAGCAGCTCGAGGAGCGCCTCGCAGCGATCGCGCGGCTCGAGCGCAAGCACGGAGGCACGGTCGAGGCCGTGCTCGAACATGCCGAGCGCTGCCGCGCGCGCCGCGACGAGCTCGTCGGGGCAGAGGGTGCGCTGGAGGCCGTCGAAGCGAGGCTCGAGTCTGCGCTGGCCGAGCACGCAGCGCTCGCCGCGCGCCTCAGCGCTACACGCGGTGCGGGCGCTCCGGCGCTTTCGAGCGCGGTCGGCGAGCGTCTGCGCGACCTTGCGATGGAGCAGGCGGGTTTTGAAGTCGTGCTCGTTCCCTGTGAGCCGGGGGCGAACGGCTGCGAGCAGGCGCAGTTCGAGATCGCGGCCAACCCCGGCGTGCCCGCCGCCCCGCTGCGCGAGATCGCATCAGGCGGTGAGCTGTCGCGCGTGATGTTGGCCCTGCTGGGCGCCGCGCACGGTGGCGGGGAGGCGACGCTCGTCTTCGACGAGATCGACGCCGGGATCGGCGGCCACACGGCGCGAGCGGTGGGCGAGCAGCTGCGCGCGCTGGCCAGCGGGCGTCAGATCCTCGCGATCACCCACCTGCCGCAGGTTGCCTCGCTCGCCGCGCGGCACTTCACGATCGCCAAGGACACGAGCGGCGCCGCGACGAGCACGACGGTCAGCCTGCTGCGCGACGGGGCGGTCGTCGAGGAGCTCGTGCGGATGCTCGGCGCGGCCGAGGATGATGATGGCGCGCGCCGCCACGTACAGGAGCTGCTCCGCGCCGCGTAGCCGCCTCGACCCCGGCGCCAGGCGCCGCTCAGAGTCCTGCTTCGATGCTCGTAGGGCGTACGCGCGTAGGATCAAGCTGCTGTGGATCGCGAGGGCGCTGAGGAGGTCGCGCGACGGATCGCCGCCGGAGACGTGCGCGCTGCGCAGGCGTCGCTCGCGGGGCTCGTCCGTCGAACGCCGCTGCTGAGCTCGGGAACGCTCGAGCGCCACTGCGGGGGGCGCATCCTGCTGAAGGCCGAGAGCCTCCAGCGGACCGGCTCGTTCAAGCTTCGCGGCGCCTTCACGAAGCTGCTGAGCCTCGATCAGCCCAAGGGCGTCGTCGCCGGCAGCGCCGGCAACCACGCGCAGGCGCTCGCCTATGCAGCCCAGCAGCGCGGCGTCCCCTGCGTCGTCTACATGCCGAGCGAGGCGCCGGTCGCGAAGGTCGCGGCGGTCGGTTCCTATGGCGGTCGGGTCGTGTTGCGCGGCGACACGGTCGAGGAGTGCGTCGAGGCGGCCAGCGAGCACGCGGGGCACAGCGGGGAGACCTTCGTCCATCCGTTCGATGACGCCGAGGTGATCATCGGTCAGGGGACGCTCGGGCAGGAGATCCTCGACGACGTCGCCGATCTCGGGATGGTGATCCTCCCGCTCGGGGGCGGTGGGCTCGCGAGCGGGGTCGCCGGCGCGATCAAGCTCGCCCGGCCGGGTGTGAGGATCGTCGCCGTTCAGGCCGAGAGTGTTGCCGCCTTCCCGGCCTCGCTCGCCGCCGGCGCGCCGGTCACCTCGCCATCGGCGAGCACGATCGCGGACGGGATCGCGGTCAAGCGTCCGGGCGCGGTGACGCTGCCGCTCGTCGAGCGCTTCGTCGACGACGTCGTCGTCGTGGCGGACGACGACATCGCCGAGGCGATGGTGCTGCTGATGGAGCGCGCGAAGCTTGTCGTCGAAGGCGCGGGCGCGGTTGGCGTCGCCGCGCTACTCGCCGGCGCGGTCGAGCCCGTCGACAACGGCGCAACGGTCGTCGTTCTGTCCGGCGGCAACGTCGACGCCGCGCTGCTCGCGCTCGTCGCGCAGCGCCACGAGGTCGCCGTCGGTCGGCGCCTGCGAATCGCAACCGCGGTCTCCGACCGCCCCGGCGGGCTCGCCGCGCTGCTGACCGCCGTCGCCCAGGCGGGCGCCAATCTCGTCACCGTCGAGCGCGTCCGCGAGGCAGCCGAGCTGCACGTGCGTCAGACCAGCGTGGAGCTCACGCTCGAGACGCGTGGCGCCGACCACGCCGAGCAGATTCTCAGCGCGCTGCTCGCGGCCGGCTACGCGGTGCAGCGGCTCGGCGGCGCTTAGGCGCCGGCGCTGTGGCGCTCGCCGTCGCCGGGATCCAGCGGTGCAGCAGCGCCGCCAACTCCTCCCGTCGCATCGGCTTGGAGATGTAGTCGTCCATGCCGGCCTCCAGGCAACGCTCGCGGTCACCGTCCATCGCGTGGGCGGTCATCGCGATCACCGGCGTGTGCGCGCCGCGACGCGCCTCGCGCTTGCGCAGCTGCGCCGTTGCCTCGTAGCCGTCGAGCACGGGCATCTGGCAGTCCATCAGGATCGCGTCAAAGCGCCGCCGCGCGAGCGCCGCGAGCGCCTCGCGGCCGTCGCTTGCGACCACGGCTCGGCAACCGCAACGCTCGAGCGAACGGGCGGCGACGATCTGATTCACCGTGCTGTCCTCGACGACGAGGACCAGTGGCGGGCTGGTCCACAGCGGCGCGAGCGGCTCCCCGGCGGCGGTGTCGGTGCCGTTCGCAGCCGTCGCCTGCTCGAGCTTGATCGTGACGGTGAAACGGCTGCCCTCTCCGGGCTCGCTCTCAGCGCTGACGATGCCGCCCATCAGGTCGACGAGCTCGCGCACGATCGCGAGGCCGAGTCCCGTCCCGCCGTAGATCCGCGTCGTCGAGGCGTCGGCCTGCGAGAACGGTTCGAACATGTGCGCGAGCGCCGCGGCCTCGATCCCGATGCCCGTGTCGGCCACGACGACCTGCAGCGCGACGTAGCGCGGATCGGTCGCCGGCGCGCTGACCTCGACGGAGACGTTCCCGCGCGAAGTGAACTTCACGGCGTTGGAGACGAGGTTGAGGACGATCTGCTGGAGGCGGCGACCGTCGCCGCGCAGCAGCCGCGGAACCGCATCGTGGATGTCGATCTCGAGCGCGACGCCGCGCGACTCCGCGTCGGCGCGCGGCCCGGCGCAGGCATCGCGAATCGCTGCGGGCAGCTCGAACGTCGTGATGTCCAGCTCGACGTGGCCGGCCTCGAGCTTCGAGATGTCGAGGATGTCGTTGATGATCGCGAGCATCTGCTCGCCCGAGCGAGCGACCTGCTCGGCGTAGGAGAGCTGCTCGCCCTCGAGGCCGCTCTCGAGCAGCAGGTCGTTCATGCCGATCACGCCGTTCATCGGCGTGCGCAGCTCGTGGCTCATGTTCGCGAGGAACGCCGACTTCGTGTTCGACGCCTCGACCGCGCGGTCGTGCGCTCGCGCGAGCTCGGCGACGACGCGGTTGCGCTCCGTGACGTCGTGGTAGAAGGCGATCCGGCAGACGTGACCCTCGAGCTCCTCGACGGTGCTCGTGACCTCGACGTCGATCACGCTGCCGTCCTTCAGCCGCTGGCGCATCGGCAGCCCCTGGCCGGGTCGTGAGCCGCCCGTGCCGTCCGGATGTGCCTCGACGTACGCGCGCATCTCCGCGCGCTGCTCGTCGACAACGAGGTCGAAGATCGTCATCTCCAGCAGCTCTTCGCGCGTGTAGCCGTACTTCTCGACGAGCGAGTCGCTGACCGCGATGTAGCGGAACGTGTCGCGATCGGAGGCGGCGAGCGGCAGTGGGCTGCGCTCGAAGAGCGTGCGGTAGCGGCGCTCGCTGACGGCAAGCTGCTCGCGCGCGAGCTCGAGCTCGCGCGCCGCGGCGTTGCGCTCGGTCACGTCCAGGCAGTAGGCGACGCGACAGTTGCGGCCGTTGAAGACGACGTCGTTGCCGGTAACGTCGACCTCGATGACCCGGCCATCCTTCAGGCGGTTACGGCCAGAGAGCTGCTTGCGGCCCGGGCTGCCGCCACGCAGCAGCCCGGAGCGGTAGCGCTCGTAGGCCGGGATGTCCTCCTCAACCAGCAGCCCGACCAGCGTCATGCTGAGCAGCTCCGCCCGCGTATAGCCGTATTTCTCGATCGCGGCGTTGCTCGCGTCGACGATCTCGAGCGTGGCGAGGTCGTAGAGGAAGATCGCCACCGGGCTGTGTTCGAATAGCGCCCGGTACTGATCGCTTGCGAGGGAATCTTTCGCGCTCATCGGCCGGCTCCGCGCGCCAGCTGCCGGCGCGAAAGTGCTCATGCGTGCTTATCGGCGCTCGCGCCGGAGGGCTTAAGGGATTCGGCCACCCTGGCGCTCCCTATGCCGCAGCCTGGGAGTTGCCGGTCAACTGGCCGCCCGCAGGAATCCACTGCCTGATCAGCGTCTCGAGCTCCCGGCGCGCGAGTGGCTTGCTGATGTAGTCGTCCATTCCGGCCCCGAGGCAGCGCTCGCGGTCGCCCTTCATCGCATACGCGGTCATCGCGATCACCGGTGTGTGGCGACCGGTTCCGGCCTCGCGCTCGCGCAGCTGCGATCGTCGTCGCGTAGCCATCGAGCAGCGGCATCTGGCAGTCCATCAGCACAGCGGCGAACTGCTCGCGTTCCAGCGCCGCCAGCGCCTCGCGCCCGTCGCCGGCGAGCTGCACCTCACAACCGCAGCGCTCGAGCAGCCGCGCCGCGACGATCTGGTTCACCGCGCTGTCCTCGGCGACCAGCACGCGGGGTGGCGTCGGCCAGGCGGGGACGGGGGGATCGCCGTTGACGTCGGGCCCGGCGACGCTGGCGCTCGTGCCCGCGACCTCGAGCGCCAGCGCGACCGTGAACGTGCTTCCACGCCCCGGCTCGCTCGCCGCGGAGACGCTGCCGCCCATCAGCTCGACGAGCTCGCGAACGATCGCAAGGCCCAGCCCGGTGCCGCCGTAGTTGCGCGTCGTCGAGACCTCGGCCTGCGCGAACGGGTCGAACATGCGCACGAGGAGGTCGGGCTCGATGCCGATCCCGGTGTCGGTGACCGACAGCTCGACCGCCACGCGCCCCGGCTCGACGATCGGCGCCGCGGCGCGGACCGTGACGCTGCCTTCGCGCGTGAACTTGACCGCGTTCGCGACAAGGTTCAGGAGGATCTGCTGGATGCGCCGTGCATCGCCGCGCAACGCGTGCGGCAGCTCGGGCGCGACCTCGATCTCGAAGGCAACGCCTTTCGCCACGGCCTCTGCGCGCGGCGCCGCGCAAACGTCGGCGATCGCCTCGCGCAGGTCGAAGAGCGTCGTGTCGAGCTCCACCTGGCCGGCCTCGAGCTTCGAGATGTCGAGGATGTCGTTGATGATCGCGAGCATCTGCCGCCCGACCGGGCGACCTGCTCGGCGTAGGAGAGCTGGCGGTCGGTGAGGCCGCTCTCGAGCAGCAGGCCGGTCATGCCGATCACGCCGTTCATCGGCGTGCGCAGCTCGTGGCTCATGTTCGCCAGGAACGCGGACTTCAGGTTCGATGCCTCGACCGCCCGCTCGTGGGCGCGGGCGAGCTCGGCGACCATCAGGTTGTGCTCAGTGACGTCCGAGCAGTAGGAGAGCCGGCACTCGCGCCCGTCGAAGACGAGGTCGGTGCTCAAGACCTGCAGCTCGATGATCGATCCGTCCTTGCGCCTTTGGTGCCAGGGGCCGCTCCAGCGCTTGCGGCCGGTGAGTTGCCGGCGCGCGACGTTGCGCCTGTGGGCCTTGAACTTCGCCTGCTCCCACTGCGGGATCAGGTCGGAAATCCGCATTCCGAGCAGCTCAGACTGCGAGTACCCGTAGCAGTCCATGACCGAATTGCTGACCGCGACTATCTCGAAGCTACGGCGGTCATAAATGAAGATCGGGACCGGGCTCTCCTCGAAGAGCACCTGGTACTGATCTTCCTTCCCTCCCCGACGCGCGGGCGAGCTCACATCCCTCTATCGGCTGCTCTAGCCGTGCGTCTTAGCGAGATCAACCTCTGGGTCAATCCGCCAGCGCGCCGCGAGCGCGAGCTGGGCGTCGGTGATCTGCCAGCGATCCGGCAGATCTGCGCCCGCGTGGTCGGGAGCCGCCCCTTTCAGTGCCATGCAGCCCGTGTTGTCCCCGATCCGGCGAATCTCGCTCACGTCTGCTTTTTTTATGGCCGGCTTCGCCGGCAGAGCGGACAATTCCGCGCGCTTGCTCTCGATCGTCCTGGCACCCGCGCCGGATTCCTGGATCAACGTGGGGGCCACGCAGGCGACGGCGGCGTGCGCCAGATCCCACTGGCACGCGAGCTGCATCGGCGTCAGGCCGTAGCGCTCGGCGACGGGGCGCATCAGCTCGATTCGCTCGAGACCCGCCTCGACCCAACCGGCGGGGCGAAACGCCCGGTGATCCTCGCGCGCGAACTCGTGGTCGGCGCGCACGTCGCCCCAGAACAGGCCGCCGTAGTCGACGACGCGCGCGATCACCTTCACGCCCGCTGCCTCGGCCGCCGCGAGTGCGAGCTCGCCCGGCCAGGGCTCGAGCGGGTTGAGGATCAGCATCGCCCACTCGATCTCGCTGCCGAAGCGCTCGAAGCACCCGATCACGTCGAGCGTGAACCCGTTCGCCGGGCCGGGGGCGACGCCGATCGCGTGCGTGAGCCCGGCGTCGCGCAACGCCACCATGCCGCTCCAGACGGCCTCCGACTCGTACCCGATGCGATCGGGGTTGTGCAACAGGAGGACGTCGAAGTGGTCGAGCCCGCAGCGCTCGAGGCTGCGCTCCGTCGCCATCCGCAGGTAGCCCGCATATGCGTCGGGGCCGCGAAGCGCGGGGTCGGTGAAGCGCGGGAAGCCCTTTGCCCCGTTGCGCTCACCCGTATAGAAGTCGTGGCCGACCGCAGCGACGACAGAGAACTCCTCGCGTGCGCACCCGGCCAATGCCTGTCCGGCCAGCAGGTCGGCCGCGCCCGTGCCATACACGTCCGAGGTGATGATCGTGAAGAGCGAAGGCGCGGGCCGCAGCAGCTCGATCAGGCGCTCCTCCGCGATCGCCTCGCCGAAGCGCATGAACCGCCCGCCGCTCCAGGTCCCGACCGCTGCAATCCCGGGCTCGCGCATCAAGGGCAGTCTAGTTCTGCGCCTCGCCGGGGCACGCGGTAGCGTGCGCCGCGTGCTGCGAGCGGATTCGGCACTGATCGGGGCATCGTGCCCGCGCGTCGGGCACCCGGTGGTGGGGCCGGCGCGTCTGGGCCGGCGCACCAAGCTCCTCGTACGCCGCCTGCTGGCGGGGGATGTCGCGATCATCGACCACGCCGGGATCGACCGCGTCTCCGCGGAGGAGCTTCTGGCGGGCGGAGTCCGCGGCGTGCTCAACTGCAGCGCCTCGCTCAGCGAGACCTACCCGAACGTGGGGCCGCTGCTGCTGCTGGCGGCCGGCGTACCGCTTGTCGACCTGCCGGACGACGGGCTCTTCGAGCACTGCCTCGACGGCGACCCGCTCGAGCTGCGTGGGGGAGAGGTCCGCCGCGCCGGCGCGCTCGTCGCGCGCGGACGCGCCCTCACGCTCGAGGAGGCCCAGGCGGCGTTGCGTGAGCGGCGTGCCGCTGTCCACGAGGCGCTCGAGCGCTTCGTCGGCAATACGCTCGAGCGGCTGCGCGCCGAGCGCGAGCTGCTCAGCGCTCCGCTCGAGCTGCCGCGCCTTCGCACCGACTTCCGCGATCGTCCCGCGCTCGTCGTCGTGCGCGGCGGTGGCTACCTCGACGATCTGCGCGCGCTGAGTGAATGGGTGCGCGCCGCGGCGCCGGTGATCGTCGCCGTCGATGGTGCCGTGGAAGCCGTCCGCGCCCACGGCATGCGCGCGGACATGGTGGTCGGCGACATGGACTCCGCGAGCGATGCGGCGCTTGCGAGCGGCGCCGAGCTCGTCGCGCACAGCTACCTCGACGGTCGGGCGCCGGGACGCGACCGCCTCGTCGCGCTCGGCCTACCGCACGCCGTCGTGCGCGCACCGGGCACGAGCGAGGACCTCGCGCTGCTGATCGCCGCTGAGGCAGGGGCGTCGCTGATCGTCTCCGTCGGCTCGCAGCTCAACCTCACGGAGCTCCTCGACCGCGGCCGCGCCGGCGCCGCCTCGGCCTTCCTCACGCGGCTGCGGGTCGCCGAGCTGCTCGTCGATGCCAAGGGCATGAGCCGGCTGTTCGCAAGCGCCTCCTGAACGTGGCCCCGCCGGAAACCGTGCGATGAACAGCCAGCCGCCGCAGCCGCTTGGTGAGCTGCTGTCCCAGGCGCTCGCGTTCTATCGCGCCCACCTGCGCTTCGTCGTGCTGCTCACGCTGCCCGTCGTCGCCTTCGTCGACATCGTGCTCGGGATCGGTCTCGGCGAGCTCACCGCGCGGAGTTCACAAGAAGCTGCCGACGGCCGACGGCTACATCGATTTCGCCGCCGACGAGCTCGTCACGGTGCCGATCGTGACGGCGATCATGGCGCGCGCGATCGTGATCGAGATGCGCGAGGGCGCCCTGCCTTCGGCGCGCCGCGCGGCAGCGGAGGGACTCGAGCTCTTCGCGCCGGCGCTGCTCGTCGTGGTCCTGTACTGGGTCGGCGTGGGCCTCGGCTCGTTCCTGATCGTGCCGGCGATCCTCTGGTTCGTCAGCTGGTACTTCGCCGTCCAGGCGGTCGTCATCGACCGCGCGCGCGGCTTCGGCGCGATCCTGGATGAGCGCCATGCTCGTCCGCGGGACGTGGTGGCGCACGGCCGGCGTCGTCCTCTCGCTGCTTTTGGTCACGGCGATCCCCGGCCTGATCGTCACCGCCGCGACCGAGGCGCTCGCACTCGCGGTCGACAGCGATGCGGTGATCGTTGGCGGGGACGATTCTCGTCTTCACGTTCTCGCTCCCGTTCGTCGCGATCGGCGCGACGCTCTACTACCTGCGTCTGCGCGAGCGCGCCCAGATGCCGGCGCCGCGCTGATCGCCGCGGTGCGCGCGGCGGAGCTCGCTCGTCTCGTTCCTGGCCGCGGCCGCGCTGGCGCCCGGGCTCTCGCGCGCCCTCGCGCGTGGTCGACTCGCGCGCATCAACCACCGGGGCCGGCGCGTCGCGGCGCCGCTCGGGCTCGTGATCCTCGTCTCGGCGCTCCTCACGCTCGCCGTGCTCGGGAGCTGGTCGGCGCCAGCGGCCTACCCGATCGGCGTCGCGCTGCTCGGTCTCGTCGACGACGCGGGGGCAAGGGCCGTACACGGCGTGCGCGCCCATCTGCGCGCGCTGCGCGCAGGACGGCCCGATTCGGGCGCGCTGAAGGCCGCGGGGACGCTCATCCTCGCGCTCTTCACCGCCCACTGGCTCGGCCTCACCGGCGTTCGCGCCGCGCTCGCCACGGGCGTACTCGTGCTCGCGCCGCATGCCTTCAACCTCCTCGATCTCCGCCCGGGGCGCGCCGTGAAGGCCTTCGCACTCCTGGCGGGCGCACTCCTCGCGGCCGGGGGGGCGCTCCTCGCGCTGGGCGCGTTCCTCGGGCCGGTCCCCGTCGTCGCGCTCTACGACGTGCGCGAACGCGGGATGCTCGGCGACTGCGGCGCGGGCCTCCTCGGAACGCTCGCGGGCCTCTGGCTCGTCACCACGCTCGGGCTCGCCGGCATCGCCTTCGCGCTCGCTGCGCTCCTCGCGCTCGCGCTCTACGGCGAGGTTCGCTCAATTTCCGCGCTCGTCTCGCGCGTGCCGCTGCTGCGCGCTCTAGACTCAATTGGCAGACCAGCCTGATGCCGCAGACCAACGATCGCCAGAGCGGACCCCGCTTCATCTTCGTCACAGGCGGCGTCGTGTCATCGCTCGGCAAGGGCATCGCCGCGGCCTCGATCGGCAACCTGCTCGTGGCGCGCGGGTTCACCGTCGCGCTGCAGAAGTTCGATCCGTACATCAACGTCGATCCGGGCACGATGTCGCCCTACCAGCACGGCGAGGTCTTCGTCACCGAGGACGGCGCCGAGACGGACCTCGACCTCGGCCACTACGAGCGCTTCACCGACGCCGACACGACGCGGGCCTCGAACGTCACCGCCGGGGGCATCTACAACGCGGTGATCCGCCGCGAGCGCCGCGGCGATTACCTCGGCGCAACCGTCCAGGTGGTGCCACACATCACCGACGAGATCAAGCAGCGCGTCTCGCTGATCGGGCAGGCGACGGACGCCGATTTCGTCGTCACAGAGATCGGCGGCACCGTCGGCGACATCGAGTCGCTGCCGTTTCTCGAGGCGATCCGCCAGTACCCGGTCGACGTCGGGCGCCGGCGCTGCATGTTCATCCACCTGACGCTCGTCCCCTACATCAACCACGCGGGCGAGCTGAAGACGAAGCCCACCCAGCACTCGGTCAACGAGTTGCGCCGGATCGGAATCCAGCCGGACATGGTCGTCTGCCGCTCCGAGCAGGTGCTCAGCCGCGACATCCGCAAGAAAATCGCGCTGTTCGCGAGCCTCCCGCTCGAAGCGATCATCTCCGCCTACGACGTCGAGAACATCTACTCGGTCCCGCTCGTCTTCCACGACGAGGGCGTCGACGAGTTCGTCCTCGAGCATTTCGCCCTCGAGCGCCGCCAGCGCCAGCTCGATCGCTGGCGCGCCCTGATCGAGCGCGTCGAGGCGCCGACGACACGACCCGGATCGCGATCGTCGGCAAGTACGTCGAGCTCGAGGACGCCTACCTGTGCGTCGCCGAGGCGCTGCGCCACGCGGGCTTCATGCACGGGACGCGGATCGAGATCGACTGGGTCGACTCCGAGTCGCTCTGGGCGGTGACGGCGACGCTGCCGCCGAGCGCCTCGCCGGCGCCGACGGGGTGCTGATCCCGGGTGGCTTCGGCAGCCGCGGCTTCGAGGGAAAGATCGCCGCCGCACGCTACGCGCGCGAGAACGGCGTGCCCTACCTCGGCATCTGCTTCGGCATGCACGTCGCGGTCTGCGAGTTCGCGCGCGAGGTCGCCGGGATGGAGGGAGCGAACTCGACCGAGTGCGACCCCGAGACGCCCTTCCCCGTGATCGACCTGCTACCCGAGCAGAAGGAGATCGCCGATCTCGGCGGGACGATGCGCCTCGGCGCCGACCCGATCAAGATGAACGTCGCGACGCGCGCGCACGCGATCTACGGTGAGGCCGTCGCCTACGAGCGCCACCGCCACCGCTACGAGGTCAACAACATGCTGCGCCGCCGGCTCGAGTCGGCCGGCCTGACGATGTCAGGCACCTCGCCCGACGGACGTCTCGTCGAGATCGTCGAGATCACCGACCACCCGTTCTACGTCGCCTCGCAATTCCACCCCGAGTTCAAGTCGCGCCCGGACCGCCCCGCGCCGCTGTTCCGTGATTTCGTCGGCGCGGCGCTCGCGCGCTCCGGCGGTATCGCGGCCGGCGCCGAGCCGGCGACCCGCGAGGCGTGAGCGTCGCGACAACGCTCGAGCGGGGTCGGCTCGGCGACACCTTCGCGCGACTGTGCCGCGCCTACAGCCCGTCGGGCAAGGAGCGCGTGTGCGCTGAGATCGTCAATGCGGAGCTCGCGGCGCTCGGCCTCGAGGCCGAGGAGGACAGCGCAGGTGGCGCGCTGCGCGGCGACTGCGGCAACCTCCTCGTGCGAATCCCCGGGGACGGCGACGGCTCTGTGCTGCTGTGCGCGCATCTCGACACGGTCCCCGCGAACGCTCCGATCGAGCCCGTCCTGCGCGACGGCAGCTGGCAGAACGCAAACGACACGATCCTCGGCGCCGACAACAAGGCCGCCGTCGCGGTCTTGCTCGCGCTCGCCGCGCGCCTGGTTGCCACGCCGCACGAGGCGGGGGTCGAGCTGCTCTTCACGATCGGCGAGGAGGTCGGACTAATCGGGGCGAAGGAGTTCGAGATCGGCGTCCTGCGAAGCCCCGTCGGCTACACGTTCGACGCCGCGGTTCCGCTCGGCAGCCTGATCGTCGCGTCACCCACCTACTACCGCGTGAGCGCGGAACTCCAGGGCGTCGCCGCCCACGCCGGCGTGCAACCCGAGGCCGGACGCTCCGCGATCCTCGCCGCGGCGCGCGGGATCGCGCAGATGCAGCTTGGGCGCATCGACGCGGAGACGACCGCGAACATCGGCACGATCAGCGGCGGCAGCGCCGCGAACGTCGTGCCCGACCGCTGCCGGCTCGTCGGCGAGGCACGGAGCATCGATGCCGGTCGCGCCGAGGAGCTCGCTTCGCAGATGGTTGCCCTGCTCGCGGACGCCGCGAACGATCCCGAATGCGAATGCGACCTCGACGCCACGCTCGAGCGCGTGTTCGATGGCTATCGCGTTCGCAGCAACGGCGCCCGAGCTCGTCCTCGCGCGCGAGGCGCTCGCGGCGTGCGGCTACACGCCCGTGCCCACCACCACCGGCGGCGGCAGCGACGTCAATGCGCTGCGCACAAAGGGCTGCGCCGTGCTGAACCTCGGCAACGGAACCGAGCACCCGCACGAGCCGACCGAGAGCGTGAGCTCCGAGGCGCTCGAGGGGATGCTCGAGATCGCGCTCGCGCTCGTCGATCGAGCGGCATAGGGAAGACCGATGCTGCGGCTCGCTCGCGGGGCCGTCATCAGCGCCGGCGATCCGATGGCCGCCGAGCAGGAGCTCACGGTCGCCCTGCGCGACGGCCCCCATCCCGCGATCGCCGACACGGCGCTGGTCGGCCCCGCCGCGCCGGGTGACGAAGTCCTCGTCAATGTCGCCGCCCGCGAGCTCGGCCTCGGCTCGGGCGGCTTCGACATCGTCCACGCGAACCTGACGCGCGGGCTCGATGCGCCGGCGACGCCCGCCGACCACGTGCTCAAGCTCAACTACACGAGCCTCCAGCACGCCGTCCGAGCCGGTCGACCCACGCGAGCTCCCCGAGCTGCCGCGCCGACCGGTCGCGATCCTCGCGCTGCACAGCCAGCTCGCGCCCGTCGCCTGGGCTTTCGCCCAACACGCGCCGACACTCCGCCTCGGCTACGTCCAGACGCCGGGCGGCGCGCTACCGGCCAGCCACTCGCGCGTCGCACGCGAGCTGCGCGCGCGCAACCTGCTGGCTGGGCACCTCACTGCCGGGCAGGCCTTCGGCGGCCCCGACGGCGACGCGATCACCACCCTCGGCGCGCTCGCCCACGCGTTCACGCTCGCCGGCTGGCACGCCGCGATCGCCGGTCCCGGGCCCGGCATCCAGGGAAGCGCGACAGCGCTCGGTCACGGCGGACTCGTCGCGCTCGACTCCGCGCACGCCTCGCTGTCGCTCGGCCTCGAGGCGATCCTCGTTCCGCGGTGCTCCGACGCCGATCCGCGCCCGCGCCACCGGGGCCTCTCCCACCACACCGCCACGGTGCTGCGCCTGCTGCTGGCGGCGGTCACGCTGCCGGCGCAAGATGACCCCGCCGACCTCGACGGCTACGCGCGCAGCGGCCTCCCGGCCGAGCTGATGGGCGCCGACCTGGGACAGGAGCGCTCGTTCTTCACAGCCGCGCTGCGCAGCGGCGATTTGCTCGCGCGGCGCGCAGCGGCGCTTGCGTGATGAAGGTCTAGGCGCCGGCGCTGCGAACTCAGTGTCCGCATGGCCGTTGCCGTCGCGCAGCTCGACCAGTTGGTCGTCGACTTCCTCGCGCACCTCGAATTCGAGCGTGGGCTGTCGCGCAACACCCTCGAGGCCTACCGCACCGACCTTCTCCAGCTCGGCGAGTTTCTCGCCAAGCGCAACGAAGACGTCCTCACGATCGGGCACAGTCGAGCTCTCCGAGTTCCTGACGGTGCTCGCGCGTGGCGGAGCGGCGCCCGCCACGCTCCAACGCAAGGCCGCCTGCCTGCGCTCCTTCTACCGCTACCTGCGCCGCGAGGGCCTGATCGACCACGACGCGACGGCCGACCTGCACGGCCCGCGCAAGACGGCCAAGCTGCCGGAGGTGCTGACGCGAGACGAGGTCTGCGAGCTGCTCGCCTCGCCGTCCGGCCGCCGGCCGATCGCGCTGCGCGACCGCGCGATCCTCGAGCTGATGTACGCATGCGGCCTGCGGGCGTCCGAGGTGACGGGGCTCGAGATCGGCGACGTGGACCTGCACGAGCAGATGCTCCGCGCGCGCGGAAAGGGCTCCAAGGAGCGCGTCGTCCCGATCGGGCGCGAGGCCATCGCCGCGCTGCGCGCCTACGCTGAGCACGCCCGGCCCGAGCTCGTCGGCGTCGCGAACGAGCGTCATGTGTTCGTCAACAGCCGCGGTGGCGGGCTCACGCGCCAGGGCCTCTACAAGATCATCAAGGGCCACGCCGAGGCGGTCGGGCTCGGCGGCCGGGTCAGCCCGCACACATTGCGCCACACCTTCGCCACCCACGTTCTCTCCGGCGGCTGCGACCTGCGCGTCCTGCAGGAGATGCTCGGCCACGCCGACGTCGCGACGACCCAGGTGTACACGCACCTCTCGGGCGAGCGCCTGCGTGACGTTTACTTCGACGCGCACCCGCGCGCGTCGATCAGCTGAGCTTCGTTTCCGCTTCAGCTTCGCTTACCTCCCGCTTGGTTTCGCCAGCGAGACTGCGCGCGACCGCCAAGCAAGGGAGCACGCCGTGTTCTTTCTGAAGTACGCGTTTCTCGAGTTGCGCCGCCGCCGCGGGCGCACGATCCTCACCGCGCTCGGTCTCGGCGTTGGCGTAGCTCTCGTCGTGATGGTGAGCGGCCTGACGACCGGCCTCAACAACGCGCAGGCCAACGTACTGAAGCCATTGACCGGCGTTGGCACCGACATGTCGGTCACGCGACCGCTGAAGATCAACACGAGTGGGGGCGCCGGCTCCTTCGCGTCACTCTCGCCGAGCGAGCGCCGGCAACTGCGCAACGAGGCCGTACGCAGCTCCGGCTTCAACTTCGCCAAGATCAAGCCGGGCGCGAAGATCAACACCTACGCGTTCGTCCCGGGCGCCAACCTCACGTTTTCCACCGGCGAGCTCGCCAAGTTGAGCAAGCTCGCGAACGTCGCAAGCGTCGCCGGCTCGCTCACGCTGAGCGTCAATCACATCTCGGGGACGATCCCGAAGATCAACGTGCACCAGCAGTTCCACGCAGGCCAGACGTTCCATTTCCCGGGCGGCGGACGCGGCCGCCGCCGGCGCATCTTCAGCTTCACGGCTCCCGGCGGCTACGGCAAGGCGAGCGCTAACTTCGGTGGCGGCGCGATCGCCACCAACTCGCTCACGATCACGGGCGTCGATCCGAGCAAGCCTTCGCTCGCTCCGGTGACGCCGAGCCAGATCGTCAAGGGCAGCTACTTCTCGAGCGCGCAGACCGGCAACCAGGCGATCGTCGCCCAGAGCTACGCGAACTCCGACAACCTCAAGGTCGGCTCGGTCCTGAAGCTGGACGGCAAGCGCTTCGAGGTGATCGGGATCTCCTCCTCGCCGCTCGGCGGAACGGCGAGCGACGTCTACGTCAAGCTCGCGGTGCTCCAGGCGCTGGCCGGCTACAAGGGCCAGATCGACACGGCTGCGGTCCAGGCGACCAACGGCGGCACCGTCGGCGGCGTCGCCTCGGCGATCTCGAAGAGCTTCGCAAGCTCGCAGGTCACAACGGCGTCGGATCTCGCCAAGCGCGTCGGCGGCTCGCTCAACGACGCGAAGAACCTCGCCCACAACCTCGGCGGGGCGCTCGAGATCGTGGGCCTCGTCGCGGCGATCCTGATCGCGAGCCTGCTGATGCTCTCCTCGATCACTCGCCGCGTGCGCGAGATCGGCACGCTCAAGGCGGTCGGCTGGTCGCGAGGCCAGGTCGTCCGCCAGATCTCGGTCGAGGCGTTCGGCCAAGGCCTGATCGGCGGCGTCCTCGGCGTGGCGATCGGCGTCGCCGGCATCGCGATTCTCAACGCCGTCGGCTGGACGCTCAAGGCATCGGTTGCGCAACCCGCGAGTGCTGGCGGGCCGTTCGGCTTCGGTGCGCTCTCACAGACGGCGATCAACGCCGGTAGCACGATCGTGAAGATCACCGCCAAGGCGAGCGTCGAGCTCGTCATCGCCGCGGTGGTGCTCGCGCTGCTCGCGAGCCTCATCGCGGGCACGATCGCAAGCTTCCGCGCCGCACGTCTGCGCCCGGCGGCTGCCCTGCGGACGATCGAGTAACCCGGCGACACGCGAGAGGACGCAAATGGCAGAGGAAACGACACAGACAATCACTGAGCCACCGCTCAGCGAACCGGCGGCCGACGCTGATCGCCAGCCGGCGGCGCTCGGCGAAAGCGTCTACGAGCTTGCCGAGGTCACGAAGGTCTACGGCTCGGGGAACTCGCAGGTTCGCGCGGTCGACGGCATCACGCTGACGGTCGGCCGGGGCGAGTTCCTCGCGATCGTCGGCGCGAGCGGGTCCGGCAAGACGACCCTGCTCCAGCTGCTCGGCGCGCTCGACAAGCCGACGAGCGGTCGCGTCCTGCTGCGCGGCCAGGATCTGACCAAGCTCAGCGAGCGCCAGCTGACGATCCTCCGCCGCGAGGAGATCGGCTTCGTCTTCCAACACTTCAACCTGATCCCGACGCTGACCGCGGCGGGCAACATCGAGGCTGCCATCGCGAGCCTCGGCCACAGCTCCCGTCAACGCCGTGAGCGCGCGGTCGAGGTACTCGAGATCGTCGGTCTCGCGGGGCGCGGGCACCACCTGCCGTCGCAGCTGTCGGGCGGCGAGCAGCAGCGCGTCGCGATCGCGCGCGCGCTCGCCAACGACCCGAGCGTGTTGCTGGCCGACGAGCCGACCGGCAACCTCGACACGACGACCGGCGAGGAGATCCTCGCGCAGCTCGAGCGCCTCGTCGCCGAGCGCCACCTGACGCTCGTCCTGATCACGCACGAGGCGACGATCGCGGAGGCCGCCCAGCGCGTGATCCGCCTAAAGGACGGGCGGATCGTCGATCTGGACGCCGGCGACCCGCCGCGAGCGCAGCCAGCGTAGAGCGCGGGGCTGAGCGACGCTCGTTCGTCGCATGCCCTAAGCGGAGCAAGAAATCGGCGTCGAGGCAATGCGCGGCCCGTCTGGGAGGCGCGGTCGCCGCCCGCAGAGGACATTAGGATGGCCGGGATGGGTCGCCGCGCGTTCGTCGTCGTGATCGATGCCTGCGGCATCGGCGCGCTGCCGGATGCCGCGGACTATGGCGACGCGGGCTCGAACACGCTCGCCCACGTAGCCGAGCTGGCGGGTGGCCTCGAGCTCCCGGTGCTCGGCGCGCTCGGTCTCGGCTCGATTCTGCCGCTGCGCGGCGTCGCTCCGGCGAAGCATCCGGTTGTGCACGGGCGCCTGAGCGCTCAGGGTCCCGGAAAGGACTCGACCGCCGGCCATTGGGAGCTGATGGGAGTCGTCGCCGCCGTCGCGCCGCCCGCCTACCCGGACGGCCTTCCAGCCGATCTGCTGGCCGACGTGGAGCGGGCGGTTGGGCGCAGCGTGATCTGCAACCGCCCCTACAACGGCATCGCGGCGATCGACGACTACGGCGTGGAGCACCTCGCGAGCGGCAGACCGATCCTCTACACCTCGCAGGACTCGGTGATTCAGCTCGCCTGCCACGAGGCCGTGATGCCGGCCAGCGAGCTCTATGCGGCCTGCGCGCGCGTTCGCGAGTGCGTCAGCGTCGGGCGGGTTATCGCGCGCCCTTTCAGCGGCGATCCGGGCGCGTTCGAGCGCACGCTCGGCCGCCACGACTTCGCGCTCGCGCCGCCGACGCGCAGCTACCTTCTCGGATTCCAGGACGCCGGGATCGAGGTTCACGCGGTCGGCAAGGTGGGTGACCTCTTCGCCGACGTGGGAATCGACGCGACGCATCCCGGCGGGTCGAATGCGCAGGCGCTCGCGAGCATCGGCGAGCTCGTCGGTGGTCTCGAAGCCGGCTTCGTGCTCGCCAATCTGATCGAGACCGACCAGGTCTACGGCCACCGCAAGGACTTCGTGGGCTTTCACGGCGCGTTGCGCGAGATCGATGCCGCGGTCGGCGGCTGGCTTGAGCTGCTCGGAGCCGACGACATGCTCGTCCTGACGGCCGACCACGGCTGCGACCCGGCGGCGGCGCACACCGATCACACGCGCGAGAGCGTGCCACTGCTCGCGAGCTTCCAAGGCCATCGCGGCCGTCGCCATGACGGTGCGCTCGCCGATGTCGGCGCGAGCGCGTATGCATGGCTCACCGGTGATCCCGCGAGCGAGCTCCCCGGGGACTCGTTCGTTGCCTGAGCTCCCCGAGGTCGAGACGATCCGCCGCCAGCTCGCCCCGGTCGTCGAGGGCCAGCGGATCCACGAGATCGCGGTGCTCGACCCGCGCTGGTCCGCACCGCTCGAGGCGGCCGCGCTCGAGCAAGCGGTACGCGGGCGCGACGTGGAGCGACTCGCGCGCCGCGGCAAGTACCTCGACTGGCAGCTGAGCGGCGAGCTCCACCTGCTGATGCACCTGCGGATGACCGGCACGCTGCTGCTCGATCCGGCGCAGCCGCCGCCATACGTACGCGTACGGATGCGGGTCGGCCACCACACGCTCCACTTCAGCGATCCACGCCGGTTCGGTACGGGCCAGCTCCTCGCTGGCGACGATCGACTGGAGTCGTTCTTCGCCTCGCGCCTCGGGATCGAACCGTTCGACGAAGGCTTCGACGGTGAGCTGCTGCGCAGGCTCGCGCGCGGGCGCCGCGGCCCGATCAAGCCGTTCCTGCTCGACCAGCGCAACGTCGCCGGGGTCGGCAACATCTACGCCGACGAGGCGCTCTTTCGTGCCGGCATCCATCCGCTGCGCCCCGCGGGCGCGCTCGCGCCCAAGCAGTACGCGCGGCTCGCGGACGCGGTTCGCGAGGTCCTCGCCGCCGGGGTCGACGCGAAGGGAGCGTCGATCGATGATTTCCGCCACCTCGACGGGGCGCGCGGGAGCTTCCAGGATCGCTTCCTCGTGCACCGCCGCGCCGACGAGCCGTGCCCGGAGTGCGGTCGCCCGATCTCGAAGATCACGGTCGGCGGGCGCGGGACCTACCTGTGCCGCCACTGCCAGCCGGTGCCCCGGGGCGGGCGCAAGTAGCCGCATCGCGCTTCGCTCGGCAGACGTTACGCACCTGTGACCGGCGGCGTTGTTGCATATCATCCCCGCCCCGAAAGGAAACTGCGATCGAGGGGATGCTGATGCTGGGCGTTGAGTCGCACGATGAGCTGTACCCGCTGCTGGCGCGCGCTGGAAAGCCTCACGAGTTCGCTGCCGGCGAGACCGTGTTCGAGAAGGGCGACCACGGGGACGTGATGTTCATCGTCGTGCGCGGCACGGTGGTCTTGAAGGACGACGAGCAGACCTACGACACCGTCAGCGCACCAGGGCTCTTCGGTGAGATGGCGCTGATCGAGTCCAAGCCGCGGGCGCTGAGCGCCGTCGCCGAAGATGATGTCGAGCTCGTCGAGATCCCCGCGCGGACCTTCTGGGTCCTCGTTCACGAGACGCCCTATTTCGCGCAGCTGGTGATGTCCGTCATGGCCGACCGGCTGCGTCGTGCCAGCGGGACCGCCTGACGCGGACCGACCCGCCGCCCGTTGCTAAGGCGTCGGGGTGGGAGTTCGCGAGTTGAGGTAGTTGCTCGCGATCTCCTGCGCTGCGTCGTGACTGGCCGGCAGCCCCGTCACCGCGGTCAGGAACCTGTCGCGGTCGAGCGCGAGCAGCTGCGACGGAGCGACTGTGCGCACCGTGGCCGTACGGGGTATGTCGCGTAGCAGCGCAATCTCGCCAAAGGCCTCGCCCTTGCCGAGGCGCGCCTGAAAGGCGCCGTCCTTGACGACCTCGACCTCGCCTTCAGCGATCAAGAACCAGAGGTCGCCGGGATCGCCCTGGTGGATCACGGTCGTGTCGGCAGGGACCGTCATCTCGCGAAGCGCACGGGTCAATGACTCGGTGACACCGATCGGCATTGGCGCAAAAATCGGGTTGGCGCGCAGCAGTTGGAAGCTCTCGCCCGGCACCGGCGCTCCGGCCTCGAGGTTGCGCAACGACCGCTGGCTGAGCACGGCAACCAACGGGAGGAACACACCCGAGGCGATGAGCGCGCCCCTTGTTCCGATCCACGCGACCAGCGCCGGGGCGACGATCGCGCCGATCCCGATGCCGGCGACGAATGCGGTCTCCAAGACGCCGAGCACGCGTGAAAGCACGCGATCCTCGACCAGACGTTGGAGCAGGGTCAGCGCCGTCCCCCTGACCAACGCGTAGCAGAGCCCGACGGCTGCCCACGCGACCAGCGCAGTGGCCGGGGCCGGCGCGACGCCGGCGATGATCAACGGCAGGCACAGCGCACAGGACCCCACGAGCACCGTCGCGACAGGGACCGCCCGTTCGAGCAGCGCGATCGTGACAACGCCGGCGAGCACTCCCCCGGCCGCGTAGGCCGCGCTGAGATAGCCGACACCTGCGGCTCCTGCGTGCAGGACGCTGATCGCTGTCACGACGACCAGCACGTTGGCGAGGCCGCCCGTCACCGAAAGGCTCGCGAGCAGGAACACGAGCAGGCGAAGCTGATGCTCTCCGTTGACCGTGTGAAACCCGTCGGCGATCTCGCGACCGAGCCCGAGCTTCGAACGACGGTGCGCTCCCGATCGTCATGCGGGAGCGCCGCGATCATTCCGAGGCTGAGCAGGTAGGCGACGGCGCAGGCCGCGACCACTGCCTGGGTGCTCGTGGCCGCGACCATCACACCGCCGGCCCCCGCACCGATCAAGAAGCCGACGTTGTCGAGCGAACCGAGGACGGCGTTGGCGCTCGACGCCTCGCGAGGTACACGAGACAGCGTAGGGATCAGCGCCGCGCGCGCGGGCTGATTCGCAGTGGAGACCATGCTGTATATGACCGCCAACGTAAACACGACCCCGGCGCCGGCGTGTGTCCACATCGCGGCGGCGGCGCCGGCGAGGAGCGCGGTGCGCGCTTCGTTGGTTATGAGCAGGACTCGCTCACGGGAATGCCGGTCGCCGAACCAGGCGAGTATTGGTGCGGCGATGACGGATGGGAAGGCCTGTAAGAGAAGTACGACCCCGACCAGTGTGGCCCCGCCGGTTCGGTAGGCGTACACGGATAGGGCGACGCCAAAACCCCATTTACCGACCGATGTTGCAGCTGTCGACAGGACAAGCAGGCGCAGTCCGCGATTCGCCATGACGGCACCGATCGACGCGCGCACGGTCGTCGCAGACTGCGCCATGCTCGGTGCGGCGCGATCGGTCGCACCCGCAGGCGCATTTCCGTCAGGTATCGCGAGTGACGTGGGGGAGAGCGCATCCACGCGTGTGCGATCGCGCGCCGACGAGCGCTTGCGCGACTTAGGCAGCGGTGAGAAGGGCAACGCTGAAGTTGACGGATTGGCTATTCGTTAATGACATGTGGACTTGCGAGAACGTCAATGAGCATGTGGTGATGCACATTTGATGCATGGCGGCTGCGGCCCCTACCTATGGGCGCGGGTACAGATCGCCGGATGGCTCCGGAGCTGGCGCGTTCGCGCGCTCGACGTCGGAGAGCGTGTAAACCGCCATTTTTGCAACTCGCCCGCGGATATCCAGGTGGTCGACAAAGACGAGATCGTCGGGCACGGCGTGCATGCGATCACGCGTCGTCTCTGCGACGAAGAGCATGTGCTCCGTGTTCTTGGTCAGGCCTTCGAGGCGCGACGCGGTGTTGACTGGGTCGCCGATCACGGTGTAGGCCACTCGCTCGGATGACCCGACGTTGCCCGCCATCACGACGCCACTGTTGAGCCCGATCCCCATCCGGAAGTCGCTCTCGTAACCCTGCTCGCGCAGCCAGGCATTGAAGCGCGCAAGCCGCGTTCCGAGCATCTCGCGCGCGGCAGCGAGCGCGCGATCGGCGTGGTCGGGCTGCTCGATCGGCGCGCCGAAGAGCGCCAGGATGCCGTCGCCGATGTAGGAGATAAGTGTCCCGCCTGCGGCGAGCACAGCTTCGGTCATCTCGTGCAGGTAGACGTTGATCACCTCGATCACCTTCGCGGCGGGCTCGGTCTCCGAGAAGCTCGTGAAGCCGCGTAGGTCGGTGAAGAGCACGGTGCAGTCGCGTTCCACGGCGCCGAGGCGGAAGTCGTCGTCGGTCCGCGCGAGCACGTCATCGACGACGTCGGCCGGGACGAAGCGAGCGAAGATGTCGCGCGCGTGCTGGCGTTCGAAGGCTTCGCCTAGGAGCACGATGGCGAGCGTGGCAATGATTGCGAGGACAAGAGTCAGGACCGGATAGGTGTAGGAGATGATCGTGCCGGCGTCGAAGGTGAGTTGTGTCGCGATTGTGAAGACGACCGCGAGTCCGAGCGAGGCAAGCAGGGCGCGCCAGACGCGGATACGGATGCTCGCCAGCGGTGCTGCCAAGGCAAACAGCACGATCAGCGCGACGTCGAGCCACGCAGGACCGTCGCGCAACGGGACGCCGGCCAGCGTGCTCGCCGCGATGTTCGCCTGAGCCTCGGGGCCGCTCATCTCCTGCGAGCCCGAGGTGGGCGTGGAGTGGAGGTCCTGCAGCCGCGACGCCGTGGCGCCGACGATCACGATCTTGCCCCGCACCGCGGCGGCCGGGAAATCGTTCGCGTAGACGCGCCAGTACGGGATCTCGGCGACCGTACCCGGCGGTCCCGCGTAGTCGATCGGTACCGCGTGCTCGGAGCCGCCAAACAGGCTGGGGCTGATCTCGTGGCCGGCAGCGTCAGAGGCGATCGCAACCCCGAAGGTGTCGATCCCATCCCACGAGTGCCGCATGTCCCGCAGCACTCCCGCAGAGTCGGTGATCACGATCGAGTTGCCCGCACGCGCGCCGATCTGGCGCAGCGTGGCGTTGCCACCGAGGACGCCGGTATCGCCGTTGCGCGCGACGGCGTCCGTCGCCAGCACCATGTTGTGGGCACGGTCGACCGCGTCAATCAGGGCGTTGTCATCTGCGGGGTCGGTCGGCTCTGTGAACTGCACGTCGAAGGCGATCAGCCGGGCGCCCGCGGCGAGCAGATGATCGATTACGACGGCATGGTCGCGTCGCGGGAAAGGCCACTGGTAATCGATGCTCGGGTTCTTCGCGTGAAGGCCGGCGAAGTAGTTGAACGTGCCCTCGTCAACGCCCACCACGACGAGGTTCTTGACGAGCGACGGCCGCGTCCCGCGGATCGCGAATCGGGCATGGATCGAGGAAGCCTCGAGCGGGTAGACGAGGTTGGTCGCGTATGCGATCACTCCGAGGCCGGCGGTCGCAGCCGTCACAGCGAGGAGAAGTAGCCGCTTCCGTCTCAGCCAGGCGCGTCGCCGCATTGCCGGCGCGATGGTAGTGGGGTGCGCCGCTGCGCGCTTGAGAGGCGTGTGCTTTCGAGGTCGTCCCGTGGCTGCCACGCAGACCGGGCCGGGTGGGTGTAATCACTTTGTGACGGATCGGTAACAGCAAAGTAACACTGCTCGCACCTCGCTCGAAGGCGCGGCGCGTTCTTGCCTCGCCGGCCGGAGGCTTTTCACCTGCCGGCGCCTCCCATTCGTCATCGATCGCAGGTAGTCTGTCGCGCGCGACGCGCAGGCGAGGAGGCTCGCAGCGTCGAGGGTCATTTGTGAACCGCCCCCGAGGACATCGCGCTGCCAAGCGTCGCCGCGTTATTGCCGGCGGCTCGCTGTTCGCGCTCGTCGCTGTGGTCGCCGTAGCGGGATTGATCTTCTCGGGAGTCACGCAGGCGGCGGCGCCCTCAGATCCGACCACAGTCGGCTCGGACACCGTTAGCAGCATCACGCTCAACAGCACTGCCAGCACCACGATCACGGTCGCCCCCGGGACCGATGTGTCGATCAGCGCGAACTGGTCCGATTCTCATCCCGGCTACTGCCCGGGGTGCATCGACTTCCTCGACGTGGGATTCGCCGGCCAGGCGCAATCCGGATGCCTCGAGAACAACGGCTACGACGGTGCCAGCGGATCCGGGACCGTCGACCTTGGGAATATGCCCGAAACGCCGGGGACGTACGACGTGCTTGCCGAATACCTGTACGACTACTACTGCGGCGAGGATTGGAACTCGTCGGGAGCTGGTGCGGTCGTGATCGCCCAGATCACGGTCGGCGGTCCGCCGTTAGCGATGATCGACTCGCCTGGCGATCAACAGACTTACAAGCTCGGGCAGGGCGTTGCGACGAGCTTCTCTTGCAGCGACCCGAACGGGCCAGGGCTCGCGGGGTGTGTCGACTCCAACGGGAGCACGAGTCCGGGAACACTCGACACGAGTACGGCGGGGACCTTTGCGTACACGGTGACGGCAAGCAGTACCGATGGTAAGACGGGGACGGCGACGATTCATTACACGGTCGTTGGTCCGCCGTCGGCGGCGATCGGCTCACCAGCTGACGGACAAACGTTCGCAATTGGTCAAAACGTCGTAACCGGGTTTTCTTGTCTCGAGGCAGCGAATGGGCCGGGGATCGCGAGCTGCGTTGACTCAAATGGGAGTGTGAGTCCGGGGGCACTTGACACGAACTCAACGGGGGCGTTCGCCTACAGCGTGACGGCGACCAGCAGCGATGGTCAGGTTGGGACGGCGACGATTCACTACAAGGTCGCCGCGCCGCCGTCGGAGACGATCACTTCGCCGAGTGACAGTCAGACGTACAGCCTCAACCAGGGCGTCGCGACGAGCTTCTCCTGTCAGGACTCTGCGGACGGGCCAGGGCTCGCGAGTTGTGTCGACTCGAACGGGGCCACGAGCCCCGCGGCGCTCGACACGAGCAAGATGGGGACGTTTGGTTACAGCGTGACCGCGACGAGCAAGGATGGGCAGAGCACGACGGCGACGATTCATTACACGGTTCTGGATCCGCCCACGGCCGCGATCGGCTCACCCGCCGACAATCAGACCTACAACCTCGACCAGAGTGTTGCCACGAGCTTCTCGTGCCAGGAGGGAGCCAATGGTCCAGGCATCAAGAGCTGCGTCGATTCGAACGGGGCCACGACCCCGGGGGCACTGGACACGACCAAGACCGGCAGCTTTGCGTACACGGTGACGGCAACGAGCGATGATGGGCAGACCGGCACGGCGACGATCCATTACACGGTTGTCGGTCCGCCCACGGCAACGATCAGCTCGCCCGCCGACGGGCAGATCTTTAGCGTTGCTCAAACCGTCGCGACGAGCTTCACGTGCAGCGACGCTACGAATGCTCCGGGGATCTCGAGCTGCGTCGACTCGAACGGGCGCACGACTCCAGGAGCGCTCGATACGAGCACGGCCGGCACCTTCGCCTACACGGTGACCGCCACGAGCAGCGATGGGCAGAGCTCGACCGCGACGATCCACTACACGGTGGCCGCACCGCCGTCGGCGACGATCAGCTCGCCCGCCGACGGTCAGACTTTCAACCTCAACCAGGCCGTCGCGACGAGCTTCTCCTGTCAGGACTCTCCAGACGGCTCGGGGATCGCGAGTTGTGTCGATTCGAATGGCGCGCACGACCGCGGGGGCGCTCGACACGAGCAAAACGGGCAGCTTTGCGTACACCGTGACGGCGACGAGCAACGACGGGCAGATCGGGACGACGACGATCCATTACACCGTGGTGGGCCCGCCGTCGGCGACCATCGCTTCGCCGGCTGACGGCCAGACCTACAACCTCGACCAGCCTGTGGCGACGAGCTTCTCCTGCCAGGACGCGCACCAATGCGCCGGGCATCGCGAGTTGCGTTGATTCGAATGGCGCCACAACTCCAGGGGCGCTGGACACGAGCAAGGCAGGCACCTTCGCTTACACGGTGACCGCGACGAGCAGCGATGGGCAGACGGGGACGGCGACGATCCACTACACGGTTCTAGGACCGCCGTCGGCGCTGATCGGCTCCCCCGCCGACGGGCAGACCTACAACCTCGGGGCGAACGCTCCGACGAGCTTCTCGTGTTCTGACGCGGGGGGCGCGCCCGGGATCTCGAGCTGTGTGGATTCGAACGGGAGCACGAGCCCCGGGTGCGCTCGTCACGAGCTCCGCGGGAACCTTCGCTTATAGCGTGACCGCGACGAGCAAGGATGGGCAGAGCTCGACGTCCACGATCCACTACACCGTCCTCGGTCCGCCGTCGGCCACGATTTCCTCCCCGGCTGATGGGCAGACCTACAACATCGGCGCGACTGTTGCGACGAGCTTCTCGTGCGCGGATGCGCCCGGCGGACCGGGCATCGCGAGCTGCGTCGATTCGAATGGGAGCCACGAGCCCCGGGCACGCTCGACACGAGCAAGGCGGGCACCTTTGCGTACACCGTGAAGGCGACGAGCAGCGATGGGCAGAGCTCGACGGCGACGATCCACTACACGGTTGTTGATCCGCCTTCGGCGACGATCGCTTCGCCGGCTGACGCGCAGACGTACACCCTTGGCCAGCAGGTTGCGACGAGCTTCTCGTGCGCAGACGCGATCAACGCTCCAGGCATCGCGAGCTGCGTTGATTCGAACGGGAGCCCAAGCCCGGGCGCGCTCGACACGAGCAAGCCGGGGTCCTTCACCTACGTCGTGACCGCGAAGAGCAGCGACGGGCAGACGACGACGACGACGATCCATTACACGGTGGCTCCCTTGGCGCCGTCATTGATCGTCCCGCTGCCATTTGCCATCCTCGGGACCTCGACCGATGTGACGCCCGTCTCCGGGACCGTGACCGTCAAGCTGCCGGGCAGCTCGACGTTCACGACGCTGTCCTCGACGGCGAACATACCCGTGGGTTCGACGATCGACGCCTCGTCAGGGACGGTTTCGCTGACTGTCACGCTGCCGGACGGCAGCTCGCAGACCGGCGAGTTCTACAACGGCGTGTTCGTCTTCACACAGTCGCCGAGCGGCACCGTCATCGCCGCCTTGACCGGGGGACGCTTCACCGATTGCCCGTAACCCACGCACGGCCTGCGCGCGGGCGCGCACGCTGCGTCAGGAAAGAAGAAGCCGAAGACCGTGATCCGTCAGCTGTGGGGTAACGGGCACGGGATGTACACGACCAAGGGCCGCTACGGGTCGGCGTCCGTCAGCGGCACGATCTGGGTGACCGAGGACCTCTGCGACGGCACGCTGATCAAGGCGATCAAGGACAACGTCATCGTCGTCTCGTTCGCTCACCCGCACATCAAGCACAACGTCCACCAGGGACAGACCTGGTTCATCCCCGGCCCCGGGTACTGAGCCTCGCGGCTGGGAGCGGTCAGCTCCCGCCGACGAGCGCCGCGAGCTGACCCGGATCGGTCGGCCGCGTAGAGCTCCGCGAAGCCCCCGACGAGCGTGCCGTCGATGAGGATCTGGGGGAAGGTCATCATGCCGGTGCGCTCGACGAGCTCGGTGCGGCCCGACGCTGTCCTTGTCGAGGTAGATCTCCTCGAACTCCAGCCCGCGCTTCTCGAGCAGGCCCTTTGCGGCGCTGCAGAACGGGCACGAGGAGGTCGTATACATCGTGATCTGGGCCATTACTTCAAAAAGTGTAGCGAAGGCCTGTGTCCCGTCTCAGGAGTTGCGTAGTCTCGGTGTATGGCCGGACCGCTGAAGACGGATGCGATCGTGCTGCGCTCGCTGCGCTACGGCGAGGCAGACCGGATTCTGCACCTCTACACGCCCCATCGCGGACGGATCGGCGCGATCGCGAAAGGGGTGCGGCGCACTCGCAGCCGCTTCGGTGGGCGGCTCGAGCCCTTCCGCCGCGTGCGTCTCGTCTGCCACGAGGGGCGCGGCGAGCTCTTGACGATCACGGGCGTCGAGACGCTCGACGCGCACGCCGGCGCTCGGTGAGCACGCGGCGACGCTCGATGCGGCGGCACGCGCCTGCGATGCGGTCGCGCGGATCTTCGAGACCGAGGAGCCCCACCCCGAGGTCTACAACCTGCTCGCGAACGAGCTCGCCCTGCTTGCGGGCCAGCCCGCGCAGGCATGCCACGCCAACGCGCTCGCGTTCCGCCTCAAGCTGCTCGTCGCGGCCGGTCTCGCGCCGGCGCTGGGGTCGTGCGCCTCGTGCGGTGAGCTCGAGAACCTTGCGGGCTTCTCGGCCGCGGCGGGGGGCGTCGTCTGCTCGGCTTGCGAGGCAGGGTCGTTCCCGTTGGCGCTCGAGACCTACGAGTTCATGACCGCGGCGCTCGCCCAGCCGCTCGCGCAAGCGCCGTCAGGCTCGCCGGGCGCGCTGCGCGAGGCCGAGCGCGCGATCTCGGAGACGCTCGAGCACCATCACCACCTGCGCCTGCGCGCGGCGGTGGCGCGATGAGCAAGGCGGTCGCCGAGCGCTTCGCGGCGCTTCAGATCGAGCGCGAGGAACGCGACCTCGTGCCGTGGGCGGCGCGCTCGTATCCCGCGCGGCGCCAGCGGCTCGAAGATGATTGCGAGCTGCGCACACCGCTCCAAAGAGACCGAGATCGAATTGTCCACAGCAAGTCGTTCCGGCGGCTCAAGCACAAGACGCAGGTTTTCGTCTCGCCACAGGGCGACCATTACCGCACCCGCCTCACGCACACGCTCGAGGTGACCGGGATCTCGCGCACGGTCGCGCGCGCGCTGCGCCTCAACGAGGACCTGACCGAGGCGATCGGGCTCGGTCACGACCTCGGCCACCCGCCGTTCGGGCACATCGGCGAGGACGTCCTCGACCGCTGCCTGCTCGAGCGTTTCGCCGGCCACTTCCATCACTGGGAGCAGTCGCTGCGCGTCGTCGACGTGCTCGAGCGCGACGGCGCCGGGCTCAACCTGTGCGAGGACGTTCGCGACGGAATCCTCGGACATAGCGGCCGCGCGGCCGCCCCGAGCACGCTCGAGGGTGCGATCGTACGGATCACTGACCGGTTCGCCTACCTCAACCACGACATCGACGACGCACTGCGTGCCGGCGTGCTGGCCGAGAGCGAGCTACCGCGTGAAGCGATCGCGGTGCTCGGGGACACGGGCTCGGCGCGCATCGACGCGCTCGTGCACGACCTCGTCGAGCGCTCGGCGGGCACGCGGGAGATCGTGCAAGGCGAGGAAGCGGCCGGCGCGATGAGTGCGCTGCGCGACTTCATGTTCGAGCGCGTGTACCTGGGGGAGGCGGCGCGGCGCGAGCACGCCAAGGTGGAGCGCGTCATCAGGACGCTCTTCGAGCACTACTGCGAGCACCCGGGCGAGCTGCCCGAGGGTGGGCCGGGGGAGCTTGCGACGCGCGTGACCGACTACATCTCGGGCATGACCGATCGGTATTGCATCCGCGCGTTCGAAGCGCTCGCCGTGCCGCGCTCGTTCGGCGGCTGAGATGGCGCGCTACACGGACGAGAGCCGCGAGCGCGTGCGCGACGCGGTCGACATCATCGATCTGATCGGCACGCGTACCGAGCTGCGGCGAGCCGGAGCGGACTCCTACACGGGACTCTGCCCGTTCCACGACGAGCGCACGCCGTCCTTCTCGGTCACGCCGTCGAAGAAGGTCTATTACTGCTTCGGCTGCCAGGCCACGGGCGATGTGTTCACGTTCGTGCGCGAGACGCAAGGCATGGACTTCCCGGGAGCGCTCGAATGGCTGGCCGAGCGCTACAACGTCGAGCTCGAGCTCGCATCCGAGGACCCGCAGGCCGCCGCGCGCAGACAGCGCCGTGAGCGTCTGCTCGCGCTACTCGAGCGGACCGCCGCCTTCTACGAGCGTTGCCTGTGGGAGTCAGAGGAGGCCGCGCGGGCACGCGAATACCTTGCGGAGCGGGGACTGGCGGAGGACACGCTGCGCGCTTTCCGTGCCGGCTGGGCGCCGAGCGCCTGGGACCGCGTGCTGCTCGCGTCGCGGCGCGGGGGTTACAGCGAGCGGGAGCTGATGGACGCCGGGCTCGTGCAGCGCTCGCAGGAGTCGCCGGGCCGCGTCTATGACCGCTTCCGCTCACGGATCACCTTCCCGCTTTGTGACAAGCGCGGGCGCGTCGTCGGATTCGGAGCGCGCACGCTCCAGGCCGGCGCGGTCGCCAAGTATCTGAACAGCGCCGAGGGCGAGCTGTTTCACAAGCGCGAGCAGCTCTTCGGGCTGCACCTCGCGCGCGCGGCCGCGGCGAAAGCCGGCGTCGTCGTGCTCTGCGAGGGCTACACCGACGTGATCGCGATGCACCAGGCGGGCGTCGCCAACTGCGTCGGCCTGATGGGCACCGCGCTGACCGACGAGCAGATCGGACTGCTCTCCGTGCTCGCCCCGACCGTCGTCCTCGCGCTCGACGCCGACGGAGCCGGCCAGGCGGCGATGCTCAAGGCCGCCAATGCGATGGCGGCGCGTGGGCGCATTGAGCTGCGCGTCGCCCCGCTCGCGCCCGGTAGCGACCCGGCGGATGTTCTCGCGCGCGACGGTGCGCAGGCGCTGACCACGCTGGTCGCCGGCGCCGTGGCGTTGGTGCGCTTCCGCGTCGCGCGGATCCTCGCGGCCGGCGACCTCGCGACGCCCGAGGGGCGCGACAAGGTGCTCGCCGAGCTGCGGCCCGTGTTCGGCGAGCTCGACCTCGGGTCGACCCGCGAAGAGCTCGAGCGCGAGGTCGCCGCGCAGCTTGGCGTGTCCGAGCGCACCGTCGAGGGACTGCTCGCGCCGCGCGCGTCCGGCGGTCGGCGCACCGCCGCGAGTAACGGCCAGGCGCCGATGGCACTGCCGGACGGCGCCGAGCGCTCCGAGCGCGCCTTTCTCGAGCTGTGCATCGCGCTGCCGAACGTCGGCGGTGCGCTGCTCGGGCAGCTCGACCTCGACGCCCTGTTCGCGAGCTCGTTGACGCGTCGCGCGGCGGCGCGGCTGCGGGAGGACATCGATGCGCCGGTCGGCGGCGACATGGATGAGCAGCTCGCACGCCTGCTGACCGAGCTCACGGTGCGGGCGAGCGCGCTCGAAGCGATCCCCGCGCAACTCGAGGTCGCTCATCGCCAGCTCGAGCTGGCACGGGTCGAGCGTGCGATCGACTCCGCGCGCGCTGGCGGACGCGCTGGCGTTGCGGGGCTTGGCCACGAGCGCGCAAAGATCAAGCGCGAGATCGACGACTGGATGGCGCGAGCGCTGGAGCAGACGGGGGAGGGGGCCCGCTGAGGGGGCGGTTGATGTCCGGACCGCCGCCTATCATACGAACATGTGTTCGTATGGACGGTGGTCAGGGTGGACCGGGAACGCCTAGCGTCATGGGTTGCCGACGGGCATTCGCTCGAGCAGATCGGGCGTGAGATCGGACGCCATCCCAGCACGGTCGCCTACTGGCTCGCCAAGTACGGCCTCAGCGCACCTGGGAGTGCGAAGCATTCCGCGCGCGGTGCAGTCGACCGCGCGGAGCTAGCCGTACTCGTCGAGGGCGGAGCGTCGATCGCGGAAATCGCCGAGCACCTCGGTCGCAGCAAGGCGACAGTGCGTCACTGGATGAAGCGCTATGAGCTGCGGACTGTGAACGGCGTGGGGCGGCGGCCGCGGGCGGGAGCCCGGGCGGCACGGGCGTCGGGTTCTCGGGACGTCGAGCTTCCGTGTCCGCGTCATGGACCGGCGATGCATCGGCTCGACGCGCGTGGCTACTACCGCTGTATCCGCTGCCGCGCAGAGTCTGTGTCGCGTCGGCGTCGCAAGGTGAAGGCGATCCTCGTGGCGGAGTTCGGTGGGGCTTGCGCGCTATGTGGTTACGACCGATCGCCGGCCGCCCTCGAATTCCATCACCTCGTTCCTGCGACGAAGAGCTTCTCTGTAGGTCAGCAAGGATTCGGCCGCTCGCTCGCACGCCTGCGTGCCGAGGCGGCGAAATGCGTCTTGCTGTGCTCCAACTGTCATGCTGAAGTCGAGCACGGTACGGTTACGCTCACACAGGACGCTGGCATTCCAGCCCTCCGTGGTAGTCCAAATGCGCAGTGCGGGGTAGCTCAATTGGCAGAGCAAGAAGCTGTTAATTTCGAGGTTGTGGGTTCGAGTCCCACCCCCGCAGCTCCTTAGAGCGACTGGCTCTCACCCTACGTCGACGCCAGCCTCCCGGCGTAGCCCTTGCAGTCGTAGAGCACGTAGTTGAGCCCGCCGAGCGGGTAGAACCAGACGGGGTGCTGTGGCGTCCCGATGTTCGTTGCCGGGCGCCACAGCTTCGGATCGACGATCGCGCACGCCTGGCGCACCGCTTGCGAGGCGGGGTTGCCACCGCGCCACGCATAGGCGCCGCCGAGCATCACGAAGCGCGCCTCGCCCTTCGCGACGAGATGCGCGAGCTGCTTCGGGCTCACGCCCGGTGTCTGCGTGCCGTAGCCGCCGATCGCCGCGGCGCGATGGCCGAGCAGGATCATCGGCGCCGCCGTGATCGCCGCCTGCGTCAGCACCGCCCATTTGGCATGCGACGCGCGCGGGTCGGTGTAGTGGAAGAGTTGAGCGAGGATCGGGAAAGTCGGCTTGGGGGCGCCAATCCCGCCCTGGCCGGCGTCGGTATAGGGGCCCGCCGCCGGGAACGTACCGTCGACCGGGACCTCCCAGACCGTCTTCGCGTAGAAGAACGGCGCGACGAGTACCGCGCCGAGCATCACCGCCATCGTCATCGCGGCAAGACGCGGTCGCAGCCAGAGCAGCACGATGCCGCAGACGGCCGCGAGGATGAGTATCGGCCACAGCCAGCGCAGGTAGTTGTGCTGGCCGGCAAGCAGGCCGATCTGCTCGGCGACGGTCGGCGCGACGCCCAGTGCGGGCAGCAGCACGTAGCGCCGATCGCGTTGAACGAGCTTCACGCACGCCCAGGCACCGCAGGCCGCGATGATCCCGATCCCGGGCGCGAGCGCCGATGTGTAGTACGGATGCACGATCCCGCTGGACGTGCTGAGCACAACGAACTCGGCGAGCAGCCAGCCGCCGAAGACGATGAACAACGCGAGGCGACGATCGCGGCGTGAGGTGCCGCGGAAGAGCACGAGCATCAGCGCGATCAGTCCGACGAGCGCAAACGGCAGCAGCCAGGCGGACTGCGTTCCGAAAGCCGAGCCGAAGAGGCGCGCCGGTCCCGGCGACGGTCCGAGCGCGACCGGTGAGTAACTTCGCAAGCTCGCGGGCGTGGCGGGCGTCGTCGTGGTCGTCGTCGGGGACGTCTGTGGCACGAATCGGTCCCAGGGGAAAGTCGTGACGCCCGTCGTGCCCGCGAGCACGCCGGTGTCGGTGAACACGTACGGGCCTGTTCGAGCCGCTCTGGCCGCTGGCCCCCGTCGCGCCGGTCGCCCCGCTCGTCCGTGCTGCCAACCGAGAACCCCGCCGGCAGCGGCTTCCAGCCGATCCCGTCGAGCTCGAGTGCCTTGATCCGCTCCGCTGGAATCGCGTTGCTGTTCGGCGCCGGATTGGCCGCCGATGCCCCGACGACGCCGGAAGCAAAGCTTGTCCCCGAGCCGCCGACCTGGCCCTCGACGCGGCCGAAGCCGTTGTAGGCGAAGGTCAGCGCAAGCTCCGAATCGTCCGTCGTGCCGCCAACCCACGGGCGTTGGCTCTGGGGTACCAGGTCGACCGCGACGATCCACACCAACGAGACG
This sequence comes from uncultured Solirubrobacterales bacterium, assembly GCA_963703775.1. GTDB lineage: Bacteria > Actinomycetota > Thermoleophilia > Solirubrobacterales > Solirubrobacteraceae > Palsa-513. The sequence goes on along the minus strand of CAVPFP010000044.1, from coordinate 2,415 downwards.
ACTCCGAGCACGAGCGCCGCGCCGGCGGTCCGCAGCGCGCGCCGGCGCCAATTCCCGTTCGCGCAGACCAGATACGCCAAGCCCATGCCCGGCACCACCAGATAGCCCGCGAGCGCCTTCGTATTGAACGCGAGGCCGGCCAGCACCGCTGCGAGGAACAAGGTCCGCAGCCGGTCCGTCTCGATGGCGCGCACGAGCGCCCATCCCGCGAGCAGCATCAAGAGGATCAAGAGCGCGTCCGTGTTGTTGTCGCGCGTCGTCGCCACGAATCCGGGGCACACCGCTACGGCGGCGGCCGCCCCGACCGCCGTCCAGCGCCCGAACCGCGGGGCGACAACGTAGTAAGCACACAGCACCGCCAGGAAGCCGCATGCCGCCTCCGGCAGCAGGATGACGAGCGCGTGAAATCCGAGAACCTTGGCGCTCACGGCCTGCAGCCACAGCGCGAGCGGCGGCTTGTCGACGGACATCAGCCCGCCCGGATCTGCGGACACGAAGAAGAAGTTGTGGAACGACCGCAGCATCGACTTGACGGCGGCGGCGTAGAAGTTGTTGCCGTAGCCGTTGTGGCTGATCCCGTGACCCTCGAGCAGCGCCGAGACGATCAGAACGAGGAGCAGCGCGCCGTGCGCCGGGTGCGGCTCGCCGGGGCGGGGCAGCAAGCGCCGGCGGGCTCGCGGTCTGCCGGTTTGTGCCTCCTCGGCGGCGGGTCGCTCGACGGCGACCGGCGGCTCGCCCGCCGTCATCGACCAGGCGCGAGATCGCAGACCGGCGCGACGCAGCTCTTGTGGACGCTGTGTCTCACGTGCCAGAAAGACTATGCGAGCCGCCGCCGGCGCGGAAGCGCTAGGCCTTCGTGCAGCGCTTGCGCGTCCACTTGCGTGTGTGATGCGTGCGCACGTACAGGCAGGTACGGCGCGCGCCGCGCGTGGCTCCGCGATGCGGCGCGGGAGGTGAAAGTCGTCGTGCAGTGGCGGAACTCCCGCCCGTGCGCGCCATGGCGCACCGATCCGCATCGCGTGACGCTCGACGGCTTCGTCCGTCCAGACAATCCGGATGCCCCCGCCGTCGTTCCGGGCGTGTCGACGACCGCGATCTGGTCGGCCGCGCCACCGGTGTTGCCGAACGCGTCGGTCACGGTGAGGCTCAAGGTGTAATCGCCTGGCGTTGCGTATGTGTGGCTCACGCTCTGTCCGGTCGCGCTCTGGCCGTCGCCAAAGTTCCACGTGTAGCTCGCGATCGCTGCTCCGGTATCCGCGGCTGCGCTGAACGCGAGCGACTTGCCGCTCTGGACACTCGCCTGCAGCCCTGCGATCGTCGGCTGCAGCGAGGACATCAGCTTGCAGCGGTTCGCCTGGTTGCTCCACACGGACTGCAGGTAGTAATGGATGCCGTCGACCGTCTGGTTGTAGAGCGTGCCGGAGCTCGCGCCGCCACCCTCGACCGGCAGGAAGGCATCGGGGTTCCAGCCGACGCCGTTGCAGATGTCGGCAACCTCGTTGCCCTGGGCGTCATACCAGGCGCTCAACAAGGGGTCGGTGATTGTCTCGAGCTCCTCGTGGCTGAGCGATTTGATCGCGACATCACCGAAACCCGGGTCGGCGTTCGGCGCCTGAACAGTGGCGCTTCCATCGTCCTGACAGGACTTCGCGTCGGCCGCAGAATCGAGCAGCGTGAACGGAAGCGTGATGTAGAGCAGGGTCGACGAGCCGACGGCCGCATAGGAATGGAGACTGCAGTACGTGTTGGTCGAGCACTCGGCGGTCCCGTCGATGCATGTCGCGACCGTGTCCGGCGTCAGCACCATGTACACGTCGCTCATGCCGACCGGGAGCTGGTTGGCAGCAATGAACGCCTCGAGCTCATTGACCTCCTGGGACTCGTTGAGGCAGACGCCCGCGGTCGCAGTCGTCGCTGCGCAGCCGCCGCTACTCGGAAACGGATCGGTGTCGACGAAGCTGCCACCGTAGGTCTGCGCGTACCCCGCCGGGCCTGCTGCGTCGGCGTACTGCGCTCCGACCGAGAAGACGTTCGACGACCCGGCGCTGTCGTGCGCTGTCGCGGCCAGGTAGGAATTGATCAGTTGCTCGGTGCCCGATCCAAACGCTCCGCTCGGGTCCCAGTACACCGCGTAGGTCGTCACTGCGTGGAGCACCGGTCCACCGTGGTAGCTCACGCCGGTGCTCGTCGGCTGGAATGGGGCGTTGAATGTCCGCGGCCCGCCGGTGATCGCCTGCACACCGACGGGCGCACCGCCGGGGCCGGCACCTTGCACCACCGCCCCTGCCTGCGCTGCGCAGGCGAGCAGCGACGCGCCTGCGAGCAGCCCGATCACGTACCGCGCGCATCGCGGCCGCTGCGGAACCGATGCGCTGAACCTCGGGCGTGCCACTCACCTTCGTGATCGGTGCGCGG
>CAVPFP010000043.1:0-102381 GCA_963703775.1 uncultured Solirubrobacterales bacterium | reverse complement strand
CCACCGCGACGAGCAGCAACCATGCCCCGGACACGATGAACAGGAACGACGCCATCATTCCCGCCCCGACCGCGTAGAGGCCCCATGTGTGTCCAAAGAACAGGATCGCGGCGCCGGTCTGCTCGACGATCAGGCACGCCGCGTAACCGAGCGTTCGGAATCGGACGCCGTACTGTTCCTCGCCGCTGCTGCGGAGCGCTTGGCTGAGGCTTCGGAGCACGACGACCTCGACGCCGACGATCACGACGAAGAGCTCGGCGCCCACGGCGCGCGCGCTTTGGCCACCCATCAGGACGAGGCCGCAGCGGACGAATACATCCGTGAGCGCGGTGAGGATCGTGCGGGCGCGGTGGCGGTGTGCTGGATTGGCGGCGATGTCCGAGAGGTGCAGCGACATCGCGACGAACACGAGGCCGGTCAGGGCGGCTGCCCCGCCGCCGACCATCACGAAGTAGTCGCGCCAGGCGCCGGCGTCAAACATCGGTCGCCGCTTCGAATACCCGTGGCGCTGAGCTGCGGTGATGGCGTCGGTCGGTCATGACGCGGTGCATGATCGCTGATCTGGCGTAGCCCGTTCTCACCCTGCAACCGCCTCGATCCAGTCCCAGCGCCCGCCGCAGAGCTTCTGCCAGCGCGCGGCCGCGACGTGCTCTAGCGGCTCGGCTTCGGCCCCGGATGCGGGCGTGAGGAAGATGCGCCCAACACGGGCGGTGCCGCCGTTGCCCGGCGCCAGGATCGAGCCGCTCGCAGCAAAACCGAGCTGGTGCGCGCCACGCCTGAGAGTCACCCCGATCGGGTTCAGCGTGTCGGGGTTGAACTGGTTGCCGGCGAGCTCGCCGCCGATCGTCGCGACGCGCTGGCCGTCGACGCTGACTGCCACTTGCGGCATCACCTCGCCGCGCAGCCAGATGTCCCAGCGTCCGCTGTAGGGGACGTGGAACGGGACAGTGGCGCGCGGTGTGAGGTTGAGGCCCTGGTCTACGTAGCCGGGTTGGTCGCTGGCGAACGGGACCGGGACGATCAGTGGCGGCTTCGCGGCGACGAGCTCGCCGCCCGCGCGCTCGGCGACCCGCGCGATGCGACCGATCGAGCTGCAGGGAGCGATGCGGGTGTCACTGAGAGCGAGATGCGCAAGCGCCGCCCGCGCGTGAGCGCGGCGTCCCCAGACCTCGTAGTAGGTGCCGCGCCAGAGCAGGCGGTAGGCCGCCGGGGGGCGGCTTGCGATCGGGTCGATCCGCGTGACGATCAGCGGGTAGGGGAGGAACTTGCGTGGCGGCGATGAGGTTGAGCTTGACCGGGTAGCCGTGGGGCGGAAGGCGAGAGCGCGGGGGGTGGATAGAGGAAGTCGGGACCGCCGACGTCGAGGTCTCGAAGCACGTAGAGCGAGTACTCGTCGAAGTCGGTGAACAGGGTTGGCCCGCGCCCGGCGAAACGGTGGTCTATCTGGGCGAGCTCGGTGTAGCGGGCGGTTGGGGCGAGGTCGGTCGCGTTGTATTGCAAGGCGTCCGAAACGAGGACACCCGCAGCGATCGTCGCGGCGAGGAGCACCGCACCGACGCGCAGGAACGGGTTGGCGGTCAGCCCGGCGACGCCCGACCAGGCGAGCAGCAGCACGATCGGCGATGAGAGCACCAGCGTCTTCGCGCCGACCCACGTGCTGACGAGCTCGGTCAGGAAGAGCCCGAGCCCGACGAGCGCCGCGAGCCACCAGGCGAGGGCGTGCTCGCGGCGGGCGATCAGCATGCCGAGGCCGAGTAGCGCCGCACCGAGCGTGACGCCGATCCCGACATCGGTGAGCACGGCACCTAGCCCGGTGGGCGTGTTCGTGTAAAGGCCGGTCAGCCAGGTGCCCGGCGGCCTGCGCGATGCTGAGCGGGGCCTGCAGGTTGCCCGAGCTGGCGGTCGTCGAGATGGCCTGGGCAGTGGCCACCGAGCTCGACAGGTGGGTGAGCTCCGGCAGCGTCGCGAGGGCGATCACGACGAGCGCGAGCGCGCCGAGACCGATTGCCGAAAGCGAGCGCTGGGGGCCGGGCGTGATCCCGGTCATGACGATGTCGGCGAGAACGAGCGCGGTCGCCGCGATCCAGGCGCTGAAGCCGAGGCCGAGGACCGACAACCCGGCGCCGCACAGCAGCGCGAACGGCAGCACTGCCCGCGGCGAGTCGCGCAGCCAGCGGTCGGCTGAGCGTCACGAGGGCGCCGATCGCCATCAGCAGCGGCAGTGCGCTGATCTCCTTGACCGACGCGATCAGCTCGTAGGCGTAGACGAGCGCCGGGACGCTGGCGGTCAGTGTCGCGAGCGCGAGCCAGACATGCCGCAAGCCGGCGCGGCGACGCGAGCAGCCAGATCGGGCACGCGGTGAGCGCGAGCATGAAGGCGTTGAACGGCTGGAAGGTCCAGATCAGCGGCAGGCTGAGGATCGACGCGCTGCCGCCGAACAGCGTGTCGGCGCCCGACGGGTAGCCCGTGGCGTAGTAGTGCTGGATGTACTGGCCGTAGGAGTTGGTCAGGTCGAGGTGGGCGTAGTCCTGGCCGTGACGGATCAGGTAGTCGGCGCCCATCATGTGAAAGGCGGAGTCGGTCAGGACCCCGTAGGCCGAGAAACTCGTGCGCCCGGCGAAGAGGACCGGCGCGAGCGCGACGACGTAGACGAGCACCGGCAGCCACAGTCGCTGGTCGTACGGTCTCAGCTCACGCAGCCGGCTCGGCAGGCGCGGCGCCTCGAGCGCGAACCCGGCGAGCGCGAGCACGCCCATCGCGACGGGCGTGAACGGGGCGATCGACGGGACGTAGGTGCTCAGCTGCGACAGTGCGATCAAGGCCGCGGCGCCGATCGGCGCGAGCAACACCCCCGGGAGTACGCGTCCGGCGAGGCGGTCGACGAGCAGCCCGGCGCCCACGCAGAGCAGCGCCAGCAAGAGGGGATAGGCGATGGTCGTGAGGACGAACATCAGCCGGATCGACCGCTCCGAGCGCGGCGGTCACGGCGTCCCGCCAACGCTAGGTCGCCCACGGAGGGCACAGTACGGCCTGTCGTGGGTTGATGACGGCGAGTACGGCTTGCAGCAACGCGCGCCGGCCGCGTTCAGCTCCGAGCCGCGAGCACCAGCGCCCGGCGAGGCTCCCTCAGTGCAGCTTTCCGTCCTCGAGCTCGAACCAGACGAGCTTGCCGTCATCCCTCACGTCCTGGCCCCAGCGGCTCGAGAGGGTGTTGACGATCTGCAGACCGCGCCCGCTCGGCTCGGCCGGCGCGGGGGAGCCCAAGACCGGTGTGCCGGGCCCGTGGTCCTGGACCTCAACGCGAAGCTCGCTTGGCGTCACGCGGATCCTCAGCGTGAACGCGGAGCGGGCGTGCTTGATGCTGTTGGTCGTCAGCTCGGAGACCATCAGCTCGACGGCCGCGAGCACGTCGTCGCCCACGTGGGTGAGCGTGTCGCGGGTGAAGCGTCGCGCCTGGGGGATCGAGTGGACGTCGAGCGGGAATGTCCTTGTCGCGGTCACGGCTCGATCCCCAAGAGGTCGGTGAGCCCCGTGGCGGCGAGCACCCGCCGCAGGATCAGCGAGGGGTTGCGGATCGCGACCTGCCCGACGGTGTTTGCCGTCGTCACGAGCACGGCGAGTCCGGCGCTGTCGATGAACGTGAGGTCGCTGAGGTCGAAGACGACCTGCGCTGGTCGCATTGCGAGTATCGCCTGCACCTCGCGCTCGAGCACGCTCACGTTGGAGCTGTCGAGCTCGCCGCGCAAAACCAGCGTCGGGACGTCGCCGTCGCGCGCCTCTACGTCCAGGTACTGGTCAGGCTCTTCTAGGGCTGCCATCTCACGGCGAGGATCGCTGTGTCATCTCGCGCGGGCTCGGGCACGAGCTCGCGGTTGAGGGCGTCGAGCAGCTCCGCCAGCGGTCGCTGGCGGCCGGCCAGCGCACGATCGCGCAGGCGGTCAAGGCCTATGTCGATGATCTCACCACGTCGCTCGACGAGCCCATCGGTGAACGCAATGATTGTGGTACCCGCTTCGACGGAAAGCCTCACCTCGTGATAGTCCGACACCACGGCGCCGATCGGCGGGCCCACAGCGATCGTTGGGTAGCTCGCCTCGCTCTGGCTGATGAGGAGCGGCGGCAGGTGCCCGGCGCTCGCGAGCGTAACCTCGCGGGCGTCGACGTCAATCAGCATGCAGAGCACGGTCGCAAAGTAATTGTGCGGCTTGCGCGCGACGAGTTCGCTCAGGCGCTGGAGGATCCAACCCGGCCTCGCGTCGCGTGCGGCGTAAGCGAAGGTCGCGGTGCGAAGCGTGGCCATCGTCGTTGCCGCGCGCAGACCGTGCCCCGATACGTCGCCGACCACCCCGAGCATGCAGCCGTCGGCGACCTTGATCAGCTCGTACCAGTCCCCGCCGACGGCGATCCCATCGGTTCCCGGGTGATAGATCGCGGCCGTCTCGAGCCCGGGCGGGGCCGCCAGAGCCTCGGGCACGATCGCGTCCTGCAACGTTCGTGCGATCTCGCGCTGCTCGTCGAAGAGCTCGCTGATCTCGCGGGCGCGCTGATCGAGATGCTCCGCCAGTCCCTCGGCCTGAACGCGGCGGCGGATCAGGCGATCGGTGGTCAGTCCCGCCGTCAGCGCCAGGAGCGTCCCGATCCCGGCGATGATCCATGGCAGGAGCTCGAAGAAGGCGCCGCCGAGCGAGCCGCGCGGCGTCACGACCAGCGTCAGCGCGCTGTCGCCGAAGCCCACGACGCTCATCGCGCTGCGACCGGACGGCGGAAGCGAGGGGAGGTCGGTCGTGAGGAGCGTCGGCGCGGTTTGCCTGCGGCCGAGGTAGAGCGCATAGTGCACGTCAGAGAAAGGCGAGCTCGCGGGCGTCGCCACGGCTCGGCGTGTCGGGGAAAGCAAACTTTCACCGTAAGCGATGTACCCGCCGGTTGCCTGGCGATATCCGTAACCAAGGCGCAGTGAGTTAGGCGCGGCGAGCAGCATCACGCTGACGGTGTGCCGGCGCCCGACGCGTGCGAGGAACCTGTGCACCTCGGCCGGCGAAGACGCGAGCTCGGGAGTGCTGCCGACGACCGCGAGCGGTACGGACCCATCGCGAGCCCACAGGGAGACCGAGGCGAACTGCTTGCCCGGCCCGCCGTAGCCGGCCGCGAACGCCTTGAAGCGGGTGACGTTGCCAGCGGTCGCGTCGGCCAGCGCCGCCGCCGAGGCTAGCGGGGTCTGGATGTCGACGATCGCCTCTTGCAGCACGAGCCCGATCTCCCGGGCACGCAGCCGCAGCAGGCGGTCCTCGTTGTTCTGGTAGAGCACGAACGAGAGCGCCGTGAGCGCCCCCGTGATCAGCAACACCGCGAGGCACACGACCGCCGGGAGCGGGACCTTCCCGAGCACGTGCGTACGCGTGCGCTTGACGGCGGCGCTCGCGGCGGCGTGTCGAACGCGTGTGCGCGGCGCGAACGCCCTCTCCTCCAGCGGCTCAGCCACTGCGCCTCACGGCGGAGAATCCTAGAACCAGCGGCCCGCTGGCCTGCGCCCCAGCTGCTACTTTGCGCGCGTTTCTGAGCGCAACCTCCCATGCGACGCTCGCGGCGCTTCACCTGTGACGATACGAGCTGTGACTGCTAGCGCGCCGAGACCCCTGCCGTAACGAGCGAGTTCTCGCGCGACGAGGCGCTCCTGACCGGGGTGCTCCACGACGTTCTGCGCGCCTCTGACGGCGAGCGGTCGGTCGAGCTGCTCGACGACGCCGTGACGCTCGGGCGTGCGGTGCGAAGCGGCGATGCGGTGGCCGCGGACCGGCTCGCCGCGCTCGTCGCCGAGCTCGACATCGAGCAGGTCGAGGTCCTCGTGCGCGCCCTGACGCGCTGGTTCCAGCTCGTCAACCTCGCGGAGGACAGTGAGCGCGTGCGCCGCATGCGCCGGCGTGAGCGGCGCAACGCCCCCGCGCCCCGCCAGGGTTCGATCCGCGACGTGATCGCGCGCATCGCCGAGCGCGGCACGAGCGCCGCGGAGCTCCAGCAGATGCTCGACCGCGCCGAGCTGCGACTGGTGATGACCGCGCACCCGACCGAGTCGCGGCGGCGGACGACGATCGACAAGCTCGCGCGGGTCTTCAGCGTGCTGCGCGAGCTCGACGAGGTTGCTGGCGCCGATGAGATCGGGTGTGCGGCGACGGCTGCTCGCCACGGTGCAGGAGCTGTGGGGCTCGGATGAGATCCGCGCGATCTCGCTGACCGTGCTTGACGAGGTCCGCGGCGGGCTGATCCCGCTCGCGACGACGATTGCGGACACCGTGCCGCGCATCTACCGCGACCTCGAGGAGGCGCTCGCCGAGTACTACCCCGCGGATACGTTCGTCGTGCCGCCGCTGCTCACGTTCGGCTCGTGGATCGGCGGTGACCGCGACGGCAACCCGTACGTCACGCCGGAGGTGACCATTCGTGCGCTCGAGCTGATGCGCGGGGAGTGCCTGCGCTTCCTCGAAGGACGCGTCGGGCTGCTCGCCGGGAGGCTTTCGCTGTCCGAGCGCGTCAGCGGGCCGTCGCCGGCGCTCGAACCGATCCTCGCGGCCGGCGTTGAGCGGTTTCCGGCGCTCGCCGAGCAGCTGGCCCAGAACAACCCTGAAGAGCCCTACCGCCGCGCGCTCTCGTTCGTGCGCGAGCGGATTCGCTCGACGATCGCGGACGAGGGCGGCGGCTACAGCGGGCCGGCCGAGCTGCTCGAGGACCTCCGCTTGGTCGAGGGTTCGCTCAGTGAGGGACCGGGCGTCTACACGGCCGCCGGCGACCTCCACGACGTGATCCGCCAGGTCGAGGTGTTCGGCTTTCACTTCGCCCGCCTTGACGTGCGCGAGCACGCCACGGTGCACCGCCGCGCGCTCGCCGAGGTCTATGCCGCACTCGGCATCTGCCAGAACTACGAGGCGCTCGGCGAAGACGAGCGGTTCGCCCTGCTCGTCCGCGACATCGCCGACCACAGGCCGCTGATCCCCGCCGACATCGGCGGCTTCTCCGAGGCCACGGCGACGACGATCCAGACGTTCAGGACGCTGCGCTCGGTGCTCTCGGGGCCCCACCGCGGAGCGATCCAGACCTACGTCGTCTCGGGCACGGAGTCAGGCGCCGACGTGCTCGAGGCGCTGCTGTTGATGAAGGAGGCGAGCCTCGCGCAGCCCGGTGGGGAGGGGGCGTGGCTGCGGATCGCGCCGCTCTTCGAATCGGGCGCGACGCTCGCGGGCGCCGCGGGCATCATGCAGCGGCTGCTGCGCGAGCCCTGCTACCGCGCTGCGCTGCGCGCGGTCGGCGACGAGCAGGAGGTGATGATCGGGTACTCGGACTCGAACAAGGACGTCGGCTACGTCGCCTCCGGCTGGGCCGCCTACAAGGCGCAGACGCAGCTCGCCGCGATGATCAGCTCGTTCGGGGCGAGCTGGGTCTTCTTCCACGGTCGCGGCGGCGCGATCGGGCGCGGCGGCGGACCGACGAACAGCGCGATCCTGGCGCTGCCGCCCGGCACCGTCAACGGCCGGCTGAAGATGACCGAACAGGGCGAGGTCCTCAGCGCGAAGTACTCGCTGCGTGAGATCGCTCACCGCGAGCTCGAGCTCGCCGCCAGCGCGACGCTCGGGACCGGCATCGCGCGCGGCAGCGATCGCGACGTGGTCTACGAAGAGGTCCTCGAGCGCATGGCCGAGGTCTCGATGCTCCAGTACCGGGCGATCGTCCACGAGGACCCGGAGTTCGTGCGCTTCTTCAACGCGGTCACGCCGATCGGTGAGATATCGCGCCTGCGCCTCGGCTCGCGGCCGCCACGGCGCGGCGGGGGTCAGGGGATCAACGACCTGCGCGCGATCCCCTGGGTCTTCTCCTGGACGCAGTCACGCATCGTGCTCCCCGCCTGGCTCGGGCTCGGCGCCGCGCTCGAGGATGCGCGCGAGAGCCACGGCATCGAGCTGCTGCGCGAGATGACCGAGAGCTGGCCGTTCTTCGCCGCGATGCTCTCAAACGCGGAGATGGCGCTCGCGAAGGCCGACTTCGTGATCGCCCACCACTACGTGCAGCTCTGCGAGGAGGACGACGAGCGCGAGCGGATCTGGGGCGTGCTGACGACCGAGTTCGAGCGCGCGACACGCGAGCTGCGCGCGGTGCGCGGCTATGACCGGCTGCTCGACGGCGAGCCGGTGCTGCAGGCCTCAATCGACCGGCGCAACCCGGCCGTCGATCCGCTCTCGTTCGTGCAGATCGAGCTGCTTTCGCGCCTGCGCCGCGGGACCGGGGTCGATGAGGACCCGCTCGGTCGCGTCAGCCTGCTGACGATCAACGGGATCGCCAGCGGCCTGCGCAACACGGGCTAGCCCGCCTCGGGCGTGCGCGCGAGGCACAGCGCGGCGATCAGGAAGTACATCGAACCTCGGAAGCGCCGGCCGGGCGGCGGTGGCTCGGCGTGGTGGCGCTCGGCGAGCTCGAGCAGGCTGTTGACCTGCATCGCGACCGACGCAAACTCGCCCTCTCGATCGCAGGCAAGGCGTGCGAGCGCGATCTGCGCGCTGGGGTCCCCGCCGGCGAACCCGAAGCCGATCGCGGTCAGCACGTGCGACGCGACCCGCTCGAGCCCGATGTCGAGCGGCGCATGCGGTGGCCCGGGAGCGGGTCCGGCGTCGGCGGCGGGCTCGCCGGCGAGGATGCGCTCGAGCTGGGCGCCCGCGATCGAGGCGAGCGCCTCGTGCTCGAGTCCCGCGGTCAGCGCGCAGCGCAGGTGAAGCGCGGCTGACAGGAGCGGTTGGCCATAGGGCGAGTCGCTCGCCCAGAGGATCTGCCCCGGCGCGACGAGGCAGAAGAGCGCGATCAGATCGGCCGGGTTCCACCAGGAGGTGTCGATCAGCACGTTCGGGTGCTCGGGCAGCGAGCGCCACAGCCACGCGAGGTCGCTGACGGCGGCGTGCGCGAGGATCAGCTGCGCGTCCGGGTGGCGCGTGGCGAGCTCGAGGGCGTGGCGTCCGAGCGCGGGGATGCCCCGGCCGGCGTGCATCAGGACCGGGACGCGGCGCTCGGCGGCGAGCGCGACGAGCGGCTCGATCGCGGGATGATCGAGCGCGAAGCCCTCGGCGCGCGGGTGGAGCTTGATCCCGCGCGCTCCGGCGTCGAGGCAGCGGCGCGCCTCGGCGAGCGCGTCGTGGTGCGGGTCGACGCGACAGAACGCGACAAGCCGCCCGTCGGATGCGCCGGCGGCCGCGATCGCCTCGTCGTTGGCCAGCGTGTAGCCGGCGGGCTCGTGCATCGGGAAGCAGACGGCGCGCGCGTTCGCGCGCTCGAGCGCTGCGATCAGCTCAGCCGGCTCCTGGCGAAAGCCGTCGGGGTCGTTGCGCCCGATGTGCGTGTGGGCGTCAAAGAGCGCCAGCGCGCCGGTGCGCTCGCGCATCGCCTCGAGCCATTCGCGGGCGATCGGCTCGAACGGCTCGACGCCCTGATCAGCCACGCCCGACCGCCCGCGCGATCCGCTGCACCGCCTCCTCGACGAGCGCCGGGCTCGTGCCGATGTTCAGCCGCGCGAAGCCGGCTCCCTGCGGACCGAACGCCGGCCCCGGGCTGAGCGCGAGGCGCCCGCGCTCGAGGATCTCCTTGCTCGGATCCTCGCCGAGGCCGAGCGCGCGCAGGTCAAGCCACGCGAGATAGCCGGCGCGCGGGGGGCTGTAGGCGATCTCCGGGAGGTGTTCCGCGAGGAGCTCTGCGAGCAGGCCGCGGTTGTGGTCGATCACCGCGATGACGTCGTCGAGCCAGGCGTCGCCCTTGTTGAACGCTGCGACCGATGCGATCGCGCCAAGCTGCCCGCAGTGGCGGGCACCGTGGGGGAGCCTCGCGACGAGCTCCGCGGCGCGCTGCGACGCGGTCACGATCTGCGCGCAGTTGAGGCCCGCGATGTTGAACGCCTTCGAGGCCGAGAAGAGCGCGACGCCGTGCTCGCGCGCGGCCGCCGAGACACCGAGGAACGGCACGTGCTCGGCGCCGGGCAGGGTCAGCGGCGAATGGATCTCATCGGCGATGACCCAGGCGCCGGTGCGCTCGGCAGCGGCCGCGAGTGCCTCGAGCTCCGCCGTGCTCGGCAGTCCTCCGGTCGGGTTGTGCGGGCTACAGAGCACGAGCGCGACTGCTCCCCGCTCGAGCTCGCGGGCGCACGCCTCGACGTCGAGCTCGCCGTCGCGCAGCGGCACGGCCGCGACCTCGCAGCCGAGCGACTCGATCACGGCGAAGAACGGGTGGTAGACGGGCGGGTTGATGACGACGCGCTCACCCGGGCGCGCGATCAGCCGCAGCAGCTCGCTCATTGCGCCGACGACGTCCAGCGCGGGGCTCACCTGGTCGGGGTCGACCTCCCAGCGCAGGCGGCGGTGCACGAAGCCGGTGAAGGACTCGGCGAGCCCGACCGCGGCCGGGTTCGCGTAGCCGCAATCGCCGAGCTCGACCGCCTCGAGCAGTGCGGCGCTGACCGCGGGGGCGAGCGGGAAGTCCATGTCCGCGACCCACGCCGGCAGTACGTCGGGCGGGTATTGGGTCCACTTCGCGTTGCGGCGCCGGCGCAGCCGGTCGAGGTCGAGCTCGGTCAGCTGCGGATTCAGCACGCCGCCATCCTGCCATGGCGCCCGCGGCGCGCGCCGCTCAGTCGCCCTGATAGCGCTGCTCCAGCCAGGGATCGCCGCGATCGTGGTAGCCGTAGCCCTCCCAGAAGCCGCGCTCGTCCGCCGCCATCAGGCGCAGGCCGCGGACCCACTTCGCGCTCTTCCAGAAGTAGAGGTGCGGGACGAGCAAGCGCGCCGGGCCGCCGTGCTCGGGATCCAAGGGCGCGCCGGCGAACTCGTAGGCGACCCAGGCGCGGCCACCGGTGAGATCCGCGAGCGGCAGGTTGGTCGTGTAGCCGCCGTCGCAGAAGGCCATCGCGAAGCGCGCCTCGCTCGCGTCGACCCCGTCGAGCAGCGTGTCGATCGAGACGCCGCGCCACTGCGTGGCGAACTTCGACCACTTCGTGACGCAGTGGATGTCGACCGTGATCGCCTCGGCGGGCAGCGCCAGCAGCTCGGTCCACGACCACGACCGCGGCGATGCGCCCGCGCCCTCGACCGTGAAGGTCCACTGCTCGAGCGGCGTGTGCGGCGTCGGACCAGCCGAGAGCACGGGAAAGTCGTGCGTCTCGTATTGCCCGGGCGGCAGCCGCTCGCTTTGCTCGGTGCGTCGCCGTCCGGTGAATCCGCGGCTGATCGGTGTCAGGATGCCTCCGCGTGTCGGGTTCCGATTCGATGATGACAGCCGGCGGAGGTCCGGAGCGCCTCGGGTGGCAGACCGCCCGCGTGCGCGAGCTGCGCGGGGAGACGCCGAGGGTCAAGAGCATCGTGCTCGACGCGCCGGCCTGGCGCGGCCACCTCGCCGGTCAGCACGTCGACGTGCGCCTCACCGCGGAGGACGGCTACCAGGCGCAGCGCAGCTACTCGATCGCATCCGCGCCCGAGGATCCGGGGCTCGTCCTGAGCGTCGAGCGCCTCGCGGACGGGGAGGTCTCGCCGTACCTGTGCGACGTGCTCGCGCCCGGCGACGAGCTCGAGCTGCGCGGGCCGATCGGCGGCTACTTCGTCTGGCAGCTCCCGCCCTCAAGGCGCGTCCTGCTCGTCGCTGGTGGGTCGGGCGTCGTCCCGTTCCGCGCGATGCTCCGCCACCACCGCGCGAGCGGCGAAGCGGCGGATGTGCGCCTGATCTACTCGGCGCGCTCGCTCGTCGATGTCATCTACCGCGCCGAGCTCGAGCAGATCGCCGCCGACGGGGCGCTCGATCTGAGCCTCGTGCTGACGCGCGAGTGGCCCGAGGGCTGGGCCGGTCCGCGCGGGCGGATCGACCGCTCGGCGCTCGGCGAGCTCGCCTGGCCGCCCGCTGCGAGCCCGCTCGTCTACGCCTGCGGGCCGAGCGGCTTCGTCGAGACGGCCGCGAACGAGCTCGTCGCGCTCGGGCACGAGGCGGCGCTGATCCGCACCGAACGCTTCGGGCCGACGGGGACGTAGGATTGCTCGGTTACAACGTCAGAGGGGAGTGAGGCATGTCCGATCAGGTCAAGTACGTGCTGCCGGAGTCCGAGATCCCGACGCACTGGGTGAACCTGCTCCCCGACCTGCCGGGCACGAGTTACCCGCCGCTTCACCCCGGCACCGGCCAGCCGGTCGGGCCAGACGACCTGGCCGCGATCTTCCCACTTGATCTCATCGGTCAGGAGGTCTCGGCCGAGCCTGAGATCGAGATCCCCCAAGAGGTGCGGGAGATCTACAAACTCTGGCGCCCCTCGCCGCTTTACCGCGCGCGCCGCCTCGAGCGCGCGCTCGATACGCCCGCCCACATCTACTACAAGTACGAGGGCGTCTCGCCGGCCGGCTCGCACAAGCCCAACAGCGCCGTCGCGCAGGCCTATTACAACCGCAAGGCCGGGGTCCGCAAGCTCGTGACCGAGACCGGCGCCGGGCAGTGGGGCTCCGCGCTAGCGCTCGCCTGCCAGCTCTTCGGGCTCGAGTGCGAGGTCTTCATGGTCGGGATCAGCTACGACCAGAAGCCCTACCGGCGGGCGATGATCGAGACCTGGGGCGCGAGCGTCCATCGCAGCCCGACCGACCTGACCGAGGCCGGGCGCTCACAGGCGCAGCTCCCGTCCGGCAGCCTCGGGATCGCGATCTCCGAGGCGGTCGAGGTCGCGGCCGGCTCGCCGGACACCAACTACGCGCTCGGCTCGGTCCTCAACCACGTCTGCCTGCACCAGACCGTGATCGGGCAGGAGGCGATCCGCCAGCTCGAGCAGGCGGGGGAGACGCCGGACGTCGTCATCGGCTGCGTCGGCGGCGGCTCGAACTTCGCCGGGCTCGCCTACCCGTTCATCCGCCGCACGCTGCGCGAGGGCGAGCAAGACGCGCTACCTCGCGGCCGAGCCGTCGGCCTGCCCGACCCTGACGCGCGGCGAGTACCGCTACGACTTCGGCGACACGGTCGGCATGACGCCGCTGATGCCGATGTACACGCTCGGCCACAACTTCGTCCCGCCGCCCGTCCACGCGGGCGGACTGCGCTACCACGGCGATGCGCCGAGCCTCTGCCAGCTCGTCCACGAAGGCGTCGTCGAGGCGACCGCGATCCGCCAGACCGATGCGTTCGCCGCCGCCGTCGCCTTCGCGCGCAGCGAGGGGATCATTCCCGCGCCCGAGGCGGCGCACGCCCTGCGCGCCGCGTTCGTCGAGGCCGAGGCCGCCAAGCAGGCGGGCGAAGCGCGCGTGATCCTCGTCGGCCTCTCGGGCCACGGGCACTTCGACATGTCCGCCTACGACGCCTACCACGCGGGCAAGCTCGAGGACCTCGAGTTCAGCGAGGCGGAGCTGCGCGCCGCGCTCGATCGCCTGCCGCCGGCGCCGGTGCTCGGCTAGGGGTCGCCTGGAAAGCCGTTTTCATGAACTACGACATCAGGTACGACGACAAGTACGGTCAGCTGGCGCACATCGACGTTGCCGCGGAGGGTGAAGGATATGAACCGTGGGTGAATCAGACGCTCACGAGCGTCAATGATTGCGTCGTTCGGCTTGCCGTGATCGAGGGCGAGCTCGTCGACTGGCACAGCCACGAGCGCGAAGACGAGTTCTTTCGTCCTCGAGGGAAGGCTTCGAGCTCGAGGTCGAGGGGCGGGACCCATTCGTGCTTGATGTGCATCAGGGCGTGACGATCCCGCGTGGCGTCGTTCACCGCCCACGGGCGCACGGACGCACGGTCTTGCTGATGGTCGAGCCGGCGACGGTGATCCCGACCGGGAACGATTGACCGATTGGTTAGGCTGCGCGCGTGGCGGCCGAGGCGGTGAGGTTCATGACTGTCGAGGCGCGTCCGACGGCGGTAGTTGCGCAGGCAACCACGTGGACGGAGTTCCCGAAACTCTGGGGGACGTTGCTCGGGCAGGTGTACGAGTTTGTTCGTCCGCATCCCGAGCTCGCGACCGGCGATGGTGGCGAGCGGTGGCAGAACGTGATGCTCTACAAGGACCAGCGACCCGATGTCGAGGTCGGTGTTCTGGTATCGGCGCCATTCCAGGCCGAAGGACCGGTGGTCCCGTCGAGCGCTTCCCGCTGGAGAGGTCGCGACCGCGACCCACCGCGGCGATTACTCGAAGCTGGGGGTCACGCACGCCGCGGTGCGCGAGTACGCCGCGGCTCATGGGCGCGAACTCGCCGGCCCGTGCTGGGAGATCTACGGCCATGCCGGGCCGGACCCGAGCGAGGCCGAGACCGAAGTGTTCCGGCTGCTTCGCTGACGGGCGTCCTGCCGCCGCCGGGACCGGCGGCGCTGGACGCCTCACCCTGCCGCCAGAGCAGGCCGCTGCATATCGCCGCGCTACAGCGGCGGCATGTAGCGCCCGCCGATCACCATCGAGCCGTCGCCGCGGCCGCGGTCATAGAGCGCGTGCTCGTGCGCGCCGTAGACGCGTAGCTCCACGATCCGCCCGCCGTCCCCGGTGCGCGCGACGATCGCGCGCGGGAGGCGCGAGAGGAGCGATTGATCGCGCAGCTCATAGTCGGCTTCGACCTCGGCGATCCACACGTCACCAACCTGCCACTGATTGGTGATCCGGTGCGTCGCCGAACGCAGATGGTCGAGCAGGTCGCCGAGCTGTGCGCGCACGTCCTCGGCGCCCTGCGCGCGGCCCCCGTCGCTCATCAGTAGCGCGCAGTCGGGCGCGAGCAGCGCCATCGTCCGGTCGAGATCGAGCGCGTCGAGCGCGTCCAGGAGCTTCTCGACCGGCGTCGCGCCCACGCCCACGATGCTAGTCCCCCGCCGGACGGCGGCGTTCGGGGGCGCGACCGCGCGGCTGCGTCGGCGGGTCGCGCCGCGGTGTGCGCGGGATCGGCAGCGTGAGGCGGCGTCGTCGCTCGAGCTTCGCCACCTTGCCGTAGTGACGGATCTCGAGCGCGGCGCCGGCGGTCAGCGTGTAGTTCGCATGGGTCCGCGTCACCTCGACGCGAAAGCGCCGGCCGCGAAAGCAGATGCGGAAGACCAGGCGCGTGAGCTCGGACGGCAGGCGCGGTGCGAAGGACAAGGGCAGCGACTGGTCGCGCATCCCGCCGAAGCCGCAGACGAGCGCGATCCACGTCCCGGCGAGCGACGCGATGTGCAGGCCGTCGCGCGTGTTGTGCATCAGGTCGCGCAGATCGATCAACGCCGCCTCGCAGAGATAGTCGAAGGCGAGCTCGAGGTGACCGACCTCGGCGGCGACGACCGCCTGCGTGCAAGCCGACAGCGACGAGTCGCGGACCGTGATCCGCTCGTAGTAGTCGAAGTCGCGCGCCTTCTCCTCGGCGCTGAAGTACTCGCCGCAGCGCTGCAGCGCGAGCACGAGGTCGGCCTGCTTGACGACCTGGCGGCGATAGAGGTCGAAGTAGGGGAAGTGCAGCAGCAGCGGGTACTGGTCGGGGCGTGTCGCGTCGAAGTTCCACGGCGCGTGCTCGGTGAAGCGCTCCGCCTGGGATGGACGCCGAGCGCCTCGTCGTAGGGGATCGCCATCTTCTCGGCGGCCTCGCGCCAGCTCGCGGCCTCCTCGGCGTCGGCGCCGAGTTCGGTCGCCTGCAGCGGGTGGCGCGCGACGATGTCCGCGGCCGCGCGCAGGTTGCGCTGCGCCATCAGGTTCGTGTAGACGTTGTTGTCGGCGAGCGCGCTGTACTCGTCGGGACCGGTGACGCCGTCGATCCGGAACGTGCCGTCGGGTCGGTGGTGGCCGAGCGAGCGCCACAGCCGCGCCGTCTCGACGAGCAGCGTCGATCCCGCCGGTGCGCTCGAACTCGCTCGTCGTCAACCGCCGCGATGTAGGTCGAGACCGCGGCGGCGATGTCGGCGTTGATGTGGAACGCCGCGGTGCCCGCCGGCCAGTAGCCGGAGCACTCCTCGCCGCCGATCGTGCGCCACGGGAACGCGGCGCCGGCGAGATTCAGCTGCGTCGCGCGCTCGCGCGCGAGGTCGAGCGTGTCGTAGCGCCACATCAGCGCCGCCCGACCGCCTCGGGCATCGTGTAGGTGAGTACCGGCATGACGAACGACTCGCTGTCCCAGAACGAGTGGCCGTCGTAGCCGGGCCCAGTGAGGCCCTTCGCCGCGATCGCGCGCCGCTCGGTGCGCGCGCCCGCCTGGAGCACGTGGAAGAGGGCAAACCGCGCGGCCTGCTGGAGCTCCACGTCGCCGTCGATCTCGACGTCCGCGCGGTCCCAGAAGTCCTTGAGGTAGGCGGCCTGCTGGGCGACGAGCCCGTCCCAGCCGTCGCGACGGCGCGGCCGCGAGCGCGGCACCGACCTGGTCGCGCAGCGCCGGGACCGAACGGTTCCCCGACCAGCCATAGGCGATGAACTTCACGATCCGCAGCGGCTTGCCCGGTTTCGACCGTCGCCGAGACGGTCAGCCGGCCGAGGTCGGCGAAGCTCTCGACGAAGTGCTCGCGTGCCCGCGAGCCCTCGATCACGTGGTCCATCGCCGCGGCGACCGTCAGCCCGCTCGCGCGGTCGTGTGAACCAGCACCGCCCGCGTGTCGTGCCGGTGAAGAGCTCGCGACTCGAGCGGCGCGCGCAGCGCCGCGGCGACGCGCGGGTCGCCGCTCGCCGGCTCGGGTAGCGACTCGTTGGCGACGAGCTCCGACTGCACGACGACGGTGCGTCGGCTCCTCGACCGGCTCGACCTCGTAGAGGATCGCCGCGACCGCGCGCTGCGTGAACGAGACGAGCCGCGTCGAGGCGACGCGCACGGCCGCCCGGCGGGCGACCCCACTCGAGCTTGCGCGTCGAGCACGCCGGCGCGCAGGTCGAGGACGCGCTCGTGGCCACGCAGCACGCCGTAGCGCACGTCGAACGCCTCGTCCTCGACGAGCAGCCGCATGATCTTCCCGTTCGTCACGTTGACGACCGTCTGGCCGCCTCCGGGAAGCCGTAGCCGGACTCGGCGTAGGGCAGCGGGCGAAGCTCGTAGAAGCCGGCGAGGTAGGTGCCCGGGCACGCCGTACGGCTCGCCCTCGTCGAGGTTGCCGCGCAGGCCGATGTGGCCGTTGGAGAGCGCGAACACCGACTCGGTCTGGGCCAGCGCGTCGAGGTCGAGCCGGTCTCGCGCACGCCCACGGCTCGACCGGGAACGCCGGGTGCTGGATCACGATTCTCGAGCAGCTCGGCCGAGGTCGCGCGACGACGACGTCGGCGCCGTGCTCCTTCAGCGCCGTGCGCCTGGCCGACCCGATCGACGCCGACGACGATCGCGAAGCCCCCGGCTCGCCCGGCCTCGACGCCGGCGAGCGCATCCTCGAACACCGCCGCGGCTCCGGCGTCGACCCCGAGCGCGCGCGCGCCGGCGAGGTAGGTGTCCGGCGCCGGCTTGCCGGCGAGCTGCTCGCGCCTCGGCGACGTGGCCGTCGATGACCGCCTCGAAGAGGTCCGTCGATCCCGCGCGGCGCGAGCACGTCGCGGCAGTTCGCGCTCGACGACACGACGGCCCGTCGCAGCCCCGCCGTCGCGCGCCGCCTTGACGTAACGAACCGAGCCCTCGTAGGCTCGACGCCGTGCTCGTGGATCAGCCGAGGACGATCTCGTTCTTGGCGTTGCCGAGCCCGTCGACCGTCTCCGCGTCCGGCGGATCGTCCGGGCCGCCCTCGGGCAGCTCGATGCCGCGCGAGGCGAGGAACGCGCGCACGCCGTCGAAGCGCGGGCGCCCGTCGACGTACTCGTCGTAGTCGTGCACGGCGTCGAACGGGCGCGCTCGCCCGTCGCCTGCGCGCGCCGCAGGAACGCGTCGAACATCTCCTTCCAGGCCGCGGCGTGGACCTCGGCCGTGTCCGTGAGCACGCCGTCGAGGTCGAACAGGCAGGCGCTCACAGAGGCCGGCAGCCCAAGCACGCCTCCACGCTAGCGAAGAGTTCACGCGGGCCGTCGCATGCTGTCTCTAAGCTGGGTCCGTGCCGCGCAATGCAGCCCTGATACCGCCCGACCGCGAGATTCACTCGTGGCTGATGGACATGGACGGCGTGCTGATCAAAGAGGAGCACGTGATCCCCGGCGCGCCCGAGTTCATCCACCGCCTCCAGGAGCTCGAGCGCCGCTTCCTCGTGCTGACGAACAACTCGATGTACACGCCCCGCGATCTCGTCGCACGCCTGAGCTCGATCGGCCTCGAGCTTCCCGAGGAGGCGATCTGGACCTCGGCGCTTGCGACGGCGCGCTTCCTCGCGCGCCAGCGCCCGCGCGGCTCGGCGCACGTGATCGGCGAGGCGGGCCTGACGACGGCGCTGCACGACGTCGGCTACACGATCTCCGACCGCAACCCCGACTACGTCGTGCTCGGCGAGACGCGCACCTACAGCTTCGAGCGTCTGACCCGCGCGATCCAGCTGATCGCGCGCGGCGCCCGCTTCATCGCGACGAACCCCGACACCGTCGGCCCCTCACCGGACGGGCCGCTCCCCGCGACCGGCTCGGTCGCGGCGCTGATCTCGCGCGCAACCGGCGTCGAGCCCTACTACGTCGGCAAGCCGAACCCGCTGATGATGCGCTTCGCGCTGAACGCGATCGAGGCGCACAGCGAGTCGACGGCGATGATCGGCGACCGCATGGACACCGACGTCGTCGCCGGGCTCGAGGCGGGCCTGCACACGATCCTCGTGCTGACGGGCGTCTCGACCGTCGAGTCGGCGGAGCGCTTCCCCTACCGCCCGGGCGCGATCGCCGAGTCGATCGCCGAGCTCGTCGACAAGCTCGACCTACCGCAGCCCGTCGCCAAGCGCGCCGCGCGGGCCTAGTCAGGTCGTGACGGTGACGAGCGTGCCGATCGGCGTGTACGGCCAGACCTTGGCCGCCTGCGCGTAGGGGAGCTCGACGCAGCCGAGGCTCTGGCGCGTCCCGTAGGAGACGCGCAGGAAGCCGTGGATCGCGTCGCCGCCGTTGAAATAGCTGATCCACGGGATCCCGACATCGTGGTAGTGCGTTCCATCGGGGTTGGTGCCGGTCATCGTGCCCGAGCGAACGTGCTCGAAGACCGCGAAGGTCCCGCGCTTGGTCGGGCGCTGCGGAATGCCGGTGTTGGCGGCGGTCCGCAAAACCACCCGCCCGCCGCTGTACACGGTCAATGATTCGGGGTTGCCCTCGCGCACGAGTACATACGCGTACGGGGAAGTCCGCTGCTGGTTGGCGAGCGCGGCCGCGAGCAGCGTGTGCCAGACGATCGGGCCCGCGATGCCGTCGGTCGCGAGCCCGTGAGCGGCCTCGAAGCTCATCACGGCGCCCTTGACGATCTCGCCCGGGTGGCCCGGATGCCACAGCGCGCGCAGCGCGGCCGGCGTGTTCGTGTAGCGCCAGCTGAAGCTGCCGGCCGGCGGGTTGACCGCCGCCATCACCTGCGCCTGCGCGCTCTGCACGGGGGGCGCTCCGTTCGCCGTCCAGCGCAGCGGCAGGTAGCCGAGCTGCGCGAGCAGCTGTTGGAGGCGCAACTCGCTGCCGGGGGCGACCGTCCAGGAGAGGCGGTCGGCGGGCTCGAGGTCGTTCGCCGCGACGACCGTCGGCAGGTTGAGCGCGACCGTCGCGGCGAGCGGGAATCCGGCGCCGGCAGGCGTGAAGAGGAGCGTGTGGCTGTTCGGGCGCGTCCACGTCCCGGCGACGCTCGGGCTGAGCGGCGGGTTCGACGCGCCGAAGATCCGCGCGACCGGTCGCGAGAAGGTCAGGCGCAGCGAGGAGGTGGGGGAGATCGTCGCTGCCGGCGAGGGCGCCGCGACGAGCAGCGGGACGCGCGAGCGCGGAAACCACGTGACGAGGGTCGACGGCCCGAGGCGCTCCCAGGTCCGCGCGGCGAGGCGGATCGCGAGCGACCCGGACCTAACGCTTGGATTGAGGGTTAGGGTTCGTCCGTGTGCCGCGCCGCGCGCGGTGTCGCCGAGCGCGAGCGCCGCGACATGCCCGGTGAACGCGATCTCAAGCCGTCCGCTGTGGCTCAGCGTCAGCCACTGCTTGGCGACGGTGACGCTCGGCGTGCGCAGCGTGAGGTGCTTCGTGAAGCTCTTGCCGAGCATCCAGGCGAGCGCGCCCGGGCGGCGCACCGTGATGGTGAGCCTCGCGCGCACGCCCGGCTCGAGCGGCTTGCGCGGAACGAGCGCGCCGTGCACGTCGACGAGTCGCACACTGCTCCCGTTGGGCGTGCTGACGACCGCCTTCTCGACGTGACCGGCCAACGGCCCGAGCTTCAGGTCTGCGAGCGCGGTAGGGCTCTGCTTGAGCGAGCCGCGCGAGAGCGCGATCGCCGCGATCGCAGCGCCGACGATCAGCGCTGCGAGGACAAGGGCTGTGACGGATGCCAGCGCGAGCGTCGACCGGCGGGGGCGACGTGACTCTCGAGTCTCGCGCCGGTCGAGCGGACCGAGCGCCATCGGCTCAGGATACGCAGTGCGCGCCGGCCCCGGGCGCAGTTTGCGCAAGGGCAACGGCCGTTGCAGTCGCGACGAGTTTTTTTGCTCGATTTCCGCCCACGGGCTAAAGCAACGCGCCATTTCCGCCGACAGCTGACTCGTGGAAACACTGGATACGACGGTTCTGGACGAGCTGCGCGGGCTCGACGACGAGGATCTGCGCGACATCGTCGAGCTCTACTTCAGTGATGTAGCGGTGCAGCTCGACAGCCTGCGCGCGTCGCTCGGCGACGGCGACGCGACCGCTGTTGCCGCGGCCGCCCACCGGATCAAGGGCGCGAGCCTCAGCATGGGCGCCGCGCGCATCGCGGCACTCGCGGCCGACGCCGAGGTGGCGGGGCGCGATGGCAACCTCGCTCCGTGCGCCGAGCTCGTCGCATCGCTCGAGGAAGAGCTCGAGCCGACGCGCGTCGCACTCCGCAGTGAGCTCGCGCTGCAGCTCTCCTAGAGCGCCTTCGGGAAACCACTGAGCGCGGGCGCCTGGCGACGCGACTCGGCGTGCTCTGGCATATTGCGCACCGCACGATGCGCGTTGGATTGCTCACCGGGGGCGGCGATTGCCCCGGCCTGAATGCCGTGATCCGTGCCGTCGTGCGTCGCGGTCTGCGCAAGGAGGGAACCACTTTCTGCGGCTTTCGCTCCGGCTGGGCCGGCGTGCTGTCCGGCGAGTGGATCGAGCTCGACCGCGAGAGCACGAGCGGAGTGCTGCCGCGGGGCGGGACGATCCTCGGGACCTCGCGGACGAATCCGTTCTCGGGCGGCGCCGACGGTGTGACGCCGGTGCGCGAGTCGATGGACAAGGCCGGCGTCAACGTGCTGATCCCGATCGGCGGCGACGACACGCTCGGCGTGGCGCTCAAGCTCCACGAGGCCGGGATCCCCGTCGTCGGCGTCCCGAAGACGATCGACAACGATCTCGGTGCAACCGACTTCACGTTCGGCTTCCAGACCGCGGTGCAGATCGCGACCGATGCGATCGACCGCCTCCACACGACCGCCGAGTCGCACAACCGCGTGATGGTCTGCGAGGTGATGGGGCGCCACGCCGGCTGGATCGCGACCTACGCCGGCATGGCCGGCGGCGCCGATGCGATCCTCGTGCCCGAGCGGCCGTTCGACGTCGACGCGCTCTGCGAGCGACTCAAGGTCCGCCACAAGAGCGGCTGGTCATTCTCGATCATCGTCGTCGCCGAGGGCGCGACGCCGATCGAGGGCAGCTTCTCGACCGTCGCCCAGGAGACCGACTCGTTCGGCCACGCTCGCCTCGGCGGGATCGGCGACGCCCTCGCGCAGCAGATCGAGGAGAAGACGGGCTTCGAGACCCGCGTCACGGTGCTTGGCCACGTCCAGCGGGGCGGTACGCCGACGGCCTACGACCGCGTGCTGGCGACGCGCTTTGGCGTCGCCGCGATGGAGGCCGCGATCGGCGGGCGCTTCGGCGTCATGGTCGGGCTCAGCGGGACCGACATCGTCGAGGTCGCGCTCGCCGACGCCGTCACCTCGCCGAAGCTGCTCGATCCGGGCCTCTACGAGACGGCCAGCGTCTTCTTCGCCTGAGCGAACCCGCCAGGGCGGGTAACCTTGTCGCGATGGCCGAAGAGTCCGACACATCTGACTTCGATCTGAACCTCGAGCGACGCCGCCGCGAGGAGCGTCGCCCGGTCGAGGAGGCCGGCGGTGGCGAGGCCGAGGGCTTCGAGCTCGCCGAGCAGGAGCTGATCGACCACGCCTCCCACGGCGACGAGCACGCGGCGCACCGGATCCTCCAGGACGCGGGGATCGTCGAGAACGAGCGCGCCGACGCCGACTACGGCGAGGCCGACGAGGAAGCCAAGCCCGACTGACGCAGCTGGCTCGCGCGCAGTTCGAGCAGCGCGACGATGTCGCGGGTCGGGACCCCGCGCGAGGCGACGACCTCGCCGTCGGCGAGCGACAGCGCGACGACCGCGCGGCCTTCGAGCTCGCCCACGAGCACCGGCGCCGCCGGTAGTTCCCGCGGATGCACGCCGGCGATCTGCGCCTGCGCGCGTGAGTGCGCGACGCGCATCGTCACGACTCGCGCGTCGCCGCGCGGGGTGCGCTCAGGCGCTGCGAAGCGGCGAGCACGCGCCTGGCTGCGCAACTCGTCCGTACGCGCTGCCGCAAGCATTTGGTTGAGTACGGGGTGATTGATATACGTCAATCGTGGAGTAAACGGACCCTAACACGCAATTGGCCACATTGCAATGTCATTCAATCTGTGATTGACTAACGCAATGGATGGCTCGCCGCTCGAGCGCCGGCTTGCTTCGATCGATCGCGCGAGCACGCGTTCGCTGACCGATCAGCTGGTTGGCGCCGTGCTCGACGCGATCGCCGCGGGCGAGCTCGGCCCCGGCGAGAAGCTCCCGCCGACACGCCGCGTGGCGGAGCTCGCGGGCGTCAACCAGCTCACGGCTGGTCGCTCCTACCGGCGCCTCGCCGAGCGCGGCGCCGTCGTCTCCGAGGTCGGGCGCGGCACGTTCGTACGAGCCGGCGCAGCCGCCGGCGGCGGTTCGCGCGCTGGGGGCGACGCCTCGTGGCAGAACTACGTCCTCGAGAGCGAGCGCGTCAGCTCGGCGGCCTGGATTCTCTCCGAGCTCGCCGCCCACAGCGCCGATCCCGCCGGCGAGCTGATCGCGCTCTCGGCCGGCTACCCGTCCGCGGAGACCGTCCCAACCGAGCTGCTCGCCGCCGCGAGCACGTCGGCGATCGCGCGCTACGGCGCGGGCAGCTTCGCCTACGGGCCCGTCGCCGGCGACCAGGAGCTGCGCAGCGAGCTCGCACGGCTCGGTCGAGCCCGGGGTCTCGATGATGATCCATCCTCGATCCTTGTCACGACGGGCGCGCGCCAGGCGATCACGATCGCGACTCGCGCTGTGCTGCGACCGGGCGACAAGGTCGCCTGCGAGTCACCGACCTACATGGGCACGATCGATGCCCTGCAGGCGGTCCAGGCCGAGATCCTCCCGGTGCCGGTCGGCCCTGACGGCTTCGACGTGGACGCGCTCGAAGCGCTCCTGCGACACCACGAGATCCGCATGGTCGCGCTCCAGCCGCGGCTGCAGAACCCGACGGGCTTCGACCTTTCGCGCAGCGGCCGCGAGCGCCTCGTCGAGCTCGCGCGCCAGCACGGCTTCTTCATCCTCGAGGACGCCGTCTACGCCGACCTGCGCTTCGCCGGCAACGATCCCGGGCCGTTGCGCGCGCTCGCGCCTGCGCACGTGCTCTACGTCGACTCATTCTCGAAGACCGTCGCGCCGGGTCTGCGCGCCGGCTGGATCGCGGCGAGCGGTCCCGTGCAAGACCGGCTGATCGCGGAGAAGCGCCGCGATGACGCGCACGGCGCGCTCTTGCCCCAGCAGATAATGGCGAGCTTCCTTGCCGAAGGCCGTTACGCGCCGCAGCTCGAGCGTGCGCGCGGGTTCTACCGCGAGCGCCGCGACGCCCTCTTGAACGCGCTCGACCGCGACTTCGCCGACCTCGCGAGCTACACGCGACCGGCGGGCGGAGGAAACCTCTGGGTCACGCTCAACCAGGCCTGCGACGACGGTCGTCTCTACCACGACGCGCTCGCCGCCGGCGTGAGCTTCGTCCCGGGCTCGACGATGCTCGTCGGACGCCCGCAGGCGACCCACCTGCGGCTCTCGTTCGGGTTGCTCGACATCGAGCCGATCCGCGAGGGCGTGCGCCGGCTCGCTGCCGTGGTCCGCGCACACCGCGGCGAGCTGCCGGCGCTCGGCTCGCTGCCGGTGAACTGAGCCCAAGCTCCGCGGACTTCTCCATTTCGTTACCGGTTGGTCACCGGATCGTCACGCGTGGGTTACGCGATGGCTACTTGCCGGGCCGCGCCGCAACCGAGACTCGCTGCGCAGTCCCTGTGACCAAGTGGAGGTATCGAAAACGCGATGAAATCTCGTCTCGCATTCCCGCGCGGGTCTCGCAAGGGGCGCCGGATAACCGGCCTCGTCCTGCTCGCGGCGGCCGCGCTCGTTACGGCGATGTCCGTCGGCGCATCGGCAGGCACGCCCAGCGACGGCCTCGGCATCCAGCCCGGCAAGATCAAGCACGTCTGGCTGATCATCCTCGAGAACAAGTCCTATGACGCAAGCTTCACGGGCCTCAACAACAACACCTACCTGTGGAAGACGCTTCCCTCCCAGGGCGCGTTGTTGACCAACTACTACGGCACCGGACACTTCAGCCTCGACAACTACATCTCACAGGTCAGCGGCCAGGCGACTCAGCCGGACGACCAGGCGGACTGCCCCTACTACGACGCGCTTTCCGGCGCCATCAGCACGACCGGGTCGCTCACGACCAACCCGAACTACGGGCAGCTCGCTTCGAGCGCCGGGCCGAATGCGGCACCGGGCACCAACGGCTGTGTCTATCCGTCGAGCGTTCCGACGCTCTTCAACCAGCTCGATGCCGCACACCTGAGCTGGAAGGGCTATGGGCAGGATCTCGGCAATCCGGACGCGTCCTCGACTGGCACGCTCGCGAGCCCCGGCACCGGACAGACCCATGACGCCGGTGTTCAGTACTGCGGCGCGCCCTTCAGCTCGCCCGGTGCGACCGGTAGCACCGCCAATGCGAACCCCGGTAGCGCGAACGCGACCGACCAGTACGTCCCGAAGCACTTCCCGTTCCCGTGGTTCGAGTCGATCCTCCAGTCGGGAGACTGCAACTCGGCGCACATCGCCAGCCTGTTCGATTCGACCAACGGCCTTTACCACGACCTGCAGAGCGAAGCGACGACACCGGCCTTCAGCTGGATCTCGCCGAACAACTGCAGCGACGGCCATGATGCCGTCTGCCACGGCAACAACCTGTCGGGCGGCTTCTCCGACCCGAACACGCCGAACGCGCCGGTCAACTACACCGGTGGCCTGTACGCGGCTGACTCCTTCCTCGAGCACGTCGTGCCCGAGATCGAGGCCTCGCCCGCATTCAAGGACGGCGGCCTGATCGACGTCAGCTTCGATGAGGCTTTCCCGCCCTTCACCTACACCGGAAACAGCTTCGCCAACTCGACCACCGACGCGCCGACCGCGGCCACCTCGCTGATGACCGACGCGGCTGGCGAGACGCTGAACGGTCTGCCGGTGCATTCCGAGCCGGCCGGGCCGAACACGCCGCTCGCGACCGCGGGCAACGGGCAGCAGCTCTATCCAGGCCCGGGTGACAACTCCTACATCGACCGCCCGGCCAACTGCGTCGCGGAAGGCACGACGGGGACGACGATGCTGACGCCGGTCGCGGCGCCCGCGAACACCTGCCTCGTCGGCGGGGGTGACCCCGGGATGAAGGGGGCGAGCAACGGCACCTACAGCTACGCGACCCGCGCGGACGCCGGAGCCACTGCGGCGTCGGCCGCGACGACGATCGCGGACAACTCGATCGTCGTCACCGACGAGGGTCGCTCCGTCACTGGTAGCGGCATCCCGTCGGGTGCGTACGTCGGCCGAGTGACCGACACGCCGGTCACCGCGACGGCAGCGTCGCAGAGCGGCGGCCTCGTCGACAACGGCTCCTTCCAGCTCGTCGACAGCTCGGGCAACCCGCTGTCGACGACCGGGGCGGTGAGCGGAATCACGCTCGGCGCGGAGAGTCCCGCAAACGACCCGCTCTATGACGCGTATGACGCGACGCCTGGCGGTGGCGACACCGGCAGCGTCCTGATCAGCCCGTACATCACCCCGGGCACGGTTAGCGACGTCTACTACAACCACTACAGCTGGCTGCGCACGATGGAGGATCTGTTCAGCGTGGCTGCATCCTCGCCGGGTCTCGACGGCCAGGGTCACATCGGCTACGCGGCACAACCGGGCCTCGCTCCTTTCGGGTCCGACGTGTTCACGGACACGCAGGGCGAGCCCTCGCCGCCGCCACCACCGCCGCCGCCACCACCGCACGGACACCACCACCATCACCACTAGCGACCAAACGCAGAAAGGCTCGGGCGAGCGTGGATCGCCCGAGCCTCGCACGGGTAGCCGGGCCGGGAGGCCCGGCTACCGCCGCTTCATCGTGGCCGCCGCGCTCGCCTGTCTCGTGGGGGCTGTCGCTGCCGCGGCGGTGAGCGCGAGCGGCGGCTCGGGCGCGCGCCGCCCGCCCGCCGCTGCGCGCTACGGCGCGTTACCGAGCTGGCTTCCGAAGGCCAGGATCCCGGTCAATCGGATCGTCCATGCCAGCGAGCGCCACCCGTGGCTCGCGATCGAGGGCGACACCGTTTACGTGACGCTCGCCCGTGGGAGCGCGGACGTGACGACCGTGGGTCCGCAGGTGCCGGCCGCCGACGTCGCCACGGTCCCGCTCAAGACGCGCGTCCCGTGTACGTTCGACGTCACGTTCGCGCGCGGCGACGGAACGATCCCGCTGCGCGCCGCTGCGTTCACGATCGTCGACGAGCTCGGACGGCTCCATCACCCGAAGGTGACCCTGCTCGGCGGCGGAACGATCCCAGCGCGGATCGGTGCGGGTGGCCCGATCACGCTCAGCGTGAGCGCCGTGCTCCCGGTGGGCGCCGGCACGTTGCGGTGGGTGCCGCTGCAGGCCAAGCCGGTCGTCTCGTGGGACTTCGACGTCGAGGTCGACTAGTGCGCTAGCGGCTCGCCCGTTCGCGCCACGACCTCGACGCGCTCGGGCGCGGTGCCCTTCGCGTTGGCGTTGCGGATTCGCGCCCGGTACTCCGAACCGCCGAGCACCGAGCCGGCTTCGAGCACCCTGACGAGACCGCGCTGGGGTGCGGTCCCCGCGGCGCCGGGGACCGGGCCGAGGACGATCGTCCTGCCGCTGTAGGTGGCATTGCCGTACTTGAGAGCGTCCGGGTAGGGGACGGTGACGGTGCGCGTCGTGCCCGCGGCGATCTGCACGGTGCGGGTCGCGTGCTTGACGAGGGCGCCCGCCGCCGCAGCCGTCGCGGCGGCGGCGAGCAGCGCCAGCGCCGGCGCTGCGGCGATGGCTGGCGCGCCTCTCACGCTCCGCGCGCGTGTCCAAGCTGTGCGCGCAGCATCCACTGCTGCTGCTCGAGCGCGCGCAGGACGTCGATGAGGACGTCTTGCGAGGCGAGATCGAGCTCCGCAAGACGCTCGGCGCGCGCACGCGTACGCTCGCTGACCTCGGCGACGCGGCGCACCAGCTCGTTGACGACCTCTGCGTCGGGGATCGGGCCGACGGCGAGCGCGGGGCGTCCGGGTCCCTCGACCACGGCGCTCGCCTGGCCATCGGGGAAGGAGCCGAGCGCGACCGCGCGCTCGGCGACGGTGTCCGAAAGCGTGCGCCAGGAATCGACGAGCTCGTCGAGCTGGAGATGCAGCGAGCGGAAGTTCGGTCCGGTGACCGTCCAATGGAACTGCTTGCCGACGAGCGAGAGGTCGATCAACTCGACGAGCGTCGCCTGCAGTTGTCGGCCGACCTCGTCACGTTCGTGGGCGCCGATCGCCGGAAGGTGCGTCGCTGATGCAGCTGTGGCCATGCTGCCTCCTTTTGTCGCGATGTGGGCTAAGCCTAAACCTCGGGCGCTCTGCCGGTGCGGGCCCAGATCGAGGATGATCCGCGGCGATGAAGTGCGCGATCGCCCTCAGCGCCGCGATCGCCGCCGCGTTCGCCGCGACACCCGCGCGTGCGGCTGTCAGCGCCCCAGCGCCCCCCTGTGGCGCCGCGACGCAGGCGCGTGAGGGCAGCGACTATCAGAGCGCGGCCTTCGCGATCTACAAGGGCGAGCTCGACGGTCCCGAGGTGCAGCTCGACGCGCGGCACGTGCTGGCCTCGACCGCTCTCGCTCGCTCGCTCGCGCGCGCCGACACGGCCGGTGTCACCGCTGCCGTCACGAAGATCGTCTACCACCGCCGCTGGCACATCGTGCGCCTTCGCGTCCTCGCGCGCTCGGGCAAGCTCGTCGCAGACGTCGGCGGCCCGTCGGTCATCGCGCCCGTCGACGGCGAGATCTCATATCGCGGCACGACCGTCGGGAGCTACGTGATGAGCGTCCAGGACGACGTCGGCTACGCCAAGCTCGTCTCGCGCTACACCGGGCTGCCGATCGAGCTCTACGATCGCTCCGCACCGCTCGTCGGCGAGTCGTTTCCCGCCGCCGAGGTCCCGCCGCAGCTGCCTGCGGCCGGTTCCAGCCTGACCGTCAATGGCGTTCACTATCTCGCTCGCGAATACGGCGTCAACGCGTTTCCGTCCGGACGCTCGGAGGTGCTCCTGGCGGTCCCGCACGCCGGCGCCGTGCTGGCCTCGAGCAGCTGCCTCGCGGTCGACGCGAGCGTGTACACCGCGGTCGCGGAGCACCTCGCGAGCCGCTTGACGCTGCCCCGCGAGGCCGCCGTCTTCGTCGCCGTCGACCACGCTTTCGACTCGAGCAAGCTGATCTTCGTACGCGCCGGATCACGAACCGTCGCCGGCTCGCTCGGCATCCCCGCACCGCCACAGATCCCGCTTAGCGGGACGATCGCCTATCTCGGGAAGCGCTGGCTGATCAACTCGTTCGTTCCGGTCTCCGGTACGCGGATCTACATCCTCTACCCGGAGGCGGTGCTCGGCGGCTCGACCGGGACGAGCGGGACGACGGGGGCGTCCTAGCGGATCGTCGGCGCGTGTTGATTACTGTTCGGGACGTGACAAGAGCGGCAGGAGACGCGCCCTCGCGCGCCCGCAGCTTCGTGATCGCGCTGCTCATCGGCGCGTCGTTGGTGCTCGGCGGGGCGCTTGGTGCGCAGGCCAAGCCGTCGACCGGACCGGCCTGCGGCGCCGCAGGCTCGGCGCGCGTGATCGACGCGATCGACTACGGAATCGCGCACCAGATCTACGCCGAGGAGCTGAACAGCGCCGAGGTCAGCGCCGATCTCAGCCGGATCATGAGCTCGAGTGCGCTCGCCGCCGCCGTCGCCTCGGGCGACAGCCGGCAGATCGAGAGTGCGACGCTCGCGATCGTCTACACGCCCGTCTGGCACATCGTCCGCCTGCGCGTCACCTCGCCCTCCGGTCAACTGCTCGCGGACATCGGCGGGCCGTACATCCTCGCGCCGGTCAAGGGCCAGATCACCTACGCCGGCAAGACGGTCGGCGACTTCGTCATGAGCGTCCAGGACGACCAGGGCTACAAGAAGCTGGTCAGCCACATCACCGGCGCTCAGGTCGAGCTCTACCTGAATGGGAAGCCGCTGATGGGGACGCTCCGGCGCCCGCCCGCGAGCCCGCCGCGCAGCGGGACCCTGCGCGTCGGGCACCTCACCTACAACGTGGACAGCTACGGCGTCGAGGCTTACCCGAGCGGGACGCTCCAGGTCGCCGTGCTCGTGCGCTCGCCGACCTCGACGGTCGCCGCGATGAGCTGTCCCGCGGTCAAGCTGGCGACCGACACGGCGATCGTCGAGAACGTCGCCAAGGGCCTGACGGTGTCCGGGCACAACATCTACGCGAACCTCCCGCTGTTCCTCCAGCAGGCTTATGGCTACACGCATCTGCCCGTGTTCGTCTTCTATAACGGCAGCGAGGAGTCCGGGGTCGACAGCCTGCCGGGTAGCGGCATGCCGCCCGCCCCGATGTCGCTCACGCCGAAGAGCAAGCTCGTGAGCTATGACCGCTCCAAGTGGCTCGTCGGAGCGATCCGTCCATTTCCGCCTGAGTGGATCTACGTGCTCGCGCCGGCGAGCTCGACGACCGCAGCCGCGATCGGCGCGACCGGCAGCACGGGCACCCTCGGTGGCCAATAGGCTGGGCGCGCAGCCGCTGCGCGAGCACGCGAGGAACGTGCTCGGGCGCGGCGGCGAACCCAGACCGTGACGACAGAACCACAAGCGCAGCCGCCGGACGCGCCGCCGGCGGGCGAGGGGCGGCGCTTCGCAAGCGCCCTGGCCCGCCTGCGCCCCCGCCGCCGGCACGTGCCCGTGGGCCGTGCGCTCCGCCATGCCGGCCTGCTTCCCGTGCTTGCCCTCGCCGGCATGCTCGACTTCTACAAGCTCAGCCAGAACGGCTTCGCGAACCTGTTCTATGCCGCGGCGGTCAAGTCCGATCTGCTCTCGCTGAGCAACTTCTTCTTCGTCTCGTTCGATCCCGGCGGGCTTGACAGCATCGACAAGCCCCCGCTCGCGATCTGGCTGCAGACGCTCAGCGCGAAGCTCTTCGGGTTCACGCCGCTCGCGCTGATCACCCCCGAGGGGGTTTGCGCGATGCTTGCCGTCGCGCTCCTCTACTTCATCGTCGCCAAGCGCCTCGGGATCCTCGCAGGCCTCGCGACTGCCGCGGCCCTCGCCGTCTTTCCCGCGTTCGTCGCCGTCTCGCGCGAGAACGCGGTCGACCCCCTGCTCCTCCTCTTCATGGTGGCCGCCTGCGGAGCCGGCCTGCGCGCCGTCGACACGGGGCGTCTGCGCTGGTTGCTTGCGAGCGCGCTGTTCGTCGGCTTGGCCTTCAACACGAAGTCGCTGGCGGCGTTGCTCTGCGTGCCCGGAATCGGCCTCGCCTACCTGCTCTGCGCGCCTGTGTCCTGGCGGCGGCGGGCGCTCCAGCTTCTCGCGGGCGCCGTCGTGCTCTGCGCCGTGGCGGTCTCCTGGTCACTGGCGGTTGACCTGACGTCGGCTTCGCAGCGCCCGTATGTGGGCGGCTCGACCAACAACAGCGAGCTGCAGCTCGAATTCGGCTACAACGGGTTCGGTCGGGCGGGGGGACAGGTTGGCGGGCCGCCCTGCCCGGCGGTCTACGCGCCGCCGACCTCCGACGTCCCGATCTTCCGCCCCGCTGGGCCGCGCATCCCCCCGCCGGCGGCCACCGGAGCGTCCGCGGCGACCGGCGTGACAGGCGCGAGCGGACCGACCGGCGTACCGGGCGTCACCGTCCGCAACCCGCAACCCGTTCCATTCGCGAGCTGCAAGCGCGGACCGCTGCGCGTGTTCGATCTGGGCCTCGGCGATCAGGCCGGCTGGACCG
Organism: uncultured Solirubrobacterales bacterium; assembly: GCA_963703775.1. Taxonomy (GTDB): domain Bacteria; phylum Actinomycetota; class Thermoleophilia; order Solirubrobacterales; family Solirubrobacteraceae; genus Palsa-513. The sequence goes on along the minus strand of CAVPFP010000043.1, from coordinate 70,958 downwards.
TGCCCTTGGCGGTCGCCGGACTGCTCGGTCTGGCGCTACTCGCGGGCGGCTGGCGGAGCCGGCGCACGGCGCTGCTCTTCGCCTTCGGCGGCTGGTTCGTCCTCGAGCTCGGCTTTCTGGACTACTCGAAGGGGATCGTCCACCCCTACTACGCGTCCGCCCTCGGGCCACCGCTCGCCGCGATGGTCGGCGGCGCGGTGTTCGCGATCACGCAGCTCGTTCGCAGTCGTACCTGGTGGCGCGTCGGCGCTGGGCTCGCCCTCGCCGCGGTGGCGGCGCTCGGCACGGTTGCCGCCGAGCTTTACGAGATCCACAACCACGGCTACCCGCATTTCATGCGCACGCCATTGATCGTGGCGGCCGTGGCCTGCCTCTTACTGCTCGTCCTCAGCTCCTTCGTGCGCCGAGCTGCCGGCATTGGCCGCCCTGGCACTCGCGGCTGCGCTCCTCGCGACACCGCTCGTCTACACGACGAGCGTCTGGGACGCTCCCGTCGACGGCACCTTCCCGACCGCGGGTCCCTACAACGAGGCAGGCTGGGGCGGCATCAGCCTGCCGGCCGCTGAGCTTGCGGCGAACCGCGCGCTTGCCGGCTACATCCGAGCGCATCATCCGACGCACGACTTCGAAGTCCTGACCCAGTCATCCGACGGCTCCTCGCCGCTGATCCTCCTCGGGATCCGCGCGGCTGCGATGGGCGGCTACAACACGACCGATCCGGCGCTCAGCGGCGCCGGACTGGCGCGCCTCGTCGCGGAGCACAGGGCGCGCTTCGTCGTCGTCGGCGGGCCCTATTTCCAGCGCGGCGGGAACGGCGCCTCGGCGGCCGCGCGGCTTGTCTGTCCACAGGTGCCGCAGGCGCTGTGGGATCCGGCCTCGCCAAGCCAGGGGGTCCTGCACCTCGTCGATTGCGCCGGCAAGGCGGCAGCGCTTCGCCACCCTTACCGCGTCGCCTATGCCTACCTCAGGCGCCACCCACGGACCGTGTACCCGTTCAGCACGAGCAACGGCTACTACGAGGACACAAGCGGCTTCACCAGCAGGGTGCACGTCCTGCTCGGCGGCATGCACGGCCGGGTGACGGTCCTGATCGGCCCGACGAGCACACCCAGCCAGATCGCCTACGCGGGGCCTGGCGGCGTCAAGCACGAGGTTACCTTCACGCTGCCCGCGAATTGGTACTTCGTGATCGAAAAGAGCCAGCAGCTCGTCGTTGCGACGGTGTACGAAACGTTCGCGCGGCGGCATCGATCGTGAGCTTGGGGGTATCGGGCCCCTAGCGATGGCGGCTTTACGGGTCATGATCCTGCGCCGGCTCTACCGCGCCGCGTACTGGGCGCTGTGGGCCTTTGCGCTCGTGGCGCATCCCCGCGGGCGGGGCGTGAAGGGCCTGATCACTAACGGCGGCGATGTTCTGTTCGTGCGCCACACGTACGGGCCCCGCGAGTGGGAGCTCCCGGGGGGCGGCCAGCATCGCCACGAGCAGCCTGACGAGGCGATCGCCCGCGAGCTGCGCGAGGAGCTCGGCATCGAGGTCACGGACCTCGTTGCGCTCGGCGCCGGCAACGGTCCCCGCCAGTACCGCAACAACCGCGTCAGCTTCTTCACGATCGAGCTCGCAAGTCGCGACGTGCAGCCCGACCCGGTCGAGATCGCCGAGGTGCGCTGGGCGGACCCTGCCGACCCGCCGCGCCCGCTCGGGTGGTACGCGGCCGATGCCCTGCGCCGCAACGGCGGGGCGCCAGCCCAGCCTTGAGGATCGCTGTAGCCTTGCTTTGAAACTTGGTGCGCGGGCGCTAGCTCGCGTCTTCCCAGGGGAGTCCCGATGAGGGGGCTGAGAGGGCGCCGCACGGCGCCGACCCGTCTAACCTGATCTGGATCATGCCAGCGAAGGGAGTGGTGATGGCAGTGGCGCACCGCAGCACATTCGAGCCGGACGCGCAGTGCAGGACGCAGATGCACCTTGCGCGGGCGGGCATCGTGTCGCCCGAGATGGAGCGCGTCGCAGAGCGCGAGGAGCTCGCAGCCGAGCTGGTCCGCGACGAGGTGGCGCGCGGACGCATGATCATCCCGGCGAACGTCAACCACCACGCCCTCGATCCAATGGCGATCGGCCTGAAGGCGCGCGTCAAGATCAACTCGAACATCGGCAACTCGCCGACGAGCTCATCGCTAGCGGAAGAAGTCGAGAAGCTGACGGTGTCGGAGAAGTGGGGGGCCGACACGGTCATGGACCTCTCGACCGGCAAGCGGATCGACGAGACGCGCGCGGCGATCATCGCCGCCGCAACGGTGCCGATCGGGACCGTCCCGATCTACCAGGCGCTCGAGAAGGTCAAGCAGATCGAGGATCTGACCGGCGACCTGCTCGTCGAGAACATCGAGCACCAGGCCCGTCAGGGCGTCGACTACATGACGATCCACGCCGGCGTGCGGCTCGAGCACCTCCCGCTCTGCCAGCATCGCGTCACCGGGATCGTCTCGCGCGGCGGCGGGCTCCTCGCCCGCTGGATGATCGCCCACATGACCGAGAACCCGCTGTACGAGCGCTTCGACGACATCCTCGAGATCTGCGCCCGCTACGACGTCTCGATCTCGCTCGGCGACGGGCTGCGTCCCGGGTCGATCGCCGACGCCTCCGACGCCGCGCAGTTCGCCGAGCTCGAGACGCTCGGCGAGCTCACGCAGCGCGCCTGGGAGCGCGACGTGCAGGTGATGATCGAGGGGCCGGGGCACATCCCGCTCGACCAGCTCGAGATGAACGTGCGCAAGCAGCAGGAGATCTGCCACGAGGCGCCGTTCTACACGCTCGGCCCGCTCGTCACCGACATCGCGCCGGGCTATGACCACATCACGAGCGCGATCGGCGCCGCGATCGTCGGCTGGCACGGCACCTCGATGCTCTGCTACGTCACCCCCAAGGAGCACCTCGGCCTGCCGAACGCGGAGGACGTGAAGCAGGGGCTGATCGCCTACCGGATCGCCGCTCACGCCGCCGATCTCGCGCGCGGCAACAGGCGAGCTGCGCAATGGGATCGCGAGCTCTCGAAGGCGCGCTTCGACTTCGACTGGAAGCGCCAGTTCGAGCTCGCGCTCGACCCTGAGACGGCGCGCGCGATGCACGACGAGACGCTCGCCGACGATTACTTCAAGACCGCGGAGTTCTGCTCGATGTGCGGTCCGAAGTACTGCCCGATGCACAACTTCAAGGACGTCGATTGGGAAGCCGTGCGGGGCGCCGTCGCCGAGCGAAAGCGCGAGCGCGAGCACGTCGCGGTCTGAGAACGGGGCGGTGAGCACGGCCTCTGACGCCGGTGCGAGCGTCGCCGTCCGCGAGCGGCTGATCGAGGCCTGGCGCGACGAGGTTCGCGCGACGATCGTCTACGCGTTGATTGCCGACCGCGAGCCCGATCCGCAACGGGCCGCGGTGCTGCGCCGCCTCGCCGAGGTCGAGACGAGCCACCGCGACCGGCTCGAGGCACGGATGCGTGAGCTCGGCATCGCGATCCCGGACGCTAGTGGCGTCACGCTCGGCCGCTGGGAGCGCCTGCAGGCACGGATCGCGCCGGTCGACCGATTGATCGCGCGCCAGGAGACGATGGAGAACGAGATCGCGGCGCAGATCGAGGAGGAGCCCACAGGCGACCCCGGCACCGACGCGCTGCTTGACCAGATCAAGGCCGAGGAGGAGGAGCACACGGTGTCGCTGGCGAAGCTGCGCGAGCGCACGCCCGAGCCCGAGCCCGCACAGAGCGCCGCAAATCCTGCTGAGGCGCGCCTTCATCGGATCCTCGGACGCGAGCGCTGGCATCGCAGCGCGGCGGGTTGGATCCCCGGCGCGATCTACGGAGCAAACGACGGACTGGCTGCGGTGTTCGGGATCGTCGCCGGCGTCTCCGGTGCGACGGGCGGCACGCACGTCGTGCTCACCGCGGGCCTCTTCGGCGCGATCGCTTCGGCACTCTCGATGGCGACCGGTGCCTTTCTCGCGGAGCGCTCGAGCAACGAGGTTGCGGCCGCGAACCTTGCGCGCGAGCGCGAGGAGGTGGAGCGCCACCCCGAGGAGGAGAAGGAGGAGCTCGCGCTCTTCTACCAGCTGAAGGGCCTCACCGAGGAGGAGGCGCGCCGCGTCGTCGAGCGGATCGCGCAGGACCCCGAGCAGCTCTTCCGCGCGATCGCGACCGAGGAGCTCGGCGGCACCGACGCGCAGCGCGGTAAGCCCGTCCAGGCGGCGCTCGCCGGCGGCATCTCGACTGCGTTCGGGGCGATCATCCCGGTGATCCCGTTCTTCTGGCTGCGCGGCTACACGGGTATCGCGGTCGCCGCGGGCGTCTCGCTGCTGGCGCACTTCGGCGTCGGTGCGGCAAAGTCCGTCTTCACTTTGCGCAGCGCGTGGTCAGCCGGGATCGAGATGACCTTCGCGGGGCTGATCGTCGGTGGCGCCACGTATCTTGCCGGCCTCGCGATCGGCTGAGGCTCAGGGGACTAGCACTGCGGCGCCGCTGAAGCTGCCGTCACGCAGATCGCCTAGGGCGTCGTTCGCCGCCTCGAGCGGGTAGGTCGTGACGCGGGGGCGGATCGCGGCCTTTGCCGCGAGATCGAGGAACCCGTGCCCGTCGGCCCGCGTCAGGTTGGTGACCGAGCGCACGATCCGCTCACCCCAGAGGATCTCGTAGGGAAACGCGGGGATGTCGGTCATGTGGATGCCGCCGCAGACAACGCTGCCGCCAGGGCGAACCGCGCGCAGCGCCGCCGGCACGAGCTCGCCGACCGACGCGAAGATGATCGCCGCGTCGAGCGGCTCGGGCGAAGGCTCGTCCGAGCCTCCGGCCCAGCTCGCGCCGACCTGGCGCGCGAAATCCTGGCCGGCCGTGTCGCCGGGGCGCGTGAAGGCGAAGACCTCGCGGCCCTGCCAGACGGCGAGCTGCGTGAGGATGTGGGCGGCGCTGCCGAAGCCGTAGAAGCCGATCCGGGCGGCATCCTCGCCGGCGAGCCGCAGCGCGCGGTAGCCGATCAGTCCGGCGCAGAGCAGCGGCGCGACCTCGACGTCGGAGCCGTCACCGGGGATCGACAAGCAGAAGCGCTCGTCGGCGACCATGTACTCGGCGTAGCCGCCGTCGATGTCGGCGCCCGTGAAACGCGCGTGCTCGCAGAGGTTCTCGCGCCCCGCGGCGCACTGCGAGCAGCTCCCGTCGGTCCAACCGAGCCATGGCACGCCGACGCGGCGCCCGTCCTCGACGACCGTCGCGACGACCTGGTGGCCGAAGACGCGGGGCGGCTCGCGGACTGCGACCTCGCCGTCCAGCAGATGCAGATCGGTGCGGCACACCCCGCAGGCGTGTACGCGCAGCAGCAGCTGGCCGGGCTGCGGCTCCGGCACCGGCAGCTCCGCAAGCCGCAGTGGTGAGCCGATCGAGTCGAAGAGCATCGCTCGCATCAGCACTATCTTTGCGCTGTGGAGGACACGCGGTCAGCTCGCCACCGTGCGACCATCGTCGAGCAGTTCACCGCGCAAGCGGCGGGCTACGCGCAGGCTGAGCCGATTCGCAACGAGCAGGCGCTCGGATTGCTGCTCGACGCGTGCGCGCCGTCGGACGCAGATCGCGTGCTCGACGTCGCCTGCGGGACCGGCGTCGTCACCTGCGCGCTCGCTGGGCTGGCGGCCGAGGTCACGGGGATCGACGTGACTCCGGCGATGATCGAGCACGCGCGGGAGCTCGCGCTCGAGCGGGGTTTGACGAATCTCGTCTGGCGCGTCGCTGCGATCCCGCCGCTCCCGTTCGAGGACGGCTCGTTTGATCTCGTCGTATCGCGCTACGCGTTCCATCACTTCGTCGATCCGCCACCGGTGTTGCGGGAGATGGCGCGCGTGTGCCGGCCCGGCGGGCGGATCGTGGTCTGTGATCTCGCGCCCGACCCGCGCAAGGCGGACGCGTTCAATGCCGTCGAGCGGTTGCGGGACGCCTCGCACGCCGGCGCTCTGCCGGTCACGAGCCTCATCGGGCTGTTCGCGCAGACAGGCCTGGGCGGACGGCTTGCCGGCAGCTACCGTCTCGCCGGCGAGCTCGAATCGCTTCTCGAGCGCTCGGCGTCCGCGGCGGGCGCGGCCGATGAGGTGCGTCGGCGCTTCGTGGCGTCGCTTGGCGATGACAGTCTTGGCGTGGAAGCGTGGCGCGAGGGCGAGCGGATCCACTACAGCTTCCCGATCGCGATCGTCGTCGGCGAGCGCGCGACGGTGCACTAGACTGCTGCGCGATGGGTTACCTGCTGCGGCGTCTCTTTCGCATCATCCGCATGCGCCGCGCAAGCCGGCGTCCACGCTGACGCGCGCGAGCTAGCTCGCGCTGGGGGCGGGCTAGCGCTGCTTCGAGCGCTGCGTGTCGAGGATGCGCGACGCGTGTAGGACCTGGCCGTTCGCGGCGATTGCCTCGACGCGTAGGTACGGCGCCGTGGTCGGGGCGGCGATCGTGGTCTCGAATCCGCTGTCCGGATAGCTTCCGACCGCGCTGAGCGAGCCCGGAGAGCTGCCCGCGAGCACGGTCCAGCTCGCGACGTTCGTCGCACCGTTCCAGCTCGCGTACAGCGTCGTCGTGCCGTTCGCCGGCGCGGCATCGGCGAGTGCCGGCGCGTTCACCGGCTGCGTGTTCCAGACATAGCGGTAGCCGCGGAAGCTCGATGTGCTGCCGGTCAGCGTCATGCTGAAGGTGAGGTTCCCAATCGGTGAGAACTCGGACTCGACACCGACCTGACCCCAACCGACGAAGGCGTCGCCGTTCGCCAGCTGCTGCACGTCGCCCTGGCTGTCGGCGAGGAACGGATGCCCCGGGTAGCCGAGCTCGCGGACCAGCGTCACCTGCTTGGTCTGCGTGTTGATCGAGATCCAGAGCGCCCGCGACTGCGTCGACTCGGCAGGTGAGTCCTCGTTGTCGAACATGCTCACCTCGTACTGCCCAGGTGTGCTGTCGCTCACCATTTCCGCATCGTGCTGCCAGGCAAACGGCACGCCCGCAGCGAGCTGAAAAGAGCTCTGCTTGCCGCCGACCTCCCAGATGACCGCGCCGCTCTGGCCGTCGATCAGGTAGATCGCCCACGTGTTGCGCCCGGAGATGAGCAGGTCGCCGTTTGCGAGCGGATCGATCGAATTGATGTGAAAGTAGTCCATGACCTGCGGGGTATTCGCGGCATTTTGGGTCTTTGTCTTGCCGGAGCCGGTGCCCGACCCGGACGGCGTTGGCGAGTTGGGCGGCGGGGCCTTCGTTTGCGAGTCGGCGATCGGCACGTGCGCGAGCGCATTCCATTGCCACATGACAAGCCCGGTCGCGATGTCGATCTCCTGGATCACGCTGTCGTCGACGACGCCGTCCTTCGGCCCGTTGACGCCCGAGAGATCCCAGTCGACCGGGGCGAAGGCCGTGATGAAGGCCGTCCCCTGTGGCGTGATCCTGAAGTCGTGGAGGTCGGCGTAAAGGCCGTTACCCGCGTGAACGGTCGCGACCGGCGTGTAGTTCGCGCTGTAGATCACGTCCTCGCCCTGACCGTGCAGCTCGATCGTCCTGCCTTGCCACCAGGTCAGGACCGGACGACCACGGTAGGTCTGCATGTTGAAGTCGAACGCTCGCGTCGGTAGCGCCAGTGGGTGAAACCAGACGAGGCGGCCGGTCGGATCGACGATCATCGGCCCGGGATCGCCGGGTCCGGAGTTGGGCGCGACGAAGATGTCCCCGAGCGACGGGTCGGCTGCCGGTACGGTGACCGAAAGGGTCGGCGCAACGAGATCCGAGCGCGAATGGAAGCGCAGCACGTCGGTCGCCGTGGCCTTGATCGCGGGCGTCGGTGGAAACACCGGCAGCACATAGGGCTGCACGACGGTGAAGCTCGTCCCGACCTGCTCGCTGGCCCCGCCGGCGCTGATTCGAGCACTGACCGTCACGTGCTCGCCGGCGCGGAACGGCTTGGCGGGGAGAAAGCTAGCTCCGCTACCGGTCGAGTAGGCCTCGAGCTTGCCGGCGTGGCTGCCACTGCGCGAGCCGACGACGCGCACGTCGCTGATCGCGGACGCCGGCGCTCCGAGGAAGCTGATCTGGGTCGCCGGGTTCGCGTCGGGTGTGCCGGGCGCGGGGGAGAGGACTTCGGCGGGCAGCGCCGGCGTGCCTGTCGCGCCGGTTGAGCCGCTTGTTCCTGTGGCGCTCGCGGCGGCGGGAGCCGGTGCCACGAGGATGGCGCAAAGTAGGCAGCCGCAAAGCGCTGCCGCGAAGCTACGAAGGTGCGTTGAGACGGATCGAGTCTGCACGGGCTGACCTTGCTTCGGCCCTGTTGAGCCGCCCCGACGCGGAAGCTTAGAGCGCCCCGGGGGCGGCGTGCGGAGCAGTCGGCTACGGTTCGCGCGCCAGCGATGCACGTCGATCCCTACATCGTTCTCGGCAGCGCCTTGGTCGGCCTGCTCGTCGGCATGACCGGGGCTGGTGGCGGCGCCTTGATGACCCCGATGCTGATCCTCCTGTTCGGGGTCAAGCCGTCGACCGCGATCTCCAGCGATCTAGTCGCCGCGGTCGTGATGCGCCCATTCGGAGCCGGGATCCATTTGCGCCGCGGCACGGTCAACGGCCGGCTCGTCGGGTGGATGGTCCTCGGATCGGTGCCGATGGCGTTTCTCGGCGCATACCTGCTCCACGCGATCGGCAACAGCCACTCCGCGCAGCAGCACGTGCAGGTCGCGCTCGGGGCCGCGTTGCTGCTCGGTGCGGCATCGATGGTCCTGCGCTACCTGATCGATCGCAAGAGCGGTAACGATCGCGGTGCGCTGATCCACGACGTCGTTGCCCGGCCGCTCCCGACGATCGCGGTCGGGATGCTCGGTGGCGTCATCGTCGGCATCACCTCGGTCGGCTCCGGGTCGCTGATGATCGTGATGCTGCTGTTCCTCTATCCGGCGCTCGGGGCGAGCCAGCTCGTCGGCACCGATCTGACCCAGGCGGTGCCGCTGACACTCGCCGCTGCGCTCGGGGCGCTTGCGTTCGGTCACGTCTCGTTCGGTGTGACCGCGTCGCTGATCATCGGCAGCGTGCCGGCGGTCGTGATCGGCGCGCTGATCTCCTCGAGCGCCCCAGACCGTTACGTGCGCCCGGCGATCGCCTTCGTGATCTTCGCTTCTGGTCTCAAATACGTCGGATTGGCCACGGCGGCGCTTGGTTGGGTGCTTGTCGCGACGCTGCTGGTCGGAGCCGGGATCTGGGTCTACATCGCCCACCCCGAGCGCGACCTGGCGTCGCGCGCCCCCGACTAGCCTGGCGCCGCAGGCTCTGGCGGCGCCGAAGAGTCCGGCGTGCCGGGTGGCGCTGCGCCCGTGCCCGCGGACGCGTACCAATCGCGCCAGATGAGTCTGTAGATCGGGATCCAGCGCGGCACGTCACGAATCCCTGGCAGGAACGGGACGATGATCAGGCCGAGGCTGAGGACGCCCATGATCACCGCGACGAGAGCGTCTGCGTTGCTCGAGCTCGTGAACGGCGAGATCTGGTACCAGAAGGTGTAAAGCCAGAGCCAGACCTGGCCGGGATAGCTGCCGGTCTCGTTCATCATGCCCCACTGCGTTCCGAGCAGGTGCTGGGCTTGGGCGCGGTCGGCGAGCGCGCTGCCGTCTGCCATGAACAGGAGCGCCTTGGTGAAATCGGTCTGGTAGAACTGGCGGCTCGTCAGCAGGTTACCGTCGAGGCCGCCGGTCTGGGCGTCGGCGAGTAGCGCGGTCATCATCGTCCCGACCGGGCCGTAGCTTCCGGGCGCTACCGACAGCGCGGTGCCGGACGCGGTCGCCTTTGCGAGCGCTTTCGTGTACGCGGCCGTCCACTCCGCCTGTGTGGCGGCGCTCGCGGTGACGTAGCTCGTGACCGCCGCCTGAAGGCGTGGTTGGTCGGGAACCGAGCGCAGCGGCTGGATCACGAAGTCCTGCGCAGTGTTCACGGGGTGGCTCACACCAAGCCATTGCTGGAGGTGGATGAAGGCGATCTGCTGCCCGCTCCCATTGTGGTTGTAAGGCGGACCGTACCCGGCGGTTGCGCTGCTGCCGTCGAGCTCGCTGAGCGCGGTGGTCACGAAATCAGCCGGCATCGAACGTGACCAACCCTTGATCGTCGACGGTGGGAGGTCGGGCGAGGAAAACACAATCGTCAGCACCACGGCCAGCAGCGTGACGATCCCCGTGCAGACGATGACTTCCTTGACGATGTCGTAATGGCGGTAGGGCCCGGAGTAGGTCCGCGCGGCATCGTTGAGCTGCGCGTTGCTGAGGCGCTTGGACCTCATGCCGGTCGCGCCGAATCGCCTTCGCTCAGCGGGATCGGGGGGACGATCCCGTGCCGGCGAACGAGCAGGATGTGCCCACCGACCAGCGCGACGACCGCTAGCGGCAGCAGGAATATGTGGTAGCTGTACATCTGCCCGAAATTGAGCGGGTTGAAGAATGCGCCGACGCCGAGCGAGTTGAGCCCGTCCTTGCCTTGCGTCGCGATCCACTGCGAGTCGAAGTTCTGCTGCGAGAGATAGCCGGTGAACGCGCACGGAATCGCGACCAGGAAGCAGATGACGCCGCTGATCCAGACGCGCGCGCGCCCGCCGCGCCAGGCAGCCATCCAGTACTTGCCCCACAGGTGGCAGACCATGAAAAAGAAGAAAAGCTCGACCGCCCACAGATGAACGCTGTTGAAGAAGTGGCCGAGTGACTGCACGTGCCACCAGGTCGGGCCCTTCAGCGCAAGGATCGTCCCCGACAGCAAAAGGACGACGAGCGCTCCGATCGTCAATGCGCCGAACAGGTAGACGGCGGAGGTCATGTACGCCGGCTGCGAGTCGGGCAGCAGCTGCTCGGGCGGCAGCTTGCGCACAGCGAACTCGCGAAGCTTGAGGGTCCAGGAGCTCACTTGGGCCTCCGCGATCGTTTCGCTCCGGGCGCTCGCAGGTACACCGCAAGCGCGAACACCACGAGCATCAGGCCGATGACAACAACGTTCGCCACCGACATCCGGAAGAAGTCGAGGTGGACGTAGTACGGCGCGTTGTTGAGATTGATCAGCGCGCCCATGCTCTCCTCGTGCCGCACGGTACTCGGGGTGCCGGTCGCTAACACTGGTACAAAGCCGGCCAGCGATTAAGTAGAAAACCGTCGGCGCGCAGGATCGGGCTGCGTAGAAACCCGCACGACTACTGAACGCGCAGCACCACCAGCGCACTTGCCAGCAGGATCAACGCGAGACCTGTTGCGCGCAGCGCACCCTCGAGTGGAGCAAGCAGGATGCCCACATTCAGCTCGAGCGACGTGCCGTCGCTGCGCACTCGGGTCCCGGTCAGCGCTGCTGTCTGCCGTCTGAGCTCGCGCGCCGGGGCGCTGAGTCGACGTTGCGCAACCGAGAAGCCCGCGCACGCAACGGCGATCAGAGCTCCGGCCGGACGCACGCGCAGCGACTCGAAGAAGTAGCCGGTGAACGCCGGAAACGCGCCCCAGGCGAGCGCGAACGTCGCCGTGTTGTGAAAGCGCCCCCCGGCGAGCTCGAGGTTGTATGCGGGGACCGCCAGAGCCCCGAACGCGATCAGCGGGATGATCAGCGGCGACACCGCCACCGCCGCGCCGACGCCGACCGCGATTGCGCCGGCCAGGCTGACGGCGGCGAGCGCGATCAACGTTCGATCCGCGAGCTGCGTGCGCAACGGCCTGTCCTTCAGCTCGTCGAGCGCGTGCGCGCTGACACCGACGGCGAGAAAGAAAGCCGCGAGGGTCAAGCCCAGGCGACCGAGGACGAAGTGCGGCGCCAGCGCCGCCCCGATCGCGACGTAGCTCAGATTCCAGGCGGTGTAGGGCAGGTGCAGGAGGGTGACGAGGTCGCGCCAGCCGCCCGGCGCCAGCGCGTAGAACGATGGCCGCTCAGCGGGCACGGGTTCCCCAGAGGATCACCGCCGCGCCGAAGCTCGGACGGCGCTCGTGCACATCCTCGATCCCGCAGCTGCGCCACAGGCCCGGCAGGTCGGGCTGGCGCGCGTCGAAGTCCTCGATGCTCGGTCCGAGGAAACGCCCAACCTCGAACCACGCGGGCGCGACTAACCGGCCGAGCGCGGGCAGGCCAAGGCGCGTGTGGGCGCGCCACGCCAGTCGCGGCAGCGCCGCGCGCGGGACGGCGAACTCGAGCATCGCGATGCGTCCGCCGGGCTTGACCACGCGCGCGAGCTCGCGCAGCGTTGCGGCGGGATCGTCGACATAACGCAGCAGGTAGGTGAAGCTGAGCGCGTCGAACTCGCCGTCGGCGAACGGCAGCTGCTCGGCCTCGCCGCGAACGAAGCGCAGCCGCGCCGCGAGCTCGGGACTCTGGGCGGCGCGCCCGCGGGCCTCGTCGAGCATCGCCTCGCTCTGGTCGAGCGCAACGACCTCGCAGCCCGCGGCCGCGAGCGCCAGCGCGACGAGCCCGGTGCCGGTCGCCACGTCCGCAACACGCAGTCCCGGCCTCGGGGCGATCGCGGTGACGACCATGCGCCGCCAGCGTGGGTCCTGCCCGAAGCTGAGTAGCGCGCCCATCGCGTGGTAGCGCTTCGGCAGGCCGGCGAACAGCTCGAGCGCGTGGCGCTTGCGCGCGGATTGCATGCTCACGGGTCGCAGCCTACGTGTCGGGGCGCACGATAGTCTGCGCGCCAATGCGCGCCGCGTACCGCTACCTCGTCGGGGTCCTGTTCGTCGCGATCCTCGCCCAGATCGGATTCGCCGGCTACGGCGCGTTCCACGCGATTCACGCCGCCGAGCACCACGCCGTGACGAAGAAGACGATCGAAAACGGCTTCGACATCCACGGCGCGGTCGGCGCGGTGATCGTCATCGCGTTGATCCTGCTGCTACTCGTCGCGCTGATCGGCCGGCTGGGAGGGTACGAGCTCCGCGCGGCGGCGATCCTCGCGCTGCTCGGCGTGCTCCAGGCGGTGCTCGGAGCGGTGTCGACGAGCGTCCCGGCGCTCGGTTTCCTCCACGCGTTGAACGCGCTGGCGCTCCTCGGGATCAGCGGCCGACTGGCGCACGCGGGCTGGCGCCCGCATAGCGGACCGCCGGCCGCCACCAGCTAGCGCAGCGCGATCGCGCCGCGAAACGGTTTGCGGAACGCGCTTGAGGCGCCGTCGGCAACGGCGTCGACGCTGCCGGAGAGGCTGAGCATCTGCCGAGAGTTGTTGGATGCATGCCGAATGAGTCGCTACCGTCCCCACCGTGACTCTGCAGGCTGAAGGGGGTCTCGTCACGGGGGGCAGCAACAGGCCGGTGCGGGTGCTGCTCGTCGAGGACGAGCTGACGATTGCGCAGCCGTTCGCATCAGCGCTCTCGCGCAACGGGTTTGAACCGATCCTTGCGGGCACTGTCGCCGACGCGCTCGAGGCAGCGCGCTCGTGCAGCCCGGACGTCATCCTGCTCGACCTCCTGCTGCCGGATGGTGATGGGCGCGACCTGTGCCGGACGTTGCGCGCTGAGTCACGCGTGCCGATCATCATGCTGACGGCACGCGGGACCGTGACCGACCGCGTTGTCGGCCTCGAGCTCGGCGCCGACGACTACGTCGTGAAGCCGTTCGCGGCAGCAGAGGTGATTTCGCGCATCCGCGCGGTCCTCCGCCGCGCGGGCGAGCAACCGCACGACACGAGAACGCTGAGCGTGGGGGAGCTCCGCCTCGACGTGGGGGCACGGCGTGCGTGGCGTGGCGAGGACGAGATCTCGCTGACGCGCAAGGAGTTCGACCTCCTCGAGCGACTGATGCGCGATGCCGGCAATGTTGTCAGTCGCGAGACGCTGATGGCCGAGGTCTGGGACGAGAACTGGTTTGGCTCGACGAAGACGCTCGACGTGCACGTCGCATGGCTACGGCGCAAGCTCGGCGAACGCGCGGGGGCGTCCGCGCAGATCCGCACCGTGAGGGGCGTCGGCTTCCTGCTCGAGCTCCCGGCGAGCGCCGGTGGAGCGCCCGCGCGGTGAGTCTGCGCGCGCGGCTGCTGCTGGCGCTTGCGTACGTCCTGCTGCTCGCGGTTGTGGCGCTTGGCGTCCCGCTCGCGCTCAGCTTGAGCGATCGCGTAAACGCCGAGGTTCGCTCCCAGGCCGAGGGGCAGGCTGACACGGTCGCTGCGACGGCCGCGGACCTCCTCCAACTGCCGCAGCGCCGCGCCCTGCGGACAACCGTCGCGAGCGCGGCAAGCGCCGTCCGGGGTCGCGTGGTCGTGATCGACACGCAGGGGACCGCGATAGCCGACAGCGCGAGCCCCGGCGCGACCGGCGCGAGTTACCAGAGCCGTCCCGAGGTTGCCGCGGCGCTGCGCGGCCGGCGCGTGCAGTTCGAGCGGACGAGCCACACGCTCGGTCAGGCGATCCTCGCGACCGCCGTACCGATCATCCATGCCGGCGCCGTCGTCGGCGTGGTGCGCATCACGCAGGGCGTCAACGCGGTCCATTCGGCGATTGCCCGAGTGCTGCTCGGCCTGGCGCTCCTTGCCGGCGTCGTGCTCATCCTGGGACTCGTCGTGGGGGCTGTGATCGCCGGGCAGATTGCGCGCCCGCTGCGGCGCCTCGAGACGGTCGCTCGCAGGATCGCGGGCGGAGCGCTCGATGCGCGGGCGCCGGTCGAGGGAAGCCGTGAGCAGCGATCGCTGGGGCGGTCCTTCAACGAGATGGCGGACCGAGTCTCACGGATGCTGAGCGCACAGCGGGCATTCATCGCCGATGCCTCCCACCAGCTGCGCACACCACTCACCGGCCTGCGCCTACGCCTCGAGGAGGCCGAAGCCGTTGGCGTGAGCGAGGCGGTCGCTGCCGAGCTGCGCGCCGGGATCGCGGAGATCGACAGGCTCGCCCACACCGTTGACGAGCTGCTCCTGTTGAGTCGTGCCGATGAGCATGACTCGCCAGAGAATGAGGTTGAGCTGCGCGAGGTGATCGAGGCCGCACTCGTACGCTGGCGAGCCTCCGCACAGCAGGCCTCGATCGAGCTCGAGGCGCATTGTGAGGCTGACGCGCTCGTGCGTTGCAATCGGGCCGACCTCGAGCGCGCGCTCGACGTCCTCGTCGAGAACGCCCTGCTCTACTCCCGGCCGGGTACGCGCGTGACGATCCTGCTCGCCGACTCGGCGATCCAGGTGCTCGACGAGGGGCCGGGAATAGCCGAGCACGAGCGTGAGCGGATCTTCGAGCGCTTTGCTCGCGGGCGGGCGGCAAGCGGGCGCACGGGCACCGGCCTCGGGCTACCGATCGCGCGAGCCCTGATGCGCCCCTGGGGCGCGGAGGTCACGCTCGCCAACCGGCCAGGCGGCGGCGCTGTCGCTGCGATCAACTTCCCGCGCGTTGCGAGACCAGCTTTGCCGGCGCTTAACCCGAGAGAGGCTACGGTCCGCGGGTGAGCCTACGGGGATTGGCATGGGCGCTCGCCGGGCTGCTCGGCATCGCTCTCACGGCGGTCATCACATGGGAGGCGAGCCGGCTCGCAAGCCAGCACATCGGGCTTGCCTCGCAGCCGCTGGCTACGGCGAGCCAGCTGGCGCCACCGGCGCCGTCCTCGTCCCGTGCGCGGACCGCGGCGCCGCATCACCACGCAGCGTCTCACCCCAAGCGAACGCGCCCGCGCCACGTCGAGGCCGCGTCGCCGGCCGCGAGCGCCCCAGCGGCGCCGACGACCTCCGCCAGCGCTGCGACGAGCACGACGGCCAGCCACCTCACACGCCGACGCCATCGCGCGCGCGGCGGTGACCGCACTGGGCAGCAGACGCAGGACCGTGGCTCTCCGTCGGGCGGGGTGTCGTTACCGGCGGGTGGCGGTGGCGCGCAGGTCGGCTCGACCGGTTACTCAGGCGGCGATGGCCGAAGCGACGATGGGCGCGGCGGCGACGGCAGTAGTGACGATGGCTCCGGCTCGACCGGTGCGAGCGGCGCGAGCGCGCAGCCGGACGACTGAGCTTTCGCCAAGCCGCCTCATCCTTAACCGTCGCTTTGCCTTGGCTTTGACAACCGCTGGGGCGCGTTTGCCGACGCTTCCTCCAGTCAAACAATTGGAGGGCCTGGATGCCGCGTCGGCATAGTCGTCTCTTCGCTGCTCTTGCACTGGCGACGGCAGGAGCATTCGCTGCGTTCACGTTGCAGCCGCCGGCGCGCCCTCGCCCGGCGCTGCCCGTCGTCAGGGTTCGCACCGAGGTGATCCGGCGGACCGTCACGGTGTATCGCTCGGCGCCTGCAGCTCATCGCCTTCGCGCACATACCGCGGTCGGCGCGGGCACGGCGTCCCACGCGGCCGCCGTTAGCGCCTCGCATACAGCCGTCGCGTCCACTCAAGCTCCGCGAACCACGGCGAGCGGCCATCCAAAGACGACGAGCCAGCAGAGTCACACGACTCCCGCCGGCTCGGCCGCACCAAAGACCGGGTCCAGCGGCGCCAAGCACTCCGGATCGACAGGCACGGGAGCGAAGTCGACCGGCGGCGCCCCAAAGACCGGCACAAGCGGTTCGGGCGGCGGCGGGCACCACGACGACGGTGGCGGGAACGACGGCGGCGGCGATGGCGGTGGCGGCAGTGACGACTGATCCGCCCGTACCGCTGCCCAATCGGGCGAAGCCGCGTCGGAGCGGGGGACCGGATCGGCTGACGACGCTACTGCTTGCCGGGGCAGCGCTCCTCGTGGTGCTCGGCCTGCTCGCACTACAGCTGCGATCCCAACCCCCAGCCGGCGCGACACGGCCCGCGTCGGAGGTCGTCGTCAGGCGCCTCATCGTGACGCGCAGGATCGTCGTCGAGCGCAATCGGCCGACGAGCCTCCCGGCGACCAGCACGGTGACGCAAACGAGCTCGCCGGCGCCGACCGCCGTCGCGGCGGCACCGGTCACGCGGACATCGTGAACGCCGAGGTCGATCTCAACTTTCACGCGATGGGCAGCGATGTTCGTCTGCTGATCGGCGCCCCGCTTGTCCCCGCCGACCCGAGCTCCTGGGATGCGGCCGAGCGCGCGCGCGCGTTCATCGAGGATTTTGCCGCGCGCCTATCGCGCTTCTCGCCCGGTAGCGAGCTCTGCGCACTGAATCGCGACCCCCGCGAGCGGGTTCCCGTATCGCCGCTCCTTTGCGCCGCTGTACGCGCCGCGCTATGGGGGGCGGAGGCGACCGGCGGTCTCGTCGACCCGACCCTGATCCCGGCGCTGGAGCGCGCCGGCTACACAGGCTCGCTCGACGGCGTCGAGCCAGCGTCGCTCACCGAGGCATTGGCCGGCGCGCCCGAGCGCCGGCCCGCGCGCCCAGACCCGCGCGCCGGCTGGCGGCGGGTCGCGGTCGAGGAGACGCACGTGCGGCGCCCGCCGGGTGTCACGATCGACACGGGGGGACGGGGAAAGGGTTGTGTGCCGATGCCGTCGCACGCCTGCTCGGCCGCTACACCCGCTACGTCGTCGACTGCGGCGGTGATCTCGCAACCGGCGGGGTCGACAGTCAGCTGCATCCGTGGGAGGTCGAGGCTCTTCACCCGTTGAGTGGCGAGGTGATCTGCGCGATCCGCTCGGCCGCCGGCGGGATCGCAACCTCGGGGCTCAACGTTCGCATCTGGCATGACGAGGCCGGCTACCGCCACCATTTGCTCGACCCGTCAACGGGCGAGCCCGCGTGGACAGGGCTCGTCGGGGTCACGGCACTCGGCTCCTGCGCCCTGGAAGCCGAGGTCCTCGCGAAAGCCGCCCTGCTCAGTGGAGCGAACGCCGCGCGCGAGCTCCTCGCCGAGCGCGGCGGGCTGATCGTGCATGACGACGGCGACGTCGAACTTGTCGGGCCGCTCGTGACCCGACCGTTGGCAGGGCCGGTCGCGGCGTGAGTACCGCCGACCCGCGCCATTACATCTGGTGGCTCGCGAGTCGAGCGTCGGGACTCGTGGCGCTCGGGCTCGTGACTTTTGCCGTGCTGCTCGGGCTCCTGATGGCAACGCGCAGCATCACGAATCCGGCGTTCCGTCGTGCGGCGGTGCGCCTGCACGAACACGTCGCGATCGCGGGGCTCATCGCGATCGCCGTGCACGGTTTGACGCTGCTCGGCGATCCCTGGCTGCGACCGGGGCTCGCCGGGATCTCGCTTCCGTTCGCGCTCCGCTACCGCTCGTTCTACACAGGACTCGGCGTGATCGCCGGCTATCTCACGGCCGTGCTCGGCCTCAGCTACTTCGTCCGCAGGCGAATCGGGACGCGCCGCTGGCGTCAGGCGCACCGCGCGACGGTGATCGCCTGGGCCCTCGCTGCGGTCCACACGCTCGGTGGCGGGAGCGATGCAGGGACCGTCTGGCTGCGCGCCGCCGTCCTGGCGCCCGGGGCCGCGATCGTCTATCTCTTCCTAGTGCGCGTGTTCGTGCGCCAGCCGGTCGCAGTCGCGCCGATCCGCGCCGACGCAACCGATCAGGCGGTCCCGCTGCGCCCCGCGGTCGAACGCTCGCCGGCGGTCGCCGCAGGACCACGCTGAGTGCTCTGGACGGGCGCGCCCGGCCGCGAGCTTCCTGTAACCATTGCGGGCTGTGCCCGAGACCGAGCTCAGTGACTCCCTCGCGGCGGCGATCGTCCTCGACGCCCAGGGTCTCGGCAACGTCTGGCCTGTGTTTTGCGACCCAGCGCTCTTCGCGCGCGTGATCCAGGCACTCGCCGAGCCGCTGCGCGGCGGCGTCGACAAGGTGGCGGGCATCGAGTCGCGCGGGTTCGTGCTCGGCGCGGCAGTCGCAGGCCACCTCGGGATCGGCTTCGTCGCGATCCGCAAAGGCGAGGGCCTCTATCCGGGCGACACGCTCAACGCCCGTGCCGGCGCCGACTACCGCGGTCACCATCACGTGTTTCGCCTGCAGCGCGCGGCCGTCCGCGCCGGCGAGCGGATCGCGCTCGTCGACGATTGGTTCGAGACCGGAAGCCAGGGGCTGATCGGGAAGCAGCTGATCGAGGACGCCGGCGCGCTCTACGCGGGGGCGAGCATCATCGTCGACCAGCTGAGCGACGAGCGACGCGCCGAGCTGGCGCCGTGCCATTCGCTGCTGCCGTCAACTGCCCTGATCCGCCCCGCAGGATGAGTGCGGCCAGCGTGGACGTACTGATCTTCGGCGACACGGAGTCATGCCCCGAGCTCAGGCACGAGCTCCCGCTCGCGATCGCCGACCCGTTTCTTTACATCGAGGCCGGTGGCAAGCGCGCCGCCTTGACCAACGCGATCGAGGAGCAGCGGATCGCGGCTGCCGCGCCCGACGTCGAGCTGCTGTTGCCGGACGCGCTCGGCCGCGAGGAGCTCGTCGCCGGCGGATGGTCCTGGCAAGAGATCGAAAGCGAGTTGTGCCTGCGCGCCGCCACCGCGCTCGGGGTGCGCGAAGCGCGAGTCCCGCCTGCGTTCCCGCTGGCCCTTGCTGACCGCTTGCGCGGCGCCGGGATCTCGCTGACTCCCGACCAGGACCTTTTCGAGGAGCGCCGCCGCCGCAAGAGCGCGGCGGAGCTTGCCGGTATCCGACGCGCCGCGGCGGCGGCCGTGACGGCGCTCGGGGAGGCTTCGCGCATGCTGGCCGAAGCGACGATCAGCGACGGGCTCCTGTTCGCTGGGGACGAGCCGCTGACCGCCGAGGCGGTTCGCGAACGGATCCGCGAGGTCTGCCGTCGCGCCGGCTGCTTCGCCGCGGCCGACACGATGGTGAGAGCGGTCCTGCCCGCGCTCGGCAGCGCCCACGATCCCGGCGCGGGCCAGCTGCCGGCCGCTACTCCGATCGAGATCGACCTGTGGCCGCGAGATGAGCTGTCGGGGTGCTGGGCCGACATGACGCGGACGTTCGTGCGCGGGACGATCAGCGACCCGCTTGCCGAGCTCTATGCGCTTGTGCTCGAAGCCCATCGACGCGCCTGCGGCGCGACCGAGCCCGGGGTCACTGGCGAGGCGCTCTATGGCAAGGCGTGCGAAGTGTTCGAGGCGGCCGGGCACCCGACGCCGCGCACCAAGCAGGCCCGCGTCACGCTCCGCGATGGCTTCTACTTCGCGCTCGGTCACGGCGTTGGCTTGCAGGTACACGAACCTCCGGTGCTCGCCCGGGGAGCCGGCGAGCAGCTCGTCGCGGGCGATGTCATCGCGATCGAGCCCGGCACGTACGTACCTGGGCTTGGCGGTGCACGCGTCGAAGACCTTCTGCTGGTCAGCGAAGACGGCTACGAGAACCTGACCGCGGCCTGCCCCTACGGTCTCGCGCTCTAGCGGCAGGTTGCCGCCGGGGCGGCTTTTGTTACTCGGCCGGCCGGCGCACGCCGAGGCCGGGCCCTCGCGTCCCGGGCCGCGGCGGGGGCGGCGGGCGCCGCGGTGGCGCGCTGCCCGAAAGCGCCGCCTCGACCTGCGGTAGCAGGCGCGCGAGCGCGTCTACCTCCGGGCCGGGCAGTGGTTGCAGGAGGCTCGCGAGACGCTCGCGCAGCAGCGCCTGGGCCGAGCCGAGCGCGCGTTCGCCGGCGGGGCTCAGCGTGAGCGCGTGACGGCGGCGATCGGTCTCGTGCTCGCGGCGCTCGATCAGGCCGCCGGCCGCGAGCGCCGAAAGCAGCTGCGACACGGCGGGTCCGGAGACGCCGGCCCTGCGGGCCAGCTCCGATCCGCTGACGCCCTCGCGCGCGATCGCACGGAGCGCCAGGTATTGCGGCACGGTCAGGGGCGGCTCGTGCGCGCCTAGCAAACGCTCGATCCAGCGTGTCGCGAGCGGCGCGACTACGGCGAGCGAATCGGCCGCGGAGGGGAGTTTGGCGCTCGCTGGCATCGGTAAGTTATCTTAAGTAATAACGATGCTTATCGTCCATTTCATTCTTGCAGCTCTCGCCGTCGGCGCGCTCGCGCTGCGCCCGCGCGGCAGCGCCGGCGTCGCGCTCGTCGCGGTCGCCGCTGCGATCGACGCGTGCCTCGGCGCGCCGGTCGGGCCGGCGCTCGCGGTTGTCGCACCGCTGCTCGTCTTTCTCAGCGCCGCGTTGACGCTCGCGCGTTTCGTCGAGCGTGCCGGACTGGCGGATCGCTTAGCGGGCGCGCTCGCGCAGCGCGCCGCGGGCAGCGCGCTGCGCCTCTATGCGCTCGTCTGCGGCGTCTGCGCACTGCTCACGGCGGCCGTCTCACTCGACGGCGCCGTGGTGTTGATGGTCCCGCTGCTGGTGCAGCTGCATCGGCGCTTCGCCGCGCCGTTCGCGCCGCTGTTCATCGGCAGCGTGGTCGTCGCCAACGTCGTGTCGATCGCCGTGCCCCAGGGCAACCCGACGAATCTCGTGATCATCGATCGCCTCGGCCTCTCCTCGAGCGCTTTCGTCGCCCACATGCTGCTGCCGGGAGTCGCGGCGGCCATCCTCTGCGCACTCGGCGTGGCGCTGGTCGAGCGCCGCGCGCTCGCTGACCCGGTGGGGCTCACCTCGCAGCCACGTGGAGGCTTCACAGGGGAGGAGGTGCGCGCCGGCGCGGCAGTTGCGCTGGCCGCGGCTGCCGCCTGGAGTGCGCCGCTGTACGGGATCGCACCGTGGTGGCCGTTCGCCGGGGCGGTCGCGTTCGCGTTGCTCGCCGCGCGCGAGCTCGGCCACGTGACGGTGCCATGGCGCATCGTCGTCCAGGTCGGCGGATTGCTGATCGCGACCGAGGCGCTTGGCCTCACGCTGCGGGCGAGCGCCGCGGGCGGTCTTCCGGAGCTCTTTGGAATCGCCGGCGCCGTGGGGCTCGCTGCGGCAGTCGCCAACAACCTGCCGGTCAGCGTCTGTGTGACTGGCCTACTGACGGGCGGTGCGCCGGCATATGCCGCTTCAGTCGGCCTCGCCGTCGGCTCGATCGCGACGGCGCAGGGCTCGGTTGCGACATTGATCGCGAGCGAGCTCGCCGGAGAGCGCGCGCCGCGCTTGACGGTTGCGCGCCTCGCCCCGCTCGCCGTCGCGGGCGTCGTTGTCGCGATCCTGCTGCTCTGGCTGATGCTCTGAGGCGCTGCGCTGACCGTGCGCGGGGCGCGCGGCCTCTGAACGCTACGCGGCGGGCGCCGTCGATGAGCGAAGGACGAGCCGCGGCGCGGGCTCGCGCACGATCAGGCTTGCGCGCGGGCCGCCCGCGATCATTTCAAGTAGCAGCGAAACAGCCTGTGCGCCCAGCTCGCGGATCGGCATCTGGACGACCGTCAGTGGCGGCGAGCTGTGATCGCAGACCCATGTGTCGATCAGCCCAATGACCGAGAGCTCGTCGGGGACCGCGACCCCCGCTCGGCGGCAGGCGGCAAGCACGCCGATCGCGGCCATCACGTTCAGCACGACGACGGCCGTCGGACGCCGGTCGAGCGCGAGCAGCCTGTCGCCCGCGACTTCGCCGAGGGCGACGCTGAAGCCCGCCTCGATCACCCATTCCCGAGCAAGTGACAACCCACGGACGCCAAGTGCGCGTTCGACGCCCTGGCGGCGGCGCTGCGAACGATCCGAGGCGGCGAGCGCGGTGATCACGCCGATCTCGCGATGCCCGAGCTCGAGCAGATGCTCTGTCGCGAGCCGGCTCGCGGCCTCGTCGTCGAGGATCACCGATCCGCTTGGTCCGCGGACGCGCGAATTCATGATCACGGTGGGAACGCGTGCCTGCGCGATCCGGCGCAGCGCCCGGTCGTCGCGGATCCCCGGGAGGTGCATCACGAGGCCGTCGACGCGGCGCGAATCGAGCATGCCCTGTAGCCGTTCGGGGTGTGCGCTCAGCTCGTCCGCGTCGGTGAGCAGCATCACCCGCCCGGAGCGCTCGGCGCTCGCCTGCGCGCCCTCGATCGCCGCGGCGTGGATCGGATTGGCGAGGTCATTGACGACGAAACAGATCGCGCCGGACGCGGCGAGACGCAGTGAGCGGGCACTCGTGTTCGGGGTGTAGCTGAGCTGCTCCGCAGCGGCATGAACGCGCGTGCGTGTCGCGTCGCGAACGCGTAGCGCCGGGTCGCGATTGAGGACGCGCGAGACGACCGCGACGCTGACGCCGGCCTCGCGAGCCACGTCCACGACCGTGGTGCCGCTGCGTCGGGTCTCCGGCGAGCCTGGCTCGGTGGGCGTGCGGCGGGGCTTGGTCACGGGGTCGTGCACAGGTCGGTAAATCGTTTTATCATGCGCTGCGAGGAGCGAACCGATGATCGTGGACGGACTGCGGCGCGAAGAGATCGAGGAGCTCAGTGCCGAGGTGAGCGCTGCGCAGCTCTCGGACGCGCTGGATGCCCTCGGCCACCGCGATCGCGTGCTCGCCGGTCAATTCGTGGCGTTGACGCGTGAGGCTCGCGCGGTGGGCCGCGCGGCGACGCTGCAGTTCGATGTCAGTGACCACGACACGGCGGAACCCTACGACGCGGCGATCGAGTTCATCGACGCGCTCGCGCCGGGCTCGTTGATCGTCATCGCCACGGGCGGATCCGAGCGCAGCGCTTACTGGGGCGAGCTCTTCTCCTGCGCGGCGATCGGGCGCGGCGCGACCGGCGTCGTTTGCGACGGCTACCTGCGCGATACCCCGAAACTCGCGCCGCTCGGCTTTCCCGCGTTCGCGCGCGGAACCCGTCCGATCGACTACCGCGCGCGGATGGAGATCACGCTCGCCGGCCAGCCTGTCACGTGCGCCGGCGTGCTCGTCGAGCCAGGCGAGCTCGTGCTCGCCGACGCCGACGGCGTTGTCGCCGTGCCGCGAGCGATCGAAGCACAGGCGGTGCGCCATGCCAACGACCGCGCGCGGCGCGAGACGACCGTTCTCGAGGAGCTCCGTGGCGGCGCAACACTGCGCTCCGTCTGGGATCGCCACCGCGTGCTGTGAGCGAAGACCGCGGAACCGGCTGGGTGTGCCTGGGCGAAGGGGACAGCGTCGTCGTGCTCACGCGTGAGGTCGCAGGCGGCGATCAGTTGCGTGGTCCGGGCGGCGAGCGGTGGATTGTCGACGCGCCGCTCACGATGGGTCACAAGCTGGCGGCGCGCGCGATCGCTCCGGGCGAAGCGGTCCTCAAGTACGGCTTCCCGATCGGCGTTGCGATCGCTCCGATCGCCGCCGGCGAGCACGTCCACACGCACAACCTGCGCAGTGCCCACGTGCGAATCGGCCCGGAGGAAACGGCGTGAGATTGCTCCCGGCGAGCTGGCCCGCCTACGCGCGCGAGGATGGTGGCAAGGGCGTTCGTAACGTCGTCGCCGTCGCCTACCTGGTCGAGTGCGCGCACCACGTAGCGCGGGAGATCACGACGCCGTTTCGCGAGCACGGGGCGCATACGATCGGCTTCCCCGGCTGCTATCCGAACGCCTACGCAGCAAAGATGCTCGGGAGCCTCTGCACTCACCCGAACGTCGGGGCGGTGCTACTCGTATCGCTCGGCTGCGAATCGTTTCCGCGTGCGGCGCTCGAGGATCAAGTCGCGCAGTCCGGCCGGCCTGTGAAGACGCTCGTGATCCAGCAGGCAGGCGGGACGCGCAAGACGATCGAGGACGGCCGACGGTGGGTCTCCGATCAGCTGCTCGCGCTGCGCGACGGGCCGCGCACGAAGATGTGGATGGAGGAGCTCGTCGTTGGAACGATCTGCGGCGGCAGCGACGGAACGAGCGGCATGACGGCAAACCCGGCGGTCGGCCGCGCGTTCGACCGGCTTGTCACCGACGGAGCGGCGTGCATCTTCGAGGAGACACTCGAGATGATCGGGTGTGAGGAGCACCTCGCGAGGCGCGCGGTGACGGCGGAGCTTGGTGGCGAGCTGCGGGCGTCGGTGGTGAAGGCCGAGCGCTACAGCGCCGCGATGGGCTGGCCGAGCTTCGCGACCGGCAATGCGAGCGGCGGCCTGACCACCATCGAGGAGAAATCCCTCGGTGCGTACAGCAAGAGCGGGCGGCTCCCGGTTCACGGCCTGCTCAAGCCGTGCGACCGGCCCGCGCGCGGCGGCCTGTATCTGCTGGACGTCGTGCCCGACGGGGAAGCACGCTGGGGCTTCGCAAACATCGCCGACAATGTCGAGGTCGCCGAGCTGATCAGCTGCGGTGCGCACATCGTGCTGTTCACGACCGGGCGAGGCTCTGTCGTCGGTTCAGCGATCTCGCCGGTGCTGAAGATCTGTGCAAACCCGCTGACCTACGCACGAATGTCCGACGACATGGACGTCAACGCCGGGCGCATCCTCGATGGCGAGGCGACGCTCGACGACGTCGCCCACGAGATCTGCGCTGCCACCCTGCGTGTCGCAGCCGGGGAGTCGACCGCGTCGGAGAGCCTCGGCCACCAGGAGTTCATCCTCGGCTACAAGTCATTCGAGCCCGCCGGTCCGGCGTGCCATCCAGCGTTCGGAGCGACGGGCGTGCTGCAGGCGCGCTGAAGCCGGTCTGACACGCAGCGCGGGGTTCCGCTCAAGTTCCCAGCGACTATGGCTGACTAAGCTCGGTCGGTGAGGACTTTCAAGGAGGCGGCGCGTGCGCTCGGCCACCGTGATTACCGGTGGCTGTGGGCGGGCCAGTCGACGAGCGCGATCGGCGATTCGCTGGTCTTCGTCGCGCTCGCGCTGTTCATCACCGACCGCACCGGCAATCCGACTGACCTCGGCCTCGTTCTGGCTGCCGGAGCTACGCCGCTGATCGCGTTCCTGCTGCTCGGCGGCGTGTGGGCGGATCGCCTCCCCCGTCACGCCGTGGTGATCGTCACGGACCTGATCTGTGCCGCGCTCCACGCGCTGCTCGCGACGTTGATCTTCACTGGCGAGATCAAGATCTGGCAGGTCGTCGTGATCATGGCGCTGTTCGGCACGGCGGAGGCGTTTTTCCGTCCCGCGATCTCTGGCCTGGTTCCCCAGACCGTGCCGGAGCTTGACATCCAGCAGGCGAATGCTCTTATGGGCGTATCGCGTAACGTCGCAACGTTCGCTGGGCCGGCGCTTGCGACAGCGCTCGTCTTGACTGCCGGCGCGGGGTGGGCTTTTGCGATCGATGCCGGCACCTTTCTCGTTAGCGCGGCCTGCCTCAGCCGAGTGCGTCCCCGGCAACGCAGCACGGCAGTGGTTCTGGAAGAGCCGAGCACGCGCAGCATGCGCTCGGAGCTCCGCGACGGTTACCTCGAAGTGCGCGCACGGTCCTGGATCTGGGTGACGTTGATCGCGTTTGCCGTGGTCGATCTCGCCGCCATCGCGCCGCTGTTCGTGCTCGGACCACTCGTCGCGCGGGAGCAGTACGGTCACACAGCCGTGTTTGGCGTACGGGTGGCAATGATCGGCGTTGGCACGATCGCCGGCTCACTGATCGGGATCGGCTGGCGCCCCCGACACCCGATGCGAATGGCGGTGCTGCTGATCCTGTCGTGGCCGCCGTCGCTGATCCTGTTTGGCGCCGGAGTCACGCTGGCAGTCGTCCTTCCCGCCGCCGTCCTCGGCGGCATGGGCCTCGCGCTCTTTGACACCTGGTGGTCGACTGCGCTCGCCGAGAGAGTGCCGCCGGACCGCCTCTCGCGCGTCAGCTCCTACGACTGGGTCGTATCGGCAGGCCTGCTACCCGCGGGCTACGCGGTCGCCGGACCGCTCGGTCACTGGCTAGGTGCCGCGACCGTCCTCATTGGTGGCGCCGCCCTCGGACTCTTGGCAATACTCGCGGCCCTAATCCCGCGCGAAACGCGAATGCTCGAACGCACAGCGTGACCGGGGGCTCCAAGCGACGAACGGCCCGGCACCGCTACCCAGATCTGCTGGGAAAGCCGCGGTACCGGGCCTGTTGCGTCTTGACGCTATCTACAGCGTCGAACTGCGCACTACTTTAGAGCCGCGCTGATCGCCGCCTGGGCGGTGGACAACGCACTCGTCACTTCACTACTGGTCGGGCTCGCCGAAACAGCCGAGATCGCGTCCCAGACTGCCGTCGAGATCGTGTTGTACTTCGTACCGAGACCGAGCGTGCGCGGATGCGCATACAGGATCGTCGTCGCGTAGGCGTTCCACGACGGCCCGGCCGCCTTCACGAACTCCTTGGCGACGGAGATCCGCGCCGGAAGGTAGCCGAACTGGTTCGCAAGGTTCAGTTCCTCGCTAGGCGTCTGCGTGCCCTCGACGTAGTCGAACGCCAACTGCTGCTCGGCCTTGCTGCCACTCTTGCTCACTTGCCAGTCCTCGCCACCGAGCGGTGCGTGGGCCTTCTGGCTCGCGGACTCGGTCGGAGTCGGTGCGATCCCGAAGTACTTGCCGTAGACCTCGTCCGGGTTGATCCCCGTGAATATTCCGAAGTTCCACGGACCGTTCAGCATCATCGCGATCTTGCCCGCCGCGAAATCGTCCGTCATGTTCGGAGTCTGCTCGTAATTGCTGCAACCGCCGTCGTACCCTCCGCCGCCCGGGGCGAGCAGCGTCTGGAACAGTGTCATCGCCTGCTGTCCCGGGGTACTGCTGATGTTCGAGAAGTTGAACTGGCCCGCGTCGCCCCAGAAGAAGGGCTCCCATTGCCACGTCGTGTCTTCTCCGTTGTCGCAGGTGATCCCGAATCCGGAAACCCCTCCGGCCGCGGCTCCACCCTTGGTCGTCAGGGCCTTCGCGTCAGCTTCCAGCTGCGCCCAGGTCGTTGGCGGGCTTGTGATACCGGCCGCCTTGAAGTCGGCGAGGTTGTACATCAACGCGATCGTGTTCGCGCCTGCGACCGGAAGCGCGTAGTAGTTCTTCCCGATCTTGCCTTCGTCGATCACCGCCGGGTAGTAACCCTTGGCGCTAAAACCCTTGAACTTGTTCAGAGGCAGGATTTGCCCCGTCGCTTGCATCGCCGCTACGAACGGGTTGTCGGTCGCGATGATGTTCGGCAGGTCATGCGCCCCTGCTTGCGTCAGCAGAGTCGTGTCCAAGCTGGTGAACGCCACTGCTTCACGCTTGATCGTCACACCCGGATGTGCGTGCTCGAACTCCGCGTCGTAGGCTGTCAGGGCACTGATCTGGTTCGCTCCGGTGAAGTAGTCCTCCTCCGTCAGCGTGATGTGTGTCGCGGCACGCGCGCTCGCGCCGGCCAACGCCACGAAGGCGCACATCGCCGCCAGGAGTAGCACGACGAACCCAGTTCGCCCTCGCTTTTCGAGAATTGCACTCACTTGTTCTCTCCCTTTCTCGCTATATCGCTACAGTGCACTACACTTTTTCGACAAGTTCTCGGGTGCCCGCCGGGCCGCCGCCCGGTGCTGCCCACCCTCGCGGAACGGTGAATCGCGCGCATCGTTAGCCCTTCACGGCACCGGCGGTTAGTCCGGTCGCTATGTAGCGCTGCGCGATCACGAGCAATACCGCGGCCGGCAACAGCGCGACGACGCCCACGGCCATCACCGCGCCCCAGTTGGCCTGATAGTCCCCGAGGAAGCTGTAAATGCCGAGTGTTATCGGTTCGAAGCTGGCGCCGTTCAGTGTCGTGAGGGCGAAGATGAAATCGCCCCAGCCAGCAAGGAATGCGAAAACGCCGACGGTGATGATGGCCGACCGTGCGAGCGGGACCACGATCAGGCGGAACGTCTGCCACTCCGTGGCGCCGTCAACCTTCGCCGAATGCATCACCTCGTTGGGCAAGCTGAATAGAAAAGCCCGCAAGACGAGAATGCCGAAGGGAATGGCGTAGGTACCGTCGGCGATGACCACTCCTGGCAGGGTGTTCACCAGACCCGCCTTCAGCAGGATGGCAAACAGGGAGGTGGCCAAGACGATCGATGGAACGATCTGAGCGACGAGCAGCCCTCCGACGAACAAGACGGTGACTCGCATGCGGTACTTCGCCAGCGCGTACGCCGCGGGCACACTTATCACCAAGGTCAGGGCGGCCGTCGCAAGGGCGATTTCGAAGCTTGTCAGGATATGCGCGAGCTGGTCGCCGGATATCGTGATCGACCCACCATTGCCTGACTGCGTGCCGAGAAGGACCGTCTTGTAGTTCGCGAGCGTCGGCTGGTATGGGAAGAAATGGAAATTCGTGCTGAATAGGGTGGATGTCGTTTCGAACGAAGCGACGATGATGGCGTAGATCGGAAACAGCATGATCGCGACGGCGGCGAACGCGACGAGCGTGCTCAGCCATCGCACGGCAGTCTTCTTGTGCCGCTTGCTC
Organism: uncultured Solirubrobacterales bacterium; assembly: GCA_963703775.1. Lineage (GTDB taxonomy): Bacteria > Actinomycetota > Thermoleophilia > Solirubrobacterales > Solirubrobacteraceae > Palsa-513. The sequence goes on along the minus strand of CAVPFP010000043.1, from coordinate 41,905 downwards.
ATCGTCCCGCTCCCGAGCTGCGGCTCAGCTGATCTCGGCTGAGCAGCAGATACAGCGGCGCGCAGACCAGCGCGGCTACGAGCAACACGTTGTTGAGCGCCGCCGCCTCGCCGAAGTTGAACTGCTGGAAGCCGAGCGCGTACGACCATGTGGAAACCAGCTGCGTGGCGGTCGCCGGGCCGCCGCTGGTCATCCCGACGATCAGGTCGAAAACCTTGACGGTGAAGACAAAGCCCAGGACGAACGTGATCTCTATGACTGGCAGGATGATCGGGAGGATGACGAGGCGAAGCCGCTGCCACGGACCGGCACCGTCGATGACCGCGGCTTCCTTAACCTCTGCCGGAACCTCCTGGAGCGCGCTGTAGAGCAGGAGCGTGAAGAACGGCACCCCCAGCCAGATATTGGCCAGCGTGACCGTCAGCAGAGCGTAGCTCGTGCTTCCGAGCCAGTCGATCGGTGTGTTGATGAAACCGATGTCCATCAGCACCTGGTTCACGGCGCCGCCCTCCGCTTGGAACATGAACCGAAAGATGACTCCGGTCACGAGCAGAGGCACCAACCAGGGGACGATCACCAGGGAGCGCGCGATGGTCCGCCCCGGGAAGTGAGTGCTGAAGAGGAGGGCGAGGCCGAAACCGATTACGAACTGGCCCGCGAGGGAGCCCATCGTGAAGATGAGGGTATGAACGATCGCGCTCATCGCGATCTGGTCGTGGAACAGGGTGGTGTAGTTCGCGACCCCGGCCCAGGGAGCGCTGATGCTTCCGATCGTCGCGAGCGAATCGTGCTCGAAGCTGAACGCCACGTTGTAGACAATTGGTGTGGCGAAGGCAAAGAGTACGTATGCGATCGCGGGTATCAGGAAAAGCCAACCCGCCAGCTGTTGTTTGTGCGCGCCGGACAGCCGCGAGAGCGGTCCCAGGCCGGGCGCGAATCGACGGGTCGTGCGCCCGGTGGACGTTGGCGGCTCCGGCAAGGCGCGCCGCGCTTGACTGTCCATGCCGCCGCTGGTCGCCTGCCCGGTCATGGCTGGTCGCTCTCCTCCGCCGCGAGGCTGCTCAAGCTGCCGCCGGCTCGCAGGTAGACCGGAATGCGTGCGAGTGGCGCCTCGGCGCTCACCCAGCCGTTCGTCGCGACGGGCTCTCCGGTCCACGCGTCGAGCCACGAAGGGCCGGCGGGCAGATATACGTCGCGCTCTCGCATACCGAGTGCGGTAACCGGCGCCACCAGGATGTCCGGCCCGAACATGTACTCGTCGACGATCTCCCAAGCCGCTTCGTCGTCAGGGAACTCCAGGAAGAGCGCGCGCATCGGCGGTAGGCCGGTTGCGCTGGCGGTCGCCATCAGCTCCATCACGTAGGGGCGAATGCGCTCGCGGAGTTCGAGTTGCTGGCGGATCAGCTCGTATGCCTCCTCGCCAAAAGACCACGCCTCGTTGGGCGCTCCGGTCTGCTCGGACCCGATCAGCGGGCCTGGGTCGCGGACGCCGTGAAGCCGAAACAGCGGGCAGAAGACACCGAACTGGAACCAGCGGACAATGAGCTCGCGGAAGTAGTCCGTGGTTGGGTCGCCGTGGCGGAAGCCGCCGATGTCGGTCGTCCACCACGGGATTCCCGAGATCCCGATATTCAGGCCGGCTGGAATCTGCGCGGCCAGGGCCTCGAACGTCGACTCGATGTCGCCCGACCACACTGCCGCCCCGTAGCGCTGACTTCCAGCCCAAGCGGACCGGCAAAGCATCAGCGGTTGTTCCTCGCCGCTGGCGCGGAGCCCCTCGTCGAAGCCCAGCGCGTGCTCTCGCGGGTAGATGCCCTGCACTTCTGCGCCCTGGCCCGCGAAGTATCGGGCGTCCTCGGAGTTCTCGGCGAGCCCTTCTGGCTCGCACGCGTCGAGCCAGAAGGCACGGATCCCGTAGCGGCCGTAGCCGTCGGTGACCTTCTCCCAGATGTAGCGACGCGCCTCGGGGTTGGTCGCGTCGTAGAAGCGCATGAAGGCGTGGCCGTCGGTTCCCTTGTCCCAGAGCGCCAGGTGCAGCGGCAGCCCCGCCACGTTGCGTACCAACAGGCCACGCGCGTCCATCTCCGCGTAGTTCTCGCTGTTCGGATTGACGGTTGGCCAGATCGAAACCATGAGCTCGATCCCCAACTCCCGCAGCTCGTCCACCATCGCTTGGGGATCGGGCCACTCGTCGGGGTCGAATTTCCATTCCCCTTGTCGCGTCCAGTGGAAGTAGTCGCAGACGATGACGGAGAGAGGCAGGCCTCTGCGCCGGTACTCGCGCGCGACTTCGAGGAGCTCCTCCTGATTCTTGTAGCGCAGCTTGCACTGCCAGAATCCGGAGGCCCAGTCCGGCAGCATCGGTGGCAAGCCCGTGGCGCTCGCGTAGTGGCTGACGATCTCGGCAGGAGTTGCGCCGGTCGTCACCCAGTAGTCGATCTGTCTGGCTGCGGCCGCAGTCCACCGCGTACCGTTGGCGGCCAGCTCGACGCGACCGACCCCCGGCATGTTCCACAACAGGCCGTAGCCGCGGCTCGAGAGAGCGAATGGCACGCTGACCTCGGTGTTGCGCTGGATCAGGTCGATCACGGCCCCCTTCTGGTCCAGCAGTCCGTGCTGATGCTGGCCCAGCCCGTAGAAGCGCTCTTCCGCGTGGCCGTCGAACAGCACTTCGCACGCGTAGAGGTCCCCGCCGCCGTGGCCGTAGCGTCGCTGGGCGGGCGCGGTGAAGTGCGGAACGCTCTCGCCGAAGAGCTCGCTGCCGTCGTCCCGCAAGAACCGCACGAGCGGCGGGAACGGCGCGAATCGATTCTCTGGGTTCTCACGCACCTCGACGACGAGGTCGCCGTTGCGCACGCGTGCGCGGCCATCGGTGATCTCGACATGTGCATCGAGGGCTCCGGACTCGTCCAAGGCGCTCCCGGGCGTCTCCGCAACGGACGCAGCGCGAGTGGACCGCACCCGCGCGCCGCTCTCACCCCACGCATCCACCTGGAGGACTTCGCCGCCGTGGCGCACGACGACGCCCGTCTTGCTGGCTACGAACGTTGCCATCTCACGCTCCCTGCTCCTCGGCATTCGCGCGGGGCGCCGGCGGTTTTGCCGGCATCGCAGCTGAGGCGTCTGCGATCGCGTCGCCGGTCTTGGCGTCAAAGAAGGTCAGACGGCTCACGTCGACAGCGAGCGACACACGGTCGCCTGCTGCGACGGGCACTCGCGGATCCACTCGCGCGACGCTCTCGCTGGCGACCGCACCCGCGATCTCACCGTGCGTCGTCGCGTCCGCCGTCCACACGCCGGCGCGATTGCGCACCACCCGTGCGTCAGTCGAGAAATGGACGAGCGATTCGTTGCCGAGGAGCTCGACGAGCTCGACCTGTGCTTCGAGCGTCGGCCCCGGGTCCGCGCTCCCACCAGGCGTGATGGTCAGCAGTTCGGGCCGGATCCCGACCACGATTTCGCGAGCCGTACTGCCAACCAGGTCGGGACGCCGCTGTCCGGCGTCCGCTGACAGAGCGAGCCGCTGCCGACCGAGCGAAAGTACGAGCTCGTGCGCGGGCCCCGAGATCTCGCCTTCGTACAGGTTCATCGGCGGCGAGCCGATGAACGAGGCAACGAACAGGTTGGTCGGGCGCTCATAGAGCTCCTGCGGGGTTGCGAGCTGCTGGAGCGTGCCGTCGCGGAGGACCGCGACGCGGTCTCCCATCGTCATCGCCTCGGTCTGGTCGTGCGTGACGTAGAGCGCCGCGACCCCGAGACGCCGCTGAACGCGCAGGACCTCGCTGCGCATCTGCACGCGCAGGTTGGCGTCCAGATTCGACAGTGGCTCGTCCATCAGGAAGACGCGCGGTTCACGGACGAGCGCACGGCCCATTGCGACGCGCTGGCGCTGGCCGCCCGAGAGCTGCGGAGGCTTGCGCTCGAGGACCTCGCCGAGGCCGAGAACTTCCGCCGCCGCCCGCGCCTTCAGCCGGCGCTCCGGCCGGGAGATGCCGCGCACCGCGCAGCGAGAACGCGATGTTGTCGAGCACGCTCAAGTGCGGGTAGAGGGCGTAGTTCTGGAAGACCATCGCCACGTCCCGCTCGCGGGCCGAGACGTCATTGACGACCTCGCCCGTCGAGGCGGATCGTTCCCGACGTCAGCTCCTCGAGGCCGGCAACCATCCGCAGCGCAGTCGTCTTGCCGCAGCCCGAGGGCCCGACCAGCACGACGAACTCCCCTTCGTCGACGAAAAGGTCGAACCCGCGAACGGCCTCGACGCCGTTCGGGAAGACCTTCGTCACCTGCTCAAGGGCCAGAGTCGCCAAGAAGCCTCGCCTTCAGTCGGACTTGGGGAGCCAGACGCGCATCCCGCCGTCTGTTCGGTTTGCCCACGCGAAGTACGGGATCGCGAGCAGCTGCGCCGCTACGGGCGCGGCGTCTTGCGGGAGTTCGCGAGCGTCGACGTACTCGGTCTGCCCCCAGCCGTCGAGGTCGCGGAGGACTCCGGCAACGGACACGCCCGGCAAGCCGCCGAGGTGTCGCCAGCGGACCGCTGTCGGCCGGTGCCGTGTCCGTCCGGAGCGCAACGTCTGCGAGGCTTGCCCCGTCCGGCAGGTCGCCCTCCTCGAAGCAGTAGACGATCGGCCCGCGTTCGACGGCCACGCAGCCGCGGACGGCGTCGATCCGCGGGTTCGGCGCCGTCAGCCTGGGCGCGACGTCGAGCTCGAGGACGACGCGGTCGCCAGCCCGCCAGCGCCTCCTCAGCTCCGCGTACCCCGGGGCGACTGCCTTGCCGTCGAGCAGGGCCTTCGCGCCCAGCCCGGCACCCGCATCGCGAGCGTCCACTCGGCGTCGCCGCCGGCGATCACCTCGACCGTTACGGATCCCGACCACGGGTAGCCCGTCTCCACGCGCCAGCTCGACGCTCCCCGCGCCGGACACCACAGCACCGATCGTCGAGGCTCGCGTATTGGTGGATCTGGACGCCGTCGTCGCTGGTGGTCGCGAGGTAGTGGTGCACCGACGCGAGCAGTCGCATGATGTTCGGCGGGCAGCACGCCACCGGGTCCCAGTGGTGGCGGCGCTTGCCGTTGCGCGATTGCAGCGGGTTGGTGTAGAAGAACGATGCGCCGTCGAGCGACAGACCAGAGAGGAACCCGTTGTAGAGAGTCCGCTCGAGCAGGTCCGCAAAACGGCTCTCCCCGGTGACGAGCAGCAGTCGCCAGTTCCACATGATGCTCGCGATCGCAGCGCACGTCTCGCAGTACGCGCGGTCGGGAGGCAGCTCGTAGGGATCGCCGATCGCCTCGCCGTGGTGGCGCGAGCCGATCCCCCCGGTCAGGTATGTCTTCGTCGCCGCCAGGTCGTCCCACTGGCCGCAGCGCCGACGCAAGCAGCTCATCGTCGCCGGTCTCGGCGTAGATGTCGGTGACGCCCGCCGCCAGGTAAAGGGCGCGCACCGCGTGACCGACGATCGATCGCGCGTCGCGAACGGGCTCGGCATCCTGGTAGTAGCTGAGATCGAAGGGACCGCCCGCGAAGTGCCTGACCCGCGGCGCGTCAGTGAGCGTGTCCGCGAGCTTCAGATAGCGACCGTCGCCGTCTGGCGGTACAGCTCAACGAGGGCCGCCTCGATCTCGGGATGGCCGTCGGTGCCCAGCTGACCGTCGCTGCCAAACGACTCGTCGATCAGATCGGCGAAGCGACGGGCCACCGCCAGCAGGGACGTGTCGCCCGTCGCTCGCGCGAACGCGACTCCGGCCTGGATCAGATGGCCCGCGCAGTACAGCTCATGGCCCATCGTCAGGTCGGTCCAGCGCCAGGTGGGGTCAACGACCTGGCACCAGCTGTTGAGGTAGCCGTCGGACTCCTGTGCTGCGCCGACGAGCTCGATCGCCTCGCGCGCTCGAGGCCTCGAGCTCGGTGGACGGCTCGCGTCCGATCTCCCAAGCAAGCGCCTCGAGCCACTTGTAGACGTCTGAGTCGCTGAAGACCATGCCGCGCCGCTCCCCCGAGCGCCAGTCCCGCCGCGATCCGCAGGTTGTCGAACGTCCCGGCGCGCGTGAGCTCCGCGGCCCCGCGAAGAAGCGTGACCTCGCGGTTGATGCGTTGGCGGTCGGCGAGCAGCCCGTCCCGAACGACGACCCCACGGCCGTCGATCGGGCGGAGTCGCACGCAAGCTGAAGCTGTCGGCGCGACGGCCGAGCCGATTGTCGCAACGGATGTCACGCCCCCTCCTCAGGGTCGTCGCCCGACGACGTGTCGAAGCGCTTCGACACTACCAGCGTCGATCGCAGCTGTCTAGTTCGAAGCGCTTCGACACCGTCTGCCCCGCCACCTGTAGAGTCGTCGCGGTCGCCAGCCGCCAAACCCTCAACAACGGCACCGTTCGGCGTATTCGTTGACGCGCCCGGCATGGCAAACGTCTTCGAAGCGCTTCGACTCAAATCCGCACGACGGACAGACGGGAGCGATGCGAGAATCCGCAGGATGGCCGACACGAGACCGGTGACGATGGCGCAGATCGCCGAGCGCGCAGGCGTTGCGCTGAGCACTGTCTCCTACGTTCTGAGCGGCAAGCGCTCCGTCTCGGAGCAGATGCGCACGCGCGTCCGCGAGGCGATCGATGAGCTCGACTATCGTCCGCACGGGCCGGCCCGTGCGCTCGCGAGTGGCGCCTCGCACACGATCGCGCTCTACCTGCCCTCGCCGCAATGGCACCTCGTGCCGATTCAGCAAACGTTCGTCGCCGGGGCGACACAGGCAACGAGCGCGAGCGACTACGCGCTGCTCATCTCCACCGAGGTCACCGACCCGGAGGCGGTCACCCAGCTGGTCGCGCAGGGTCGGGCGGATGGCGTGATCCTGATGGAGACGCTCCGCGATGATCCGCGCATCGAGCGGCTGAAGGCGGCTGGCTACCCCTTCTCGCTGATCGGTAGGACGGACGATCTGGAGGGCATCAGCTTCGTCGACATGGATTTCGGCGGCGCCATCGAGACGAGCCTCGCCCACCTTGCGCGCCTCGGACACACCTGTGTCGCGCTTTTCAACTTCGCGGACGACCTGCTCGAGGCCGGCTCGACGGCGGCGGTGATCGCCCGCGACGTCTTCCACAGCCGAACGCGCGAGCTGGGGATCCGCGGCATCCATGTCCCGTCCTCACACACTCCGAGCGACGCATTCGTGATCGCCTCCCGGCTGCTGGCCTCAGAGCCGGCGTGCACGGCTGCGATCACGACCGGCTGGCAGTTCACGGGTCTGCTCGGCGCCATTCGCGCGGCCAACCTCCGCGTCCCCGAGGACTTCTCGGTCGTCTCCGTGATCGCAGCGCAGTTCGCCGAGGTGCTGACCCCGGCCCTCACGGGCGTCGACTGGCCTGCGTTCGAAGCGGGCCGGCTGGCAGCGGAGATGCTGATCGACAAGCTCACCGGCAAGGACACATCCCCCCGCCAGCACTTGGTGCCGGCTGAGCTCATCGTTCGCGAGTCGACCGGCCCCGCGCCGCGCGAAGACCGACGCACACCAAAGCGTCAGCGACGCCGAAGCACACTCCTCGGATCAGCCTGAGCCGCGGCTCGATGCAGCAGACGGCGGCCGCGAAGCGCGTCCCTGCCAACCCAACCCAGTCTCGTCGCCTCGCGGAGCGCCGGCGGATAGCCGCCGGGCGCTTTCAGCCAGGCCGGTCCTTGCAGGCCTTTCGCGATGCGGATGAGAGGACTCGAACCTCCACAGAGTTACCTCCACACGGACCTGAACCGTGCGCGTCTACCAATTCCGCCACATCCGCCGGCAGCGGCCGACGATAGCAACGCCACGTCCCAGTTGCTCGCCAAGCCTCTGCTAGCCTCAGGCGCCCGACACCGCGCCGCTATCGTCTAGGGGACTAGGACGCCGCCCTCTCACGGCGGAAACCCGGGTTCGAATCCCGGTAGCGGTATCGCAGCGAGTGCGCTGTTAGGCGGGGCTTCTTCTACGGATCGGCCCGAGCTAATGGCGCTTCAGCGCCGGGCTCAGGGGAAGGTCACGACCGTCAGGTTCGAGACCGCGTGACGGTCGGTCGATCCGCCGGTGCCGCCGCTGAAACCGAGGAACGCGCTGGTCGGCATCGTCACCGTCTTCGAGAGCACCTGCGTCCCGTCAACTGCCACCGTCAGCGTCGTCGCGGTGGTCGTGATCGTGACGTGGTGCGTGCCGCTGCGCAGCGACGCCGTGAGGTTGAAGGTGCCGATCCAGTGCATCAGGTCAGTGCCGCTGGAGGTCGGGCCGTCGGTGATGCCGACGAAGTTCGCCGACGGGTTGACCGAGCTCTTGTACGTGTCGAGCGCGACCGCGAGCCCGGGGATGCCGGAGAAGCCGAGGCCGCCGCCGCGATAGCCGAGCGAGCTCGCGGTCGCCCCGCGCGTGGCATCGGCGAACACGAACGCGAGGCCGTCGGCGCCGCTGCCCGCCGCCGATCGTCGCGTCGAAGTCGATCCGCAGCGCGCGCGGGTCGAGCGCGGTCGGCCAGAAGGCGCTTCCCGCGGCGAACGTCGTCGTGGCGTTGGTCAGCTGAAGCGCCGACGCGTTGAGCACGGCCGTTCCGTTGAACTTCCAGCCGCCCGCGGTCGGGTCTGGCACCAGCGAGGTCGACGGCGGCGTATAGGTGTTGGTGATCGCGACCGTGTTGGTGCCCGCGGCCATCGCGAACGCCGGCAGCGTCGCGGTGCCGGCGGTGATCGCGAGCGTCTGTGCGGCTGCGCCGTTGACCGACGCCGCCACCGTCCACTTCGCGCCGGCCGGCGCCGCGGTACGGGCTCGCTGAGCGTGCATGACGAGCCGAAGACTGCGCCGGTCAGCGTCGGCGAGCTATTGCCGCCGTCGCCGAGCGGGGCCGTCGTGAAACTCGACGGGCAGCTCCCCGAGATCGCGAACGTCGTGCTCGCCTGTGGCGAGCCGGCCGGCGCCTTGACTGCGTTCGTGATCGTCAGCGTCGCCGGAGCGGGCGGGCCTGCTGGGACGACGGTCAGGTTGGCGACCGCATGGCGGTTGGTCAGACCGCCGGTGCCGGCGCCGAACCCGAGGTAAGCGCTGGCCGGGAGCGTGACCGCCTGCGAGAGAACCTGGGTGCCGTCGACGGCCACGCTGAGGGTGCCGTTGGACGTCGTCACCGTGATGTGGTGCGTCTGGTTCTGAAGCGGCGCGCTGAGGTTTGCGGTCGCGAGCCAGTGCAGGAGGTCAGCGCCGCTGGAGGTCGGGCCGTCGGTGATGCCGGCGAAGTTCGCCGACGGGTTGACCGAGTTCTTGTACGTATCGAGCGCCACGGCGATGCCTGGGATCCCCGAGAAGCCGAGCCCGCCGCCTGTCGCTCCGAGTGATGTTGGTTTCGCGCCCTTGGAGACGTCAGCGAAGATCAGCGTCATGCCGTCGGCCCCGGTGCCGCCGCTGATCGACGCGTCGAAGTTGATGGTCAGGTTGCGCGGGTCGAGCGCGGTCGGCCAGAAGGCCGAGCCGGCGACGCTGGTCGATGCCGGCGTGAGCACGAGCTGCGTGCCGGAGATCGCGCTTGTGCCGTTGAGCTGCCATCCGCCCGCGGTCGGGTCGGGGACGATCACTGTCGAGGGCGGGGTCCACGTATTTGTAAACGCCACCGTGTTGGTGCCGGCGATCAGCGCAAAGCTCGGCAGCGTTAGCTGGCCGCCGGAGACCGTGAGCGTGACCGGCGCTCCGCCGTTGACCGAGGCCGTCGTGACCCAGTTGCCGTTGCCCGGCGCCGGCGCCGTCTCGCTGACGGTGCACATCGCTCCGGTGACGCCACCGGTGAGCGTGGGCGAGGCGGTGCCACCGTTGCCCAGCGCGGCCGTCGTGAATGCCGATGGACACGATCCGCTCATCACCATCTGCGCGCTCGCCTGCGACGAGCCCGCGGGCGCCGTGACGGCGTTCGACAGCGACAGCGTCGCCGGCGCCCCGGGCGCGACCCACGTGTTCGTGAATGCGACCGTGTTCTGGCCTGCCACCATCGCGAAGCTCGGCACGGTCAGCTGGCCTGCGGTCGCCGTCAGCGTGACGGGCGCGCCGCCGTTGACTGAGACGGTCGTGATCCAGGTGCCTCCACCGGGCGCCGGCGCCGGCTCGCTGACGGTGCACGAGCTGCCCGGCACGGCCCCGGTGAGGGTCGGCGAGGCCGAGCCGCCGTTGCCCAGAGCGGCGGTCGTGAACGTCGACGGACAGCTCCCGCTGAAGGTCATCTGCGTGCCCAGCTGCGGCGACCCGGACGGCGCCGCGACGGCGTTGGTCACGCTCAGCGTCGCCGTCTGCGGGGCCGGTGCCGTGTCGCCGGACACGACAACGTTGGTCACCTGGTGGTTGTCGGTGAGGCCGCCCGTGCCGCCGGTGAACCCGATCAGCACGTTCGGCCCGAGCGTCACCGCGTTGGTGAGGACGAGTGTCCCGTCGATCGTGACGGTGAGCGTGCCGTTCAACAGCTCGACCTTCACGTGGTGAGTACCGCTTCGCAGTGATGCAGCGAGGTTGGCGGTCGCGAGCCAGTGCATCAGGTCAGGGCCGCCGGAGGTCGGGCCGTCGGTGATGCCGGTGAAGTTCGCCGACGGGTTGACCGAGCTCTTGTACGTATCGAGTGCCACTGCGACGCCCGGGATCCCCGAGAAGCCCAGCCCGCCGCCGCGGTAGCCGAGCGAGCTCGCGGTCGCGCCGCGCGCGGCGTCGGCGAGCGTCAACGTCAGGCCGTCGGCGCCGCTGCCGCCGCCGATCGTGCTGTCGAACGTAACGATGATGTGATGGCTGTCGAGCGGCGTCCGGAAGAACGAGCTGCCGGCGAGGAAGGTGCCCGTCCCGGTCAGCGAGAGCGTCGAGCCCGAGAAGGTTGCGGACCCGTTCGTGCTCCAGTTCCCGCTCGCCGGGCCTGGCACGCTGCCGGTGCCGGTGAACTGCACCTGGTGCAGGCCGCTGCTGTCATCGCCGGTGATCTGCCAGGTACCGGCGGCGTAGCCGGGCCACGTCGGCGTGAACGTCACCGTCTCAGTGAGCGTCTGGCCTGCAGCGATCGTCGTGCCCTCCTGGAGCGAGCTGGTCGCGGCGAACGCTCCGCCGCTCGGAGGCTTGGACTTCGTGATCGTAATGTCGGAGCCACCCGTGTTGGTGACGGTGAAGGTCTTCGTGGCGGTGGTTCCGACCTGGACGGAGCCGTAGTCGTTCGACTCGCTGGTGATCTGCAACGCCCCCGGCGTGCCGGCGATGGCGGACAGACCGACGGTGCCGTTGCCGCCGGTCGTGTTCATTCCGATCGAATCGACGAACGTCCCGAGCGCCGTCGGGTCGAAGTTCACGTTGACCGTGATCGACGCCCCCGCGGCGATCTGGGTTCCCGGCGCCGGCACGCCGCTGGCGCTGAACGGCGCGGCGGGGAGCTGCACCGAGTTGATCGTCAGCGGCGCCGAGCCGATGTTGGAGAAGACCGCGCTCCCGGACAGGTGGCCCCCGACCGCGGTGCCGCCCAGCGAGACCACCGGCGGGCTTGTGGCCAGCAGCGGGCCGGCCGCCTGACCGGTGCCCGAGACGGCGAACGACGTCGTCTGCGGGCCGTCCGTGGTCACCGCGACCTGGCCACCCGAGAGGCCGGTCTGCGTCGGCGCGAACGTGACCGGGATCGAGATTGTCTGGCCGGCGAGGAGGTGCGCCGGGAGGGCCGGCGTCGGCGTGCCGAGCGTGAACGCGCTCGGGCTGGAATTGAGCGCCGGACACGTTGATGGTCTGGTTGGCGGTCAGCGTGAGCGTGCCCTGGCTGCTGCTGCCGATCGTCGTGGTCGGGAGCGTGAGCGCCGAGCCGCTCAGCACCGGCGTGATCGGCGATCCGAACCCGAGGACCTTGCCGTCGCGCGTGCCGACGTACAGTCGCCCAGCGCCGACGCCGGGGGTGCTGTAGTTGGACGCGGTCCCGATCGGTGCGCTCCACCGAAGTACTGGGTGGCCGTTGACCGGCACCGGATCGTACGCGCGCAGCTGACCGCCGGCGCCCGTGCGGTTGGTCGCCCAGATGATCCACACCAGCGCGCTGCCGGAGGTCGTGCCGTTGGAGGTGATGACCGGCGCGCCGCTGCCCCAGCCGAACACGTCGGACGAGCTCGCCTGGAGCGACAGCGACGGCTGGCCGTTGCCATCGAGGCCGTACTTGTAGACGTCGAGCAAGCCGCCGCCGTTCGATCCGCTCGAGGTCGGGATGTAGATCCAGCCGCCGTCGCCGGGCCAGATCCCGGGCCGCGACCACACTCCGCCGCGCGGTCCGAGTCGCTGCACGACCGCCTCGGTACCGCCAGGCCCCTGGTCGAAGCCGCCCAGCGCGTCGCGGTTGAGGAGGTACACGTATCCGGACTTGCCGACGACGACGCCGAGATGTGGCAGCGTCGGCGTGCCGAAATAGGCGTCCGGGAGGCCGGTGATGCCGCCCGAGGCGAAGTCCGCGTCGAAGTTGTCGAGCGATGCGGCGTCGAACGGCGCGAAGAAGTCGACCGGCTGGAGCGTCCCGTCCGGCTGCACCTGCAGTCGCACGACCGACTCGCCGAGGTTCGCCGGCGGCGTGTTCCCGGGCGTCGGCGTGGTCGGAGCGCCGCCGTTGCCGGTGGTCAGGAGGATCTGGCCCGGCCCGTCGGAGGTCAGGCCAGCGCCCGACTGCCAGATGCCGGCGCCGTTCGCCGTCTGGTTGTCGACCCAGCGTGCCTTGAGCTGGCCGGAGGTCGAGACCCCGAACACCCATCCCTGCCACGGGGCGGTGTCGCAGTGGCTGCCGAACGCGGCGTAGACGACGCCGTCGAGCAGCAACAGGCCGGGACGCTGCAACTCGTTGGCGGCGAGGAACGTGCGGCCGGAAGCGTTTTGCGCGGTGCCGCCGAGCGCCACCGGGAAGCCGGCGCGCTCGGCCCCGGACGTAATGTCGTAGGCGTCCATGAACCAGGCCGCGGGACCGCTGGTTCCGGAAACGTAGGTCTTGTATGTCAGATATGCGGTGTTCGTCGTGGTGTCGATTACCGGCGTCGATGTGACGCCGATCGATGGTGTGAGGTCGCCGCAGCCGATGTCGGCCGGGTTCCACGGCGTCGCGAGCGCCTTGCTCCACTGGATTGCGCCGCTGGCCGGATCGAGTCCGTAGATGTGATTGGTCTCGGTGGCGACGAACACCGTGCCGTTCGACAGCAGCGGCTGCGCATACACCTGACCGTTGACCGATGTCGACCACAGCTGGCCGAAGGTGCCGCCGCTGACGAGTTGCGGCGTCAGGGTGGGCTGGTTGGGATACCAGCCCGTGCGCAGGTCATCGCCTGCGTTCGTGATACCGGAGGCGAGCGCCGGCGCGGCCACCACCAAGCCGAGCACCAGGCATCCGAGTACCGCTGCGCGTAACCGACCCATATCGTCTTCTCCGAGCCCGGCTCGGAGCACCCCCGAGCACCCTTATCCGCGAAGGACCGTAGACCCCCTGGGCACGCGGTGGGACGTGAATTACCTGCGTTTAGTGGGGAGTTGGCTACCCGGCAAGCGTGCCGCTCCCTGCGCCGGGAGCGCCGCCGGGGTGCAACTCGCGCGCACGCGAATCACCGCCGCGACCGGCTCAGGCGTCGGCCGTGATTGTTGTGCGCTGGATGCGCGGATCGGTGAAAACGTCGAGATCGTCCCGGCTCTGGGTCGAGAACTCCGAAACGACGGCACCGCCGTCGCCAGCCTGGAACCAGTGCAGCGTGTTCGGCTCGATCGTGTACTGCATTCCTGGCGTCAACACGATTTCGTGCCACACCGTGAAGACGCCATCGGCCGGGACGCGCGCCGCCGGATGGTCCGTCGGCTCTCCCGGCGTATACAGGTAAACGGTGCCCGCCCGGCATCGGAATGTTTCCTCCTTACCCGGGGTCCCATCGAACGGCGGATGCCGGTGCTCGGGACAGAGCTGGCGCGGGAACATCACGAGCTCCTTCGCACAGACGCGCTCGCTGTTCACGTAGACGACGATCTCGAGACCCGTCTGCTCAAGCTTGGAGAGGCCGAAGTCCGCCACCTCGATCGCTTCGAGCTCGGCCTGTGTCATTGCAAGCCCTGCCTGCGCAAGAACACCCGCAGCTCGCGCCCGCGCCGCGTCGCACTCGGCTTTACTCAGCACCGTTAACGACGGCTCCTGACGCCTCGAGCGGCCTCTGTTCCATGGCCGCACAGTAGCGCTTGCCAAGGCGCCCACTGGGGCTGCAGGGCGCGACCGACAGCGAGCTGCGTGGCTCGCGCGCTCTCACACTTCAGCGCTCTGCGTGGGTGCGTGTAGCCGCCCGCCCTCGCCGAGCTCTGCGCCCGCTCCCAGGCTCTGCTGGCTGCGCCGGCGCAGACTGGTGGGTAGGCTCGGGTCGCTCACGATCAAGACGGAGGTAGCGCATGGAGTACCGCACGCTTGGGAGTAGTGGCGCCATCGTCTCGACGCTGGCGCTCGGCACGATGACGTTCGGGACCGAGAGCGACGAGGTCACGGCGCACAGCCAGCTTGACGCGTTCTTCGAGGCGGGGGGGAACTTGATCGACACCGCCGATGTGTACAGCGGCGGTGTCTCCGAAGAGATCGTCGGACGGTGGCTCGCGCGCCAGAACGCTGAGGTCCGCAGTCGGGTTGTGCTCGCGACGAAGGGCCGCTTTCGCACAGGTCCGGCTCCCAACGACGTCGGATTGTCGCGTCGCCATCTGCGGACGGCGCTGCACGCGTCGCTGCGGCGGTTGGGCGTTGACTCGGTCGACCTCTACCAGGTGCACGCCCACGATCCGCTGACGCCGCCCGAGGAGACGCTGAGTTTTCTCGACGATGCGGTCCGCGCTGGGGATATCGCGTACGTCGGTTTGTCGAACTACACGGGCTGGCAGCTACAGCAGATCGTCGGCGTGGCCGAGCTTCGCTCGCTGGTGCGGCCGATCACGCTGCAGCCGCAGTACAACCTGCTCGCGCGCGAGATCGAGTGGGAAATCATGCCCGCCTGCTTGGCCAACGGCCTGGGGCTCTTGCCGTGGTCTCCGCTCGGCGGCGGCTGGTTGACCGGAAAGTACGCGCGCGAAACCCGTCCCTCGGGTGCCACCCGCCTGGGGGAGAACCCGAATCGAGGTGTCGAAGCCTACGATGGCCGCGCGAGCACCGAGCGCACGTGGGCGGTGATCGACGCTCTCAGTTCGATCGCCGCCGAGCGCGCGGTCAGCATGGCGCAGGTGGCGCTCGCCTGGTTGGTCGACCGCCCCGGGGTCAGCTCGGTCATCCTTGGCGCGCGCACGCTCGCGCAGCTCAACGAGAACCTCGGTACGGCAGGTCTGCACCTCACCGCCGATGAGTGCGCAACGCTCGACGCGGCCAGCGACCCGGCGCCGGCCGATTACCCCTACGGCACTGCGGGGACAGAGCAGCGCAGTCGGTCGCTGCCACCTCCGCATCACCCGTGATCGCGGCGATGGCACCGGCATTAGGCTGTGGCGGTGGCGTACACGAACGCCGAGGGCCGCCAGCAGGTGCTCGACGACCTGGCCAGCGCTCTCGACCAGGTTGATCTCGCACTCGACGGCGTCTCCGGCGCCTACGAGCTGCTCGACGATGCCGCTGCACAGCGCGTCGAGGACCAGCTCTTCCGACCATCGCAGAGCGCCTCGGCGCAACTGCGCCGTACGCGCTCGGAGTTCGCTGCCCGCCACAACCTGTCGGGCGAAGCCGGAGAGCGCCAGCCTCCGCACGCAGCGCCAGGCAACGCCCGATCGATGCTCCAGGACGCGGCCGCCGCTGCGACCCGTGCGGATCTGATCCTCGGCGGCCTGCAGGACTCGATGCTGCCGATCGAGGTTGGCGATCGCGAGTTGCGCGAGGGTATCGAGCGCGTCCGTGCCCTGCTCGGCGAATTCGGTCCGCGGAGCCGCGAGATCACGCGCACGATCGGCCGCTGAGCGGTCTGGGGATTTATGGCCGCCTCCGGCGGCGGCGGGTCGCGCCTGACTGCGCGTCAGCTGCGCAGAGGATGTGCGTGCGTCAGGAGTGGACTGTGACCACGACCTGCGCGTAGGCCGCCGGATTGGTCAGATAGCCGCAGTAGTACTTCGTCCCAGCGTGCTTGGCAAGCGCTGCCGCGCTGAGCGAAAACGCTCCCGCCGCGCTGATCGTCGTGCTGTTGAACTTGAAAGCCCTGCTGTTCTTCTGCTCTGCCGCAAGCGTCGTGCTGCAGGGCGTGCCAACGTTCTCGTAGATGTAGGCGGTGCCCGCGCCCGCAGCGGTCCCGGTTGCCGTGAGCGTGTAGCGCGAGCCGAGCTTGACCTTGCCGCTCGATGAGCTGATCGTGATCGCGTGGCCCCACGTCGGTGGCGTCGTCGGTCCGCTGAAGGAGCCGGTCGAGGTCGTGCCGCCCGATGCCACGGTGAGCGCCTGGTCGGCCGTGACCGTCGCCGAGCTGTTCGTCACGAGGTCCGTCACGCTCACGCTGCCTTCGGCCACGCCGACGGCGGTTGCCGTGCACGAGTCGGTGGTCAGCCAGACGGTTCCGAGCACGGTTGCGGCGGCATAGTTGCCCTTGGTCTGGAAGCGGCCGGCGCCGCCGTTGCCCCACAGCGAGCGCTGGGTCGGAGGCTTCGCGGGCGGCTTGTGCGGATGCGACCGCGCCGCCTTGATCGCCCCGCTCGTGCGTGTCGTGGCGCTGGGCGGGCACGCCGCGAGTGGCCCATCGAGGGTCAGCGTCGCGACGCCCGTCGTCGTGCTCTGCGAGGAGATCGCGAAGGTTCCCTTGTAGAAGAGCGCTGAGACCGGGGCTGCGCCGCCGACCGAGGCCGCCGTGAGCTGCACGGTTCCGGAGCTCGTCGAAATGCTCGATCCGACCGGGACGATGACCGGCGCGGCGCCGAGCTTGACGAAATGCGTCATGCCCGGCCGCTCGATCTTCACCTTGCCCCCGACCGCCTGGGCGACGACGCTGACGCCGAGCACAGGGGTTGGGCTCGCCGCCGTCGCGATGCCCGCGGCGCCCGTCGCGATGCCCGCGAGCACGAGCGCCAGCGTCAGCTCTCGCGCCGCGTATGCCCGCCTATGCCCCAACACGAGGCGCACTGTAACGCGAGCGCGAGCGCTGCGCGCCTCAGCCGCTGGCTGAGACCGTGCCGAGCGACTGCTGCGCCGATTCGGGCTCGACCACCCCGCGGCGCAGATCAGCGAGGCCATAGCGCCGCCGCCGGTAGCCCGTGATCCAGCGTGCCGCTCCGATCTCCACCAACGTGGCCGTGCCCGCCAGCGCCGCCCCCGCGAAGACGTCGAGCAGGAAGTGGTTGCCGGTCGCGATCACGACGAAAGCGGTGATCAGCGGGTAGGCGGCGGCAATGATCCGGACCGCCCGCCGGCGCGTCAGCGCCCAAACGACCATCGCCGACCATACGGCCCAGGCGATGTGCAACGAGGGCATCGCGGCGTACTGATCAGCCGTCTTTGCCAGGGCGCCGGTGTGGAAGTTGCCGACCGCCTGGGTCAGCGCGATCACATCGCGGAAGCCGTCGACACGGAGCATCCGCGGCGGAGCGACCGGATACAGCCAGAAGACGGCGAGGCCGATCAGGTTGATGATCACGAGCTGGGTGCGCAGCGGGCGGTACGTGCGCGGCTTGCGCCACCACATATAGCCGAGCAGGCCAAACGTCACGAAGAAGTGCGCGGCGACGTAGTAGTAGGAGAAGATCAGCCCGAACGTCGCGTGCGCGGCCACCCAGCGGTCGATTCCGAGCTCCGGCGAGATGTTCAAGGAGCGCTCGAACGCCAGCAGGTTGGCCGCGTTGTGCAGCGCCGCGATCCGCCGCAGGGGCGCGAGGTTGTTGATCTGGTCGTAGAGCCACAGCAGCCAGACGACCACGAGGGCCTCGAGCCAGACAGGCGCGCGGCCGTCGCGGCGCGTCACGACGCGCAGCAGGACCCGCAGGCGTGACCGGCGCACACTCGCGGGTTCGGGGGTCTGTTCGTGGGGTTGCGTCTCCATCCTCTGCTGGCTTGGAAAGCTCCTCTGCGGGCGGCCAAAGCCGCTTCTCAACCCGTGACCGCGGCGCGCCATCGCTGGCAATGGCGACTGCCGCTGCTACCACGACGTACCCTACGACATCGCGGCCCTGGGGTTCTACCCCTCGGCCCTCGATCACTACGCTCCGTGCCAGTGCTTGCCTCGATCCCAAGTCCGTCATCGAACGGGCTGAACCTCGGGCCGCTCTTCATCCACGCGTACGGGCTCGCCTACGTGGTCGGCGTCGCCGCCGCGATCGCGCTCACCCGCATTCGCTGGAAGGCGCGCGGCGGCGACCCGGACCTCGTCTACGACGTGGCGCTGTGGGCATTTCCCGCGGGAATCGTCGGCGGGCGCCTCTATTTCATCGCTACCAGCTTCAACCAGATGCCCAAGCATTGGTGGGGGCCGTTTGCCGTCTGGGATGGCGGCATGGGCATCTGGGGTGGCGTCGCGCTCGGCGCACTCGTCGGCATCTGGCGGCTGAAGCGCCACGGTGCGAACGTCACGCAGTTCATGGATGCGGCGGCGCCGGGGATCCTCGTCGCGCAGGGCATCGGGCGCGTCGGCAACTACTTCAACCAGGAGCTCTACGGTGCGCCGAGCTCGCTGCCATGGGCGCTCGAGATCTCGCCGGCGCACCGCTACAGCGGCTACCTGCAGTACTCGACCTTCGAGCCGATGTTCCTCTACGAGCTCGTCTGGGACTTCCTCTTCGCGGCCTTCCTGATGTCGCTCGGGCGCCTGCGCCGTATCCGGCCGCCCGCCATCTTCGCCTTATATGTCGCGGGCTATAGCGGCTTTCGCATCTTCGAGGAGACGCAGCGCATCGACCCCTCGCACTACCTCTGGGGGATGCGGCTGAACTTCTACGTCGCTTCGACGCTGTGCTTCATCGGCCTCTGCTGGTTCGCCGGGGCACAGTTCCGCAGGCCCGCGCCCCGGCCGACGAATGCTTTATCCGGCGAGGTCTCCGAACCCGCCTAAGGAAAGGTCGCCGCACTCGGCGCAAACGGACTCGGGGATCACTCCGGCCCGCATCAGCAGCGCAAACGCCTTGCAGCCTACGCAGAGGGCGAACACGGACTCAGCGCGGCGGCGAGCACGATGATCGCCAGCAGGACGATCGCGACCGTGTTCGCGCCGGCGAAGGCGGCGACCGCGGCGCCCGTCGTGAACAGTGCGCCGATCCCCTGAGCGAAGCGCTTCGGTGGTCCGGGCACGTATTTCGGCAAACCGAGGTGCGGTGCGATCGCCGACGTCGCGAGCCGCCCGAGCGGGCTCAGCTTCGGACCGGTGAACACGCGCGCGAGGAACCCGTAGGCGAGCACGGCCGCAAACCGGTAGTAGCCGGTCGCGATGGTCGCCACGGCGAGCACGCACACGCCGCCGGCGACAACGCGCGCTGCTTTCTCGTTGACCGGATTGGGGAACCCGAGAATTGCTGCCACCAGACCAGCGTAGCGAGCGCCGGCAAAGGTCACCTAACCGGTGAGCTATCTGGCCGCGATCTACGCTCCGCTTCCCGCATGCCAGACCGCACCGTTGTGATCGACCTCGGCTCGAACTCGTTTCGGCTCGTGGTCTATGACTCCGTTTCCGGACGCTACTGGCACCACAGCGACGAGATCTACGACGGCGTGCGGATCGGCGCCGGCCTGGAGCTGACGGGCGCGCTCACTGCGGAACGCATGCAGCTCGCGCTCGAGGTGCTCGAGGTGTACGCGCATTTCTGTTCGGCGAGCGGCATCTCCGCTCGCAACGTGCATGCCGTTGCGACGAGCGCGATCCGCGACGCCTCGAATGGAGGTGAGTTCCTCGCGCAGGTCCGCGAGCAGACTGGCCTCGCCGCGCGGATCCTCAGTCCGGCCGAAGAGGCTCACTACGCCTACCTCGCCGCGGTCAACACGACAACGCTGCGCGACGGTGTCGTGCTGGATCTGGGCGGCGGCAGCCTGCAGCTCGTCCACGTCGCCGACCGCCGCGACCTCGCGCGCGACTCCTGGCCGCTCGGGACGGTTCGGACCACCGAGCGCTTCCTCGGGCGCGGCTCCTCGCGCAAGCAGCGCTCTGCCCTGCGCCAGCACGTCCTCGAGCAGCTGAGTGGCGCTGCCTGGCTCGACGGGGTGGGCGGCAGGATCGTCGGCATGGGCGGCACGGTCAGAAACCTCGCGTCCGCGGCGGCAACGGTGCCCGAGCGCGCGGGCATCGGGGTTCACGGCTTCGTCTTGCAACGCGACGCGCTCGAGGAGCTGATCGAGCGCCTCGCGCCGCTGAACGAGGCCGAGCGTGCGCAGCTCCCTGGAATAAAGCCCGAGCGTGCCGGCGTCATCCTCGCCGGGGCGGTGGTTGTCGCTGCAGTGCTCGAAGCGGTCGGCGCCGACGGTCTCGAGGTGACGGAGGCGGGTCTGCGCGAGGGCGTCTTCTTCTCCACCCACCTCGCCGAGCACGATCCGCCGCTCTTCGAGGACGTGCGTGAGTCGAGCGTGCTGAACCTCGCCAACCGCTACCAGCACGATCTCGTCCATGCGCGGCACGTCGCCCAGATCGCCCGGCATGCCTGGCTCTCGCTGGCCGCCGCCGGCGCGACGCCGAAGACCGATCTCGACGCGCCGGAGCTGCTCTGGGCCGCTGCGATGCTGCACGACATCGGCATGGCGATCGACTACGACGACCACCACAAGCACTCGCGTTACCTGGTGCTCGCTGCTGGGCTGCCCGGATACAGCCAGCGCGAGCAGGCGCTGATCGCGCAGGCGGTTCGCTACCACCGCAAGGGGACGCCCGAGCTCGGCGTGCTCGCCGGCGTTTGCCTGCCCGGCGACGAGCGACTGCTGAAGGCGCTCGCCGCGATCCTCGCGCTCGCCGAGCACCTTGACCGCAGCCGCGACGGTGCGATCGACGTCGCCGCGCTGCACGCGGACAACGGCAACTTCGCCCTCGAGCTCGAGATCGGCCGGCGTGGCGACGAGACGCTCGCGCGCTGGGGGGCCGAGCGACAATCGGAGGCATTCCGCCGCGCTTTCGGCCGCTCGCTGAGCGTTGGCTGAGAAAGCGAGTCCTCTACTGTGAGTAGATGGCCGAGGACGTCTACGAGCTCTTCCAGCGCGGCAGCGCGTTGCTAGACAGCGGCGACTTCGCCGCCGCCGCCGTCTCGCTGCGCAAGGCCCGCGAGCTCGAGCCCAACAAGGCATCGATCCGCGAGGCGCTTGGCCGCGCGCTCTTCCACAGCCAGCGCTATCGCGAAGCGGCAGAAGAGTTCGACGCGCTCGCGAGCGCCGCGCCGACGAACGATTACGCGCACTTCTGCCTTGGCCGTGCCCTGCAACAGCTCGGTCGCCACAGCGAGGCCTGCCGCCCACTCGCGATCGCCGCCTGCCTGCGCCCCGAGCGCGCCGAGTACCGCGCCTATCGCGATCGCGCCAGAGCGGCGGCGACAGCTTCGCGAGCACGCTGAAGGCCGCGGCGGCGCGACAGCCGTCGTCCTCGATCGCGGGTCGCGGTCGGATCAGCGGCTGATGGCGGCGGTGCTCTTCGGCCTTGGCGCGCTGGCTCTGGCCGTGGCCTTGGCACGGATGCGGCCCGCGCGGCCACGGCCCTCGGTCCGCTTCCTCGTCGAGCCCTACCGCAACGATCGGGCGAGCCCGGAAACGCTCCGCGCCACATGGGCCGCCCTGCACGCCCTGCTCGCCGGCTCCGCGCGTCTTGACCTCCGCGGCGTGCGTGGCGTGCTCGCGCTCGAAGTGCACCTCGACCGGCGCGCCGGCGGCGTACCGATCGCCTGGTTCGCGGTCAGCGCCCCCGCCGGCACGGCGCGGCACGTCGAGGCCGCGCTGCGCGCGAGCTACCCGAATCTCCGCCTGCGCGCGCTCGACCGCGAGCTCGACGCACCGGCGGCGCTCGTGGCGCTACACCGGCGGACCACGCTCGCAGCCACGCCGATCCAACCTCTCACGCGAGCGCCGCCTCAACTTGCCCGCGGCGACGCGCTGCTGCGAGCGATGGCCGCCGCAGGGCCGCCGGCGACCGTCCAGCTGGTGCTGAGACCCGCCGGCGTGCTCGTCGAGCAGCTGGTCGCTCGCCCAAGCCGCGGCGAATCAGAACGCGGACGCGAGCCCGCACCCGCGCTCTTCTGGGCGCAACCGCGCGTTCTCGCCGCCGATCGCCGAAGCGCCCGCGCGCTCGCGAGTGCACTCTGCGCGGGGGCCGACGGTCCTCGTCTCGTGGCGGGCCGCGCCCGCCGCGTTGACGCGCTGACGCCGCGAGCGGTGCCGCGGATCCCGCGTCTGCTCTACCGGATCGAGGAGCTCAGCGAGCTCTGGCAGCTTCCGTCTCCCGACTTCGCGGCGCTGCCCTGCCTGCGGCGGGCGCTCCCGCTCGCACCGGCGCCTCCCGCAATCACCCGTGCGCGCAACGGGTGCGGCGTGCTGCGCGACGAGCACGGCGCGGTCACGATCGCCGTCGAAATGCGCCGCCAGCACACGGCGGTCGTTGGCACCGTCGAGCAGGGGAAGACATCCTTTCTGGTCGCGAGTGCGCGCGAGGACCTCGCCCGCGAGCGGTGCGCCGTGATTGTGCTCGATCCGAAGGGCGACGCGGCAGATGCGATTCTCAGCGCCGTCCCCGAGGAGCGCACCTGCACGTTTCTCGACATGGCCGCGCCGGCGGTCGGCTTCAACCCGCTCGCGGTCGCCGCCGCGCCCGACGCGATCGCCGACCAGGTCGTCGGTGCGCTGCGCGCACTGTTCAGCGAGGGCGAGGTGCGCGGCAGCTCCGATCGCTACCTGCGCAATGCGGTCATCGCCGCCCTCGCCTGCGACCCCGCCGCCACGCTCTGGGACGTCGCGCGCCTGCTCGAAGTCGGACCCGCGGGTCACGCCGCCCGCAGCAGGGCGGCTCAACAGCTCCTCGAGCTGCCCGAGTACGCCGAGGTCGCAACCTTCTTCGCCGACGAGCTCCCGGCACAGCTCGCCGACGCTCGCTCGACGACGACGGCGAAGCTCGACGCCCCGGCGAACAAGCTCGCGCGCATCCTCAACTCGCCGGCCGTCAAGCGCGTGTTGCGCTACGACTCGTTGCGGATCGACATCGACGAGCTGATCGAAAGCGCGGGCGTGCTCGTTGTGCGCGGCGCGCTCGGTGAGCTCGGGGCCGGCAACGTCGCCGTGCTGATGCAGCTGCTCCTCGGCATGCTCGACGCGGCATTGGCGCGCGTCCAGGACAGGCGGCGCCCGCAGGAACGCCGTGCGGTCGCGCTCAAGGTCGACGAGGCCCCGCTCGTCATCAACGAGTCCTTCGCGCAGACGCTCGCCCTCAAGCGCTCGGCCGGGCTCGAGACGGTCGCCTGCTGGCAGGCGGACGCGCAGTGGCCGTTCGAGCTGCGCGAACAGCTCGATGCCCTTTTTGCTCACCGTGTGCTGTTCGCGACCGCCTCGAGCGCCGACGCGCGCGCCGTCGCCGGCCTGTTGCTCTCCGAGTACTCCGATCAGTTGCGTGGCGCCGGCGACGAGACGATGCGTCTGGCTACCCCCGATGTCCGCCTGCACCTGCCGCGCCACACGGCGATCGCGAGCTGGACGACCGCGCGCGGGCGCGAGCGGCCGTTTCTGGCAACGACGCTCCCGGTGGCGATCGATCGCGAACGCATCGCCCTCCATGCTGCTCGCCAGGCGCAGCGAAGCGCCAAGCTCGCCTCGCGCGTGCAGCCGCCTGAACCAAGCGCGCAGCCGCCCCCACCGATCCTGCAGTTGCCCGAAACGAGCGCCGCGAGCTACCTCGAGCTTCGCGCGCTCGACGAGGCGACGAGCGTCCGCTGGCTGAAGACGCCGCCGCCGCGAGCGGCGATCGGCCTCGATTCAACCGATCGAGCGTTGCTCGAATGGCTCGCCGCCGCGCGCTGCGCGCTCACGACCCAGATCCACCGCCGGTTCCGACCCGGGCAGGCGCTCACCGGCACACAACGCCAGCTCAAGCGCCTCGCCGACGCCGGGCTCATCGCGCGCTTCCAGCTCCATCGCCCGGATGGCGGTGGCATTCCCCAGTGCTGCGTCCTGAGGCCGAGCGCGCTCGCACTGCTCGCAATCCCCGCTCGCAAGGCGCCGGTGCTCGAGGACGCCGCGCTTCCCGCGCTCAGGGCGGACGTCCACACGACCGCGTATCTCCTCGCGCTCGAGCGGGTCGCGGGCGGGGCGATCCGCGCGATCCTCGGGCCCGGCCGCGCCGCGCTCACCCCGCCGAGCTCACCGCTCGAGTTCGACCCGGGCGTCCATCCCCGCGGCTTCGCGGACCCGACCGCGCTGCGCCCCGCCGCCGCGGTCGAGCTCACCGCGGGCGACCTGCTGATCACCTTTGACGCCGGTGGCGAGCTCAGCTGGCTGGCCGCCTATGACGCCTTCGTCAGCGGCTGGTCGCAGGCCCTGCCGCGCTACAGGCGCCAGGGCAGCCGACCCCGCGTCGCCGTCGTTTGCGCCAGCTGCGAACGCGCGCAGGCCGCCGCTCTCGACGCCGCCGCCGTCCTCACGGCGACGCTCGCGCGCATCGGCGAGGACCCCGCCCTCTGGGAGCGACCGGGACACAGCCAGATCCTCTTTGCGGCGGAGCCCGACCTGCACGCCGGCGACCGGCGAGCGTGGAGCGCAGGCGGGAACCCGACAACGCTGCTGAGCGCGCAGCCGCCAAGCACGATGGCGCAGCCGCCCTGGCACTGAGCGCGACTGCACCCCCGCCCGGCGCTAGCCTCGCTGGCCTCTAATCCCTCCTTCGCTCCCGGCACCGCTCCCGCCCCAACCTCCCTCCAGCTCGCCTAGCCGGCCGCTGTCTCTCCACGTTCGCTGCCGTCGGTTCAAGCCGACAACTACCCGCGTGGAGGAGGCCGATGACAGTCAACAGGCTTGGCAGCTACCGCTCAGCCACCGGCGAGGCGCGCCAGATCGTGCTGATCGACGCCGCCGAGGGGTCGCGACTTGTCCTCGACCGGCTCCCCGGCGGCGATGACGCGCGCGTCATCGCCCATCTCGCTGCCGATGAGTCCGACGCGAACGGACAACTGGTCTGCGCGGACTATCTCGCGAACAGCGATCGCGCATGCCGCACGCTGCGCACGCGCGACCTGGGCCTTCCGGGGGAGGGAATGGTTCGGCTCGCCGGACGCGAGCAACCGCCCCCTGCCTCGCCCGTGCTTCTCGACTCGGCCGGCGCTCGGTATCGCCTTGCCGCGACACAGTCATCGCGCGAGCTGCGCTGGCAACGCGAGCAGGAAGGCCAGCTCAGCGTAGTCAGTGCGCGCGAGGTCGTGGCCGCGCTGCAGGATTACGAGCCCGTCTGCACGCTGACGCGCGCCGCCGTTCGTGCGTGGCGCTCGGACCGGCGGATCTCGGTGGCGACGCTCGGACTCGAGCTGCGCCGCATCGAGACGAGCCCGATCGTGCTCAACCGCCGGCTGCGCGAGGCGGTCGTTCGCGCCGTGCGCGAGCGCGGTGTGAGCCTCAGCGCGATCGCGATCGCCTGCGGGCGCGAGAAGCACGACCCGCGCGGCAACGGATCGGGGGAGACGAGCTGGCTGCTGCGGCGGGTAGGCCTCACGCCCGATCGCACTCGCGGAGTCTGCAACCCGTGGGTTCACAGTGACACGCTGGCGCTGATCGCGCGCGAAGGGCTCGGGATCGCACCACGCGAGGTCGAGCTCGGCTGAGGCTGCGCGTCGTCGGCAGCCGCGAGCTCGAACGCTCCCTCGCACCGTTGGGAGTCGGCCCCACGCGGACAGAGCCGGCGATCGTCGTCTGTGACGACCCGCGGCTGATCCGCGAGCTTGCGCTGCGGCACCCGTTCGTGCTCGCGGTGCTCGGGCCTGGCGACGACATCGTGCGCGCGCTCGACGACGGTGCTGCCAGCGTCGTTCGCGCCGGTGCTCAGGCAGAGCTGATCGCTCGGGCACGAGCGCTCTCGCGCCGCGCGCCGGCCGCTCGCTTGAGTCGCGCCGAGCAGCTGCTGCTCGGGTGCCTCGCGTCCGAGCGGGGCCGCGTCTTCACCAAGGAGCAGCTTCGACGCGCGGTCTGGGGCGAGCACCCGCCGCCCCGCGCCGGTCGCGCGCTCGAGACGCAGGTCGCGCGCCTACGCCGCGCGCTTGGGCCCGACGGTCCAGCGCTCGTGACGGTTTGGGGCGTCGGCTACCGGCTCGACAGGCCCTGAGCCTCGGCGCCCGCGACGCGAAAGCGTCGGTCGGCGACCGAGGCCAACACCACACACAACCCAAGGAGGTTCACATGTTGGACAACTGGAGCGTGCTCGCGGGTGCGCTCGGATGCTGCGCGTGCGCTTGGCTGCGCCCGCGCCACGCGGGCGTGCACGGAACGCTCGTGATCGGCATCGGCGGCGACCGCCGGCCGGTGCGGCTGCCGTTGGCGGCGAACAGCGGCAGCCATACGCTGATCGTCGGCGCAACCGGGTCCGGCAAGACGGTCACCGAGGCGCTGCTGCTCGACCGGGCGATCGCGCGCGGGCACGCCGCGGTCATCATCGACCCGAAGGGCGACGCGCTGCTGCGCGAGACGGCACGGCGCGCGGCGATCGCGGCCGGGCGGCGCTTCATCGAATGGACTCCGGCGGGGCCCGCGGTCTACAACCCATACGGGCATGGAAGCCCGAGCGAGATCGCCGACAAGGCGCTCGCGGCGGAACGCTGGAGCGAGCCGCACTACCAGCGACAGGCGCAGCGCTACATCGCAACCGTCGCACGCGCGCTCGCGGCCGCGGGCACGGCGGCGTCACCGCGGCGCCTACTCGAGTTGACGGACGTGCGCGAGCTCGAGCTCGTCGCGCGCGAGCTCACCGACGAGCGGCTTGCGCGCGAGATCTATGCCTATCTCGACTCGCTCGACGCGCGGTCTCGCGCCGGACTCGGGGGCGTACGGGACCGCATTGCGATTCTCGTCGAGTCCGAGCTGGGGCGTTGGCTCGAACCGCGCGCGGGCACGGTGGAGCTCGACCTGCTCGCGGCGGTCCGCGAGCGGGCGGTCGTCTACTTCCGCCTTGATGCGGACCGGCTGCCGTTGCTCGGCGAGATGCTGGCAGCGGCGATCGTGCAGGACCTGCTGACGGTTGCCGCGGCCTGCCAGGACGAGCCGCTGCCGTGCATCGTCGCGATCGACGAGTTCTCGGCGATCGGAGCGGGCGCCGTCGCGCGCCTGTTCGGACGCGCGCGCGCCGCGGGAATGAGCCTCGTGCTCGTCACGCAGGAGCTCGCGGACCTGCGTGCGGTCGACGCGGAGCTCCTCGAGCAGGTGATCGGCAACGTCGAGGCGGTCATCGCGCACCGCCAGAACGTGCCGGCGTCGGCCGAGCTCGTCGCGCAGATAGCCGGGACGCGGCTCGTCTGGAACCGGACCGAGCAGCTCGAGCGCTCAGTGCCGACCGGGCGCGCGACTCGCACCCGCGGGCGCGAGTACGTCATTCACCCGGATGCGATCAAGGCGCTGCCGGTGGGCTGCGCGGCGGTCGCGATCACCGGGTCGGGGCGGTGCGCGCTCGCGCGCATCGACCACCCATGAGAAAGGAGCAGCGAAATGAGTGAGGTCATCCTCGACTGGCTCGCCGGCATCGGTGCCGCCGGCCTGGCGGAGATCGCGGACGCCGCCTGCGTTGCGCCGGCAACCGCCGAGCGGCGCGTCCGGCGCCTCGAGGCGGAAGGGCTCGTCGGGAGGGTGCGCCTTCTGCACGCTCGTCCGGCGCTGGTTGCGATCACGCGTGCGGGACTCCGCGCGGCGGGGCGGGAGGAGCTTGCGCCGCCGCGCATCTCGAGCGCCGGGTTCGCTCATGCGCTCGAGTGCGCGCGCGTGGAGCGTGCGCTCGTGCACGAGCAGGCAGGGCGGTACACGGTGCACTCGGAGCGTGAGCTTCGGGCCTGGGAGCGCGCTGGCGGGGTCATCGTGGCGAGCGCCGAGCTGCGGTTCGCCGCTAGCGGTGCGCGCGAGCGCCATCGTCCGGACCTCGTCTGCCTGCCCGGCTCGCAGGGCGGGCTGCCGATCGCGATTGAGGTCGAGTTGACGGTGAAGGCGCCGCAGCGACTGCGCGAGATCGTGCGCGGCTGGGCGCGGTGCCGACGCGTCGCGCTTGTCGTCTACTACGCGAGCCCGCCGGCGATGCGGGCGCTCACGCGGGCGATCGACGACGAGCGCGCGGCCCGCGTGGTGCGCGCAATCGAGCTCGCGCGGGCCGGTGAACTCTGAGTCAGCGTCGCACAGTCCTATCCCAAGCGCTTCGTAACGTGCACCTGCACGACCAAGAAGGAGCATCGATGGGATCGATCAACAGGGCCGTCGTGGTGGGGAACCTGACGCGCGACCCTGAGTTGCGCTCGACCGCCAGCGGAACGAGCGTCTGCCGGATGCGGATCGCCTGCAACACGCGCTGGCGCAGCGCCGAGACGGGGGAGTGGGAGGAGAAGCCGAACTTCTTCGACGTCACCGTCTTCGGCGCCAGCGGCGAGGCGTGCGCAAGGTTCCTCGAGAAAGGCCGGCCAATCGCGGTCGATGGGCGCCTCGATTGGCACGAGTGGCAGACCGATGCCGGCGAGCGCCGCCAGGCGGTGGGTCTGCTCGCCGAGAACGTCGAGTTCCTCTCCTCGCGCAGCGCTCGCGAGCCGGACGGCGCGCAGGCCGAGGGCGAGGAGGAGCCGATACCGTTCTGAGAGGTCGCGGCCGGCGCGGACACCGCCGCGCCGGCCGCGCGATCAAATACGCTCGCGCGGCGTGCAGAACAGCCCTGATCAAGCGATCCGACCGATCGCCGTTCGCACCTACGCGGTCGGGCGGGAGAAGATCCGCGAGTACGCCCGCGCGGTGGGCGAGAGCGAGCCGCTGTATCTGGATCTCGAGGCCGCTCGTGCGGCCGGGCACCCGGACCTGGTGGCGCCGCCGATGTTCGCCGCCGTCTATTGCGGCGGCGCTTTCGAGGCCGCGATGCACGACCCGGACCTCGGTCTGGACCTGCCGATGCTGCTCCACAGCGCGCAGGAGTTCGAGTGGGGCGAGCTCGTCCTCGCCGGTGATGAGATCACGACCGAGATCGCTCTGAGCGACGTGAGCGAGCGCCTCGGTATGCACTTCTACGCTTTCGTTTCGAGGTCGCGAAACCAGCGCGGCGAGGAGGTTTGTCGCGGCACCTGGACCTTGGTCGTGCGGTCGCGCTGATGTCCGCGGACTCCCAGCATCGGGGCGATCCGCCCGAGCTGCACGTGACACCTGATCGCTACGTCACCTACCGCTACGCGGGCGCATCGGGCGACTTCAACCCGATCCATCTCGATGACGAGTTTGCGCGGTCGGTCGGGCTGCCGAGTCGCATCCTCCACGGCCTCTACACAATGGCGCTGCTCGCTCGGGCGCAAACCGAGGCGGCCGGCGGTCCCGACAGGCTCAAGCGTCTGGCGGTCCAGTTCCGCGGCGCGGCGCTGCCCGAGCAGGAGATCGTCGTCACTTCGAAGCTCGTCGAGGTGCGCGACGACGGGCGAGCGATCGTGAGCGCAACCGCGAGCCAGGCGGGCAAGGCGATCATTCGCAACGCGGCGGTCGAGCTCGAACAGGGGTGAGGAGCCGGTCGGCTCCCGGAAGGCGGCGGGGGCGGCACCCGTAAAATCGACGTAGATGGTTGGTTCCGACCTCAACTTGCCTGAGCGCGGTCCGAATAGGACGCTGAGCGCACGCCAGGAGGCGATCCTGCTCAAGGTCGTCGAGAGCTACGCAGCCTCAGGCCAGCCCGTGGCGTCGAAGACGCTCGCGGCCGATCCGGGCCTCACCGGCGCGCCGTCGACGATCCGCAACGAACTGGCGCTGCTCGAAGAGCACGGCCTGCTCGCACACCCGCACACCTCGGCCGGGCGGATGCCCACCGAGGCGGGCCATCGCTACGTCGTCGATCGCCTGCTGATGGCGCGCCCGCGCGTCGAGCTCGATGCGCCGATCGCGCTGAGCCCCGACCGCCGCGAGCTCGATGCGGCACTGCGCGCCACGACCGAGGCGCTCGCGGAGATGACGAACCTGCTTGCGGTCGCATCCGCTCCGACGACGCCGCGGGCGACCGTTCATCGCGTGGAGGTGCTGACGCTGCCCGGTGGCTCGGTGATGGTCGTCGTCATCACATCGACCGGCGGGATCTCGAAGTTCCTGCGTGCGTTCAACGCGCCCGTCGATTCCGGCCTCGTCAATTGGGCCGCCGAATATCTCAACGACCGCGTTGGCGGCCTGCCCGTCGGAGCGCGGATGCTTGCGCAGCGCCTCACCGGCGACGGCGAGCTGGGAGCCCGCGAGCGCGCGTTCATCGAACAGCTCGCTCCCGCCTTCGCCAACCTGTCGGTCGGCGGCGAGGACGTGCTCTATGTCGACGGCACCGCTCGATTGCTCGGCGCCCATCGCTTCGCGAACGTCGAACAGGTGAACGAGCTGATGGCGTTGATCGAGGAGCGCGTCGCGCTCGTCGAGGTGCTACGGCGCGCGCTGGCCGAGCGCACGACGTTCGTGCGGATCGGTCACGAGAACGACCTTCCGGGGTTGCAGACGCTGTCGATCGTCGCCTCGCCCTACGGGGACACGCAACGCAGTCTCGGCAGCGTGTCCGTGATCGGGCCGGTGCGGATGGACTACAGAGTCGCGATCGCGAGCGTGCGGGCCGTCGCGCGGCAGCTGTCGCGGTTCGTCGAGGACATCTACGGCGAGGCGTGATCGGTCGCTTGGCAGGACCGCATTCGTTGGGGGCTGATTGATGGCGCGCTCGGCACAGCCCCGCGACCCCTACGCCGTGCTTGGCGTTTCGCGCGACGCGAACGACGCGCAGATCAAGAAGGCGTTCCGTCAGCTGGCGCGCGAGCTGCATCCGGATACCAACCCCGACGATCCGCAGGCCGAGGAGAAGTTCAAGGAGGCCGCCGAGGCTTACGAGATCCTCTCCGATCGCGAGCGGCGCGCGACCTATGACCGCTTTGGCTACGAAGGCCTACGCTCGGGTGGCTACCAGCCGAACTTCGACCAGTTCGGCTCTGTCAGTGACCTGTTCGAGGCGTTCTTCGGGGCGGGCGCCGGTGGGATCTTCGGCGGCGGCGGCGGTGCGCGGCGCGGTCCCGCCTCCGGCGGGGACGTGGGCATCGAGTTGTCGATCGAGCTTGTCCAGGCAGCCGCCGGCGGAACGTTCGAGCTTGCCTACGAAGCCGTCGACCGCTGCGAGAACTGCCACGGCAATGGCGCTGAGCCGGGAACGCCGATCGAGACCTGCACCCGCTGCGGTGGCTCTGGTCAGCTCCAGGGGGTGACGCGCACCCCGTTCGGCCAGGTCGTCCGCACCGTCGTGTGCGACACCTGTGGCGGCGACGGTCGCGTCGCAAAGGAGCCTTGCCGCGTCTGCAACGGTCGCGGGCGCAAGCTCGGCAAGCGGACGATCAACGTCGACATCCCGGCCGGCATCGCCGACGGTCAGCGCGTGCGCTTGACTGGTCGCGGTCACGTCGGTGAAGCCGGCGCGGCGCCGGGCGACCTCTACGTGCTGGTGCACGTGACCGAGGACGAGCGCTTCCACCGCGACGGCGATGACCTCGTGACGGTCGCTGACATCGCAGGTCCGCTGGCCGCGCTCGGCGCGACGGTGGCAGTGCCGACGCTGGACGGCGACGCGGAGATCACGATCGCCCCAGGCACCCAGCCGGGAGAGCGAATCGTCTTGCGCGGCAAGGGCATGCCACGCCTACGCCGCCACGGGCACGGCGACCTGGTGGTCGTCGTCAACGTCCAGGTCCTGCGGAACCTCACCGATGAGCAGCGCGAGCTGCTCGAGCGATTGGGCGCGACGATCGGCGAGAGCAACCTGCGGGAGGACGGGTCGGTTCGCGCGAAGTTGCGCCGCTGGCTGAACGACCACGCCGCGTGATCCGTCTCGGAGTTCGCATCGCGCGCGAGAACGCCGAGGCAGCGCTCCTCGACCTGCTCGTCTTCAGCCCCGCCGGGGTGGAGGAGTGCGACATCGACGAGCGAACGATCGAATACGCCCTCTACGGAGCAGCGCGCGAGCTGCCGAGCGACGCCGCGCTGCGAGCGCAGCTACCCGGAGTGTCGATCGAAACGCGCCGGAGCGAGGTTCCCGACGACTGGCAGGAGCGCTGGCGCGAGTTCCATCAGCCGACGACGGTTGCGCAGCGCATCCACGTTCGCGCACCCTGGCATGAGCCCTGTGGACCGGGGCTCATCGAGCTCGTGATCGAGCCGGCGCAGGCGTTCGGAACCGGAGCGCACGCGACGACCCGGATGTGTCTCGAACTGCTCGTCGCGCTCGAGCAAAGTGGCGAAGCCGCTGGCTCGTTGCTCGACATCGGCTGCGGCTCAGGCGTTCTCGCGATTGCTGCGGCAAAGCTCGGGTTCACGCCGGTGATCGCCCTCGACAACGACCCGCTCGCGGCGCGGGCGACGGCCGCGAACGCGATTGCGAACGGAGTTGAGCTCGAGACGCGGCTCGCCGACCTCGCGGTGGACGAGCTCCCGGCTGCGCGAACCGTCGTCGCGAACCTCTTGCTCGAGCCGCTCCTCGCACTGGCGGCGCGGTTCGAACGCGTGCCGGCCCACCTGATCGCCTCCGGCCTACTCGAGGACCAGGGCGAGCGGCTCGCGAGCGCCCTCGCGATGCGTGAGCTCGATCGCCGGCGTGAGGGGGAATGGCTCGCCGTTCTTTACGAGCGCGCCCCCCGCGTATCCTCTGAGCGAGCGATGTCGATCACCGACACCATCAAGGCGGACATCGCAACCGCGATGAAGGCGCACGATTCCGAGCGCGTCGGTGCGCTGCGCCTGCTGCTCTCAGAGCTGCAGAAGGCAGCGAAGGACGGCTCGAGCGACGAGCTCGCGGTCCTCCGTCGGGAGCGCAAGCGCCGCGGCGAGTCTGAGCGTGCGTACCGCGAGGGCGGGCGCGAGGACCTGGCAGAGATCGAGGCGCGCGAAGCGGAGCTGATCGGCGGCTACCTTCCGGCAGAGCTCGACGACGCCGTGCTCGGCGAGATCGTCGCGCGAGCGATCGCGCAGGCCGGCGCGAGCAGTCAACGCGACCTCGGCAAGGTCATGCCGATCGCTATGGCCGAGGTTGCTGGCCGCGCGGACGGGCGTCGCGTCTCCGCGCAGGTTCGCGACGCGCTACCCGCGTGAGACGGCAGATCGACCTTTCGAACGAGCTTACGGCCGCGCTGACGGCGGACCAGGAGGCGTTGCTGCGCGCGCTCGAGCGCCAGCTCGACACAGGCGTCTTTCTGCGCGGCAACCGCCTGACGCTCGATGGCGAGGCCGGCGCGGTCGAGGACGGCCGGCGCACTGTCGAGGAGCTCGAGCGCCTCTCGGAGCGCGGCCATGGCCTTTCCGAGGCGACGATCGCGAGCGTCCGCGGCGAGCTCGGCGCCGAGCGTTCACCCGCGCAGCTGCTCGACGACGTCGTCTGGACCCATCGGGGGCGGCGCATCGCGCCGAAGACCGTGGGACAGAAGTACTACGTCGACGCGATCCGCGCGAACACGATCACCTTCGGGATCGGCCCGGCGGGTACAGGCAAGACGTTCCTTGCTGTCGCCGCGGCCGCCGCGGCGCTGTCGCGCCGCGAGGTCAATCGGATCATCCTCACGCGACCCGCCGTCGAGGCCGGCGAGCGCCTCGGCTTCCTCCCCGGCGATCTGATGGCGAAGATCGATCCGTACCTACGTCCGCTGTTCGACGCCCTCAACGACATGCTCGACCCCGAGCGCGTCAGCCAGCACATCGAGCGCGGCGTGATCGAGATCGCGCCGCTCGGCTTCATGCGCGGGCGCACGCTCAACGATTCATTCGTGATCCTCGATGAGGCGCAGAACACCACGCCGGAGCAGATGAAGATGTTCCTGACGCGGCTCGGCTTCGGCTCGCGGATGGTGGTGACGGGCGACATAACGCAGGTCGACCTCCCGCGCGACCAGCAGTCCGGCCTGATCGTCGTGGGCGAGATCCTCGGCGGCGTGGACGGCGTGCAGTTCGTGACCCTCTCGGGGAACGACGTCGTGCGCCATCGCCTCGTCCAGCGCATCGTCGAGGCCTACGACGAGCACGCGCTGCGCTCGGCGCCTGAGCTCGCCACGCAGCGCGCGCGCAAGCAGTAGGATGCTCGACGTCGAGATCGTCGGCCGGGTCCCGTCGGCCCTCGCCGCGGAGGAGATCACCGCGCTCGCCACGCGCGCGGCGGCGACCGCGCAGATCACCGATGGTCACCTCGCGATCGAGTTTGTCGACGCACCCCTGATCGCCTCTTTGAACGAGGAGCACCGCAACCATGTCGGCCCGACCGACGTCCTTTCCTTCCCGATCGATGGCGCCGAACCGGCCGCCGCGCCGCGCGAGCTCGGTGACGTCGTGATCTGCCCCGAACATACCGAGGACCTCCGCGCCGCCGTCGTCCACGGCGTGCTCCATCTGCTCGGCATGGACCACGAGACCGACGACGGCGAGATGCTCGCGCTCCAGGCCGAGCTCCTGCGCTCCGTGAGCAACCACGCCGGCTTCGTCGCGCTCGCCGGGCGCCCGAACGTCGGCAAGTCGACGCTCACGAACGCGCTCGTCGGCGCCAAGGTCGCAATCGTCTCGGACCGCCCGCAGACGACGCGCCGCGCGATCCGCGGCGTCGCCACAGGCCCCGACTGGCAGCTCGTCCTCGTCGACCTTCCCGGCGTCCAGCGCCCGCGCGACGCCCTGACCGAACGCATGGCCTCGAGCGTCGAGCGCGAGCTGAGCGACGCCGACGCCGTCCTCTTCGTGCTGAACGCGACGGAGCGCATCGGCGCCGGCGACCGGCGGATCGCAGCGCGCCTGGCCGCGACGACGCTGCCGATCGCGATCGCCGTCAACAAGGTCGACCGCCTGCCGCGGGAGCGCGAGGCGCAGGCGTTGCTCGATGCCGCGGCGCTCGCCCCCGAGCGTGCCGAGGTCTTCCCTGTCTCGGCGCGAACCGGCACCGGTGTCAAGCCGCTGCTCGAGCACCTCGTGTCGCTGCTGCCCGAGGGCCCATTTCTCTACGAGGCCGACCAGCACACGGACCTGTCCGAGCGCGCCCATCTCGCCGAGCTGATCCGCGAGCAGGTGCTGCGCCGCACCTTCCAGGAGATCCCGCACGCGGTCGGGGTCGTCGTCGAGGAGCTCGAATCGCGCCCCGAGCTGACGCGCATCGAAGGGCTGATCTGGGTTGAGACCGCTTCGCAGAGAGCGATCGTGGTCGGCCACGCGGGCCACATGATCAAGGCGATCGGGACCGCGGCGCGCCGCGAGCTCGAACGCGAGCTCGCCACGCGCGTCTACCTCGCACTGCGCGTCGACGTCCGTCGGCGCTGGCGCACCGACGACGCACTGCTTGATCGACTGGGCCTCGACTGACGCGATGCGGCGCGGCGCTTCGGGCCGCTAGCGCCAGACGCGCCGGCGCCAGAGCAGCGGGCGCAGCACGAAGAAGAAGATCGGGAACGCGACCCAGCCGATGTGCGCGCCACCGAGCGCCACGGCCACGATCGCCAGCCCACACAGCGGCGCGAGCGCGAACGGGATCCACGGGACGGCGCGACGGCGGCGCAGGTCCTCGCGCGAGGGGAGGTCGGCGATCAGCGCGTCGAGCTGGGCATGCGTCTTCGCCACGAGTGCCTGATCGAGGCGCTCCTGGAACTCCTCGGCGTCGATCCGCCCCGCGACGTGCTGCTCGCGGAGGATCTCCCCGACCGACTCGCGATCCTGGTCGGAGACTCGTAGCGAGCGATTGCGCGGCCCCGTCTGCAGGCTGTACCCGGCCACGCGTAAAGCGTAGCTTGTCGAAGCGCTGGCCCGGACTGCAGCCGTGGATGCCGCCTCGCGCTCTCGCCGACCGCGCGCCGTTGGGATCGGCAGGCCCGCAACCCCTAACATCGCTGGTCCAATGAGCGCCGAGATCGTCTTCGATGAGCGCGGCCTTGTGCCGTGCATCGTGCAGGACTGGCACACCGGCGAGGTGCTGATGTTCGCGTTCACGAACGCCGCGGCGATCGAGCGCACGCGCGCGACCGGCGAGCTGCACCTGTACAGCCGCTCGCGCGGGGAGATCTGGCACAAGGGAGCGACATCGGGCAACACGCAGGCTGTTCGCGCGCTGCGCGTCGATTGCGACGGTGACGCGCTGCTCGCGCTCGTCGAGCCCGCCGGGCCGGCCTGCCACACCGGGGAGCGCACGTGCTTTCACAAC
Organism: uncultured Solirubrobacterales bacterium; assembly: GCA_963703775.1. Classification (GTDB taxonomy): domain Bacteria; phylum Actinomycetota; class Thermoleophilia; order Solirubrobacterales; family Solirubrobacteraceae; genus Palsa-513. Next base: position 5,662 of record CAVPFP010000043.1, on the reverse strand, counting down.
GGCGAACTCGAGCCTCCCGCGCCGTTCGAGGTGCTGCCTGGGCTCGAGCGCACGCTCGCGCAGCGCGCGAGTGAGCGGCCCGCGGGCTCCTACACGGTCGAGCTGCTCGATGACCCACAGCGGGCCGGCGCGAAAGTGCTGGAGGAGGCCGAAGAGGTGACACGCGCCGCGCGCGAGGAGTCCGATGAGCGCGTCGACGAGGAGGCCGCCGACGTCCTTTATCACCTGCTGGTGCTGATCGCCGGGCGCGAGCGGCGGCTGCGCGACGTGGAGCGCGTGCTTGATGGCCGTCGCAGCTAACCCGTCGCTCGAGGAGATCCGTGCCCGTGCGGGCGAGCACGTCCTGATCCCGATCACGCTCGAGCTGATCGCCGATCGCGAGACGCCCGTGTCCGCCTTCCTCAAGCTCCGCGACCAGGGGCCGGCGTTCCTGCTCGAGTCCGCCGAGCAGGGGCTGCGCTTCGGCCGCTACTCGTTCATCGGCTTCGCCCCGCGCGAGGTCATCCGGTGGTCGCTCGGTGACCCCGGCGATCCGTATGCGCTTGCCGCGGCGGCGGTCGCGCGCTCGAGCCAGGCGCCGCTCGAGGGCCTGCCTCCATTCGCGGGCGGCGCGGTCGGCTACTTCGGTTACGACCTGGTGCGCACGGTCGAGCAGCTCGGCGAGCCGAACGAAGATCAGCTCGGTCTGCCCGATATGGCGCTGATGCTGACCGACGTGCTGGTCGTCTTCGACCACCTCAAGCACACGCTGACGATCCTCGCGAACGTCGATGGCGGTGACGGCGACCTGGCTGGCGCCTACGAGCGTGCGACGGTCGCGATCGAGGGGGTCCGCCGCCGCCTCGAGGCTCCGGTGCCCCTGCCCGCCGAGCCGCTGCCCGTCCGACCGTTGCCCGAGTTCCGCTCGAACATGACGCGCGAGGGTTTCGAGCGGATCGTCGCGCGGATCATCGAGTACGTCTACGCCGGCGATGTCTTCCAGGTCGTTCCATCTCAGCGTTGGTCGGCGGCGGTCGAGCTCGATGCCTTCTCGATCTACCGTGGCCTGCGCGTCGTCAACCCGAGCCCGTACATGTATTTCCTCGACTTCGGCGATTTCCAGCTGGCCGGCGCGAGTCCTGAGCCGTTGATCACGGTGTCGGGACGACGCGTCACGACGCGCCCGATCGCAGGCACCCGTCCGCGAGGCTCAGATCCCGGGGAGGATGCGAGGCTCGAAGCCGAGCTGCTCGCCGATCCGAAGGAGCTCGCCGAGCACATGATGCTCGTGGACCTCGGTCGTAACGACCTTGGGCGCGTCTGCGAATACGGCAGCGTCCATGTCGAGGCCCTCGAGGAGGTCGAGCGCTACAGCCACGTGATGCATATCGTGAGCACCGTCGCCGGCACGCTGCGCGAGGACGTCGGCGCGATGGATGCGCTGCGCGCGACGCTCCCGGCCGGCACGCTCTCGGGTGCGCCGAAGGTCCGTGCGATGCAGATCATCGACGAGCTCGAGCCGGTCAAGCGCGGCGGCTACGGTGGCGCCGTCGGCTACCTCGCCTACAGCGGCGATCTCGACACCGCGATCCACATCCGCACGGTGGTCGTCAAGGACGGCATCGCGCACGTCCAGGCCGGTGGCGGCACTGTGGCCGACGCCGAGCCGGCGAACGAGTTTCGCGAGTCCGAGGCAAAGGCCCGCGCCGTGCTGCGAGCGATCGAGCTCGCCGGGCAGCAGCCTGACTGGCCCTAGTACCGCTCAGCGCGTCGCGGCGAGCTGCAGCGAGATGCGGCACTGCTCGACGAGCTCACCGACGATCTCCTCGAGGCGATGTTCGAGCTCGCGGTCAACGAGCCGCCCGCTGGCATCGAATGCCTCGGGCGCATACGGCACCGCCAAGTCCCGGTCGAGCACCCGTGCGCCCGCGGTCGCGAGGACCTTACGCAGCTCGGCCTGCGCCCAGACGCCGCCGAACATCGAATGGCTGGCCCCGATCACTGCCGCGTTCTTGGCGCGGATCACGGACTCGTCGAAGGGCCGCGAGGCCCAGTCGATCGCGTTCTTCAGCTGGCCCGGGATCGACGCGTTGTACTCGGGCGTCGCGAACAGCAGGCCGTCCGCGGCGGCGATCGCTTCGCGCCAACGCCCGACCGCCTGGCCCGGATCGTCTTCGTCGTCCTCGTCGAACGGCGGAATCGCCTTCAGCGCTTCGAAGCGCACATACTCGACGTCCTCCGGCAGCAACCGCGAGGCGGCCGCGAGGAGACGCGTGTTGTGGGAATCAGCCCGCAGGCTCCCGGAGACGCCGAGGATGCGCATCGCCGGTTATGCCGCCTCGACCTTGGGCAGCTCGAGCTCGGCGATCAGCGTGACCTCGTTGCCTACCACAGGGATTCCTCCCGGCAGCTCGGCGGCGAAGTCGACCCCGAACTCGATGCGATCGATCGTCGTCGAGAGCTCGATACCCACGCGCGGGTTGCCCTCCATGTCGGCCGGGCTGTAGGTGATCTCGCCGCTCGCGTGTACGCGCTTTGTCGTCGCCTTGATCGTGAGGTCGCCGTCGATCTCGAGCTTGCCGTCATCGCCGACCGCGACGTCGCTCGAGCGGAACGTGATCTTGGGGTAGCGCTCGACGTCGAAGAAGTCCGGTGACTTGAGGTGCGCGGCGAGGTGCGGCTCCTTGACCTCAACGCTTGCCGCGTCGACCTCACCAGCGAGCTCGAGCTCGCCGGAATCGCTCACATTGAGCATGGCCTGTGCCTCGCCGAAGCCACCGCGGAACTTGCCGGCGCCGAAGTGGCGCACCGTGAAGCTCACGTTGGAGTGGACGGGGTCTGACTTGTATGTCCCTGCGGCGATCGTGGTAGCCGTTGCTGTGGGCATAGCGCCTCCTTGGCCTAAGTAATTGCTTGCGCAAACAAGTATAGCACGCCTCGTGGTCCGGTAAAGGAGATGCCCGCTAGATTCGTTTCCCATGCGCGCGCTTGTCATCGACAACTACGACTCGTTCACCTACAACCTCGTGCAGTACCTCGGCGAGCTCGGTGCGACGGTCGAGGTCGTCCGCAACGACCAGGCGAGCGTCGACGAGCTGCTCGAGCGCGAGCCGGAGCGCGTCATCGTCTCGCCCGGCCCGTGCACGCCGAACGAGGCGGGGATCTCGCTCGAGGTTGTGCGCCGCTTCCCCGAGCGCGGAATCCCCACGCTCGGCGTGTGTCTCGGACACCAGGCGATGGCGCAGGCCTTTGGCGGCACGGTCGTCCGCCACGAGCCGGTCCACGGCAAGACGGCTGCGATCGAGCACGACGGGCGCACGATCTACGACAAGCTGCCGAGCCCGCTCACGGTCGGGCGCTATCACTCGCTCGTCGTCGCCGATACGGTGCCCGACTGCCTCGAGGTCTCCGCCCGAGGCGACGGGGTGATCATGGGCATTCGCCACCGGGAACTGCCCGCTGAAGGCGTCCAATTCCATCCCGAGTCGGTCCTGACCGACGGGGGTATCGAGCTGCTGCGCAACTTCCTGCGATGAACGAGCCGCCGAACGCGATCGTCACGACCGCCCTCGACAAGCTCGCTTCGGGCCGGAATCTCAGTGCCGAGCAGGCGGCCGAGGTGCTTGCCGAGATCATGTCCGGGGAGGTCTCGCACGCCCAGATCGCGGGTTTCCTGATCGCGTTGCGCACCAAGGGCGAGTCCGTCGAGGAGATCGTCGGGCTCGCGCGCACGATGCGCGACCTCGCGACCCCGGTATCGGTCGTGCGCGAGCACCTTGTCGACACCGCCGGCACCGGCGGCGGGCGCTCGACCTTCAACGTCTCGACGACGGCGGCGCTGATCGCCGCGGCGGCCGGCTGCGCCGTCGCCAAGCACGGCAACCGCTCCGCGACCAGCCGCTCGGGCTCGGCCGACCTGCTCGAGGCGCTCGGCGCGCGGATCGACCTCGCGCCCGAGCGCGTCGCCCGCTGCATCGACGAGGTCGGATTCGGCTTCATCTTCGCGCCCGCGCACCACCAGGCGACGCGCTTCGTGATCCCGGTGCGCAGGGACCTCGCGGTGCGCACGATCTTCAACTTCCTCGGTCCGCTGACCAATCCGGCCGGAGCGACCCGCCAGCTCGTCGGCGTCGGCGACCGGGCCTACCAGGAGACGCTCGCCGGCGCACTGGCGATGCTCGGCGTGGAGCGAGCACTCGTGGTCGCAAGCGACGACGGCCTCGACGAGGTCTCTGCGAGCGGTCCGACGCGTGTGATCGAGGTCAACGGCGAGCACATCGAGGAATACGTGCTGGCGCCCGAGGACCTCGAAATCGAACCGCTCGGCGAGAACGGCATCGAAGGCGGCGATCCCGCATACAACGCCGGCGTCACGCGCGCGATCTTCGCCGGAGCGCCGGGCCCGGCACGCGAGCTCGCCGTCGCGAACGCGGCGGCGACGATCTACGCCGCCGGCGTTGCCGACTCATTGCGTGACGGCGCCCGCGCCGCGCGGGCCGCGGTCGACGACGGCCGCGCGCTGGCGACCCTCGACGCCTACGTGGCGGCGACGAACGCATGACAATCCTCGACGAGATCCTCGTCAGCACGCGCTCGCAGCTCGACGAGCGCCGCCGCCACCTATCGCTTGACGATCTGGCGGCCGCCGAGGTGCCGCCCGCGCGCCCGCGTCTGCGCGATGCGCTGAGCGGGCCGGGGCTCGCGTTGATCGCCGAGTTCAAGCGCCGCTCGCCCTCGGCGGGCGAGATTCGTGCCGGGTCGAGCGCGGGGGAGATCGCCCGCGCGTACGAGCGCGGCGGAGCCGCTGCGATGTCGGTGCTCACGGACGGGCCGTATTTCGGCGGTTCGCTCGCGGACCTGCGCGAGGCGGCAGACGCGTGCGCGCTACCGCTCCTGCGCAAGGACTTCGTGCTCGACGTCTACCAGCTGCACGAGGCCCGCGCCGCAGGCGCATCGGCAGTGCTCCTGATCGTCGCCGCACTCGCGGACGAGGAGCTCCAGAGCCTCCACGCGACGGCCCTCGCGCTCGGACTCGACGTGCTCGTCGAGGTCCATGACGCGCCCGAGCTCGAGCGTGCCCTCGCCGCCGGCGCTTCGCTGATCGGCGTGAACAATCGCGATCTGCGCGACTTCAGCGTCGAGCCCCAGCGCACGTTCGCGCTGCTCGAGCTGATGCCGCCCAAGACGCTCGTCGTCGCCGAGTCGGGCATTTCGACGCGCGAGCAGCTCGAGCGCCTCGAGGCCGCGGGCGTTGCGGGCGCACTCGTTGGCGAGCGACTGATGCGCGCCGAAAGTCCCGAGCGAGCCCTGCGCGAGCTGCTCACCCCACCGGTTTAGCATCGAACCTGACCGTGCCGGTGGCGCTCGCACCGCGACCCGAAAGCCTCTCGGCCTGCGGATAGAACCGCTACGTTGTGGTCGTGGACCAGGCGCGCGTGAAGATCTGCGGCCTGACGCGGCTCGAGGATGCTCAGGCCGCCGTCGAGCTCGGAGCGTGGGCGATCGGCATGGTGTTCCAGCCGCAATCGCCGCGTTGCTGCTCGCTCGCCGAGGCCGAGCGGATCGGCGCGGCGCTGCACAGGCGCACCGAGATCGCGGGGGTCTTCGTCAACGCCCACCTCGACGAGATCGCCGACGTCAGCGAGCGCGCCGGGTTGACCCTCGTGCAGCTGCAAGGCGATGA
>CAVPFP010000042.1:0-5386 GCA_963703775.1 uncultured Solirubrobacterales bacterium | reverse complement strand
CCAGCGCGGCGTCGCGAAGTCGGGGCCCTCGATCACCGTGCCCGGCCCGAGCTGCTGCTCGACCGCCTGCGCATCATTCAGGTAGGTCGAGAACGGAAGCAGCGACTTCGCCCGCGTTGTCGCGTTCCACCAAGCAACCGACGGGCCGTCGATGTCCGGCTCGTTTCCGATCTCGAAGCTGAGGAGGTTGGCCGGGATCGCGCTGCGCACCTGCGCCGCGATCGTCGCGGCCCACGCCGGTATCTGGGAGGCGAGGTTGAGACCGACGACGATCGGCTCGTGCGTCTGGCTGTCGAGGCAGCCGAGCTGACTCCAGAACGTCTGCGGGAGGTCGGTAACCCCGCTGAACTGCGGCGTTCCGGCGGGAGCTGTCTGGTCCTCCGAATCGCCGCCGATCCGGATTGTCGGCGCGCCGAGCGCGGCGATCGTGCTGACGAGCGCCGGCGGCGGGCACGAACCGGTGCCCAGGTCGGCGGCGAGGACCTGGTACTCGACGCTCAACCCGACCCGGTCCTGCGTGACGGTGACCGGCGCGCCGGTCGTCGCGCCGAGCTCGACAGGGCTTGAGCCCCCAACGCCCGTCGCGGCCTGCGTCGCGCCCGCGGCGCTCGTGGTGGACAGCGATGCCGCGAGCAGCATCGCAGCACAGCCGAGGGTCGCGATCGTGCGCCGCACGTGGCCGCGCAGTCTACGCGCAGCTGGCCGCCACTCGCCTCAGCCGCTGTGAGCGCGCGCGACCCGATCGAGCGCGAGGACCGCGTCGAGTGGGACGAGCAGGATCTTGAGGCTCACGCAGTCCTCTACGCAGACGAGTCGCTCGTCCGCATCGGCGGTTTGCCCGAGCGTCCGGTAGAGGCCCGCGCCGTCGGTCACATAGCACCCCGACGTGAGCTCGCTGCAGGCCTCCTCGGCCGCCGCCGGCGCGGCGCGATCTGTCGGGAAGGCGAGTGACACGTTGAGGAGCGTAAGCGCGAACGGCCCCCGAGCCATCAGGGCTCCGCCGCCGCCGAGCCGTCCGCTAGCCGCGCGGCAGCTCAGTAATCAGCCGCAGGCTCGCTCACGCGACGGCCGTGCGGAAGACGCGCGTCGCCCAGGCGAGCACGAGCGCGCAGAGCGGCACGACAACCGCGAAGGCCTGCCAGACGTGGTCGGAACCGAACGAGCCAGCCGCAAGCGAGCGTGACGCCTCGACGACGTAGTAGAGCGGGTTGAAATGCGGAGTACACGCATCCACTCCGGTCCGACCGAGATCTGCAGCAGCACCCCCGCCAGCAGCAGCACGGGCAGGTTCAAGCCGTTGATCACGGCGGCGAACGCAGAGATCTCCTTGGTTAGGAGCGCCATCGCGATCGAGAACGCCGCCCACATCATCATCAGCAGACCGAGCAGAACACCGAGCACGAGCAAGCCGAGCCAGTGGACGCCGAAGCCGAAGGCCGCACCCACCGCGACGAGCAGCGCGTCGAAGACGAACATCATCAGCATGCTCGCGAGGATCGGCGCGACGAGAATCGCAAGGCGGCTCGCCGGCGTGACGCGGAAGCGCTCGATCACTCCCGCGCGCAGCTCGAAGATCGTCCCGAATCCCTGGCCCGAGCCGCTCGCGAAGGCCATCAGCGAGAGGATCCCCGGCAGGAACTCGTCGAGCACGTTCCCGTGGGCGACGTAGTGCTTGAGCAGGGGTGCGAAGAGCGCGAGGTAAAGCAGCGGCGTCGAGACCCCGACGAACAGCCAGACCGGGTTGCGCAAGGCGTGGATCAGCGAGCGCCGCGTGAGCAGCAGGGTGTCCTTCGCGAGTGTCATCGCGCCGCCCCGTCCGCGCCTTCGCCCGCGCCTGTGTCGCGCAGCGAGCGCCCCGTGTAGCGCAGGAAGACGTCATCGAGTGTCGGCTCGGCCAGGTTGATCGCGCGCAAGCCGATCTGATGCTCGTCGAGTAGCCGCAGGAGCGCCGGGAGCGCCTCGCCGCCGTCGTCCACGTACAGGCGCAGGTCGCCGTCAATCGCACTGAGCTCGCGCACTATCGCGAGCGGCTCCAGCAGCGCCGTCGCGCGCTCGACTGCGTCGGCCCCATCGCGCAGGCTCAACAGCACCGACTGTCCGGCGACCTCACGCTTCAGATCAGCCGGCGCGCCGAGCGCGACGATCTGCCCGTGATCGATGATCGCGACGCGGTCGCAGAGCGCGTCGGCCTCGTCGAGGTAGTGCGTCGTCAGGAAGATCGTCGTGCCCGTCGCGCGAAGATCCTCGATTCGCTCCCAGAGGTTCGCGCGGTTCTGCGGATCGAGGCCCGTGCTCGGCTCGTCGAGGAAGAGCACGTGCGGGGAGTGCACAAGCCCGAGCGCGACATCCAGGCGCCGGCGCTGCCCGCCGGAGTAGGTCGCGACCCGTCGGTTCGCGAAGTCGCCGAGATCGAGCAGGCGAATGAGCTCTTCGGCTCGCGCCGCGACCGATGCGGCGTCACCGCCGTACAGCCTCCCTTGCAGCAGCAGGCTCTCGCGACCGGTGTCGAGATCGTCCGCACCACCGATTTGACTGACGTAGCCGATTCGCGCGCGCACACGAGCCGGCTCCCGCGCCACGTCATGCTCTGCCACGATCGCGGTGCCGGAGTCGATCGGCAGGAGCGTCGTGAGCATGCGCAGCGTCGTCGTCTTACCGGCGCCGTTCGGCCCCAGAAAGCCGAAGATCTCGCCGCGACGCACGTCTATGTCGACGCCGCGAACCGCCTCGACCGTCTTACCGCGGCGACCGCTGAAGCTCTTGCGCAGGTCGCGCACCGTGATGACCTGGTCACCGTGTTCGTCAAGTTTGATCACGGATTGCTAGTCAAACATGAATAGTTACTTTTGTCAAGTACGCTTATCGTCGTGTCCTCGACCCGCCTGCTGATCCTCGGTGCTGTTCGCATCTTCCAGCCAGTGCACGGATATCTCGTGCGTCGGGAGCTCCTCAGCTGGCACGCGGACCGCTGGGCAAACCTCAACCCTGGCTCGGTCTACAACGCCCTCCACACGCTCGCACGCGATGGTCTCCTTGAGTCGGTTGGCACCGAGACCGCGGGCCGGCGTCCCGCGCGCACAACCTACCGACTGACGGCGGACGGGGAGGCGGAGTTTCGCCTGCTGCTGCGCGAAGCGCTCTGGAACATTTCGCCCCACGACCCGTCGATCCTGATGGCGGGCTGGAGCTTCGCCTGGGCGCTGCGCCGCGAAGAGCTAATCGAGGCATTCGAGCACCGTCTCGAGCAGATTCACGCATCGGCGCGGGTCAGCGAGCTGGCAATCGCCGACCTCGCCAACCACCCGTTCACGCCGCCGCACGTCGCCGAGCACTGGCGTCTCGTGCAGGCGCGGCTCGAAGGCGAGGCGAGCTGGATACGCAACTTGATCGCGCGCCTGGAGGACGGGGAGCTGGCATTCGCAGGTGAACCGGACGCGCCGTCCCGGGGAACTCTCGTGGACTGAGCCGCGGGCATCCTCCGTCCGTCCGCTGGCCTCGCAGATCCAGCCGGAGCGTCCGATCGCTCTGGTTCCACGCGACTCCTTCTGACGGTGGGAGCCAGAACTTGCTGCGCGTGCCGCCCGGCGCTCAAGGACCGCCGTTCGGCGGGTGAAGTTTGCGGCGCCATGCGGACGGGTACCGGCGTTCCGATGATCGTCCTCCTAGCCGCCAGTGTCTCCGACGCGATCCTCGCGATTCACATCCTCGCCGCGGTGATCGGCTTCGGCGTGCTTTTCGCGTACCCCATCGTCTCGCTGGTCGCGGCCAAGATGGACCGCCGCGCGATGCCCTGGTATCACCGGACGCAGGAGCTGCTTGGCCGCTACCTGGTTGCCCCCGGGCTGCTGGTGATTCTCATCGCCGGCATCTATCTGGCCTCCCACGAGCATCAGTGGAGCAAGTTCTACGTGCTTTGGGGGTTGGGCGCGGTCGTCGTCATCGGCGGGATTGGTGGTGGCTTCCTCGGGACGCGGGAGGGCAGGCTCGCCAAGCTCGCCTCACGTGACGTCGCCGAGACCGCCCCAGATGCCGAGGTCACATGGAGCGCCGAATACGAGGCACTGAACAAGCAGGTACTGATCGTCGGATCGATCCTGCTGCTGATCATCGTGTTGACGGTCTTCTTTATGACGCTTCACCTCGGCGCCTGAGCACAGGTCTCCCCTGCCAAGCGCCTCGGGGGCGATCGGCGCTCGCAGAAGCAGAGCGCCGCGCCGCCCGGAGCTGGGCGAATCCGGGAGCGAGCGGGCTGGCTCGAGCGGTCCTGCTGTCCTTTCTTTGCGCGAGCGCGGAGCACGGCTGACCGAATCCGGCTTTTATCGGCGGAGCTCGGCTCGTAGCTGGGCAGCGAGCCGCGCCGACGCGTCGATTTCGACTTTGCGGATCGAGACGCTCTCGACGTTGAGTCCGAATGGAACGCCGACGCGTCGACAAAACGCGACTAGCTCGATGGCCGTCGCCAGAGCCTGATCGTAGGACGCGCTGAGGGTATCGTCGGCATGGCGCAGATCGTTCTCGATCCAGCGCGGGACGTCTACGCCGAGCCACTGCAGGAACTCCAGTGTCTTGACCGAGCCGCAGACCGAGAACGTGAAGACGATCGGCACCGGCTCCAGGTCGTGCGCGGCGCACTCGTAGCGATAGTCAGAGACCAAGTCCTTCGCAGCATTGACGTCGTAGACGACCTGAGTTACGAAGAAGGAGCAGCCCGCGGACTGTTTCGCGACAAGTCGGAGGTGCTCGTTGCCCGTGCGCGCGTGCCGCTCGGGGATCGCGACACCGCCGAGCAGCAGCTCCGGCCGCACCTCGGTTCGGAGCTCGTAGGCCCGCAAGAGCGACGTCGCGACCGCCTTCTCGCCGGACGAGGCACCTACGAAGACCGACAGGACTCGGACCGGATCCTGGTCTCGGAGCCAGGAACGCAGGCCGTTCTCGGTGTACTTGCTGACCGCGCGGTAGACGATGGCCGGCACGTCCAGGCCCGCCAGGTCGCGGGCGAGGTACTCGGCCGGGTCCATCGTGGGCAGAAACGGAAACGGCCGTTCGTCGGGATTACGGTCGCTCTCGTCATCGATGTCGTAGAGGACCAGGCCGTCGACCCCCACACCTCGCAACCGCTCGAGGGTGACCTCGGCGATGTCCCTGCTCTTACCTGGTCCGCTCGTCAGGCGCGGCGGCGTCACGGCGAAGAGCAAGAACTCACCCGTTCGATCGACGATGCGCCGCCGCAGATCCACGCAGCGAAACCGTAGCCGACCGCGTTAGACCGTGAAAAGCAAGACACCCGCTTTCGCGCTAACGAGCGCATTGGGTCGCGGCGCCGCCACTACCGCTGCCGAAAAAGCCGGGAGCAGCCGATCCCGACCTCTCTCGCGGCATTTAGTGG
>CAVPFP010000041.1:0-23769 GCA_963703775.1 uncultured Solirubrobacterales bacterium | reverse complement strand
GTTATGTTTAGCCTTTGGTTCCGTTACATCTTCTTGTGGTGTACTCGATGCCGTATTTATCTGTCTCTTCGTTGTAAACAATGATGGCGTCGGGGGTGATCAGCAGCGTTCCTCCACCGACCAGTTTGCCGGGATGTGGATGCAACGGCGCAGGCGGCGGACGGCCCGCTGAAGCGCATCGATGGGGCGGCCGAGCTTCTTGCTGATCTGCGGATACCGGTTCATCTCCAGGTCTTTGAGATGATCCGCAATCAGCTTCCGCTCCAGTTCGAAATCGTGTTCATCTCATCCTCATCCCCTTCGTTTTCCAGGGCGTCGAGTGGATCAGGAGACATTCACGGACATTTCGCCGACGCCCGAGGGCTCCAACGTATCGATCAGGTCCAGCACTATTCGGTCAGGGCCTCGATCGGGAGGGGATTCTTCAGTTCGTTCCGGATGGTTTCCAGGTCGGTGTTGAGATATCCATCCGAATTGATGTAATTAATAATCGCTTCCCCGGCGCAGCCCGACATCGGGGCCGGCTTCGACAAACGCCCACTGATCGACGGAATACGGAGCTCGGTGTGCGAGCGCTCCCACCAGGCGAAGCCGCCGATCAGCGCGAGCGCGAGCAGGCCGAACGCGGCGAGCTGCCAGCTCATGCCGCCGCCCAGGCGGTCAGGGCCCGCGCGCCCTGCTCAGGCGTGAGCGCGCCCGCGTGGCCGCGCAGGACGCGCGCCGTCTCGGTCGCGAAGTACCAGCCGCCGGCGAGCAGGTTCGCGGGCGGCGCGTCGGCGAGGATGCGCCCGCCGGCGAGGAGGATCGCGCGCGTCGCGAAGGCGGCGGCGAACTCCGGGTCGTGGGTCGCGACGATCACGGCGGCGCCGCCGGCGGCGCGGCCCTCGAGCGCGCTCGCGAGCTGCGCCTTGGCCTGGCGGTCCATGCCGCGGGTCGGCTCGTCGAGGCAGAGCACGGCGGCCTCGTCGGCGGCGACGAGGGCCAGCGCGAGGCGCTGGCGCTCGCCCCGGAGAGGTCGTGCGGCTGGCGCTCGCGGAGGTGCTCGAGACCGGCGGCCTGTAGCTCCGCGGCGGGGAGCTCGTCGGCGACGCGCTCGTGCGTGAAGTAGGCGGAGGGGTCCTGGAGCAGGAGCGCGACGTGACCCGTAGCGCTCACGCGGCCGCGGGTCGGACGCCAGCAGGCCGGCGGCGTGGCGCAGCAGCGTCGACTTGCCGGCGCCGTTTCGCCCGAGCAGGGCGATCAGCTCGCCCGGGGCGACCGCGAGCGAGACCGCGGCGAGGATCGTCGGGCCACGGTCGAGCTCGTGCCAGACGCCGTCGAAGCGCAGCACGGCCTCCCGGGAGCGGCGCGAGCGCCGTATGGGCTGCGGCAGCGGCGGGGGCTCGCCGGCCGGGGGCAGCAGGTTGTGGCGGGCGAGCGTCGCGCGCGCCTGCTTTACGCCGGTCGGCGGCGGGTCGAGGCCGAGCGATGCGACGAGCCGTGCTGCGGGCGTCTCGAGGCTTGGCGCGGCGTCGTGGGCCCAGTCGAGAAACTCGCTCGGCGGCGCGTCGCAGGCGATCCGCCCGCCGTCGAGGACGATCACGCGGTCGGCGGCGGCCAGGCAGCGCTCGAGGCGGTGCTCGGCGAGCAGAACCGCGGTCCCCCACTCCTCGTTCAGCCGGCGCAACAGGCCGAGCAGCTCGTCGCCGGCGACCGGGTCAAGCTGCGAGGTCGGCTCGTCGAGTGCGAGCAGCCGCGGGTGGCCGGCGAGCGCTGCGCCGAGCGCAACGCGCTGGAGCTCGCCGCCCGAGAGCGTGTTCGTGCGCCGGTCGAGCAGCGCGCTGACGCCGAGTGCGAGTGCCGCCTCCTCCACCCCGCGCGCGGTCGCAACGGCGTCAAAGCCGCGGTTCTCGAGCGGGAAGGCGAGCTCGGCGCGCGGGGTCCCCATCAGCACCTGGGTCTCGGGGTCCTGGAAGAGCGCGCCGACGTGCGCGGCGAGCTCGGCCGGGCCGTTGTGCTCGAGATCGAGGCCGCAGACCTCGGCCTCGCCGGTGAGTGTGCCGCCGTGGAAGTGCGGGACGATCCCGCAGGCGAGGCCGAGGAGCGTGCTCTTGCCCGACGCGGAGAGCCCGGCGACGACGACAAACTCTCCCTCTTCGATCGTCAGGCTGACGCGGTCGAGCGCCGGCGCCGCCGCACCGGGGTAGCGGTAGGTCAGCTCGTGGAGCGCGAGGACGCTCACCGCTCGATCCCCCGCCGCTGGCCGAAGGGCGCCGCGGCGAGCACGACGAAGGCAACGCTCACAGCCGCGGTGCGAGCGCTCGCGAGCGAGCCGTGGAAGGTCGGGTAGAAGCCGAACGGGGCCAGTCCTAGGACCGCGGTGATCAGCGCGAGCGCTGCGATCGCAGCCGCCGCGCCGGCGAACGCGAGGTCGTGGCGTGAACGCGGGGCGCGGGCGATGCGTGGCGCCCTCGCGCTCGCGTAACCACGCACCTCGAGCGTCGCGGCGATGTCGAGCGCACGATCGAGCGCGTTGGTCGCGATCGCGCGCGCCACCTGCGTGCGCTGCGCCGGTTGGCGGCGGGTGCGCTGCGCCTCCGTGATCCGTTGCGCGTCGAAGGCGAGCAGCGGCACCATCCGCGTCGCGAGCGTCGCCGTCAGCGCCGAGCGAAACGAGACGCGGCGCAGCGAGCGAAGCAGCGCGTCCGGGTCGATCGCCGCGCTCCACAGCGCACAGACCGCGACCGTGAGCGCGAGCTGAAGTCCGAACGTTGCGCCGTAGGCGAGCGCCTCGAGCGTCGGGTCGACCTGGCCGAACGGTCCCCAGTCGCCGAAGCGGGCGAGCACGGTCAGGCCGTTGCGCGAGACGAGCGGGTTGATCAACGCGACGACGATCGCCATCGGCAGCGAGAGGTAGAGCGAGCGAGCGACGCGCCCGGAGACGCGTGCGCCGACGGCGGCGGCCGCGATCGCGACCGCGAGCGCGCCGAGGACGAGCGGGTTGTGGGTCAGGAGGATCGCGGCGACAAGCGCGGCGCAGTACGCGCTCGCCGGTGCGGCGCGCGCCGCGTGCAGCGGGCTGGCGCGCGCCAGGTAGCTCACGGCCCGCCCAGTGGCACCGGTTGCGCGACGTCGTTTGCGATCGCGACCGCGAAGTGGCCGTCGAGGGTGTCGGCGTTGAACGCCTGGACCGCGGCGCTGACACCGGCCGCATCGGTGCCGGTGACAAACCAGACGGGCGGCGCACCGTCCATCCGCGTCGCCGCGATCAGGCCGGCGCCGGGACCGAGCGTCTTGACGACCTGGCCGGTCTGGCCGAGCAGCTCGAGCTTGTGCCCGCCGTCAGCGAAGCGCGCGAAGACGCCGCTTGCCGACGGGCCGTCGCGCAGCAGGTCGGCGGTGCGGTCGATCGCGAGTGTCGAGTAGGGGCCGACGACGATGCGCAGCGACTTGTTGTACGCGGCACAGTCCAGGCAGCCGAGCCCGACGACGATCTGCTCGGCGCCGAGCGCGCGATAGACGCTGTTGCAGGCTTTCGTGTGCGGCTGCGTGCACTCGACGCGAGCCGGGTAGTGCGTGCCGCCGTAGCCGTCGAGGAAGGGCTCGGGGTAGGAGCCGACGACGGACGGGATGTTCTCGGTCGCCGCCCAGACATGGCGATCCCACCAGATGTGATCGCCGTCGTGGACCTTCGTCGCCGCGGCGCCCTTGCCCGACTGGACGCCGTTGACGTAGAGAAACCAATCGTCCGGCTGGCCGTTCTGCGTCCCGCCCGCGCGACCGTCGATCGACTCGACGAAGCCGCCGCCGTAGCGCGTCGTGACGGTCGCGTTGCGCTCGAGCACGCGCATCACGGTGTCCGCGCCGGAGATCTTCGGCGCGCGGGATTGGAGCAGCGTCTGCACGCCGAACCCCTGCGTGACAAGCAGCGCTGCGCCCGTCGGCGTCGCCCCCGCGCCGATGCCGCAGGCGGTCGTGATGGCTGCGCTAGCAGCCACCACGACCGCGAGCAGGCACCTACGCCTCAGCGCACGATGCGCGGGCACATCGCTCCGAGCTTGTGGACGCAGATCGCCGTCTCATCGCGCACGGTGTTCGCCGCACTCGCATGGAGCTCGACGATCCCCGGGCTCGCGATGGTGAGCGTGGCCACGCCCGCGCTCGAAGTGCTCGCGTGCACGCCGGCGCCGGTGATGCTCGCACCGGCCTGCGGCGAGGGCTTGCCGGTGGCGTTGGCGTAGCTCGTGACGAGCACCTTGAACGGCTTGCCGACCTCCACCTCGGCCGGGGCGCTGATCCCGAGCACGTTCGCGGGCACGGTCGACTTGCTCTTCCCGTCGTAGTCGGGGAAGAAGAGGATGCTCGAGCCGGCCTTCGGGTACAGCGAGCAGGCGCCGAGCTGCGCGGGCTTGTCGTTGACCCAGAGGCTCCAGTAGTAGCTGGCGGAGCTCGAGTAGGCCTGGCCCTCGATCGCGCTGATGAAGTACTGGCGGTAGGACTTCGACCAGCTGCCCGCCCAGGCTCCCTTCGTCGCGTCCTGGAGCGCGCCGAGCGCGCTGAGGCCGCTACAGCTGTCGGCCGGCGTGCCGTCCTTGCTGACCGATCCGCTGGTCAGCGTGACGGCCGTCGGCGGCAGCAGCGTTTTCGCGAGGCCCTCGACGCGGACGGTGATGTTCGGCGTCGGGCCTTTCGGGACGGTGCTCGCCTGGCTCTGTGCCGCGAGTGCTGCGGCTGCGAGGGCTGCGACTGGGAGGAGCGCTGTGCTGCCCAGCGCGAGCGTGAGGCGCGCGCGCGAAGCGCGGCCGGGAACGGTGATCTTCATCGGTGCCAACCCCTTTCCACGAGGGTCTTGTGGGCTTGCGGTCGGCGCAGGTCTCCTGGCTTCCGGGCCGATCCTCTCCGCGCCTTCCCGGCTCGCTGTGGCGAGCCAGTGGCCGGCGCTCACGCGCCTGCGGTGGACTTCCCCGGTCACAGTGGCGGGTCCGCGCCGGTTTCTCACCGGCTTCCCATGCCACCGACCTATGACCGGCGCATCGTAGCGCTCTGGCAGACTGAAACGGGACGATGGGGATCAACCTGACGCGCATCTACACGAAGCTCGGCGACGGCGGCGAGACGCACCTCGGCGACCGTAGCCGCGTGCGCAAGGACGATCCGCGGATCGAGGCCTACGGGACGGTCGACGAGCTCGGCGCGCAGATCGGCGTCGCGCTCACCCAGCCCGGAATGCCGCCTCCCACGGTCGAGTTGCTGCGACGGATCCAGAACGACCTCTTCGACGTCGGCGCGGACCTCTGCGCCCCCGCGGACGAGCGCGAGCGCCTGCGGGTTACGCGCATCGCAGGTCGAATGGCTCGAAGCGCGCTGCGATGAGGTCAACGAGACGCTCGAACCGCTGCACTCCTTCGTGCTCGCGGGCGCGAACGCGGCGTCCGCGTCACTGCACGTCTGCCGGACCGTCTGCCGGCGAGCCGAGCGCCGCGTCGTCGCTCTCGGGGAGGACGCGAGCCCGGCGGTCCTGCGCTACCTGAACCGGTTGAGCGATCTCTTCTTCATCCTCGCGCGCGACGCCGCGCGGGGTGAGGAGCTGCTCTGGGAGCCGGGCGCGGGGCGCGAGGGGTAGCCCGAGCGCGCCGCCCTGCAGGTCAGGTGCTCGAGCCTTCGGCGAGCAGGTCGCGTAGCCAGCGCAGCTGCGCCTGCTGGTGGAACGGCCCGCCGCCTTCATGCTCGTTGTAGGAGTAGACGAGGATCGACTTCGGTCCGCCGTAGGCGTTGTAGGCAGCGAAAACGGTCGACGGCGGGGTTATCTCGTCCATCAGGCCAACCGAGAACAGCGCCGGCGCGCTCGCTCGTCGGCCGAGCGTCACGCAGTCGAAGTAGGAGAGCGTCTCGAAGACGCGCGCCTCGTGGTCACGGTGAACCTTGAGGTAATTCGTGATCTCGGTGTAGGGCGCCTGCGGCGTGATCGCAACCGCGCGCGGGAAGTCGCAGAGGAACGGCACGTCGGGAAGCGCGGCGAAGATCTCCGGAACGAGCCCCGCGACGGCGAGCGTCATCCCCCCGCCCTGACTGCCGCCGGTGACGGCGATCCGCGAAGCGTCGACGGCCTCGTGCGTGCGGACCGCATCCAGCGCGCGGACCGCATCGACGAACACGCGCCGGTAGTAGTACCCGTGCGGATCGAGGATGCCCTGGGTCATGAACCCGGGATGCGCGGGCGGCGAGCCGACCGGGTCCGGGGTATCGCCAGTCGACCAGCCGCTGCCCTGCCCGCGCGTGTCCACCACGAGATGCGCGTACCCGGCTGCCGCCCACAGGATCGACTCGTGAGCGAGGCCGCGCCCACCGCCGTAGCCCTGGAACTGAACGACCGCCGGGAGTGGCTCGGTGCTGCGCCGCCGGCAGGTGCAGCCACGCGTGGACGCGATGGCCGTCGAACCCGCTGAAGGTGACGTCCCACGTTCGCACCGCGACGAGGCCGCTGTCGAACGGCGCAAGCTCAACGTCGAGCTCGTGCGAGCGAGCCAGCGCGAGCGTCTCCGCCCAGAACGCATCAAAGTCCGCGGGCTCCGAAAGGGCCGGCGCGTACCCGCGCAGTTCGTCGAGCGGCAGGTCGTAGGTCGGCACGGGTGAAGCCTAGTGGCGCCGTCACGAGGTGCCGGCCTGCGCTCGCACCTCATTCCATAGCAGGATCTACGACAGCGACGTGAACGCGCTCTGCCACACTGAAATGAGCTGGACTAGCGTCGAAAAGTGAGGTTCTCGAGATGTGGCAACGAGGCCGGGCGCCGAAGGCCCCCAACACGACAACCTTGGTGGCATACATCGCGCTGTTCTTATCGATCGCGGGGGGGACCGCCTTCGCCGCCCGCCACTACCTCATCACTTCGAAGGGTCAGATCAGCCCCAAGGTGCGGAATGCGTTGCGCGGCAGGCGCGGTCCAGCCGGACCTACGGGACCGCCAGGCGTCGACTGGAGTGTCAGGCGCAACTGGCGCGACCGGCGCTCTTGGGGGTGCACTCCCGAGCGGCGAAACCGAAACCGGCGTCTTCTTTGCCGAGGCGACCGCCACGTCGTCAGCAGAAATCGCCTCCACATCAATTTCCTTTCCGATGCCGCTGCAAAAGCGCCAACGCCAACGCTCGTCACCTCGGCGAACGACTCGAATTGCCAAGGCTCGGCTACCAAGCCGACTGCGTCGGCGGGGTATCTCTGTGTCTACGTTGGCAACACAACGAACGTTGCAGTAAGCGGGATCTACGACCCTGACGGTGGAAATGCCGGCACTGCGAGCGCATACGGCGCTGGTGTCGTCATCGATAGCGCCGCCGCCGGAAACTTCTATGCAGACGGCACCTGGGCTGTGACGGCCCCGTAGCGAACGGTCATCGGGTCACGGCGCCACAGCACGAACGCAGAGTCTCTTTCTGCAGAGATGTCCGATAGCAAAGCACTCGGTCGAGACGCAAAGAGTGCCGCCGGTGGGCGCGCTACACTCGTGTCGAGGTGAGATGGCGCTCGCGCCAGGCACAGCCACTGTGGCATCGCCGGTCGAGCGCATAGATCAACTCACCGGCCAAGGACCCCAAGGCCTCTGTAGCGACAGGTACAGGGTCTGGCGACAGTCTGGAATGCGCAAAAAAGTCGCTGCCGGCGAACTATATAGAGCCCCGGGAGCTGTCCAAAGGCACCGGGGCTTCGTCGTTCCTGGGCTCGGGACGGCCGTTCGTGGTGCGCGCTGCTGCCTTGGCACGCCAGGCCCGGACGCGCACCACGCCGCGGTAGCGCGCCGCGCGGTTCGGCCGCACCACCTGCTATGCCATCTCGCTCACGAACGAAAAGGACCCACGTGGCAGACGAAGAGCGGCTGAACGAGCCGGGGATCATGCTGGCACTGCCGGCAGGCGAAGAGGCCCTGCGCGGCAGCGGAGCATTGGATGGGCCTGGCCCAGACGGCGGTGGGCGCGGGGATAGGCGCATACGTCGGCGCGAAGCTCGCCGGCGGCCAACGGCCGCCCGACGCGCCTCAGGACCAGTCGCGTGAGCCAGAGGCGAAGGTTATCCTGCCCCCGGTGCCGACCGTGAGTAGCCCGGCGCCGCCCTACGCGCGGTCGCCGCGCACCGAGGCGCAGCAGGTGCACGGTGGCAACCATGTGCTCTACGAGACGCAGATGTTCTTCAACCTCGCGGCGTTGCTCGACGACGTTGACCGCTGGATCGGCGATCACGGCTGGCAGGCCAAGACCCTGTACATGGCCGTGGTGGAGTCGCTCCTCGTGCACCGACGCAGCCTGATGGACTTCTACTTCCCGGCTGTCGGCTACGGCGCCGACAAGCGGCGCCAGTCGGACACGTTCGCCGCCGACTTCTGCAGCGCATGGGTCCCTGCTCGGCCGGAGTCCATCAAGGACGAGTGGATCGCCATCAGCGAGGAGGTCCTGCACATGACCTACCTGCGCCCCGAGGTCGCGACCAGCTGGCCGTATGCCCAGATGCGCGACGAGCTCGCCGGCCTCACGAAAGAGTTCATCGACGCTGCCGACGACCGGCTGCACGACCACATCAAGATCCAGCTGGACGCCATTGCGTCCCGCGAGCAGCGCATGGGGCGCGCCCTCACGCCGAAGGTGCAGGCAGATATCGCCATCAATCCAAAGATGCTGACCGGCTTCACGCCCGGCCACTCAACGCCGACCTCGGCCGTCTTCGCCGGGTGAACCCAGCGGCGCCAGTGCGTTACGCTGGCGAGCGTTTCGTGCTCCTACCCGGCGATCAGCGCTGGGTCGTAGCGAGGCTCGAAGGCGGGGTCGTCCTTGCGAATCATCGCGGTCTCTAGCTCCAGAACCTCGCGCGCCACAGTGGCCCGTCGGACTTCGCGCCGAGCGCGTGCGCGCGAGTCATCTGGTACCTCGCCCGCAGCATGTTCTGGTGAAAGCTTCCGCGCGGCATCAGCGCGAGCTCCGCATTGAACTGACGTTAACCTCGTCCACGCCCTCATGGTAGGCGTCGTGGCGGTCGCCACGGACCGGGCTTCCAGTCAAGTTGGTTTCGGCCAAGTCCCGGACCTTCGCTGTGGGCGAGAGCGGCAGCGGCAGAGTCGGCCTGCGAGCCCTTCGCCTTGGGTCGGCTTCCGTTTGGGATCGAGACCTTCCGCGGCCCGCCCTGCTCCCTGAGTGCGTTGTGGAGAAAGAGCCGTGCCCGCTATCGCGCTGGAGTCGCCCCGGCGGGGCGTGGGGCATGCACGCACAGCTTCAGCCTTCGTTGTATCGGGTCGATAAGCTACAAGTTCGCTTTTAGTTCGCCCATAGGGAGTTCGCGCACACTGGAGGCCCCGTGTCAACCCCGCCGTATCCCAATGACAGCCTGAGGTGGGTGGCCGCTGACGTACGCGTTCCTCCTTCCGTAGCTCTCTCTGGAGATTTGCCTGACGCGGTGCGTGAGGCGTTGCCCGAGTTGCCGGTCGCTTCGAACGTTCCTGGGATCGGTGTGAACGTCTCGATCGGAAGTGCACCGCCGACCGCTCTCGGGCCGCAACCCAGTTTGAATCGGCTGACGACACGCGAGCGTTTGATGCGCCTTCACCCTTGGGCGGGACGGGATCACGCTCGAGACGACGAATTACAACGGCTGGACCGCGTTGCGTCAGATCCTCGACAGGGCGCTGCAAAGCGTTGAGCAGTGCTGTTGTCCGGACGGAGTGCTCCGCGTTGGGTTGCGTTACGTCGACGAGATACGTCTGCCGCAGCCGCCGCGAACGGTTGCGGGCTGGGCAGGCTGGGTTGATGACCGCCTCCTAGCGCCATTTCGCCTCGATCCTGATGCCGAGCCGTCGCAGGGGCAAGTGGTGCTGCAGTACGGCATGCCGCCTGGCTATGTGACGGTGATGCGCGGGGGTCCGCTACCGCGTGGACGAGTGGTTCAGACCGAGGGACAGCACCTGCGCTGGCCGTTCGAGACTCCCGATGATGCGTTCTTCTTCCTCGACACCGATGCGTCGTGGGCGGATCCGGGAGGCGGGGTGCCGCCTTTCCACGCGGCTGAGGCGATGGAGATATTCGACAGGCTGCACGAGCAGTGCCATCGCCTATTCCACGAGGCGGTCGAGGAACGTTTCGTCAATGAGGTTCTCCGACGGCCGCACGAGGATTCTGGCGAGGTAGCGGGGTGACCTACGCGCCGGCGAGGGGGAACGAGCCTGAGGTGCGCGGGGGCACCGTGATTGCCCAGCCGCTGCAGCCGCTAGCTACAGCCGACCGCTGCGCATCCCTCGGAACTCTACGCGAGGGATCCATGGGGAACTCTTTTTCGTCACGGGCCTGCGGGCCGAGCCGGTACTCGGGACTCGGGCGGTGGCCTGCCGGATCTTTGCCTCAGCAGCATCGCCCCAATTTCGTGGCGTTTGTCAACACCGGCAGTGCAACGCGTACGAGTCTCGGCCCCTACCTGGGACGCCTTGCTGATTCGTTTGATATCTCTGCTGCGCCTGCCGCGAGAAAGGTGGCGCAGAGCGAGATCTTGGCGAGAGAGATCCGCGAATTGGTCTCGCGACTCGTTGGCACGGTCTCCAACCGCCTGGAAGATGCAGTGATCAGCTACCGCCAGGTCGTGAGTCAGATCGAGCCGGCCAAGCTACGTGCGGTCAATCAGCTCCGCCAACAGCTTGAGACTCGTCTGAGCCGAGTACACGTCTCGGCCTTTACGCGAGGTCGTCAACGAAATGGCGATGAATGGCCTCGGTCAGCTAACGCTCGCCCGGGCAGTCGGCGTCTCATCGACAGCCGTCCGCAAGTGGCGTCGTGGCGAGAACGCGCGAGGCGAACTCCAAGGGCGTGTCTGTGAGTTCGCTGCGCTGCTCGGTCTTGTGGTCGAGGCAGGTATTGCGGCAGCGGCTGGGTGGGTTGAGATACCAATCGCTACGCACACCACCGTGACGCCATTGGATCTGTTCGCCGCCGGCCATTCCGACCTTGTGCTGTCGTTGGCCTATCGAATCGACTCGCCGAGCGGAGTACTCGACAAGTGCGACGCTGACTGGCGCACAAGCCGTGCAGCAGACGACAGGTACGAGGTGCGAACGATGGAAGATGGCACACAGGCGCTTGTCCCCAGCATCGGCCACACTTCGTGAGTGGTTGACGATCCTGACGACCCGCCCCAAGACCCGCTAGCAGATCGTGGTGACGGCGAGGATCTAGTCGACACCCCTGGCGATCCGCGATCCAAGCCGGACGTCCACAGTATCTATCGAGATGAGGCAAGCAGATTCCGCCCGGTGATGTCTGGCGACATATTCCGGGACGTGGAAGTGCCTGGCTGCACCGCTGGGGAACTCGAAGCCAACATGACGATGGTCGTCGGCCATCCCAGCGCGATGCGCTCAGGCGCCGAGCTCAAGGATCGGATCCGCGCTGCTCCGGTGATCGTGCACTCGAATTTGAGCACTAAGAAGGTCGCCGGCGGAAACTTCGACTACTTCCCGCTGCCGCGACTAGCCGCCGTCGCCAAGAACAATGGCTTCACCGTCGCCTCCGGTCCGTGGGCAACGTATCTCGAAGCAGCGGCGCTCGTTCCGAGCGCCGCATTCGATGTTCGGAAACGGATTGCCTGCCTAGACACAGACGGAGTGAGGTATCTGATGCAGTGCGTCTCCTTCTGTGACACGCGCATCTGCGTACGACCTGACTCGGTGCTTCGCATGCTGATGCCGAAGCTAATAGAGATCGAGCACCTCGAAAGCTGGAATGAAGATCTCGAGATAGTCCTGCCGCAGGGGGAGGACGCCGCGAGCTTCGAGGAGCAGCTCCGTGAGACGGCGACGGAGTTCGAGGAGATGATGGAGGAAAAGCGATTGCCAGAGGGGATGACGCTCCACGAGATGCTTGAGCAACTCAGCGTGCGCCATGAAGAGGAAGGAGCAGCCGCGAATGCCGCGAGACTGGTAGCGAGCGTGACGACGATCGTCGAGTCCGAACGTGCCAAGCGACGCGCGCTACTCGAGATACGGGCATTGCCCGAAGCGCCCGAATCCAGCACGTCTTAACTTCGCTCCGCGGGTCGTTGCCATGCAACAGCTTCGTGAACTCGACAACCTGCTCCGCTCAAGCGGCAACGCGGGAAGCGCATGACAGTTCGCCCGCGATGCTCCGATGTTGGGCACGGGAGCATGCGCCGGCGACCGAAACGGCTTGGCAACGTGAGTCTCAGCTAGCCCAGTGCGCCAGCAAGCGCTCTGACTGGCGCGGCGTGACGATCTCCCCTGTCCCCTCGGGGTCCCAGGGGCGCGGGAGGCAGAGGCGGTCGCGCCAGTGGTGCGGGCAGACGTACGGGTTCCAGGTGCTGGCGCGGACCTCGACGCGCGCGAAGCGGAAGGTGAAGGGGACGCGGCCGATGCGCGCGCCGGCGAGCTCCCCGGTCTCGACGAGCGCGAACGAGCGCGGGAGGTGCGTGGGGCGTGACATGACCTCGTTGCACCACAGCCGCCACCAGTCCTCGTAGTCCTCGACGAGGTCGTCGTTGACGTAGATGTGCGGGCGGAAGAGCTCGACGCCGCGCCGGCGCGTCTCCCAGTGCCAGCTTGGGGCGGCGCCGACGATCCACCCGCTGCTGAGCCTGTGCTCGGCGATTGCGGCGGCGAGCTTCGCGATGTCCCAAGCGCAGCCGGCGAGGCCGTCCCCGGAGATGCACCACTGGAGCTCGATCCCGATCTCGTCGTCGAGCACGAGGTCGAGCGGGCCGATCGCGGGCCAGTGCTTGAGCGTCAGTGGCGCGTTCGGCGTCCCCGCCGTCTCAGCGAGCGCGGCGATGACGTCGGCTTCGGACAGCTCGGTCGCACGCTTTGAGCCCGCCGCACGGTCGAGTGCGGGAAGTGCGCGTTCGAGCAGCTCCCGTGGCGTTCCTACCACGCGAGTCAGCGTACTACGGGCGCTTTGCGGCGCCAGGGGGTGCCGGCGCGGATCCCGCTAGTTCCAGAGATCTGTGTGGGGATCCTCGGCTGACGGATGATGCGGCTAGACGCGGACCGCGGTGAACGGAGCCGCGGGAAAGAAGCCGGCCTTCGCGTGGCCTGTCATTTCGTCTCCCTCGACGGTGGCCGTGAGCGTCGCGGTCACGGCGATCGGCTTCGTGACCTTGACCTTCCAGGTCGCGGTCTCGCCGTCGACCGAGCCGTCGAAGATCTCGATCGTCTCGCCGTTGCTCGACGCGCTGCCGGTCAGGCTGCTGCCGTCGACGGCGAGTTCGACCACCGATTCCTGCCGTCCCAACGGGGTGTCGATCGTGAGCTTCCAGGTGCCGGCGACGCTCATGTGTGGTGCCTCTCTCGTGGTCGGGGAAACGAAGGATAAGGGCTGCGCTATGCGCCCAAATCTCCCGGCCTCGCGCAGCGCCCGTAGCGCGCGCTTGTCGAACTTGCCGACCGAGGTCTTCGGCAGCGAGTCGACGAAGGCGAAG
Organism: uncultured Solirubrobacterales bacterium; assembly: GCA_963703775.1. Classification (GTDB taxonomy): domain Bacteria; phylum Actinomycetota; class Thermoleophilia; order Solirubrobacterales; family Solirubrobacteraceae; genus Palsa-513. The sequence continues at coordinate 10,340 of CAVPFP010000041.1, read as the reverse complement.
CGCTCGGGAAGCCAGAAGGAGGCGACGTGCGGGCGCAGGTGCTCGCGCAGCTCCTCGGCGCTCGCGGGCGAGTCGAGGACGACCGCGGCGAGCGGGCGCTCGCCGAAGCGCTCGTCGGGCATCGCGATCACCGCCGCCTCGCGCACGGCGGGGTGGGCCATCAGCAGGTTCTCGAGCTCGACCGAGGAGATCCACTCGCCGCCCGACTTGATCACGTCCTTCGTGCGATCGGTCAGCGCGACGTAGCCGGCAGGATCGATCTGCGCGACATCGCCGGTGCGAAGCCAGCCGTCGTTGAACGCTCGGGCGCCGGGTCCTCGTAGTAGGCGCTCGCGACCCACGGGCCGCGCGCCTCGAGCTCGCCCGGTCGCGCTGCCCGTCCCAGGGCAGCTCGCGCGCCGCCCTCGTCGGTGATGCGAAGCTCGACGAACGGCACGGCCTTCCCCTGCTTGGGCTGCAGAGCGGGTCGGGCGTAGGCGCGCGCGAAACCGTGCCCATCGGCGAGGTCTCGGTCATCCCCCAGGCGTGCAGGAGCCGCAGGCCGTGGCGGTCGTGGAGCGCCTGCGCGAGGGCCGCCGGCATCGCCGAGCCCCGCAGACGCCGAAGCGCAGCGAGCGCAGGTCGGGCTGGTGCTCGTCGGCGTAGCGCAGCAGGTCCGCGTAGATCGTCGGGACGCAGCCGATCACGCTCGCCGCTCCCCCTCGATCAGCTTCGCGAGCGGCTCGGGCTGGACGTGCGGCCCGGGCAGCAGCAGCGTCATCGCGTTCAGCGCCGCCGCGTGCGGCCAGCCCCAGCCGTTGACGTGGAACATCGGCACGACGAGCAGGGCGCGGTCTGAGGCCTGCAGGCCGATCGCGTCCGTCATCAAGAGCGAGCTCGAGTGCAGGACGATCGCGCGGTGCGAGTAGAGGACGCCCTTCGGCTCGCCGGTCGTGCCGGTCGTGTAGCAGAGCGCCGCCGCCTGGCGCTCGGGGATCTCCGGGTACTCGAACGGCGTCCCGGGCGAGTCCGCGAGGAGCTCCTCGTAGCTGATCGCGTTCGGGAGATCGGTCGGGGTCTCCCCCATGACCACGTAGCGCTCGACGCTCGGCAGGCGGTCGGCGATCGCCGCCAGGCGCGGCGCGAGCGTGTCGTCGACGAAGATCACGCGGTCCCGCGCGTGGTTGATCACGTAGGCGAGGTGGTCGGGGTGAAGGCGGATGTTGAGCGTGTGCAGGACCGCGCCGGTGCAGGGGATCGCGAAGTAGCACTCGAAGTGGCGCTGACTGTTCCAGGCGAACGTGCCAACGCGATCGCCGTCCTTGACGCCGAGGCGGCGCAGCGCGTGCGCGAGGCGGTCGATGCGCTCCGTGACCTGCGGATAGGCAGCCCGCGTCGTGCCTTCGGCGCTCAACGTCACGACCTCGCCCTCGCCCGGGTAGCTGCGTAGGCGGCGCAGCGCGTAGGGCAGCGCGAGCTGGAAGTCGTCCTGCATCAGGCCGGCGAGCACGGCGGCGAACGCTAGCGGGGCGCCGGTGCCGGCGTGCTTTGCACCACCGGCCCCGGCGCGGATACGCTCAGCCCACATCCAACCGAAGGGGAGGCACTCGATGGCAGTTGGTTTGCGGATCAAGTTCGACGGCGGAACGCAGGAGCAGTACGACGCGATCCACTCGCACACGCGCTTTGATGAGAACCCGCCCGCGGGCATGATCTTTCACTCGGCGGGGCCGATCGAGGGCGGTTGGGGCGTGATCGACTTCTGGGAGTCGCGCGAGCACTTCGACCGCTTCGTCGGCGAGCAGCTGCAGCCGGCGATGGCGGAGCTCGGCGATCGCGCGCTGCCAGGGCCCCCGGATATCAGGGAGTTCCCCGTCCACCACTTCACGAGGTCCTAGCTGCCCTCGCGCAAAAGCCTCCTAGCCCGCACGAAGGCGTGTGCTTGCTGCTGACCCTGCCCCGATCGGATCCCTAACCTGAGGGGCGTGTCAGAGCCTTCGCCCGCCAGCCCGAATGGGACGATCGTCGCGGCGCGCGAGCTGACGCGCCGCTACGGTCAGGGCGAGGCGGCGGTCGAGGCGCTCGCGGGCGTCACGGTCGCGTTCCCGGCGGGGCGCTTTGCCGCGATCATGGGGCCGTCGGGCTCGGGCAAGTCGACGCTGATGCACCTGCTCGCGGGGCTCGACCGCCCGAGCTCCGGCAGCGTCACGCTCGACGGCGTGGAGCTCGGAGCGCTCGACGACACGGCGCTCACGCGCTGGCGGCGCGAGCGCGTCGGCTTCGTCTTCCAGACCTTCAACCTGCTGACAACCCTCGACGCGCGCGAGAACATCCTGCTGCCGCTCGCGATCGCCGGCAAGCGCCCCGACCAGGAGTGGTTCGATCGGCTGATCGCCACCGTGCGGATCGCCGACCGGCTCACGCACCGCCCGGCGGAGCTCTCGGGCGGCCAGCAGCAGCGCGTCGCGATCGCGCGCGCGCTGATCACGCGCCCCGCCGTCGTCTTTGCCGATGAGCCGACCGGCAACCTCGACTCGAAGGCCTCCGGCGAGGTGCTCGAGCTGCTGCGCCGCGCCGTCGACGAGCTTGGCCAGACCGTCGTCATGGTCACCCACGACGCCCATGCCGCGGCGCAATCCGACCGGCTGATCGCGCTCGATGACGGGCGTGTCGTGCACGACGGGGACGCGCTCGATCAGGCCGGGATCCTTGATCTGATGAAGTCGCTCGGCTGATGGCCCGCGTCGTGCTGCGCGGCTTCGCGGAGCGCAAGCTGCGGGCCGCGCTGACCGCGATCGCGATCGTTCTCGGCGTCGCCCTGATGTCGGGGACCTACATCCTCACCGACACGATCAACCAGTCGTTCAGCTCGATCTTCGCGATCTCGAACTCGAACAAGTCGGTGATCGTCACCCCGAATCAGCCTTTCGGTGCCACAGCGAGTGTGCAGACGAAGGCGATTCCCTCTGCCGTGCTCGCGAGAGTCAAGACGGTTCCGGGCGTCGGCTACGCCGCGGGCGCGATCTTCTCGCTCGCGTCGATCTTCGACTCCGGCGGACAGCGGCTGAACACCGCGGCTCCCGCGTTCGTCGGCTCGACGACCCCGTCGCGCTTTGAGAGCTGGGCGACCGTGACCGGGCACTTTCCGCGCGCCGCCGGCGAGGTCGCGATCGACCAGGACGCCGCGCAGCGCTACCACCTGCGTATCGGTGAGCCGCTGCGCGTCGCCGGCGAGGCCCGCACCGAGACGTTCACGCTCGTCGGCGTCCTCCAGTTCGCCAAGAGCGCGAACTTCGGCGGCGCGAGCGTCGTGCTGACGACGCTGCCCGTCGCCCGCGCGCTCGCCGGCGAGGCCGACACATTCGACGAGCTCGACGTCGCCGCGGCCGCCGGCGTCTCCCCCGCCGCGCTGCGCGCGCGCGTGCAGGCGGTCCTGCCGAGCGGCTTCACGGCCCGCACCGCGTCCCAGCAGACCTCGCACGAGACCTCTGATCTCGAAAGCCAGCTCGGCTTCATCAGGACGTTCCTCTTGATCTTCGCCTACGTCGCCCTCTTCGTCGGCGCGTTCATCATCTTCAACACGTTCTCGATCACGGTCGCGCAGCGCACGCGCGAGCTCGGCCTGTTGCGCGCGCTCGGCGCGACGCGCGGCCAGCTGATCCGAAGCGTCGTCGCGGAGGGCCTGCTGCTCGGCCTCGGCGGCGCGGCGCTCGGCCTGCTGCTCGGAATCGGCGTGGCGCCGGGGCTCGATCAGCTGTTCAAGTCCTTCGGCGCCGACCTCCCCGACAGCGGTACGGTCGTCGAGACGCGCACGGTCGTCGTCTCGCTCGTCGCCGGCACCGCGATCACGGTGCTCGCCGGTCTCTGGCCCGCTCTGCGCGCCTCGCGCGTCCCCCGTAGCCGCCCTGCGCGAGGGCGTTTCGCTCGGCGAGTACCCGATCCGCCACAGCAACCTCGGTCGCCTCGTGGGGGTCCTCGGCGGGGCGATCGCCGTGCTCGCAGTGGTCGCGCTCGGCGCGAGCATCGCGGGCCCCGTCGGCGCCGCCGTGATGCTCGTGATCGCGCTCGTCGTCTGGGTGCCTCCGGCCCGCCGGCGGCTCGCGCCGGTGGGCGCCGTCTTGATGCAATCGACGACTCGGTTCGTCTCGCTCGCGGTCAGCTGGCGCGGTACCTTCGGGCGGCTCGCGCGCGAGAACACGCTGCGCCAACCGGGCCGCACCGCGGCGACGGCCGCCGCGCTGATGATCGGCGTCGGCCTGGTCACGTTCGCCGCGATCTTCGCCGCCGGGCTGAAGGCGACGATCAACCAGGCGATCGACCGCTCGTTCGCCGGCAACCTGATCGTCGACGCGGCCAACCAGTCCGGTAACGCCGCCGGCATACCGGCCGCGATCCCCGGTGCGCTGCGCGCGGTTCCGGGTGTCCGCGACGTCACCGCGATCGCGTTCACGCAGGCCGAGGTGCACGGCCTCAGCGGCAAGCAGAGCGTGACCGCGATCAACCCGCGCGACTTCGCCTCCGTCTACCGCCTCGACTGGGACCAGGGCTCGGACGCCGTGCTCGCGACCCTCGACGGCAGCGGCACAGTGCTCGCGAAGCAGTTCGCCAGCTCACACCACTACCGCGTCGGATCGCGCCTACGAATGCTTACCCCGTCGGGTCGGCGGATCACGCTCACCGTGCGCGGGATCGTCACTGACAACGCGCGTCTGCTCGGCGACCTGACGATCACGCTCGGCCTCGCGCGCGGCCCCTTCGCGCAGACGACCGACGCCGTCGACTTCATCAGCTTCAAGGCGGGTGCGAGCACCGCGCAGGTGCAGCCCCAGGTCAATGCGCTCTTGAACGCGCGCTTCCCGCAGACTCACTCGCAGACGCCGGCCCAGTTCAAGTCCAGCGAGGCGGGCCAGGTGAACAGCCTGCTCGCGTTCGTCTCGGTCCTGCTCGCGCTCTCGATCATCGTCTCGCTCTTCGGGATCGTCAACACGCTCGTCCTCTCGATCTACGAGCGCACGCGCGAGATCGGGATGCTGCGCGCGATCGGCACGGTCCGCCGCCAGATCCGCCAGATGATCCGCTACGAGTCGATCCTGATCGCGCTGATCGGCGGCCTTTTCGGGATCGTCCTCGGCATCCTCGCCGCGCTGATCCTCACCGCGACGGCCCTTTCTGGTTCGGGCTTCATCTTCACGATCCCCGCGACGACGCTGATCGCGGTGCTCGTCGCGGCCGCCGTCGCCGGGATCATCGCCGCGGCCTGGCCGGCGCGCCGCGCGGCGCGGATCGACGTGCTCGCGGCGCTCGCAACCGAGTAGCGGCGCCCTCAGCACCGCCGTCATCCCCCGGTCGCTTCGCCTCGTGGGCCGTTCGATTTGCTCGCGGCCGGTCGGCGCCGGCATCGCCGCCGCGGGTCAGCCGGTCGGCGCCGCCGCTGCCGTGACGCGGTAGGCGACGTGCACCACCCCGGACTGGAAGCTGCGCTCGCCGGTCAGCTCGAGCTCGGTCCGGACGTGATCGGGGAGGGCGCGCTTGCCGCCGCCGACGATGACCGGATTGAGCAGCAGGTGGAGCTCGTCGACCAGGCCGGCCGCCAGCGCGTGGGCGGCGAGCTCTGCACCACCGACGGCGATGTCCGCCGCTGCCGTCCGCTTGAGCGCGCGGACCGCGTCGGGGTCGAGCTCGCGCTCGATCCGCGTCCGCGCGCTCGACACCCCCTCGAGCGTGCGCGAGTACACGATCTTGTCAGCGGCTCGCCACAGCTCGGCGTAGTCGCGGGCCACCGCGTTCTGAGCCGGACCGGTGTCGACCGTCTCCCACCAGACCATCGTCTCGTACATCCGCCGCCCGTAGAGGTAGGTGCCCATCGGGCGCTGGAGGTCGTTGACGAACGCATGCACCTCGTCGTCCGGTCTCGCCCACTCGAACCGGCCGTGCTCGTCTTCGACATAGCCGTCCAGCGAGGTGATCGCCACGTAGATGAGCTTCGCCACAGTCAGATCCTCCCAGCTGCTCGCGATGGTCGGTGTGCCGAATGTGAAGACCGCTCGAGCGGCGAGGACTCATCGGTCGGGCGTCGCCCGAGAGCCACGCGCTCAGAGTTCGCGTCGATCAGCTCAAGGTAGCTCGCGCGCGCTCGGGGAGACCTCGGCGGCGCCGCAATGCGCAAAGAGCGCCAGGGCGTACTCGCGGTTCGCTTCGCGCGTGCGCGCCTTCTGCCGTCGCTAGCCGGCGTATACCGGCGAGACGTTGATCAGCCCGCAGCGCAGCGCCTGGATCGTGCCGCCGAACGGTTGCAGGCGCCAGTTGATCGTGAGCGGGGCGTAGTCGTTCGGCGGCGTTATCTCGACGCGCGTCGAAGTCGGGCAGCGCTTGTTGGCATAGCCGGTCGCGCTGGCGTAGCCGATGTCGAACGCGGCGCTCTGCCCGGGCGCCAGCGTCACAAGGCTCACCGGGCGCGCGCTGACTGTGACGGACGCGCCACGGTGGACGATCGTCGGGAGCGCATGGCCGGCGCCGTTGAGCAGCGCCATCCCCGGGTAGCCCTCGAGCGTGCAGCTCACGTGCGCGAGGTTGCGCAGCTGGACCGTCTGGCCGACGCTGCCTGCGGCTCCCTGGGCAGGCCCCGGCGTGACCGCAAGCTGCGAGCTGTAGCAGCGGTGCAGCGCGCTCGCGCTCGCGCCACTTGCCGGCATGATCGCGGCGAGAACTGTGAGCGCGATGAGGAGCCTAGAAGACATCGATCGGGAGCTTCACAGTATCGCCCGGTCAGGCCGTTCGCGGTCGCGCTCAGGCGCAGCTGGTAGACGCCGCCAGGTAGGGCACGGCCGCCCAGGCGGCCGCTGAAGTGCAGGCTGTTTGCGCCGCTGGAATCGGCTTTCGTAAAGCTGCCGAGTAGCTGGTAGGAGCTGCAGCGCTTGTGCGTCGGGATGGCGTGCGTAAGGCAGCTGCCGCCGTGCTGATAGCCCGGGCTGACGCGGATCACCTCAACCGTGACGGCCGCGGCCTCGCTGTCTGTGTAGGTGAGATCGGTGCCCGTTCCGTGCGCTTTCGTCATCGGTCCCCCGCTCGGCGCGGCGAAGAACGAGATCAACGACGCCTTCATGAGCGCTCATTTCGGGCGGGGTCGCTGCCGGCCGCCGGCGCAAGCGTCGTCATCGGCGGCGTGTGCGCGGACGGCGGTCCCGTCCCGGCAGCGTTTGACGCGGTAACGGTGAACGAGTAGGCGCTCGCAGGTTGCAGCCCGCCGACGGTGATCGGCGAGGCGGCGCCGAAGACCTGCTTGTTCCCCGGCGTGACCGTGACCGTGTAGCTGACGGCGGGATGACTAGCCGCTACAGGGCCGGTCTGGCCGCTGGCGGATGTCGATCCGCTGGCTCCCGTGGAGCCGCTCGCAGCGCCGAAGCTGATCGTCGCGCCGTCAGCGCTCGGGGTCGCCGTGACGCCCTCGGGAGCTGGCGGCGGGCCTGCGCCGGCAGCGAGGGCGCTCGCGGCGCCGAGCAACGCAAGCGTCGCCGCAGTGAGTGCAATCCGTTGCTTCATCGTCCCCATCAACGGCCGGTAGAGTCGGAATGTAGTGGCCTCGGCGGACCCTCAACGGGCGATCATCTTCCACGGCTCGGGCGGGCATCCCGACGCCATCTGGTACGGCTGGCTCGGAGCGCGGCTGCGAGCGCGCGGGTACGCCGTCGAGCTGCCGCACTATCCCGCCCTCAACCGGGAGCCGATCGCGAGCTTCCTCCCCGCGGTCCTGGCAAACCACACCTTCGACAACCGAACCGTGCTCGTCGGCCACTCCGGCGGCGCCGCATTACTGCTTGCGCTGCTCGAGCACCTCGACACGGCCGTCGCGCAGGCGATCCTCGTCGCCGGCTACTGCACGCCACCGAACACCGCCGAGGAGCCCGTCCTGCAGCAGGGCTACGACTGGGATGCGATTCGCGCCCGCGCCGGGGAGATCTACTTCATCAACTCGGTTCAGGACCCCTACGGGTGCGATGCCGACCAGGGGCGGGCGATGTTCGACCGCCTCGGTGGCACCTTGATCGTGCGCAACGAGGGCCACTTCGGTGACATCGACGACCCCCACCCCACGTTCGAGCTGCTCGACCGGCTGATCGCCTGAGGCGCGCCCCCGGTTCACTCCCCCGATCGGCGTGACTGCAGCAGCGCCGCGAAGTCGCCGATGGGCCCGAGGTGCGCGAGCTTGTCGGGGTTCACGATCGACCTGATGCTCCTGATCTGACCGTCGCCGATTTCGAGCGCCCACACGCCGAGGAGCCGCTGCTGCGCGTCGAGGATCACCGCTCCCGGGCCGCGGTTGACCTCGACCGGGCGTAGCGACACGCCCGGGACACCGAGTAGCCCGGTCCTACTGAAGTTCACGAGCATCTCCGCGACGCGGCTTCGTCCGCGCAGCGGTCGCGCCAAGGCCGGCACCTTGCCTCCGCCGTCGCCGGTCAGCTCCACGTCGGCAGCAAGCAGCGCCTCGAGCCCGGCAAGATCGCCTTGCGCGGCAGCCGCGAAGAACCGCGCCGCGAGCTCCTCTTGCCGCTCGCGCGAGGTCTGGAAGCGGGGCCGGCGCTCGTCGACGTGGCGTCTGGCACGCGTCGCGAGCTGGCGCACGTTGTCCTGACTCTTGCCGATGATCTCGGCGATCTGCGCGTGGTCGTAGTCGAACACGTCGTGCAGCAACAGCACTGCGCGCTGCTCCGGCGAGAGACTCTCGAGCAACACCAGCATTGCCACCGACAACGAATCGGCCATCTCCGCGTGCGACGCGGGGTCATCGTCGCCGTCCGTGATGATCGGCTCGGGCAGCCACTCGCCGACGTAGCGCTCGCGCCGGGCTCGCGCCGAACGCAGTTCGTTGATCGCCAGCCGCGTCGTCACGGTCGTGACAAACGCCGGTGGGGACTCGATCTGCTTGCCGGCCTCGAGCGTCTGATGCACGCGCAGGAGCGCTTCCTGGACGATGTCCTCAGCCTCGGACACGCTGCCGAGCATTCGGTATGCGATCGCGAACGCGAGCGGCCGCAGCTCGTCAAGCAGTCGCTCACGCTCGGTCACGCCGCCGCGCGCCCTTCCGCCAGCTGATCTGCAGTTGTCTGGATCACCACAGACGAGACAAGACAGCCGCGCCGGCTGTGACAACCGCCGGCCGCTCGAGCTGCTCGTCTAGACGTGTTTTCTCGGCTGTCACGTTTACTGCGCGCGCCCTGTCACTGGGTAGTGACCACGAATACTGGAGGAACAGCAATGCTAGGGAAGGTCTTCTACATGACCGTGATGGTCAGCGACCAAGACAGGGCACTCGACTTTTACACCAATGTCCTTGGCCTGGAGAAGCGTGTCGAGAACCCGACTCCCGACGGGCCCCGGTTCTTGACCGTGGGCGCCGCGGGGGACGAGTTTCAGCTGGTTCTTTGGCCGGGGACGGCGGGCGAGGCGCAGCCGGCGCTCGGAAGCCCGCCGCCGTGCGTCACGTTCGTGACCGACGATTGCCGCAAGACGGTCGACAAGCTGGAGTCGCGCGGCGTCGAGTTCGTCACGGACGTGCTCGAGTTCCCGTGGGGCTACGTCGCCCAGTTCCTGGATCCCGACGGCAATCGGCTCCAGATACGAGAGGGCCGCTAGCCCCCGCGGAGCGGACCTGGCGCTGCTGAGACTGAGCGTGTCAGCAGCGCCTGCGTGCCGACCTGGCACCGACATCGTCGTCGCTCACCCGCGGGTTCGACCCGCTAGGTTTCGCCCCTAGGCATCCCGCGAGGCGGATGCCCAAGGCTCGCGAGAGAGGAGAAGCGCATGACGGAGTTCACCGGCTTGCGGACGCGACTGCGACCCGGGACCGAGGAGGCCTACAAGCGCGCGCACGACGAGATCTGGCCCGGGCTGCTCGAAGCGCAGCGCGCCGTCGGAATCAAGCGCTGGTTGATCTTCCGCGACGGTCTCGACCTGTTCCACAGCGTCGAGGCCGACGACTTCGATGCTGCGATCGCGCAGCTCGAGCAAGACCCCACCGATCAGCGCTGGCAGGCCGAGATGGCGAAGTTCGTCGAGGCCGAGCCGGATGGGCAGCGGCCGGCATCAACGCGACTGACCCTCATCTACCACCGCGTGCCCTAGCGCGCGCAGTTGGCGAGCGCGGCGGCGTAGAAGTTCAGGTAGCCGCCCCAGTGACTGTTCCAGTAGCCGAGGTCGTGTGACCCGGGCCAAACGTGGAACTGCACGTCGCCACCGCGCGCTCGCAGCAGTCCGGCGAGCGTCGTGTCGGCGGCGCGAAACGGGTCCGCCGACCCGACGTCGAGCCACACCGCCAGCCCACGGTATGGGTTGTGGGTGCGCGCGGCGGCGATGACGTCATT
>CAVPFP010000040.1:0-5914 GCA_963703775.1 uncultured Solirubrobacterales bacterium | reverse complement strand
ATTTTTGGGTTTCGCTCAACCGCTGAGCCCTCGAACCGACCACCACGGGCAGCCGTCCCGGAGCGCGTTCCGTCAGATCCGCCTATTTTGGATTGCGTGAGCCACTTCTGCTACAGTCGTCCCCACGAGAGTGGATGGTGTAATCCAACAACTCGAGGGGAGACGACGATGGATCTGAAAGGCAAGCGGGCTTTGATTACCGGTGGCACCTCCGGGATCGGTATCGCCACCGCACTGTCGATGGCCGAGAAGGGCGCGTCGGTGATCATCACCGGCCGCGATGAGACCCGCGGTGCGAGCACCGTAGAGGAGATCCGGGCGGGGGGACACGACGCGGAGTTCATCGCCGCTGATTTCTCGGAGATGTCCGAGGTGCGGCGCGTCGCCGACGCGGCAGGCGAGATCGATGTCCTTGTCACCTGTGCCGGCGTTGCCGCCATGGGCGCCGACGGCTGAGACCGACGAGGCGGCGTTCGACAGTCTGTTCCAGATCAACGTCAAGGCGCCGTTCTTTCTCGTCGCCGCGCTCGCCCCGAAGATCGCCGCCCGCGGCGGCGGCTCGATCATCAACATCTCCACGATGGTCGCGAGCTACGGCCAGCCAGGCTTGGCTGCCTACGGCGCGTCGCGCGCCGCGATCGAGTTGCTCACCAAGGCGTGGGCTGCCGAATACGGGCCGCAGAACGTCCGCGTGAACGCGGTCGCACCCGGACCGACGTTGACCCCGTCATTGGAGCCGAGGTTGGAGTTGGCCAAGGAGTTCGCCAAGACGATTCCGCTCCGCCGAGTCGCTGACGTGCACGAACTTTCCGACGTCATCACGTTCCTCGCGACCCCCTCAGCCGGCTACATCAACGGCGCCATTATCCATGTCGACGGTGGCCGCACCGCCATCTGAGAGCAGACGGACGACATGATCCTCGTCACCACATTCGGCAACGTTCGCACACGAAGCCATTCGGTTGCTCGCGCACGATCCTGCTCGGCCGCGATTGAGGAGCAGAGGGGCGGTCGTTCGATCCTGCGGGCAATCCCCGAGTGGTGGGAGAGCCCGTGGCCGGGCCCCTGCCTGCGGCGGCTGTGAAGGTGCGTGCGGCGCCTAGAACTGCGCGAGGCCGCGCGACCCGCAACCGGATACTCGATGCGGCAACCGGCCTTGTCTCGGAAAGAGGCGTCGCTGCAACGTCTCTCGATGACGTGCGGGAGCGCGCCCACGTGTCCAAGAGCCAGCTCTACTTCTACTTCGCCGACCGGGACTCGCTCGTGCGCGAGGTCGCCGAATCGACCTGCAAGCTGGTCATCGACAACCAAGCAGACGATCTCGCGCGCTGCGACACCCTTGAAGGCATCGAGCATTACCTGGACGCCGTCGTGGCGGGCCAGCACCCGTCCGGCTGGGCGATCGCCTCGCTCGCCGGCCAACTTGCCGACCACGACGAGCAAACCAGGCTCATCCTCGCCGACGGACTGGGCCGCTGGGAAGACGGCCTGCGCACCGGGCTCCAAGCCATGGCCGCCAGAGGAGAGCTGAAAATGGACGGCGACCCGAACCTGATCGCGACGCAGATTCTGGCTCTTCTCCAAGGCGGACTGCTATTGACCCGGGTGCGCCGTAACGTGGGACAGATGCGGATCGCGGGCGATACCGCGCTCAAACTGGTTCGCGACGCACTCGCCTAAGCCCCAAGCGGCCGTTGTCCCCTCCCACCGCGCGGCGGGGCGGCGACGTCGGCGCTCTCTCGCGTCTGGCGGGTCGTGGTCAAAGCCAGATCGAACCGTTGCGGATAGAGCGCGAGTGAGGGCCAGCCTCACCAGACGGTCGCTGCTCGTCCAGAGCGAGCGCTTGGCAAGGGCGAGCAGACGCGCACACGTCGCGGCCGCCGTGGGTGTCAGCCGGCGCGGTATTTGGCGACTGCGAGTGGCATCGCGAGGGCGAGGATTGCGGCGGTCCAGAGGAGTGCTGGGGTGAGGTAGTGGCTGCTGGTGTGCCCGAGTACGGCTTGCGCGTGTGGTCCCAGGGTTAGTGCGCGGACGAGGTTGACCATTGGTGTGAACGGCTGGTTTTTGGCGAAGATCTGGAGCCAGCTCGGCATCGTTGAGACGGGGATGTAGGCGCTGGAGATGAACGCGAAGGGAAAGACGACCATGCCCATGCCTTGGGCTGCCTGGGCGTTGCCGGCGAACATGCCCATCGCTATGAACAGCCAGACGAACGCGAAGCCGAATGCAATGACGAGCGCGAACGCGGCTAGTCCGTCGAGCGTCGAGCCGTGGAGGCGGAAGCCGACAGCGAAGGCGATTGCGGCGGTGACGCCGAGGCTGTAGGCGAGGATTGCGGTGTCGGCTATTGCGCGCGCCGCGAGCACGGAGCTGCGCGGTATCGGCAGCGAGCGCAGCCGGTCGATAAATCCCTGCTCCAGGTCCTCGGCCATCGCTACCGCCGTCCCGATGCCGGTGAACAGCACGCCGGTCGTAATGAAACCTGGGACGAGGTAGTCGACGTAGGGGACTCCGACCGGGCGAACCGCGCCGCCGAACATGTAGCGGTAGATCAGGAAGAACAGCGTCATCTGGATTGTCGCCAGGACGATCAGCTGTGGTGTGCGTACGAAGCGCAGCGCGGCGCGGCGGGCGATGATCAGCACGCTCGCCGGCAGTCGTATGGTCGGGCGATCGAGGGTGGAGGTGACGTCGGCATGACAGGGTCCTTTCTGGGTTTCAGGCTGCGCGGGCGCTAGGGCCCTGCGAGTCGGGGTCTCGTTGCGCGCGTCCGGTGATGGCGAGGAACACCTCGTCGAGGTTTGGCTGGCGCAGCGCGATGTCGTCGATGTCCGCGCCGGTGCTTTGCACCGCTCGTAGCGCCTCCATCAGACCGTCGCCGGCGGACTCGATCGTGACATTCACACGTCTGGTGGCCGCCTCGACCTGAGCACTCGCCCGGCCAAGGCCGGCCAGCGACTCGGCGACTTTTGTCAGGTCCTCCTTGTTTCGAACGTGGACCTCGACGATGTTTCCGCCGATCCGGCGCTTTAGCTCGGCCGGGGTCCCGGCTGCAACTGCTCGTCCGTGGTCGATGATCACGATCTCGCTTGCGAGGTTGTCCGCCTCGTCGAGGTACTGCGTCGTCAGCAGCACGTCGGTACCGGCGCTCACGAGCCCGCGGATCGCCGCCCACAGGTCGATCCGCGCGCCCGGGTCGAGCCCCGTTGTCGGCTCGTCGAGCAGGAGCAGGCGCGGAGCGCCGACGAGGCTCGCTCCGAGGTCGAGCTTGCGCCGCATCCCACCGGAGTAGGTCCGCACGAGACGATCGGCGGCATCCACGAGACCCATCAGATCGAGCACCTCCTGGGCGCTGGCCTTTGCTTCGCGGCGGTCCTGCCCGAACAGTCGCGCGACCATCTCAAGGTTCTCGCGCCCGGTCATCGCCGGCTCGACCGCGGCGAACTGGCCAGCGAGCCCGATCGACCGCCGAACCGCCCGTGCGTCGCGTCCCACGTCGTGACCGGCAACGCGCAGGGTCCCGCTGTCGAGACGCAGCAGCGTCGCCACCGCGCGAACAAAGGTGGTCTTGCCCGCGCCGTTAGGCCCGAGGACGGCGACCACCTGGCCGCTCGCGGCGACGAGGTCGAGGCCGTCAAGCGCCTTCGTCTTCCCGTATCGCTTTTGGAGGCCGGCGGCCTCAATGATCATGTGTCCTCCAGTCGGTAGATGCGCGGTCGCCTAGCGCCTTAGGCCGGTCGCGGGTCGCCGAGGCGACTTTCGCGGTGTGCGTCTCGGACGTGGTCGCGCGTCTTGCGGTTGAGGAGTAGCGACATGATCGCCACGCCGCCACGGTGGACACGTACCTCCGCGCTGCGCATCTCGCCGAGCAGCCGGATCCTCCGTCCATCGGGCGCGGCAGTGCCGGTCCAGTCCTTCACGCGGCCGCGACCGATACGACGCAGGTCGCTGTCGTCGACGATCGCGCCGTCGGGGACGAGCAGCTTGACTATCGAGTGATCGATGTCGAGCGTGATCTCGATGTCGCCTGGCTCGATCCGCGCCAACAGCAGGTCGAGGGCAACGCTGCCTCGCGACGCCCGGACCTCAAAACGCCGCGCGCTGGTCCACGGGCCGAGTCGCTTGACCGAAGCGTTGCGCGCGTGGACCTGCACCGGTGGACTGGCGCGGTCGATTGGCGTTGCGTCTTGAATCGTTTGGGTCGGCATTGCTGCCTCCTGAGTAGTTTGAGGCGCACATAGTAGCCGATAGACTAGTCTCGCCTCAACTAGTATCACCTCGCTACAATGGGGGCGTGACCCCGACCCTCCGGCGATCACCGCTTGCTCTAGCCGTGATCGGTGTCCTCGAGGTAGGGCCGCTGCACCCCTACGCGATCGGTCGGCTGCTCACGCTGTGGGGCAAAGACCGAGTCATCAACGTCGGTCAGCGCTCCAGCCTGTACCGCACGATCAACCGCCTCCACGAAGCCGGGTTGATCGCCGTCCTCCAAACCGAGCGCGACCAGCAGTTCCCCGAACGAACCGTCTACGAGCTCACCGAACAAGGTCGAGCTGCCAGCCGTCAATGGCTCAGCGAAATCCTCAGCGCTCCGCGCAACGAATTCCCAGAATTCCCCGCGGCGCTCTCGTTCGTAATGCTGCTCGGACCCGAAGGGGCGCACGAGGTTCTCGCGCAGCGCGCAGTGGCGCTCCGAGGTATCGTCGCCCAGCTCGACAGCGATCTCACCCGCTACGCCGGCAATCTGCCGCGAGTGACCCTCCTAGAGACCGAGTACCAGCGCGCCGCCGTCGCAGCAGAACTGAACTGGCTCGACGCCATCCTCAACGACCTCCACACAGGCGCCCTCACCTGGAGCGCCGAAGACTTCGAATCCGCACCCGCCGACGCCGCGCAAGCCAGCACGCTGAACGACCACTAGCCCAGCCCAACCTCACACGCATCGCAGTGCGCAGCGGCGCGATCGCTCCCGCGAGTGCGAATCCCGGTACGCGGCCTACGCCGTTCAGTCGAGGATTTGTTGGACGTCTTCGCGATGGAGGCGGAGTTGTCTTCCGTCGCGGAGCTTGGCGATGAGTTCGCCGTCACGGTCTAGGCCCGGGATGCGCGAGCGCGGAAGCGGAGTGATTGTGCAGATCAGCTCGATGGGCGGCCAGCTCGCGCCGGCGGGCTTCGGCGCCTACTGCTCAGCGAAGTTCGCGCTTGAGGGGATGTCCGAAGCGCTCGCGAGCGAGGTCGGCCCGCTCGGTATTCGCCTACTAATCGTCGAGCCGGGAGCGTTTCGCACCGAGTTTGGCGCGCAACGGATGCATCGCACGTTCCTAGGGATCTCATAACCCGAAGGTCGCGGGTTCGAATCCCGCCCCCGCTATGCAGGAGCCCCCTCTCGCCAGGGGGCTTTTGCGCTTCACGGGGCTGGCTTCACGGGGCGCCTCGGGATCTGGATCCCGGCGGCGGCATTGGAGCGACGCGACGGGACGCAGCGAGAAGCGTCCCTGCAAGGAAACCCATTACGAGGCGCTCCCCGGGTCGGCGTCGAACGCTGCGGCAATGAGGTCAGTCAACGGCCCGTCGCTGCCGCTGGGGAACGCCAGTCGGGTGGTGGGGGTGGTCACGGCGAGCGTGGTGCCCGTGTCCGGGTAGCTGACGATGTCGGGGAGGTTCCTCTCGGATATGAAGAGGAGCCGGCAGGGCTCCGAGGACGCGTTGCGCAACCGGTGAGCGCCCTCAGGACCGCGTGGGAACGAGACGACCTCGCCGGGCTGTAACTCACGCAGCCCATGAGTGCTGCGCAGCTCCGGCGTGCCGCTGAGCACGATCAGAAGCTCCTCGTTGGCGTGGTGAAAGTGGTACGGGCTGCTGAGCGTTCCCGGCGCAAGCTCGACGACGCTCGCGCCGAGGCGCTGTAGACCGC
>CAVPFP010000039.1:0-4616 GCA_963703775.1 uncultured Solirubrobacterales bacterium | reverse complement strand
ACCGGCGCCATGCCGACGCCGCCGATGCCCACGAAGTGGATCCGGCCCAGCTCCTGGCCGGGGCAGCGGATCGAGCCGCTGATGGTAGAGGCCGTGAATGTTGCTCATGCTCCACCTCCACGGTCGACTGTCACTTCCTTTTCCCTTCCCTCCGCCACGCCCGCGCGCACCGCCTCGTACACCAGATCCACCAAAGCCTCGTCACCGCCCGCCGCCCGAACGCCGCGGCGGCCTTGTCCCATCTCGTCCAGCTTCTCGCGATCGGCGAACAGCTGAAGCAGATTCGCCGTCAGCCACGCCGAGGTCAGTTCCTCGTCCCCCACCATCAGCCCGCCGCCCGCGCGCACCACCTGGTGCGCGTTCAGCCGCTGCTCGCCGTTGCCTATGGGCAGCGGCACGTACACCGCGGGCAGGCCGCCGACCGGGAAGCGCTCGGAGCAGGTCATCATCCCGCCGCGGCAGAGCACCGTGTCGGCCGCCGCGTACGCCAGATCCATCGTTGTTCCAGCACGCCAAACGAGCACGGAACGCCCGGCGCTCAGCTGGACCTCCTGGATGCCGCGCGCACATTCGGTGCAGACGTAGTCGTAATGGTCGGTCTCGCCGCGGATGATCGCGCCGAGGCAGGCGACGCCCGCGTAGCGCCCGCTCTGCGCCGCGTAGAGCGCGGCGAGCGGCAGCTCGAAGGCACCGGGCACGTCGAAGATGTCGATCTCGTGCGCGCCGTCCGATTCGAACGTGCGGCGCGCGCTCGTGACGAGCCGGTCGGCGAGCTCCGCGTAGAAGCGCGCGACGACGATCGCGTAACGCTCGTCCATCAGCCGCGCCGGCGCTTCTCGGCGCGCTCGTTGAAGAGCAGCTCCGCGTCCAGGTCGAGCCCCTGGTGGTGCAGCGTGTGGCCGAGCTTGTCGCGCTTGGTGCGCAGGTACGCGTGGTTGTTCGGGTTTGGCGCGGGCTCGATCGGAAGCTGCGCGCTGACCGAAAGGCCATAGCCCTCGAGGCCGCGGATCTTCTTCGGGTTGTTCGTCAGGATCCGGATCGAGGAGAGGCCGAGGTCGACGAGGATCTGCGCGCCGATCCCGTAGTCGCGCAGGTCGGCGGGAAGGCCGAGGCGCTCGTTCGCTTCAACCGTGTCGAGGCCCTCCTCCTGGAGCTTGTAAGCGCGCAGCTTGTTGAGCAGGCCGATGCCGCGCCCCTCCTGGGCGAGGTACAGGAGGACGCCCTCGCCTTCCGCCTCGATCATCGCGAGCGCGGCCTCGAGCTGCTCGCCGCAGTCGCAGCGCTGCGAGTGGAAGACGTCGCCGGTCACGCATTCGGAGTGCACGCGAACGAGGACGTCCGGCTTGCCGGCGACCTCGCCCTTGACGAGCGCGAGGTGGTGCTTGTCGTCGACGAGCGAGCGATAGCCGACGACCTCGAAGTCACCGGCGGCGATCGGCAGGTGCGTCGCGACGACGCGCTCGACGAGGCGCTCGTTGCGCCGGCGGTAGGCGATCAGATCCTTGATCGTGATCATCTTCAGGCCGTGCCGCGCGCAGTACTTGACGAGGTCCGGCACGCGCGCCATCTCACCGTCGTCGCGCATCACCTCGCAGATCACGCCCGACGGGTCGAGGCCCGCCAAGCGCGCCAGGTCGATGCTCGCCTCGGTGTGTCCGGTCCGCTCCAGCACCCCGCCCGGCTTCGCCTTCAACGGGTTGACGTGCCCAGGCTGCACGAGGTCGCTCGGGCTGCTCTCCGGGTCGATCGCGACCAGCATCGTGTGCGCGCGATCGTGGGCCGAGACGCCCGTCGTGACGCCCGCGCGCGCTTCGATCGTCACCGTGAACGGCGTCCCCATCGGTGACTCGTTCTTCGCCGTCATCAGGTCGAGACCAAGCGCCTCGCAGCGCTGCGGGGTGAGCGCAAGGCAGATGAACCCGCGCGCCTCCTTGGCCATGAAATTGATCGCCTCACCGCTCACGAGCTGCGCCGCCATCACGAGATCGCCCTCGTTCTCGCGGTCCTCGTCATCGCAGACGACGACCATGCGGCCATTGCGGATCTCCTCGATCGCCTCGTCGATCGATGAGAACGGCGAAGCGTCGTTCTCGGTTTCCATCGCTTCGCGCTCGCGCGCGGTCGGCGTGCTCATCGGGACGCCACCAGCTTCTCGAGCTGCTTGGCGAGGATGTCGACCTCGACGTTGACGCGGTCACCCGGCTGCAGGGAGCCGAGGGTGGTCGCGCGGCGTGTCTGCGGTATCAGGGCGATTGTCACCAGGGGGCCTTCGATCGCTGCCACGGTCAAGCTCGCCCCATCGAGGGCGATCGAGCCTTTCTCCACAACGTAGCGGACGAGCCCCTCCTCCAATCCGAACACAACCTCACCGGACTCGCGGACCTCCCGCACCTCGGCCGTGCCGTCGACGTGCCCGAGCACGAAGTGACCGCCCATCCGGTCCGAAGGGCGCAACGGCAGCTCCAGGTTCACACGCGATCCCACGGTAAGCGAGCCAAGTGTCGTGCGCCGCAAAGTCTCCTCGACCACATCGGCACGAAAGCGCGATCCATCCACCTCGACGGCCGTGAGGCAGGCGCCACTGACCGAAACCGAATCTCCGACCGCGATCTCTCCCACCAGGGCCTCACCCGCAACCTCCAGCTGCGAACGCCCCAGCCCCGGCGCGACCGCAACCACGGTCCCGATCTCTGCAACTAGCCCAGTGAACACAAGCGACAGCTGGGGTGAGTCACCACTCGCGCAAGCGCGCGGAGATCAGCAGATCCTCCCCGACGTGCTTGCACTCGAGCGTCAGTGCGCGAATCGCGTCGGCGATCCGGGCGACGCCCTCGCCCTCGAGCGGGTCGCGCGCGCTCGCGCCGCCGAGCAGGGTCGGCGCGAGGAACAGCCGCACCTCGTCGATCTCGCCGGCATCGAGGAACGCGCCAGCGAGATGCGGGCCGCCTTCGAGGAGGATCGCCGCGACGCCGGCACCGCCGAGCTGCTCGAGTGCGGAGCGCACGCGCGCCGGTTCGTTCTCGCCGCTCGCGACGAGGACCTCCGCGCCGGCCGCGGTCAGCGCGTCGATGTCGCTGCGGCGCGCCGCGCGCGAGACGACGACGATCACCGGCACCTCGACGGCGGCGTGGACGAGCTGCGAGCTGACCGGCAGGCGCGCGAGCGAGTCGAAGATGACACGCCGCGGCTGGCGTTGGACGCCGGGGACGCGCGCGGTCAGCTGGGGGTTGTCGGTCAGCGCGGTGCCGATCCCGATCGCGACGGCGTCGACGGACGCACGCCAGTGGTGCGCGAGCTCGCGGCTGTCCTCGCCGGAGATCCACTGCGAGTCGCCGTCGCGCGTCGCGACCTTGCCGTCGAGGGTCATCGCGGACTTGAATAGAACCCACGGCTTGCCGGTTCGCGCGTGCTTGCGGAACGCCTGGTTGAGCAGGCGCGCCGTGCGTGCGGTGTCCTCGTCCGCGAGCACGACCTCGACGTCCTCGTCGCGCAGCACCCCGAGGCCGCGGCCGTTTGCCTTCTCGGTCGGGTCATCGCTCGCCACGACGACGCGGCGGATGCCCGCGGCGACGATCGCATCCGTGCACGGCGGCGTGCGACCTTGATGGCAGCAGGGCTCGAGCGATACGTAGAGCGTCGCGCGCGAGAGGTCGGCGTCGCCGCAGGCGCGGATCGCGTTGACCTCGGCGTGCGGGCCACCCAGCCGCTCGTGCCAGCCCTCCCCGAGGACCTGCGTCTCGGTCGCGATGACGGCGCCGACGACCGGGTTGGGATGCGTCTTCCCGTGCCCCTTCTCTGCCAGCTCGATTGCGCGCATCAGGTGCGCGGGTCGATCTCCGTGCGGGTGAGCGTCCCCACTACACCAGCATAGGGATCGTCGCCCGGCCATTCATGGGAACTTCTTGAGCAACCTCGCGCAGCGCCCGGTATGCAGGCGAAGATGTTCACGCCGGGCCCCGGGCGCTCATACGCGAGCGGGTAGTAATCGAACGACCAGTCGAAGTTGAACGCGACGCTCGCGGCGTGCGAAAACGGCGAGACCCGGTACGCGACGTCCCGCCCGGGCGAGGTCGCGGTAGTAGGCGAGCGCCTGTGGCACCGCCTGCGGATCGACCTGTGCGCGCCCGTACTGCTGCGATCCGGTGAGTACCCAGCAAAAGCCGTGCGCCTCGTAGAAGGGGATCAGTTGGGGCCGCAGCAGGTGCTCGTAGTTCTCGATTGTCTCTGCCGGACCCGTCGCGTACGTCAGCTTGCCGGCGCGTTCGTTGCGGCGCAGGACGGGGAACCCGCGCCAGCGGTAGCCGTCGGGCGTCGGCAACGGATGTCCGACGTCAAGGCCCCACTCCTCCGGGACGACCGGCTCGATCACGACGCCCGTGCCGCGCGCCACGTGCGCGACCAGCCAGGTCCGGGCGAGTGCGCGCGTGTCGGCGCGCGAGCCGACGATCCCGGCGTGGATCGAGTAGGCCAATCCCTGCGCGCAGACCGCGGCGCCGAGCGCCAGCGCGATCGCCGGCCCGGCGCGCGGAACGCGACTCGCGATGAGGTCGCTCAGGCGCAGCGCCGCATACGCCGCGAGGACGCAGATCAGCGGCACGATCGGCATCAGCCAGCGC
>CAVPFP010000038.1:0-60697 GCA_963703775.1 uncultured Solirubrobacterales bacterium | reverse complement strand
CCGCCGCTGCGGGCACCGGGCTCGAACGCAAGCCCCGCTTGGCTGACGCACGAGCGACTGCGCCGGGGCATGCTGATCCTCGCCGCGACCAGTGCAATTTTGCTCACGCTTGGCGCCTATGCCGGGCATGTGTTCGGCTCACTCGAGAACAACACGATCGATACGCGCTTCTCGCTACGCGGCACACAGAAGCCTCCTTCGGGCATCGTGATCGTCGCGATCGACACACCAACGACCGCGACACTCCCGCGCTGGCCATTTGCGCGCCGTTACGAGGCGAACGTGATCAACGCCGTGCGCAGGGGGGGCCAAGCTCATCGGCGTCGACATCCAATTCACGAGCGCGACAGATGTGCGCGACGACGACGCACTGATCAACGCCGTGCGACGCGCGCGCGGGACCGTGCTGGCGACGAGCGCCGTGGGAACCCATGCATACACGAATGTCTTCGGCGAGACCGCGCCGGCGCTGCTGCGAGCTTTCGGCGCGTACACGGGAAACGCGTACGTCAACCCCGATTCGGCCGCCGTCCTGCGCACGGTGGTGCACTCGCAGAACGGCCTGCCGAGCTTCGGTGTGATCCTCGCCGAGCGGCAACTCGGGCACGAAATCTCAACGAAGGGGTACCCGGCCGTCGTCGACTATGCCGGACCGCCAGGCACCTTCGACAACGTCTCTTTCGCGGACGTGTGCTCGGGCCTCAAGGGCTGCACCGGCAACGTCAAGCCGAGCTTCTTTCGCGGCAAGACCGTGCTCATCGGGGCGACCGCCGCGGTTCTCCAGGATCTCCACGCCTCGCCGGTCGGCGCCAACATGAGTGGCGTCGAATACTGGGCGAACGCGCTGTGGAGCATCCTGCGCGGGAACCCGCTGCGCGGTGCCGCTGGGGCGATCAACGTCCTAGCGATCGTTCTGATGACGCTCGTGGTGCCCCTGCTCGTGCTGTGGCTGCGCCCCGGCCTGGTGCTCGTCGGCTTTGCGATCGCGATCGGCGCGGTGTACCTCGTCATCGCGCAGCTCGAGTTCGACTCGAACACGCTGCTCCCGATCGTCTACCCGCTGATCGGGCTCACGTTGGGCACGGTCGAGGCGACAGCGGCAGACCTCGGGCCGAGCGCCTACGCCGGCGCCATCTGGAGGCCTACAAGATCGCCTACGAGGCCCTCCCGAGCACGGAGGGCGCCGCATTCTTCGTCTCATATCGCCGCGAGCAGAGCAGCTGGCCGGCGCGCATCCTTCGCGACGAGCTCGCGCGACGCTTCGGCGCGGACCAGGTCTTCAAGGACAGCGACTCGATCGAAGCCGGCCAGTCGTGGCCCGAGCAACTGCGCGCGGCGATCAGCGAGGCGAGCGTGGTGCTCGTCGTGATTGGCCCGCAATGGGCGGATGCGCGCGACCGCGACGGTGCCGTTCGCCTGAACGATCCCGCGGATTGGGTACGCCTCGAGGTCGAGGCGGCGCTCGCAAGCGCTGATGCGCAGCTCGTACCGGTGCTGGTCGACGGCGCCGCGATGCCGGCCGCCACGGCGCTCCCGCCGTCGCTTCGCGCCCTCAGCGAGCACCAGGCGTTCGCACTCTCGGTCGAGCGCTGGAGCAGCGACCTCGAGGCACTGATCGAGTCGATCCACAGCGGGCGCATCCGCGACTTCCTGCGCAAGCAGCGCGCGAGCGCAGCCGGCGCACCGCCGACGCCTAGCGCCAGCAAGCTGTAGCGACCGCGAGGGGAGGGGCCGCCTAGCCGCCGCTGCCCGAGAAGCGCAGCGCGGCGAGGGCGTCGGATAGCTCGTGAACCGCCTGCGCGAGCGTGAGCGCGGACTCCGCGGAGTCCGCGGCCGCGATGCGGTCGGTGCACTCCTTGATCGTGGCGAGGATCGCGTCCGCGACCTGCGTGCCGCTGATTGGTTTCGGTGCGGTTGGCATGGGTGGGGCTCCCTCGATCGAGCGCTTGACCGTCAGGCCGGCTGGGCCCGGAACGCTTGCCGGCCTCCGTCAGGCCTCGATCTCAACTGGCCCTTGAGCCAGCAGGATCGCCGACACGCTAACGACTGCGCGCCATCGGCGCTTACCGCCGTGGCGTTTTGCGCCCGCTGATCGCCATCCGGGGCGTCGGGCCTACTCGCGGTGGAGTGAGAGCGCGAGGCTGGGCACGACGAAGGACAGAAGGAAGACCGGCAAGACGCTCTTGCCGCCGCAGCGGAAGGCGATGGTTTCGCCCTCGGCGGCGTCAAAGCTCTTGGTTCGGCTCGAGTTTCGGCCGTTGCGGACCTGGAGGGTGTGATGCCCGGGTTCAACCACTATGTCGATGGTTTGGTTGAGCTCCAGGGACCCGGCGGGCTGTCCGTCGAGCACGACGTCGAAGGTGCCACGGCGGATCTCGGCGCCGATGGTTTTGTGCGTCAGCTTCAGCGTTGCGGGCATTGCTGAGTTCCTCCGAGCGCCTGCGGCGCGAGGGGACGTGGTGGCGTCAACCGGTCCGTACCCGGACATTTTGCCGCCTGCAATGCTCGATAATCTAGCTTATGTTGAGTAGCCCGAATTCGCGCGGCCGCACCGGCGAGACGGCCGGTGGCATCGCCGTGAGCTGTGAGCCCCGCTTAGCGGCCTGTTGAGCGTCGATCGTCTCGGGCCGGCGCCGCGGACCGAGCCTGCGATTTCGCTGCGCGCTCGCCGCCGAGGTCAGGTTTCGGACCTGACGGGGTTCATTTGAGCGCGTGACGCGCTCACGGCGCCGATCCCGGAGCCCGACCCGGCCGCCGTGCGACCACAGAGCCGGTTGTGCAGTCTCGACGGCCGGCGCCGTCAAGCGGTCCCCTCGCGCCGCCCTCAACGCCGGCGAGAGGCAATGCGGCCGACGTACGTCCCCTACTGGTCCCACGCCTTTCCTCGGATCGTTCTTATGTCAACCGCAACGCGGGGCCGCCAAACCGTTTACGTCAGCTTCCGGAGCTCGCGCGTGTCTAACGGGTATGCATATCGCCTACGTGGTAATCACAGTGCTGGCGGCGCTCGCGAACGGGTACGCCGCGTGCATGAACTTCATCGGCGCCGAGTCGGTCAAGCTCACCGCGGACCGCGTTCATGTGTCGCAGAAATGGATGATCCCGTTCGGTTCGCTGCTGGCGGCTGGCGCCGGTGGGTTACTCATCGGCTTCGCAGTGCCGGTGCTCGGGGAGGCGGCCGCTGTCGGCCTCGTCCTTTACTTCGTGTGTGCCCTGACCGCCCACTTTCGGGCACGCGACCCTGGAATCGCTGGGGCCGTCAGCTTCCTGGTTTTGGCGGTGGGGGCCTTGGTCCTCGACCTCGGCTACCGCGGCCACTGGTAAGCAGCCGTGCAACCCCCCCGTGACGCTAAGGTCGCGACGAGCTCATCGGAAGAGCTCGCGTGGCTGGCCGAACGCTTTCGGGCACATAGCGGGCATCTGCGCGCGGTCGCCTACCGAATGCTCGGCTCGGTCAGCGAGGCCGATGACGCCCTGCAGGAAGCGTGGCTTCGGATTCACGACCACGATGCCGCAGGCATCGAGAACATGCAAGCCTGGCTGACGACGGTCGTTGGACGGGTCTGCCTGAACATCCTGCGCGCGCGGCGCGCCACGGGGGAACGGCTTTCAGAGTCTCGCGTCCCTGACCCGGTCGTGAGCTTCGCCGAGGACATCGACCCCGAACAACAGACACTGCTCGCCGAGTCCATCGGACTGGCGTTGCTTGTGGTTCTCGACTCGCTGAGTCCCGCGGAGCGCCTCGCGTTCGTGCTGCATGACGTCTTCGGCGTGCCCTTCACCGACATCGCCGTGGTTCTTGACCGTACAGTCCCGGCCGTCCAGC
Source organism: uncultured Solirubrobacterales bacterium (assembly GCA_963703775.1). Lineage (GTDB taxonomy): Bacteria > Actinomycetota > Thermoleophilia > Solirubrobacterales > Solirubrobacteraceae > Palsa-513. The sequence goes on along the minus strand of CAVPFP010000038.1, from coordinate 56,871 downwards.
AGCTCGCGAGCCGGGCGCGACGGCGGGTGCAGGGGTCGCCCGAGCCGGACCGCGATCTCGTGCGCCAGCGGGGTCTGGTTGACGCGTTCTTCGCTGCCTCGCGCGACGGTGACTTCGACGCGCTGCTTGCCGTGCTCGACCCCGACGTCGAATTGCGCATCGATGGCGGACTGTTGCGCGAGGACGCCTCAGTCGTTCTCCGCGGCGCCGACGCCGTCGCCGGGCACACGGCCACTTACGCCAAGCTCTACCCCCACGTGCGCCCGGCGCTGGTCAACGGCGCAGCAGGAGCAGTTGTTGCCCTGCGCGACCGTCTTTTCTCCGTGATGGCGTTTACCGTCACGGACGGAAGGATCATCCGGATCGATTGTCTTGTCGATCCCGAGCGTCTCGCCCAGCTCGATCCGGCGATCCACCCGACACAGGCGATGACGAGCGTGCGCGCAGCGGCTGCCCCGTAGCCCGCGGCCTCGACCTCGACCTGACCGTGGAACTACACCCGTAGACGGGGCCTGAAATGCGGCCGGGCGAGCCATTGGCTCGCCCGGTTCCGCCCGGTCATAGATCGCCGCTGAACTACTACGTCCCAGGACTTCGTGTCGTTGCCTGGGCGGCGAGACACTCCCGACCACCGGGACGGGCCACCGGTCAAGCCGGTGCGTTTCCCGGCTGAGCTTGCGCTCGGGCCGAGTAGGCGATCCGCCGGACCACGCAGGCTAGCGCGTCTCGTCGCGTGTAACCACCGCCCCCTGGCGGAGTAGATTTTCGTGTTAGCACGGAGTCAACACGAGGAAGGACACGAGCAGTGAACTACTACGACGACGCGTCAACCGCCCTCGGCACCCAGGCCCGGGTGGAGCGCGATTTCCTGCGCCAGGTCTTCGCCTGGATGTTCCTTGCGCTTGCGCTGACGACCGGCGTTGCGGTTCTGTTCCACAACGGCAGCACCGCCGCCTGGATCTACGACCATCCGACGCTCTTCTACATCGCCCTGTTCGGGCAGCTCGGCCTCGTCTTCGGGCTGCGCGCGATGCTCGTGTCCCAGCGTGTATCGACCCAGCTCGCCGCATTTATGTTCTTCCTCTACGCGGCGCTGACGGGGGCGGTCTTCTCCGTCCTGCTCGACGCGTACACGACTGACTCGGTGATCGGCGCGTTCGGCGGCGCCTGCGGCGTCTTCGCCGGCATGGCCCTGATCGGCTATACGACGAATGCGGACCTCTCGCGTTTCGGCCCGGTCCTCTTCGGCGCGCTGATCGGGATCATCGCCGCCTCATTCGTCTACATCTTCGTCGGCGGGCACGCGCTGAACCTGATCATCGGCTACCTCGGGGTGATCATCTTCTCGGGCCTGACCGCCTACGACATGCAGATGCTCAAGCGGCTGCGCTCCGGGCAGCCGATGAACACGCGCTTCGGTGGCCTCGGGCGGCGCGGTGGCGGCGGCCGAACGATGGCAGTCGCCGACAGCAGCGCGAGTGCCGAGAAGCTCGCGATCCTGGGCGCGCTCTGGCTCTACCTCGACTTCATCAACCTATTCATCTCGCTGCTGCGGATCTTCGGCAATCAACGCTGAGCGCGCACCGCGCGGGGCTCAGCTCGGGCTGATGCCGCAAACGGCGACGAAGCGCTCGCCCGGCGCCAGACGGATCAGCCCGTCGCCGCTGACGAACGCGTTCGGTGCGCAGCTCATCGGCTCGACCGCAAGCCCGCCGCGGCGGCGTCCTACCTGCTCGAGGGTGTCGCCGGTGTAGACCTGCAAGAACGGGCAGGCCGGATCGCTCCAGAGCGTCGTCGTCCCGGCCGGGCCGCTGATCGTGGCGCGCGCCAGCTCGTCGCTGTCACGCAGCAAATCCAGGAAGCAGTGGTCGAGCACGACCTCGCCGACGACGCGGGGCTCGCAGAAGTCCAGGTCGGTGCCCGCGACGGGCGCCTGTGCGTAAGGGATCAGCTGCCCGTCCACGAGCTCCACCGATTGCGCCGGCAGCCTGATCTCGCAGTCGTCGATCAGCTCGCACCCGGGCGGGGCGAGAAACGGGTGAAAGCCATAGCCAAAGGGAGCGGCGGTCTCCCCCTCGTTGGTCGCCGATGCGGTGACCGTGAGCCCCCCATCCCCCAGCTCGTAGGTGATCTGCGCGGCGAGCTCGAACGGATAGCCGGGCTCAGGGTGCAGGACGTGGCTCATCACGACGCGCGCGTCGTCGCGCTCCGCGACCCGCCAGTTGCGCCAGGCAAGCAGCCCGTGCATCGCGTTGTGATGCTCCTTGTCGGTGATGTCCAGCTGCAGTGTCCTCCCCTCCCACTCGTAGCGTCCGTCGCGCAAGCGGTTCGGCCACGGCATGAGGATCTGGCCGCGGGAGCCGCTGGGGAGCTCGTCGATCGCGTAGCCGTCGATGATCCGACGCTCGCCGAGGTCGTAGGTGCGCAGGCCGGCGCCGACCTCGACGACGACCGCGTGATGGTCGCCGTGACGCAGCTCGATCTGCTCACCCGAGAACGGTCGGGTCGTCATCCGTCAAGCCACGGTTCGTGCCAGCGGCCGATCCCGCGCAGCAGCTTTGCGGCCGCCTCCGGTCCCCAGCTTCCAGGCGCGTAAGGCTCCGGCTTTCCGGGCTCGTCGAGCAGCGGAGCGCAGATCCGCCAGCTCTCCTCGATCGAGTCCTGGCGCGCGAAGCGCGTCGCGTCGCCGAGCAACGCGCAGTGCAAGAGCACCTCGTAGGGGGTCGGCCCCTCGCCGCCCTCGTCGGCGAAGCGCATCGGCAGCTCGATCTCGGCCGGGCCGGGGTGGTCGGCGCGCCGCGCATCGATCGTGAAGCGGATGCCGATCTCGGGATCGATACGGACAACGAGCTGGTTCGGCGCCGGGCGGCGCTCGCCTGGTCGCGTGAACGGCAGTCGCGGGGCGCTGCGGAAGACCAAGCGCACTTCGGTTTGCGTGACCGCGAGCATCTTGCCCGTGCGGATGAAGAACGGGACGCCGCTCCAGCGCCAGTTATCGATCTCGAGGCGCAGCGCCGCGTAGGTCTCGGTTCGCGAATTGGCCGCCACACCCTCGATCTTGCGGTAGCCGTCGTACTGGCCGCGCACGTAATGCGCCGGGTCGGCGTCGCCCACGGCTCGCAGCACCGCGTACTTCGCGTCGGCGAGCGCCGCCGGATCGCCGGCCGCCGGCGGATCCTGCGCGACTGCGGCGAGCGTCTGCATGAGGTGGTTGACGACGACGTCGCGCAGGGCGCCGACGGGATCGTAGAAGTGCCCGCGGTCCTCGACGCCGAACTGCTCGGCCATCGTGATCTGCACGTTCGCGACGTAGTAGCGGTTCCAGAGCGGCTCGAGCAGCGTGTTCGCGAAGCGCAGGTAGAGGAACTCCTCGAGCCCCATCTTGCCGAGAAAGTGATCGATCCGGTAGATCTGGCTCTCATCGAGGTGGGCGTGCAGCTGGGCGGCGAGCAGACGTGCCGAGACGAGATCGTGGCCGAACGGCTTCTCAACGACGACGCGCGCACTGGGCGGCAGGATGTTCGCGGCCGCGAGCCCATCGACGACGAGCGCGAACAACGAGGGCGGGATCTCTAGGTAGTAGACGGGGGTGCGCGCCTGCGCGATCGCCTTCCGCGACCGCATCGAACGTCTCGCTGTCGGCGAAGTCGCCGGCGACGTAGCGCAGGCGGCGAGCGAAGCGCTTGAACACGGCCTCATCGATCTTCTCGCCACTCTCGGCGATCGCCCGGCGCGCGTGATCGCGCAGCTCGTCGACCGTCCAGTGGTCGGCAGCGACACCGACGATCGGGCAGTCGAGGAGCTTGCGACGCTCGAGCCGGTAGAGCGATCGCAGCGTCATCTTGCGCGCGAGATCGCCGGTGATACCGAAGATGACGAAGACGTCGGCTGGCTCGTTCACAGTGCCGCCCTTCCCTCCGCTGCTGCGCGGCGCAGCGCGATCCCGGTCAATACCTCGCGTACGACGCGTTCGGCGACGAGCGCCGTGAGATCCGCGGAGCCGACGGCCGTCGGGATCACCTCGACGACCTCCATCCCGACGAGCTCGAGCTCGCTCGCGAGCTGACGGACCGCCCAGAGCAGCTCGGCGGAGCTCATCCCGCCCGGCTCGGGCGTTCCCGTACCCGGCGCGAACGCCGGGTCGAGTACGTCCACGTCGACGGAGAGGAACGTCGGCCCCGGGCCGATGCGGCCGATCGTCCGGCCGACCACCTCCTCGATGCCGAGGTTGCGGACGTCGTGCATGTAGAGCGAGGTGATGTCGTGCTCCTCCTGCCAGGCGAATTCGCGCTCACCGGGCCAGTACCCGCGCAGGCCGATCTGGACGTAGCGCCCGCCATCGACGACGCCGTCAGCGACGAGTCGGTACATCGGCGTGCCATGCGAATGGCTCGAGCCGAAGACGCTCTCGCCCGTGTCCGTGTGGGTGTCGAAGTGGACAAGCCCGAGCGTTCCGTGCACAGCCGCGCAGGCACGCATGTCGGGCTCAGCGATCGAGTGATCGCCGCCGAGCACGATCGGGATCGCCCCCGCGGCGAGCACCTCGGCGACCGTCCGCTGGATCGCCTCGTGCGAGCGCAGGGGATCGCCCGGGACGACCGGCGCATCGCCGTAGTCGACGACGCGCAGCACCGCGAAGGCATCGATCTGTGCCTCGAGGTGCGGGCCTGGCGGGGCGCTGGCCGCACGGATGCCGCGCGGCCCGAACCGCGCCCCGGGACGGTCGGAGACGAGCTCGTCGATCGGCGCGCCGAGGATCGCGACATCGACGCCCGCGAGCTCGCTCGCGTCCTCCGTGTACGGCTGGCCGGCGAACGTGAGGAGCCCCGCGAAATCGGGCTTCTCGCCGTATTGCGCCCAGCGCGCGAGGGGGTCGAGCATAGCTCCGCACGCTAGCGGTTCGCGCGGCGAGTTTGCGCGCGCGGTGCCTTCCTCCCTACGCTTCCGACATGCGCCAGCAAATGCGTCCGCTGTTTGACCGCGTCGTGATCAAGGAGCTCGAGCCCGATCGCGTGCGCCAGTCCGGCCTCGTCGTGCCGCCCGGTACGCACGAGCCGCCGCCCCAGCACGGCATCGTCCTCGCCGTCGGCGCCGGGCGTGACTGGTGGAGCCAGGCTGGTGTCGAGATGCCCGTCAAGCCGGGCGACCACGTCGTCTTCCCGTTCTCGGCCGGCGTCTGGGTCGACATCGAAGAGGAGCGCTTGCTCGTCTGCCGGGTCGGCGAGCTGCTCGGCGTGCTCGAGATAGTCGAGGAGCCGGCGGCGCTACGCGAGAGCGACTGAGCGCGCCGTCTCGGCGGCCGCGTAACGCGCGAGCGCCTGGATCAGCGGCGCCAGCTCGCGGCCGTGTGCGGTCAGGCGATACTCGACCGCCGGCGGGCTGGCCGGCAACACGCGTCGTTCGATCAAGCCCGCCTGCTCGAGGTCGCGCAGGCGCTCGGAGAGCATCCGCGGCGAGATCCCGGGGACCGACTCGAGCAGCGCGTTGAAGCGCTGCTCGCCGTGCAGGGTGACGAAGATGATCGAGAGCGTCCAGCGCCGTTCGAGGAGGCACGCCGCGCGGCGGACCTCCTCGGGGACGGGCTCACATCTAGGACAGCGCGACATCGCGGCGCGGGCTCGAGCGCCAGCTCCAGGACCTCGGAGATCGTCATCACCGGGTGGAAGCGCATCTGCTCGCGGATCTCCGCGGGAATCTTGTCGAGATCCCCCCGGTTGCGCTCCGGGCATGATCACGTCGGTCAGCCCCGCTGCGTGCGCCGCGAGCGCCTTCTGCTTGAGGCCCCCGATCGGCAGCACGCGACCCTGGAGCGTGATCTCGCCGGTCATCCCGACGGTGTGCTTGACCGCGCGGCCGGTGAGCAGCGAGACGAGCGCTGTGGTCATCGTCGACGCCCGCACTCGGGCCATCCTTGGGTAGCGCGCCCGCCGGCACGTGAATGTGCACGAGCCGGTTCTCGAACGCCTCTTCCGCGATGCCGAAGTCCGTCGCGTGGGCGTGAACGTAGGAGAGCGCGATCTTCGCGGACTCCTTCATCACATCGCCGAGCTGCCCGGTCAGCTCGAGGCCGCCGGTCGTGGTCTGCGACTTCATCGTCGTCGCTTCGACGAACAGCACATCGCCGCCGACACCCGACACCGCCAGACCGGTCGCAACGCCGGGCACGGCAGTGCGCGCAGCCGATTCCTGGAAGAACTTCTGGCGTCCGAGCGCGTCGCGGACGACCTCCATGTCGATCGTCACCGGCGCCTTGCGCTTGTCGGAGGCGATCCCCGTCGCGGTCTTGCGCAGCACCTTGCCGAGCTCGCGTTCGAGGTTGCGCACGCCGGCTTCGCGCGTGTAGTCGTTGACCAGGCCGAAGCAACGTCGTCGGCGATCGTGACTTCGTCCTCGCGCAGTCCGTTGCGCTCGCGCTGGCGCGGCCAGAGGTAGCCCCGCGCGATCGCGAGCTTCTCCTCGCTGGTGTAACCGTCGAAGTTGATTACCTCCATGCGGTCGAGCAACGGCCCGGGGATCGTGTCCGCCTGGTTGGCGGTCGCGATGAAGAGGACCTGGCTGAGATCGAGCTCCACGTCGAGATAGTGGTCGCGGAAGCTGTGATTCTGTGCCGGGTCGAGCACCTCGAGCAGCGCCGAGCTCGGGTCACCGCGCCAGTCGGCGCCGACCTTGTCGACCTCGTCGAGCAGGATCACCGGGTTCATCGTGCCGGCGTCGCGCAGCGCGCGCACGAGCCGCCCGGGCAGCGCGCCGATGTAGGTGCGCCGGTGGCCACGGATCTCCGCCTCGTCGCGGACGCCGCCGAGCGACATGCGCACGAATTCGCGCCCCGTGGCGCGGGCGATCGACTCGCCGATCGACGTCTTGCCGGTGCCGGGAGGACCGATCAGCGTGAGGATCGCGCCCGACTTCGGGTCGGCCTTGATTCCGCGGTCCTGGCGCAGCTTGCGCACGGCCAGGTATTCGGTGATCCGGTCCTTGACGTCCGCGAGACCGAAGTGGTCGGCGTCGAGCACCTCGCGCGCGCCGACGGGGTCGAGTCGCTCGTCCGAGCGCTTGCCCCACGGCACGGCGATCAGCCAGTCTAGGTAGCTGCGGATCATGCTCGACTCGCCAGTCGACTCGCCCATCCGCTCGAGTCGCCCGAGCTCCTTCAGCGCTTGCGTCTGGACCTCTTCGGGCATCTGCGCTTCCTCGATCTTCTTGCGGTACTCGTCAACGACGGATGCGTCGTCCTCGCCGAGCTCCTTGCGGATCGATTCCATCTGCTTGCGCAGGAAATACTCGCGCTGCTGCTTGTCCGCGCCTTCCTGGACGTCCTCGCGAATCCGCTTGCGGATCTGCAGCTCGGCCAGGCGCTCGCGTTGGAGCTTCACGGCCAGTTGCAGGCGCTCGGTCACGTCGAGCTCGCGCAGCAACGCCAGGCGGCTCGCGTAGTCGAGGTCGGGGCTGTAACCGGCCGAATCGGCGAGCGCGCCGGGCTCCGGATCGCGCGCAGCCACTCGGCGATGCGCTGATCCGCCCCGCGCAGCTCGAGGATCTCCTCGACGACGGCACGGTATTCGCGCGTCAGCTCGCGGGTGCGCTTGTCGTTGGGCTCGCCGTCGGGGTGTTCCTCGACCTCGACGAAGAGGTCGCCGTCAGCGCCCGTCTGGGCGGCCCCGATCAGCGCGCGGTGCTGGGCGTCGACCGAGATCGCGCGGGCTCCGCCCGGCAGCTTGATCCGGTCGGTCACTAGGGCGACGACGCCAATCTCCGCGAAGTCCTGGTCGTGGCGGGGAACGAGCACGACTTGCTCGTCATCGCCGACCGAGACTGCGAGCGTGACGCTCATGCCCGGAAAGAGGACGGTGTCATCGAGCGGAACCAGGCGTAGCGATGTCATATCTCGTATCGACTCCATACTTGCTTACTAAAGAGAAGTAAGTGTAGCACGGCGATCACCGCTGCCGATGGGTCGGGACCTCCCGCAACCGCGCCCCTTGCCGACCGCGCGACGCGGGTTAGACGGTCCCGCCGTTGGCGCGGATGATCTGTCCGGTGATCCAGCGAGCGCCGTCGCCGGCGAGGTACACGACCACGTCGGCGATCTCCTCCACCGTGCCGAGCCGATCGAACGCCGACATGGCAGCAAAGCTGCGGACCAGCTCCGCTCCTCGCCCGGCTGCGTACGTCTCGGTCGCGGTCGCTCCGGGCGCCACCGCGTTGACGGTGACTCCGCGGCTGCCGATCTCGTGGGCGAAGATCCGGATGATCTGATCGACGGCGCCCTTGCTCGCGTCGTAAACGCTGTATCCCGGCTGGTGAAGGCCGGTGGTGGAGCTCGAGAGCGCGATGATTCGGCCGCCGTCGTCCATCCGTGTCGCGGCCAGTTGTAGGCCCCAGACGAGTCCCTTCACGTTGACCGCGAGGACCCGGTCGATCTCCTCGGGAGTGAACTCGACCAGCGGTTTGGTCGGGGCGACGGCGGCGTTGGCAACGAGAATGTTCCAACCGCCGTAGCGCTTGATCGCGGCGGCCACGAGCGCCTCGTGCTCGGCACGGACGCTGATGTCGGCGCCGAACTCTGAGGCGACGCCGCCCGCTTGAGTGATCTGCGCGCAGACGGACTGAGCGGCATCCGGCGTGTTGAGGTGATTGACGACGACAGATGCGCCGTCAGCCGCCAGGCGTCTGGCGATCGCGCTGCCGATGCCGGTCGCCGCGCCGGTGACGATCGCCACCTGTCCGGCCAACATAGCTGTCACTCGAACCAGTAGTCCAGTGTGATCTCGGCGCTCTGACCGAGCGCGGCCTTGAAGCCGCCCTCGCCGCGCAGCCCGTCGAGCTCTCCGGTCCCCGACCCCTCGACGACGAACCACGTTCCGCTCACGTTGCCGTCCGCGAGTGTGCCCGCGTCCTGGAGCACGAAGCTGCCGGCCCGGCCCGCGATCGAGCCGACCACGCGCTCGACCCCGCAGAACGACGCCGATCCGTCTGCCCGCATCACCTGCAGAAAGGTCGCCACCCCGGACCCGACGATGTCCCCGGCAAAGGCCTCCTCGACGTGCACCCGTACCAGCCCCGGACCGTCGGCAGGCTCGTCATAAGGGTCGGGCTGCCAGACCGAGACCTCGATCGTGCCGCGCGCGGTCGTACGTCCTGAGTCCGATCCCGTCATTTTGGCTCCTTTAGGTTCGAGAAGGCCAGAGTCTTACGGAACGCGATCGGACGTACAATGCCCATCCGTCCTGGATCATGTGCTGAGCGTCCGACGCCGCTGGGGATGGTGCGTTTTATGTTCGATGTGCTGACCGACGTGCTGGAGCTACTTCGGATACGCACGACGCTCTATGCACTGGTCCGCCTGAGCGGCGAGTGGGGAGTCAGCTTCCCGGCCGGACCCGGAGCCTACTTCCACGTCGTCGACGGTCACGAGGCGTGGCTGGCGGTCGAAGACGGCCCCGAACGCCGCCTCCGGGCGGGCGACGTGGTGCTACTCGCGCATGGTTCCGCCCACCGGCTGACACATTCCAGGGGCGGGGAAGTGCACGTCGTGTTCGACCCGCATACGTGGCTACCGAATCGGGCCTCGATCGCCGACCCTGGCGAGCTGGATCCCGATGACGACCGTGGCTGGGGAACGCTCGTTTGTGGCGCCGTCGAGCTCCGTGAGCTCGCTTCCAATCCGCTGCTTGCGGCCTTGCCGGCGATCGTGCATGTGGCGGCGAGCAGCCCGAGTCACGGCGACCTGGCGACGACACTGGAGTTGATCAACCACGCGCATCGCGACGACGGCCCCGGCTCCGAGGTTCTGCTCGCGCGGCTCGGAGACGTCCTGCTGGTAAACGTCCTGAGGGCCTTTGTCGCCGAGCAGGATCCCGCTCAGAGCGCGTGGCTCCGCGCGCTCCGCGACCCGCAGATCGGCGCTGCGATCGCAGCGGTTCACGCCGCGCCCGACGCTGCCTGGACTGTGACGAGCCTCGCCCAGCGCGCTTCGCTGTCCAGATCCCGGTTCGCGCAGCGGTTCACCGCGACGGTCGGTGAACCGCCGCTCTCCTACGTGCACCGCTGGCGGATGACCGTCGCGGCACACCTGTTACGCGCCGGCAACCGCAGCGTCAACGACATCGCCCGCGCCGTCGGATACCAGTCCGACCCCGGCTTCGTCCGAGCATTCTCCCGCCACTTCGGAACCTCGCCACGCCGCTACGCGCAAGCATCTCCCCAGCCCGCAGATGAGCATCACAGGCCATTGGGGGGTTGACGCAAGCGCCCCGCGCCAGGCGCTGTCGCGAGCGAGTGCCAGCTGCTGTCATTCGACTGACCTTCTAGACGCCGCGTAGGCTTCAGACGCAATGCCCGAGCCCGCGTCAAGCGTCCAGCAGGTCCTCCAAACACGCTCGAGCGAGGCGCTCGCGCTCGGCGACCGCTACATGAACCGCCAGCTCGGGCGGATCGTGCGCACGCTGGGCTTCGACCGCGACTGGCGCCACGGCGAGGGCGCGCACCTGATCGACGCCGCCGGGGAGCGTTACCTCGACCTGCTGTGCGGCTACGGGGTGTTCGCGGTCGGACGCAACCACCCGGCGGTGATCGAGGCGCTCGAGCTGACGCTGCGCGAGCACACGGCGAGCCTGCCCCAGCTCGGGGTGACCGCACTCCCGGGCGTGCTCGCCGAGCAGCTCGTGGCGCGGGCGCCGGCGCGGATCGAGGCGATGGTCGCCGCGAACAGCGGCACCGAATCGGTCGAGGCGGCGATCAAGCTGGCGCGCGCGACGACTGGACGGCCGCGGATCGTCCACGCCGAGCACGCGTTCCACGGCCTGACGCTCGGCTCGCTCTCGCTCAACGGCAATGCCGAGTTCCGCGACGGCTTCGGCCCGCTGCTCAGCGACTGCACGCCGGTGGCAATCGGTGATCTCGAGACGCTGCGCCGCGAGCTCGAGCGTGGCGACGTCGCCGCGTTCATCGTCGAGCCGGTGCAGGGCAAGGGCGTGAACCTCCCGCCCGAGGGCTTTCTCGAAGGCGCACAGGCGGTTTGCCGCGCGACCGGGACGCTGTTCGTCTGCGACGAGGTCCAGACGGGCATCGGGCGCACCGGGCGCTTCTTCGCACTCGAGCACTGGCGCCTCGATCCCGACATGATCTGCGTCGCGAAGGCGCTATCGGGCGGCTTCGTCCCGATCGGCGGGGTGCTCATATCGCGCGAGGTCCGCGACAGCGTGTTCGACGCGATGGAGCGCGGCGTACGCCACGGCTCGACCTTCGGCGGGGGCGATCTCGCGGCGGCGGCAGCGCTCGCGACGCTGGGCGTGATCGACGACGAGGGCCTCGTCGAGCGGTCTGCCCGCCTCGGCGAACGGCTGCTCGAGCTCACGCGCCCGCTCGTCGAGCGCTATGACATCGTCGCCGAGGTGCGCGGGCTGGGGCTGATGTGGGCGATCGAGCTCACGGCGCCGGCCGGGGGTTCGCGCCGCCTCGTGTGGAATGTCGTGGAACGCGGCCAGCCCGGACTTGCGGCGCAGCTGATCACCGTGCCGCTGTTCAAGCGCCACCGGATCTTCTGCCAGGTTGCCGGGCACGGCCTGAGCGTCGTCAAGGCGCTGCCCGCGCTCGTGATCGAGGAGGCCGAGATCGAGCGCTTCGCGGCGGCCCTCGACGACGTGCTCGCTCGCGCCGCGCGCGTTCCGCGAGCCCTCGCCGGGCTCACCGCCGAGCTCGCGCTCGGCAGCGTGCGCGCGCGTTTGCGGTGAGCCGGCCCGCGGGCGCGTCAGTCGGTCGGCCAGCGGCCGGTGCGCTCGAAGGCCTCGCGCGCGCGCTCCTCGCGGTCGCGATCGGGGCCGCTCGTCAGCGTCAGCGCGAACAGCGCGATCACGACGCCGAACAGGCCGAGCCCCATCAGCACCACCCCTGCGATCGCAACCACCCCGTGCGTGCGCGCCTCCAGCACGACGAAGCCCGCGGCCACGAGCACGATCGAGGCGAGGGTCGGGGTCCAGCGACGCACCGACACCACCTTATCCCCGCCCGCCCGCGGTAGAGTCGCGCCCTTCATGGAATCTTGACGCACGCGGCCCCAATCTTGATGCGGGCTTGATGCGAGCGGGCCTACGCTCTCGGCCGTGGGCGACCTGCTTGCAGTGGTACTCGGGATCGTGGCGTTTGCGGTCCTCTACCTGTTGATCGAAGGCATCGACCGCGTATGACGCCGCTCGGTGCATTCATCGCGCACATGGGGGCCGCCGACTTCTTCGGGCTCGTCATCTCCGTGCTGGTCTGCGCCTACCTGCTCTACGCGCTGCTGCGCGGGGAGCGGTTCTAGCCGTGACTTTCACCGGCTGGCTGCAGATCTTCGTCTTCTGCGTGCTCCTGGTCGGGCTGTCGATCCCGCTCGGGAGCTACCTGGCGAAGGTCTACAGCGATCAGCGCGTCTTCCTGACGCCGCTACTTGGAGCACCCGAGCGCTTCCTCTACCGCTTGATGGGCGTCGACCGCCGGAGCGAGCAGGACTGGAAGCAGTATGCGAAGAGCGTCATCTTCTTCTCGCTCGCCGGTTGGCTGCTGCTCTTCCTGATCCTGCGCACCCAGTCGATCCAGCCGTGGAACAACTACGGCGGCGTCAGCTTCCACTCGGCGCCGTGGAACGTCACGTTCAACACCGTTTCGTCGTTCATGACGAACACGAACTGGCAGTACTACGGCGGCGAGACGACGATGACCTACTTCAGCCAGATGGTCGGGCTGACGGTCCAGAACTTCGCCTCAGCGGCGGTCGGCATCGTCGTCGCCGTCGCGCTCGTGCGCGGCATCGCGAACCGTACGAACTCGAGCCTCGGCAACTTCTACGTCGACTTCGTGCGCACCGTGCTTTACGTGCTGCTGCCGATCTCGATCATCAGCGCGCTCGTGCTGATCTCCCAGGGCTCGATCCAGAACCTCGCGCATTACGTGAACGCGCACGGCATCACGGGGCTCGCGCAGACGATCGCGATGGGCCCGGTCGCATCGCAGGAGGCGATCAAGGAGCTCGGCACCAACGGCGGCGGCTTCTTCAACGTCAACTCCGCGCACCCGTTCGAGAACCCGAGCGGCTTCACGAACTTCTACGAGATGTGGCTCGTCCTGATCATCCCGGCGGCGCTCGTCTGGATGTACGGGAAGATGGTCGGCTCGCGCCGCCAGGCCGTTGCGGTCTTCGCGGCGATGTTCGTGATGTTCATCGGCGGCGTCACCGTCGCCTACGCCGCCGAGGCTCATGGTTCCGCCGCGCAGCACGCTGCCGGCCTGCACACGGCGGTCATCGCGAACTCGACCGGCGGCAACATGGAGGGCAAGGAGCAGCGCTTCGGCGTCGCCGGCTCCGCGCTCTTCGACGTCATCACGACCGTCACCTCGTGCGGCGCGGTGAACAGCTCGATCGAGTCCTACACCGGTCTTGGCGGCGCGGTCCCGTTCGCGAACCTCTCGGCGAGCGAGGTGATCTTCGGCGGCGTCGGCACGGGCCTCTACTCGATCCTCCTCTACGTCATCCTCGCGGTCTTCATCGGCGGCCTGATGGTCGGGCGAACGCCCGAGTACCTCGGCAAGAAGGTCGAAGCCCGGGAAATCAAGCTGGTCGCGCTCGGGCTGCTCGTGACGCCACTGACCGCGCTTTTCTCGACGGCGCTCGCGACCGCCAGCGCCGCCGGGCGAGCGTCGATCTCATCCGTCGCCGGGAAGGGGCCGCAGGGCTTCTCCGAGAGCTTCTACGCCTACCTCTCGCAGGCCAACAACAACGGCTCGGCGTTCGCGGGCTACACGGGCTTCATCCAGCCGAACGCGGGTAACGCGGGCTCGCACGGCATCACCTTCGCCGACCTGCTCGGCGGCTTCACGATGCTCTTCGCGCGCTATGCGCCGATCCTCTTCGCGCTCGCGGTCGGCGGCGCGCTCGCCGGTAAGCGTGTCAGCCCCGCCGGCCTCGGGACGATGCGCACCGACAACGCGACGTTCGTCGTCCTGCTGATCGGCGTGATCGTGCTGATCGGAGCGCTCACCTTCTTCCCCGCGCTGCTGCTCGGCCCGATCGTGCAAGCGCTGACCGGCCACCTCTACTCCTGATGCGACGCGAGCTGATCATCGCCTGCCGCGCCGTGATCGTGACCGCGATCCTCTGCGGGCTGATCTACCCGCTCGTCCTGACCGGGCTCGCCCAGGGTCTCTTCCCCGGCAACGCGAACGGCCAGCTGATCAAGCGGGGCGGCGTCATCGTCGGCTCGAAGCTGATCGGACAGGCCTTCGAGGCGCCCGTCACGAAGAAGGGCACCGCCGTGCTCGACAAGTCGGGCTGCCCCGTCTGGGTCGTCTCGAAGCAGTACTTCCAGACACGCCCGTCCGGCACGGGAGCGCCCTACGCGGATACCGGCACGCTCGACAACGCGGCCTCCTCGGCCTTCTCCAACCTCGGACCGAACAGCACGCTCACACTCGCGATCTACCAGTGCAACATCAAGGCCTACCTGGCGCAGAACAAGCCGTATGACACGGGCCTGAGCGTCGCGACGGATCCCGGTCGACGCCGTCAACAGCTCGGCGTCTGCGATCGACCCCGACATCTCGGTCGCCAACGCGCTGATCCAGGCACGCCGCGTCGCCGCCGTGCGGCACCTCTCGCTCGCGAGCGTCGACCGGCTCGTCCACAAGTACACGACCGGGCGCAGCCTCGGCTTCCTCGGCGAGCCGGGCGTCAACGTGCTCGAGCTCAACCTCGCCCTCGACCAGACCCGGAGCAGCTAGATGCCAACGCCCGAAACCGGCCGCGAGCGCCGCGCGATCTCACTGTTCCGCCGGGACATCGTCGCGCGCGCGCTGATCGACAGCGTGCTCAAGCTCGACCCGCGCGTCCAGCTGCGAAACCCGGTCATGTTCGTCGTCGAGATCGGCGCCGTCATCACCACCGTCACCTGGTTCATCCAGCTCGGCGGCGGCCACTCGCTCGGCGGCTATGAGCCCGCCTGGTTCACGTTCACGATCTCCGTTTGGCTGTGGCTGACGGTGATCTTCGCGAACATGGCCGAGGCCTTCGCGGAGGGCCGCGGGCGCGCCCAGGCCGACACCTTGCGCTCGCTGCGCAAGGAGACCGTGGCGACGCTCGAGGACGGGACGACGAAGGCCGCGAGCGAGCTCGTGCGCGGCGACGTGGTGGTCGTGATCGCCGGTGAGCTGATCCCCGGCGACGGCACCGTGATCGAGGGCATCGCGACCGTCGACGAGTCGGCGATCACCGGCGAGTCGGCGCCCGTGATCCGCGAATCCGGCGGCGATCGCAGCGCGGTCACCGGCGGCACACGCGTCACATCCGACCGTATCCTCGTCGAGATCACGCAGGAGCCCGGACAGTCCTTCCTCGACCGCATGATCTCGCTCGTCGAGGGCGCCGAGCGGCGCAAGACCCCGAACGAGATCGCGCTCAACATCCTCCTCGCCGGCCTGACGCTCGTCTTCATGATCGTGGTCGCGACAGTGCGCCCGTTCGGCCTTTTCGCGCACACGTCGATCTCCGACACGACACTGATCGCGCTGCTCGTGGCGCTGATCCCGACGACGATCGGAGCGCTGCTCTCCGCAATCGGAATCGCCGGAATGGACCGGCTCGTGCGCCGCAACGTGCTCGCCCTCTCGGGGCGCGCCGTCGAGGCGTCGGGCGATGTCGACGTGCTTCTGCTCGACAAGACGGGGACGATCACGCTCGGCAACCGCCAGGCCTCCGAGTTCATTCCGATGCCCGGCGTGGAGGAGGCCGAGCTCGCGCAGGCGGCGCAGCTCGCCTCGCTCGCCGACGAGACGCCCGAGGGTCGCTCGATCGTCGTGCTCGCCAAGCAGTACGGGATCCGCGAGCACGACATGACCGGTACCAGCGCCACGTTCGTTCCGTTCACCGCGCAGACACGAATGAGCGGCGTCGACTACGAGGGCGAGCAACTGCGCAAGGGCGCCGGCGACGCGATCATCAGCTTCGTCCGCGCGGAGGGCGGCGAGGCGCCGCCGGAGCTCCAGGGACAGCTCGACCGGATTGGTCGCGAGGGCGGCACGCCGCTCGCCGTGGCGCGTGACAACCAGGTGCTCGGCGTCGTCTACCTCAAGGACACGATCAAGGAGGGCATGCGCGAGCGCTTCGACCAGCTGCGGGCGATGGGCATCCGCACCGTCATGGTCACCGGCGACAACCGCCTCACGGCGGCGAAGATCGCCGAGGAATCAGGCGTCGACGACTTCCTCGCCGAGGCGACCCCGGAGGCGAAGCTCGCGCTGATCCGCGAGCAACAGGCGAGCGGGCGGATGGTCGCGATGACCGGCGACGGCACGAACGACGCCCCCGCCCTCGCTCAGGCCGACGTCGGCGTGGCGATGAACACAGGCACCCAGGCCGCGCGCGAGGCCGGCAACATGGTCGATCTCGACTCGAACCCGACGAAGCTGATCGAGATCGTCGAGGTCGGTAAGCAGCTGCTGATCACCCGCGGCGCGCTGACGACGTTCTCGATCGCCAACGATGTCGCGAAGTACTTCGCGATCCTGCCGGCGATCTTCATCACGACGTGGGCTGCCACGGCGCACGCGAAGAGCCCGCTCTGGGTCCTCAACATCATGTCGCTCGGTACGCCGAACTCGGCGATCCTCTCGGCGATCATCTTCAACGCGATCGTGATCCCGCTGCTGATCCCGATCTCGCTGAAGGGCGTCGCCTACCGTCCGATCGGCGCGAGCGCCTTGTTGAGGCGTAATCTCCTGATCTATGGCGTCGGCGGCATCATCGCTCCGTTCATCGGGATCAAGGCGATCGACCTCATCGTGCACAACCTGCTCGGCGCGTAGCGCCCGCGGGCCCGGCGGCTCCCGGCGAGCCGATCGACACCAGCGCTCGCGGCCCGTGCAGGCGCGCGACTAGCAGCGGAGCACGTGTCCGAGTCACTGCGCCGCGGCTCACACCGCGTGTTCCTCGGTATGGCGGCGGGCGTCGGCAAGACCTACCGCATGCTCCAGGACGGCCAGGCCGAGGCCGAGAGCGGCCGTGACGTGGCGGTCGGCTATCTGGAGACGCACGGTCGCGTCGAGACCGAGTTGCGGGCGCGCGGTCTCGAGGTCGTGCCGCGTCGGCGCGTCAGCTACCGCGACACGGTGCTCGAGGAGATGGACCTCCCGGGGATCCTCGCGCGCGCGCCCGAGCTCTGCCTGATCGACGAGCTGGCGCACACGAACGCCGCCGGCGTCGAGCACGAGAAGCGCTGGCAGGACGTGGAGGACATCCTGAGCGCCGGCATCAACGTCTTCTCGACGGTCAACGTCCAGCACCTCGAGAGCCTCAATGACCAGGTCGCCGACCTCACCGGCATGCGCGTGCGCGAGACGATCCCCGACTCGGTCCTCAGCTCCGCGGACGAGGTGGTGCTGATCGACCTGACACCGCGCGAGCTGATCGACCGGCTCAAGGCAGGCAAGATCTACAAGCCCGACCGCGTCGACGCGGCGCTCAACAACTTCTTCAAGATCGAGAACCTCGCTGCGCTGCGCGAGGTCTCGCTGCGCCAGGTCGCCGAGGAGGTCGAGTCCAAGCGCCTCACCCCGGTCGGGCCGGCCCGCGAAGAGCGCCTGACACAGACCGCGGCCCCGCAAGCGGTCGGTGAGCGCCTGCTCGCGCTCGTCAAGCTGAGCGCTGATTCGCAGCGCGTCGTTCGGCGCGCCTTCCGCTCTTCGCAGCGCCTCGGCGCGGAGCTCGACCTGCTCCACGTGGGCAAGCCCGGGAGCCTGCGGAACCTCGAGCTGGACCCGGCGCTCGGCGCGCTGCGCCGCCTCGCCTCCGTGCTCGGTGCGCACCTGATCGTCGAGGAGGGTGACAGCATCGCGCAGGTCGCCGCGCGCGTCGCCCGCGATCGCGGGACGACATACGTCCTGATGGGCAGGCCCAATCCCCGAGGCGCCCTCGCTCGGCTGTCGAAGCCGGCGCTACCCTATGAGTTGATGCGTGAGCTTCCCGGTGTCGATCTGCGGATCGTGGCCGACCGAACCCAACTGGGCGCGGGGCCGCGGCGGTGAGCGCCGCCACGCTCGTCCTCGCGATCACGCTCGCGGTCGTCCTGCTCGCGATCGCGCTCCGCGAGCTGCTCGCGCACCGCCCACGCCATCTGACCCCCGCCTCCTCGCGGATCTTGTTCCCGTTCGTCGCCCAGGGCCTCTCCGACCGCGGCCTCGACGCGGCGCTGCGAATTGCGCGCAACGAGGAGGCGACGCTCGTTCCGGTGTTCCTTGCGCGCGTGCCGATGCAGTTGCCGCTCGATTCGCCGCTCCCGCGCGAGTGCGAGTCCGGGCTGCCGCTGCTCGATGTCGTCGAGCAGCGCGCGGTGAATGCCGGCGTGCCGGTCGAGTCCCGCATCGAGCGCGGTCGCAGCCTGCGCCACGCGCTGCAGGAGCTGGCGCGCCACGAGACGTTCGACACGATGGTCGTCGCCGCCGTCGATGCCACCGAAGCCGGGTTTCATCCCGATGACATCGGCTGGCTGCTTGGACACATCGACGGCGAGATCATCGTGATCCGCGCCGGCGGGCGGATCAAGCTGCGCCCGCGCGGGACGCGTGGGCGGTGGATGCGCCGACGCAACCTCGCGGCGGCCGCGAGCGGCTCCTAGCCCGCGAAGCGGTAGCCAATCCCCGAGTCGGTGCGAATGAAGTTGCGTTCCCCGTCGGCGCGCGCGAGCTTGCGCCGCAGGTTCGCGATGTGAGTCCGCAGCAGTGGCGTCGCGTCGACGTATTCGGCCCCCCAGACCTCCGCGAGCAGCCGGCTGTGGGTCATCAACAGGCCGCGGTTGACCGCGAGCGCGCGCAGTAGTGCGAACTCGAGCGGCGTGAGGCGCACCTCCTCGCCGTCGAGCGCCACGCTGTGGGCTGCGAGGTCGATCACGAGTCCGTCGAGCTCAATCCGCGGCTCGGTCTCGGCCCGGCCGGCGCGCCGCAAGATCGCCTGCAGACGCGCGACGAGCTCGCCGGGGCCGAACGGCTTCGTCACGTAGTCGTCGGCGCCGCTCTGGAGGGCCGCGACCTTCGTCTCCTCATCGTTGACCGCCGAGAGAACGATGATCGGCAGCTCACTCCAGCTGCGCAGCTCGCGACACACTTCGATGCCCGGCCGGTCGGGCAACATCAGGTCGATGATCGCAGCGTGCGGCCCCGCGACGGCGGCGCGGTCGAGTGCTTCCTCGCCGGTTGCGCTGGTCAGCACCTCGTAGCCCGCGCCGCGCAGCACCAGCCGCAGTGCGCGCAGGATCTGCGGGTCGTCATCGCAGACGAGGATTCGCTCGCCCGCCATCAGCCGCGTGGCAGAGCGAGCTCGAGCTGGGCGGGGTCTACCAGCCGCTGCGCCGGCGCCGCGAGCGGCAGATCGACGACGAAGCTCGTCCCCTGACCGGGCAACGACTCGACGGTGATCCGGCCGCCGTCGAGCTCGACGAACCCGCGCGCGATCGCCAGCCCGAGCCCCGAGCCATGGTGGCCCGGAGCGTCGTTCGGCGAGCGATAGAACGGCAGGAAGATGCGGTCGATCTCGCTCGCGCGGATTCCCGGTCCCTGGTCGACGATCCGTACGCGCAGCCGCTGCCCCGCACGATGGGCGCGGATCGAGACCGGCTTGCCGTCGGAGTAGCGCGCCGCGTTCTCGAGCAGGTTCGCGAACGCTCGCTCGAGCTGGGCCGGGTCGCCGGCGAGCGGCGGCAGATCCTCGTCGAGCGAGACGCGGAAGGACTGCTCAGGGCTGTCCGTTCGCACATGCGCGACGGCCTCGTGCAGGACGTCCTCGATCGTGTACGCCACGCTACGCCGCTCGCGGCTTCCCGCCTGGAGCAGCGACAGGTCGAGCAGCTTCTCGATCAGGCGCGAGAGCCGGCGCGCCGCCTCGAGCACGACAGCCCGTGCCTCGGCGGCCTCGGCCGTCTCGTCGGGGAGCGCCGTCGCGGCGCTGATGATCGCGGTGATCGGGGTGCGCAGGTCATGCGAGACCGACCGCAGGACTGCGGTCTTCATCTCGTCGCTGCGCCGCAGCAGCGCGGTCTCGACGACCTCCGCCTGGAGCTCGGCGCGATGCAGCGCCGCAGCCAGGACCGACTGCAGCGCCGGCACGATGCGCGCTGTGATGCGCTCGCGCTCGAGCGTCGAGAGCGTGACCGGCAGCAGCAGGGTGCCGATGATCTGGTCGCGGTCGCGCAGTGGGAAGGCCAGACGGCGCTCGTCAGCTTTGACATCGCCGAGCTCGATCGCCGCCGAAGCGACGTTCAACGCGGCGGCGAGCCGCTGAGCGGCCGCGGACAGGGCCGCGTCGGGCCGCGCCCCGCCAAGCAGCAGTCGCGCCAGCTCGGTCGCGAGGTCCGCTTCGCGCCGGCGGCTCTCGGCCTCCGCGGCGCGAGCCCGCGCAAGGCTTCCGACGACGCCGGCCGTCGCAGCGACGATGAGGAACGCCACGAGCGAGACCCAGTCGATGCCGTCGCTGAAGGTCAAGTGGCCGACGACCGGGAGGTGGAAGAAGTTGTAGGAGAGCCCGCTGGCCAGCGCGGCCACGAGCCCGAGCCCGCTCCCCCAGTAGGTCGCGACGACGATCACGGTCGGCAGATAGACGACGCCGAGCGAATCGGTCGGCGCAAGGTGTTCGAGCGGGTAGATCGCGAGCGTCGCCAGCAGCGTGCCGCCGGCGACCGCGAGCAGACCGAGTGCGAGCCCAGGCCTTGGCGAGCGCAGCAGAAGCGGCGAGAGTGCTCTCGACTCCACGCCCACATTCTCCTCCGCGCGCGGCCACCGCGCGGGTTACGCGACTACCGTCTCACGGATAGTGCTGCTCGCCCGTGTCGCGGTCGACGATGCGAATCGCCGCCGAAGGGCAGGCCTGCGCGGCAGCCATCATCAGCTCGAGCGGGCCGTCATTGACGACGACCGCGACGTCGTCGAGGCGAAATATCTCGGGCGCGATGTCCTCGCAGTCCCCGTGAGCCGAGCAGGCGTTCGCGTCGATCACCGGTAGGTAGGTCATGCGGGCGTCCTTTCTTGGGTCTGAGTAAGGCGCTCACGTATCTCCCCGACGGCGCGCGGGCGCCCCACGATCAGCGCACCAACAAGGCGGCCGTCACGGGTGTACGTGGCGATGAAGTCGTTTTCGCGCGGATCGCCGTCGATTGCCAGCGCGTCGGCGAGCTGGGCGTGACCCAGGTACTGGATTCGCAAGCCGTACTGATCGCTCCAGAAGCTCGCCGGGTACGGTGGCCCGGGCTCACGGCCGAGGATCGTGTTCGCGACCTGAAGCCCCCCGCGCGAGGCCGACTCCCAATGTCCGGAGAGCGCGTGGCGTTCGAGCACCGCGTCGAAGCTCGCCGCGGCATCCCCCGCCGCGTAGACACCCGGTAGCGCCGTGCGCCCGAGCGCGTCGGTCGGAACGCCGTCGGCCGGCAGCCCCGAGTCAGCGAGCCAATCGAGATCGGGCGAGACGCCGACCGCGACGAGGACGTGATCGCAGGCGAGCCGTCGGCCGTCGGCGAGCGTCAGCGCCTCCACCGTGCCCGTGCCGTGAATCTCGCGCACGTGCTGCTCGAGCAGCAGCTCCACCCCGTGTGAACGATGCAGGTCCGCGAACCATTGCCCGAGCTCCGGCCCGAGCAGGCCGACGAGCGGAAGCGTCTCGAGCTCGACCACGACCACCGCGGCGCCCGCGGCGCGAGCTGCCGCGGCGACCTCCTGCCCGATGAATCCGGCACCGATCACGACTACACGCCGCCGCCCGGCGAGCAAAGTGCGGATCAGCCGCGAGTCCTCAACGGCGCGCAGGGTGCTCACGTTCGCGTAGCCACTGAAAAGCGGCAGCTCGCGCGGTCGCGCGCCGGTCGCGATGACGAGCGCGCCGTAATGCAGCTCGCGCCCGTCGGCGAGCGTCACAAGCCGGGCTCGCGGATCGAGCGCGCGCGCCCGGACACCGACGATCAGCTCGACCGCCTTGTCCTCGTACCACGCTTCCGGCCGGAACGCGGGGAGCGTGACGTCGTCCTCGAACAACAGGTCCTTCGAAAGCGGCGGCCGATCATAGGGACGGTGGGGCTCGCCGCAGACGATGCGTACGGGCGCCTCATACCCTCCCCGCCGCAACGCCTCGGCGCAGCGTTGCGCCGCCAGCCCGCCGCCCACGATCAGAACGCCATCGTTGCTCATCGGCCCGGATCCTCCGCCGCTCGCCTAAGCGCGCCCATCAACGAAAGCTGTGTTATTCCTGAGGGTGTGCGCGCTCAGCGGCTGGCACGCCGCGCGCGCCGCGCGCGCTTTGCCTTCGAGCGTGCGGTCTTGACCCGGTGCTCAATCGGCCGAACGGTGCCCTTCACGCCGTCGATCTCGCGCGTCGGCCGGGCCGGCACGCGAGATCGAGCGTCGCGCACGATGAAGCGAGCGAGACCGCCGAGGACGAGCAGGACGACGACCCCGAGCCCGATCTCATCGGTCGTCGAGATCCCGCCCGAGCTGCTGGTCGTGGTCGGGTTCGGCACCGTGAAGGGACGCGTCTGTGTCGGGGTCGTCGTCGCTGGCGTGGTGTTCGCCTGCCCCGTCTGGCTCGATTGCGGGGAGAGCCCCGGCAGCGTCGACAGCGCGCCGCTGCTCCCGGTCGAGGACGCCGCGCTCGCTGCGGGCGCGAGCGCGAGGGCAAACGCGACTGAGAGCGCCACGATGTGCCTGATCCGCATCGCCGCAATATAGACCGGCGCCGGGCTGCGACGGGCTGGCCGCGCCGCGGGCCTCTCTAAACTCTCTGGGCGATGCCCCCCAAGCAACGCCAGATCCGCATGGAGCAGCGCGGCGTGCCCGTCAACCTGATGGAGCAGCTGCAGACGCGCAGCAACGAGCAGCTCGAGGCGGAGACCCGCTACCGCTCGATCGCGATGGCGATCCTCGGCACGCGCGCCGCCGAGCGCTATGACGCGGCCGCGGCGCGAAGCTACTTTCAGCGGGCGATCGCGGCGGGCCGCCCGCAGGAGCGGATGATGATCAAGCGCATGGCGGACGCGTCACTCGCGCTCGCCGAGCGCCGCGCCGACGACCTCAAGGAAGCAGTCGAGAAGCTTGGACAGGCGCCGCCGACGAAGCGCCAGCTGCTCGGGCTGCGCTTCACGGGCTTGATCGCACCGTCGCGCGGCTCGGGCATCCTCCTGCGGCTGCGCGGCGTCGCGCTCGGGATCCTCCTTGTCGCCGCGATCGTCGGCCTCGGCACCGGGATCGTGATGCTGGTCGCGCTCCCCTTCGGCGGTGAGTCGCTGCCACCGTCGGTGCTCCTCGGCGTGCTGCTCGACATCGTCGCGATCGTGATCCTGACCCAGGTCGGCCGGCGAAAGCAACGCGCCGCGCGCGCCAAAGCCGGCCTACCGACATAGCAAGCGTCAGGCTCGGCGCGCAGGGGCGCGACGATGAGTCCGAGGCAGACACACCACAAGCACTCCTCGCGCAAGGGGTACCGCCGCCTGCTCGACCGGCTCGCGGACCATCCGGCCGTGCACCGCGTCGCCACCGGCCGTGTCACCCCGCGCATGGGCTCGGGGCGGCCGGTCGCGGTGATCTCGAAGGTTCGCCGCGTCGCCTCGGGCCTCTCGATCTCGATCAACACCGACGGGGCGATCATCGACGCATACGTCGTCACCGACCGTCCGGAAGAGGTCGAGGCGTTCATGGCCGAACAGGGCTGGACTGACTGATCGCGGCCCGGTGAGCCTCTTTTCATTGAAGGTGGACGCGGCCCGCGCAGTCGGCGCGCTGTTGCGACTCACAGGACGCGGCGGGACGACCGTGCCCGGGAGCTTGCTCCTGCGACTCGAGCCGACGGCGATCAGCCGGCTCGCGCGCGAATTGCCCCGTGGCTGCGTCACGATCTCCGCAACCAACGGCAAGACAACGACCGCGTCCCTGACCGGTTCGATCCTCGCCAGCGCCGGGATCGCGCGCGTCGACAACTTCGCCGGCGCCAACATGGCTGGTGGCGTCGCCTCCGCGCTGCTGGCGCGCAACGGAGCCCCTCGCCCCCAGATCGGCGTCTTCGAGGTCGACGAGTTCTGGCTCGCGAGCATCGCGCCCGCACTCGATCCCCGGGTGATCCTGATCGCGAACCTCTTCCGCGACCAGCTGGACCGCTATGGCGAGCTCGAGACGATCGGCGATCGTTGGGCCGCAGTCGTCGCCGCGCACCGCGGCCGGCTGGTCCTGGGTGCCGACGACCCGCTGGTCGCCCAGCTCGGCGCCGACGCGCGCGACCCGATCTACTTCGGGATCGAAGATCCTGCGGTCGCTCGCACGAGCGGTCTCCAGCACGCCGCGGATTCGACGCGCTGTCGCCGCTGCGGCGGCGCATATGTCTACGAGCGCGTCTACATCGCGCACCTCGGCGTCTATCGCTGCTCGAGCTGCGGCCACGAGCGTCCCCACCCGACGATCAGCGCGCACGAGATCGAGCTGGACGGTGTGAGCGGTGCGAGCTTTCTCCTCGTCACGCCGGCAGGATCGACGCGCGTGTCCGTGGCGCTGCCGGGGCTCTACAACGTCTACAACGCGCTCGCCGCGGCGGCGCTTGCGAGCGCACTCGAGATCCCGCTCGAGACGATCGCGACCGGCCTTCACTCGGCGCGCCCGGTGTTCGGTCGTGCCGAGCGGCTTGCGATCGCCGGTCACGACCTGACGATCCTGCTGATGAAGAACCCGGCCGGAGCGAATGAGCTGCTGGCGACCCTCGCGCTCGCTACCGGCGAGCTCGACCTCCTCGGCGTCCTCAATGACCGCGACGCCGACGGCCGGGATGTCTCGTGGATCTGGGACGCCGACTTCGAAGAGCTCGCTTCGCGTGTCCATCACGTCACCTGCGCCGGTCTGCGCGCCGCTGAGCTCGCGCTGCGCTTCAAGTACGCCGGCGTCGACGGCGCACGGATCACGCTGGAACCCGACCTCGGCCGCGCGCTCGATGCGACGCTCGCCGAGGCTGCAGGCCAAGCGGTCTACGCTCTCCCGACGTACACCGCGATGCTCGAGCTGCGGGAGATCCTCGAGCGCCGCGGCGTCGCTGCAAGCTCATGGGAGCGCGGATGAGCGACGGCGTGATCTGGCACGACCTCGAGTGCGGCGCATATTCCGCCGATCTGGGGCTGTGGCGCGAGCTCGCCGCACACGCGCAACCGACGGCGGTCCTCGAGATCGGCGCCGGCACCGGGCGTGTCGCGCTCGACCTCGCACGCCACGGGCACGACGTGATCGCGCTCGAGCGCGATGGCGAGCTCGCTGCCGAGCTGCGCCGGCGCGCGCGCGGGCTCACCATCGAGGTGCTGGAGGCCGATGCCTGCGCATTCGAGCTTCCCGAAGCGGTCGCGCTCTGCATCGTTCCAATGCAGGCGGTCCAGCTGCTCGAAGATCGCGCGGCGTTCTTTCGCTGCGCGCGGCGCGCGCTGCGCCCCGGCGGAATGCTCGCGCTCGCGATTCTCCCCGACGAACTCGGCGAGTTCGACGTGGAGCTCGAGCCGGACGTCCTCGAGCGCGGCGGTGCGCGCTATTTGAGCTCACCGACCGCGCTGCGCAAGACGCCGACGGCCGTCGTGCTCGAGCGCGCGCGCAGGATCACCGGCAACCGCGCGGTCCCCCCCACACTCGACATCATCGAGCTCGCGCTGCTCACGCCCGCCTCGCTCGCCGACGAGGCCGCGGCCGCCGGATTCGTCGAGCTTGGCACGCGCACGATCGCGCCCACCGATGCGCACGCCGGGAGCGACGTCGTCCTCCTCGCTGCGCCGACGCGATGACCGAC
This sequence comes from uncultured Solirubrobacterales bacterium, assembly GCA_963703775.1. GTDB lineage: Bacteria > Actinomycetota > Thermoleophilia > Solirubrobacterales > Solirubrobacteraceae > Palsa-513. Next base: position 31,067 of record CAVPFP010000038.1, on the reverse strand, counting down.
CGCGTCCTTCGAGTCTGCGCGCTGTACCCGGACCTGATGAACATCTACGCCGATCGCGGCAACCTGCTGATGCTCGAGCGCCGCTGCCGCTGGCGCTCGATCGGCTTCGAGCTCACCGCCTCCTCGCTCGGCGAAGCACTGCGCGACGAGTTCGACCTCTACTACATCGGCGGCGGGCAGGATGCCGACCAGCGCCTGTGCGCCGCCGACCTGGTCGCCCTCAAGGCGCCGGCGCTCCACAGCGCTGCCGCCCGCGACGCGGTGGTGCTCGGCGTATGCGGCGGCTACCAGCTCCTCGGACACGCCTACGAGCTCGCCAGCGAGCGCGTGGAGGGCATCGGCCTGCTCGACGTCCAGACGGTCCGCGAGGACGGCCCACGGCTGATCGGCTCGGTCGCGGTCGAGCTCGCCGACGGGGTGATCGCGGGCTTCGAGAACCACGGCGGGCGCACCTATCTCGGCGCCGGCCAGACTCCGCTAGGGCGCGTGCTGCGCGGTCACGGCAACGACGGGAGCAGCGGCTTCGAGGGCGCGCGCACGCGCAACGTGATCGGCACCTACGTGCACGGCCCCCTGCTGCCGAAGAACGCCTGGCTGTGCGACCGGCTGATCGCGACCGCCATCGGGCTCGACCCCTCGGCGCTCGCCGTGCTCGACGACACGCTCGAGGATGCCGCTCACGCCACAGCGCTTCGCGCCGCCGGCGTTGACGCGTCCCGCGCTAGCCGCTGAGCCGCACGCCGCTTGACCCAAGGCCGCGTGCGCCGCGCTCGGAGTCCTCGAGCCGCGCGCGCTCGGCCAGCTCGATCTGCGCCGTGGCAACGATCACGAGCTGCGCGATGCGATCTCCGCGCTCAACCGCAAACGCCTCCTCGCGGTCGGTGTTCAGCAGCAGCACCCGCAGCTCACCGCGGTACCCGGCGTCGATCAGGCCGGGAGCGTTGACGAGCGCAATCCCGTGGCGCAGCGCGAGCCCTGAGCGCGGGAGGATCAGCCCCGCGTGGCGCGCCGGGATCGCCACGGCGATTCCCGTGCCGACGTCGAGGCGCGCGCCCGGTTCCAGTCGCGCCTCCTCGATCGCGTAGAGGTCGAAGCCGGCGTCGCCGTCATACGCACGCGTCGGGGCGATCGCCGCGGGGTCAAGGCGCGTGAACTCGAGCGTCATCGCGCTCGCCGGCCGTTGCTTGAAACCGCGAAGGGCGCGAAACGCCGGGCGCTCGCCGGCGGTAGCAACGCGGTCACATGCACTCCCTGCGCGGTGTCCTCCCGCCGCAGCTCGCCGGCGATCGCATGGAGCTCGGCGAGCCGGCTTCCCTCGCTGTAGGGCAGCAGCAGTTCGACCGGCTCGAGCGTCTTCACGAACGTCGCATCGATGCGCTCGCGCAGGTCGTCCAGCCCCTCGCCCGTCTGCGCCGAGACCAGCAGCGCGTCGCGCCTACCGCTCCAGGCCAGCGCGCGGGCGTCTTCGTCGAGCAGGTCCGCCTTGTTCAGGGCCAGCAATCGCGGCACATCGGCGGCTCCGATTTCCTCGAGCACGTCCTCGACCGCCTGGACCATCGACTCGAGCTCCTCGGGCGGCGCGCTCGCATCGACGACGTGGATGATCAGCGAAGCGCGGCGCGTCTCCTCGAGCGTCGCGGCGAACGCCTCGACCAGCTGGTGGGGCAGCTTGCGGATGAAGCCGACGGTGTCGGTGACCAGATAGTCGCGACCGCCGGTCTCGAGCAGTCGCGTCGTCGGGTCGAGCGTGTGGAAAAGGCGGTCAGCGACCGGTACCTCCGCCCCGGTCAGCGCCGCCAGCAGCGAGGACTTGCCGGCGTTCGTGTAGCCGGCGAGCGCGACCTGCGGAATCTCGGAGCGCTCGCGCTCGCGGCGCATCACATCGCGAGTTCTCTGCACGCTCGCGAGGCGACGGCGCAGCGTCGCGATGCGGTTGCGCGCGAGCCGGCGATCGGTCTCGATCTGCGTCTCGCCGGGGCCACGGGTGCCGACGCCACCGCCAAGTCGCTCGAGGTGCGTCCACAGGCCGCGCATGCGCGCAAGGTTGTACTCGAGCTGGGCCAGCTCGACCTGGAGCTTCCCCTCCGCGCTGTTCGCGTGACGCGCGAAGATGTCGAGGATCACAGCTGTGCGGTCGATCACCGCGACGCCAAGCGCCGCTTCGATTGCGCGCTCCTGGCGGGGCGTGAGCTCATCGTCGGCGGCGATCACGTTCGCGTCCAGCGCGCGCACGAGCTCCCTCAACTCCTCGAGCTTGCCGGGTCCCAGGTAGCTGTGGGGATGCGCTTTTTCTCGCTGCTGCACGAGCTCGCCGACAACGGCGACTCCGGCGGTGCGCAGCAGCTCCCCGAGCTCACGTAGGTCGCTCTCCGTCGACTGCGCCGCGGCGATGCAGACCGCCCGCTGGCGCGCGCGCTGAGCGGTCACTCAGCGAGCTTCCCGAGCCGCGCGATCGCCTCGGCGAGGCGGTCGTCGGGCGTCGTCAGCGAGATCCTGAAGAACCCCTCGCCGTTCGGACCGTAGGCCGCCCCGGGCGAGACCACGACTGCTGCCTCTTCGAGCACGTACTCACAGTATGCGGCCGCGCTTTCGTAGCCCTCTGGGACCGGCGCCCAGATGTAGATCGTTCCCCGCGGCGGCGTGACCTGCACGCCGATCTTCGCGAGCGCCTCGCAGACCATGTCGCGCCGGCGTTCGTAGATCGTGTTCATCGCCCCCACGTACTTGTCGATCGATGGCCCGAGGGCGACCGCGGCCGCGAGCTGCACCGCCTCGAACATGCCCGAGTCGATGTTGGTCTTCAGCCGCCAGTAAGCGGCGATCGCCTGGCTGTTGCCGACGATCGCGGCACAGCGCCAGCCGGTCATGTTGTAGCCCTTGGACAGCGAGAAGACCTCGACGCCGACCTCCTTCGCGCCGGGGGTCTCGAGGAACGACGGCGCGACATAGCCGTCGAACGTCGTCTCCGAGTACGCGTTGTCGTGCACGATCAGGATGTCGTTGTCGGCGCCGAAGGCGACAAGCGCCTCGAAGAAGCCGGCGGGCACCACGGCGCCCGTCGGGTTGTTCGGGTAGTTGACGAAGAGGATCCGTGCGCGCTCACGCGTCTTCGCATCGATCGCGTCGAGGTCGGGGATGAAGCCGAGCTCGGGGACGAGCGGCATGCGCACCCCTTCGGCGCCGACGAGCAGCGGCCCGCCCGTGTAGACCGGGTAGCCGGGATCGGCGGCCAGCGCCACGTCGCCCGGGTCGAGGAAGGCGAGATTCAGGTTGAAGATGCACTCCTTCGCGCCGATCGCCGGCATCACCTCGCCATCGGGGTCGAGCTCGACGCGAAAGCGCCGGTCATAGAACTTCGCGACGGCGTTGCGGAACTCTTCGCGGCCGCGGTTCGTGGGGTAGGTGTGGGTCGTCGGGTTCGCGACAGCACGCTGCGCGGCCTCGACGATCGGCGGGTAGGTCGGCGTGTCCGGGTCCCCGATCCCGAGCGTGATCACGTCGATTCCCGCCGCGCGCTTCTCGGCGATCTTGCGTTCGAGCTGCGCATAGAGGTAAGGCGGGATGCGCCCGAGGCGCTCACTGTGTCTCATCTAGCTCCTTCAAGAGGTCGTCGGCCAGCGTGCCCGCGAAGACCGGCACCGCCGAGCCACTGAGTGTGACATCGAGCTCCGTACCAATCTCGACCAACAACTCGCCGCCGTCGAGGCGCACTGTGACATGGCGCGAGCCACCGTCGAGGTGATGGGCGATCGCGGCACCACTCGCGCCGGTGCCCGACGAGAGCGTCTCGCCCGCGCCGCGCTCGAAGATCCGTGCCCGCAGCACCCCGGGCTCGAGCTCGCGATACCACGAAACGTTCGTCCGGTTCGGGAAGAGCGCGTGGTGCTCGATCGGCGGTCCAACGACGCCGAGATCGAGCTGATCGAGCGCTTCGTAGGCGATCGCGCACTGCGGGTTACCGATCGCGACGTGGCGAAAGCGCCAGCGCACGCCCGCCGCCTCGAGTTCCCCCACCCCGTCCGCCGCCCCCCCGGGGTAGTCGGGCGAGGTTGTCGCGGCGCGCCCGATCTCGGCGCTGCAGGTCGTCGCACCCGTCACGCGCGGACGGACCGGACCGGACGGCGTGAGAATCGCGAACTCGTCGCGGTCGGTGTGGCCGCGGCGGCGCAGGTACATGATCGCTTCGCGCGAGCCGTTTCCGGACAGCCCGGACTCCGAGCCGTCGGGGTTGAAGATCCGCAGGGTTGCGACGTAATCCGCGTCGGCGGGATGGGTATCGAGCAGCAGGATCCCGTCCGCGCCGACCCCGAGATGCGGGTCGCAGATCCGCCTGATCCTCGCCGGCGTGAGCTCCCAGGGCAGCGCGTCGGTCTCGACGATCACGTAGTCGTTCCCCAGCGCCTGCCACTTCTCGAACTGCACACGCCTCCATTCAGCCCGCGTTCGCTGCGATCATTGCAGCGCCGCCGCGACCTCGTCGGGCGAGCGGTCGGTCACATCGATGAGCTCCGCGTCGGGTAGCTTGCGCAGCCAGGTCAGCTGACGCTTGGCGTAGTTGCGGGTGCGCCGCTTGATCGCATCGACGTCTCCCGCGAGCAGCTCCTCGAAGCCGAGCGCCTTGCGCGCGGTCTCGGACGCCCCGGCCGCCAGCGCCGCGCGGACCTCCTGGAGGGCGCCGCCCGCAACCATCTGCTCCACGCGCGCGTCGATCCGCGCGTAGAGCGCCTCCCGCGCCATGACGAGGCCGATCACGCGCGTCGGGTGGCGCGTGCGCCCGCTCCACAGCTGCGATTCGGTGCGCGCGGTTGGGAGTGCCCCCATTTCGCGCAGTTCGAGCGCGCGCACGATGCGATGACCGTCAGCGGGCGCGATCCGCGCGGCGAGCGCCGGGGCGCTTTCGGCGAGGAGCGCGTGCAGGGCGTGCGGACCGCGTTCGTCGAGCTCGTGCATCCATCGGGCCCGCAGCTCGGGAGCCGGCGCCGGGCGGAGGTCGAGCTCGCCGAGCGCCGCCCGCATGTACAGACCGGTGCCGCCCACCACGATCACACGCGCGCCTTCGGCGATCAGCGTGTCGATCTCGCGGTGCGCCAGACGCGCGTAGCGAGCGACGCTGCAGCGTTCGTCGACGGGGATGCAGCTGACCAGGCGGTGCTCGAGGAGTGCCTGTACGGCCGCCGACGGCGCCGCGCTGAGCAGCTCGAGTCCCGCGTACAGCTGGAGCGCGTCTGCGCTCACCGCGACGGGACGCTCCCCGCCGCGCGAAGTCGCTCGGCGAGCGCCACGGCAACGGCTGTCTTGCCGACGGCGGTCGGGCCGAACAGGGCGATGATCGGGCGCTGCACACTGCCAGTATCGTGAGCCGCCGTGCGCGAGACGATCTCGATTCGCGGCTCACGAACGCTCGTGACCGGAGCGACCGGCGGCATCGGTGGCGCGCTCGCACGGCGCCTTGCGCAGGAGGGCGCCGAGCTGATCCTGACCGGCCGGCGCGGCGACGCACTGGCGGCGCTCGCGGCCGAGCTCGGCGCGGAGGCACACGTGGCCGACCTGAGCGACCGTGAGGCGCCGGCGCGCCTGCTCGCAGCCGCTGGCAGGGTCGACATCCTGATCGCAAACGCCGCCCTGCCATCCTCGGGGAGGCTCCTCACCGTCGAGGCGGAGCGCGCAGCCGATGCCGTCAGCGTGAACCTCGCCGCTCCGATCGCGCTCGCTCGCGGGCTTTTGCCCCAGATGCTCGAGCGCTCGGGCGGCCAGCTGCTCTTCATCGGCTCGCTCCAGAGCAAGGCGGCGACCGCCGGCGCGAGCGTCTACTGCGCGACCAAGTTTGGCCTGCGCGGTTTTGCCCTCGCCCTGCGCGCCGAGCTCGCGCCACGCGGCGTCGGCGTCTCGATCGTCCTGCCGGGCTTCATCAGCGATGCGGGCATGTACGCGGACGCGGGCGTCAAGCTGCCGTTCTACATCGGCACCCGTCGCCCCGAACAGGTGGCCGACGCGGTCGTGCGCGCGATCCTCGAGAACCGCGGCGAGGTGACGGTGGCGCCCGTCGCGATGCGGATCGGTACCTGGATTGCGGCGCAGGCCCCCGAGTTTGCGGCGCGAGCCTCGCGACTGCTCGGCGGCGAGGGCCTCGCGCGCGAGTTCGAGCGGGCCCAGGCGGAGAAGCGCTAACGCGTCTTGCGCCGGGCGAACAAGCTGACCTCGCTGACGTAGCGCAGCTCGAGCGGCTCGAGGGCCGCGAGCGCTCGCACGCGCTCCTCCACTGCACGGCGCTCGCGGTCCGGTAGCGCCGCGATAAAGCTCGTCGAGACGACCCGCGCCAGCAGCTGTTCGCCGTCGAGCTCCTGGACGAACGGGACAGCAAACTCGGCCTCGGCCTCGAACGGCGCATCGCCTTCGAACGCCCGGCGCCAGTGGCCGCTGTGTGAGGGCGTGTCACGGCGGTAGGGCGCGACAATCGCCTCGATGCGGCGCTGCAGGGCCTGATCGTTGTCCCGGCGGTTCCAGATCAGCGCCAGGCGCCCGGCTGGGCGCAGCACGCGGTGGAATTCGCGCAGTGCCACGGGCCCGTCAAACCAGTGAAACGCCTGACCGGCTACCACTGCGTCGACGCTCGCCGCGGCCAGCGGCAGTGCCTCCGCCGTCGCATCGAGCACGCGCAGGCTCGGGCTCTGCTGAGTGAGGATTTCGCGCATTCCGGCCACCGGCTCGACCGCGATCACCTCGGCGCCCGACGGCTCGAGCGCGCGGCAGAGCTTTCCGGTGCCCGCGCCGACGTCGAGCACGGCCCGCCCGGGACCCAGCTCAAGGCGTTCCACGAGCCAGGCGATCGCCTGCGGCGGGTACTCCGGTCGCCCGCACTCGTACGCCTGCGCTTCGCGGTCAAAGCCCCGGCTCGCCGATTCATGCACCCGCGGCATCTACGCCTCGACGAGCAGCCGTGCGGCGATTCGCTCCTCGCCGACCAGCGTCTGGCTGGTCGCAGCGCTGATGTCGACGAGCGCCAGCTCGCCGGGAGAGCCAGGCCGCTGAAGTTGACGACCTTGTTGTGGCGGGTGCGCCCACGCATCCGCGTCGGGGTCCGTGCGGCTCACCCCTTCGACGAGCACTTCCATCGTCCGACCGACGAACCGCTGCGCGCGCTCCTGGGCACGCCGCTGCACGACCTCGACGAGGCGCTCGAGGCGCTCGACCTTGACCTCGTGGGGGACCAGGCCGTCGCTCAGGCTCGCGGCCTCGGTGCCGCGCCGTGGCGAGAAGATGAAGGTGAAGGCGCCGTCATAGCCCACCTGCTCGACGACCTCGAGTGTCTGCTCGAAGTCGCCCTCGCTCTCGCCCGGGAAGCCGACGATGACGTCGGTCGTGAGCGCGGCGTCGGGCACGTGCTCACGGATCAGCGCGACGCGGTCCAGGTAGCGCTCGCGGTCGTAGGTCCGTCGCATCGCGCGGAGGATCCGCGAGGAGCCTGACTGCAGCGGCAGGTGAATGTGCTCGCACAGCGCGCGCAGCTCGACGTGGGCGCGCACCACGTCCTCGCGCATGTCCTTCGGGTGCGGGCTCGTGTAGCGGATCCGCTCGATCCCCTCGATCGCGTCGATCGCGCCGAGCAGCTCAGCGAAGCTCGCTCGGCGCCGGGCGCAGGTCACGCCCGTAGGAGTTGACGTTCTGCCCGAGCAGCGTCAGCTCGCGCACGCCGTCCGCAGCCATCGATCGCGCCTGCTCGACGAGAACCTCACCGAGCGGCCGGCTGACCTCGCGCCCGCGCGTCGAGGGGACGATGCAATACGAGCAGCGGCAGTTGCAGCCAACACTGATCTGCAGCCAGCCCTGAAATTCGCGCGCGCGCTTTGCCGGCAGATCGCCGGTGAACGACTCGAACTCGAAGTAGCCCTGAGCGCCGATGCTGTCGCTGAGCAGGAAATCCGCCAGCCGGTTCACCTGCCCCGGTCCGAATGCGACGTCGACGAACGGAAAGCGCTCGAACACCTCGTCCTTCAGCGACTGCGCCCAGCAGCCGCCGACGCCGACGATCCGCTCGGGATCCTCTCGCTTGAGCCGTTTCGCCTCGCCAAGGTGCGCGATCAGGCGACTGTCGGCCGTCTCACGGATCGAGCACGTGTTGAACAGGATCAGGTCGGCCTCGCCGCGCGAGGGCGCCTCCTCGTAGCCGAGCGCCTCGAGCATCCCGCGCATCCGCTCGGAGTCGTGCTCGTTCATCTGGCATCCGAATGTCGTGACGTGGTAGCGCTTCACAGGGCGAAGGTTACGGATCCGCGTTCAAGGCGGCGAACATGCACGCCGATACCTAGCCAGGATGGCCGAGTCGCACAACGGGTGGGGCTGGACGGGGCGCGGGCCGCGCGTCACGCTGCGCACAGGCGCTATACGCCGCTGGCTCCTCGCCGTTGCCGTGTTCAGCGGCGCGCTGCTCGGCCTGGTCCTGCTTCTCCTGCTCAGCCGACCGGGCACCGCCGGAAGCGCTGGGCCGGCGCCGAACGCCTGGAGCACAGCGGCAGGCATCAGCGTGCGCAGCTCGTTCCTGGCCGGCTGTGAGACCCACGGCACGAGTGTCGGCGCCTGCGTCTGCATGTTCGATGCGGTGGCAGGCCAAACGGCCTATTCGACGCCCAGCGCATTCGCGGCGCTCGATCTCGAGGGGGCCACACTGGCGCCGGACGCCGCACGGGTGCTTGCCGGCGCGACCCAGGTCTGCCCGAGCACGGCCGCCGGCGCACCGGGGTCGTCACCGCCGGCGGTCGGCGTTTCGGGGGCCCCGCCAAGAACCATCCGATCTAATCCGGGCGCGACGGCGGCTCTCCTCGCGTCAGCGACGCCGGCGAGCGACGCCGGAGGCTAACCGGCCGCTTGATTGGCCGCGGAGCTCGCGGTCTCGGGCTCGTGACGCCCGAGCTCGCGGATCGCGTCATAGGCGACCTCGCTCTCGAAGCCCTGCCGGATGAGGATGCCGAACGCCCGTTGTCGCTCGCGGTCGCTCGCCGGCGGCTTCACCAGTCGCCGACGCAAGACCTCGACGGCGGCGCTCCGTTCGCTCGCGCCGTCGAACCCGGCGAGCGTCGCTTCGATCAACTCGCGCTCGATTCCTGCACGCTCGAGGCGCTCGCGGATGCGCGCAACGCCCCAACCGTCGAGCGCGCGCCGGTCCTGCGCGAGCAGCTCCGCGTAACGGGCATCGCTGAGGTAGCCCTGCTCGCCGACGATCGCGATCGCCTGCTCGATCGTCTGCTCGGCGATACCGGCGCGGACGAGGCGCGCTCGCAGCTCGGCGACGCTGTGCTCGCGCCGGGCAAGCTGGCCGTAGCAGAGCCCGAGGGCCTGGGTCAGCGCCTCTTCCTCGGTGGCGGGCGGAGCTTTCTTCAACGCTACGCGGCGCGTATGTCGCCCGCGATCGGCGGCTCATTCGAGCTGTGATCGCGGCGACCTCCTTCTCGAAGTCGAGCGGCCCGTCGTCGCTCGCCTCGCCGTCATCATCGAGTCGCTCGATCGGCTCAACCGTCGAACCGGTGAGGCCGAGCGCCACGTAGATGCGCGCCTCGATCTCCTTCGCGAGCTCCGGGTTCTCGTCGAGGTAGGCCTTGGCGTTGCTGCGACCCTGACCGAGGCGATCCTCGCCGTAGGAGAAGAACGATCCGGACTTCGTCACCACGTTGTGCTCGATCCCGAGGTCGATCAGGCAGCCCGAGGTCGAGATTCCCCTGCCGAACTCGATGTCGAACTCGGCCTGGCGAAACGGCGCCGCGACCTTGTTCTTGACGACCTTCACGCGGACGCGATTGCCGACCGCCTCGTTGCCATCCTTGAGTGTCTCGATGCGGCGGATGTCCAGGCGCTGGGACGCGTAGAACTTCAGCGCGCGACCGCCGGGCTGCGTCTCGGGCGAGCCGAACATCACGCCGATCTTCTCGCGGATCTGGTTGGTGAGGATGCACAGTGTCTGCGTCCGGTTCAGGTTCCCGGCGAGCTTGCGCATCGCCTGCGACATCATTCGCGCCTGCAGGCCGACGCTCTGGTCCCCCATCTGGCCCTCGAGCTCAGCGCGGGGCGTCAGCGCCGCCACCGAGTCGATCGCGACGACATCGATCGCGCCGGAGCGCACCAGCATGTCGGCCACCTCCAGCGCCTGCTCGCCGTAGTCGGGTTGCGATACGAGCAGCTCGTCGATGTCCACCCCGATCGCTTTCGCGTAGAGCGGGTCCATCGCGTGCTCGGCGTCGATGAACGCGCACATGCCACCGAGCTTCTGCGCCTCTGCGAGGACGTGATAGATCAGCGTCGTCTTGCCGGATGACTCCGGTCCGAAGACCTCGACGATCCGCCCGCGTGGCACGCCACCGATCCCCAGGGCGAGGTCGAGCGACAGGGCTCCAGTGGGGATCGCGGCGACGTGCACCTGTGCGCCCTCGTCGCCCATGCGCATGACCGTGCCCTTGCCGAACTCGCGCTCGATCTGCGTCAGCGCCCCCTGGAGCGCGGCCACCCTGGCCTTCGCGGCCTTCTCGTCCTCCGTCACGGTCATCTGAAGCTCCTCTTGCCCGAATGTCTGTTCGCCCAAGCTACGTGGCGACGCGGACGGAACTGCGCGATCGAAACGTCACCGCACGGGCCGTGTGTGGCTCCGCCACTGGCTCACCAGCCGCCGACGCTGGCAAGCTCCTCGTAGCGTGCCCCGTCGCGCTCGAGGTGCGAGCGAAGCAGCACGACTCGCTCGCAGGCAAAGCGCAGCGATGGTGTCGACGGGAGCGTTGCGAGCGGGCGAGCATCGGCTCGCAGACGCGCAACGGTGACGTGGGGACGAAATCGCTGCCGTCCCGGACGCCAGTCGATCGTCGCCTCGAGGTCCGCGGCCAGCGCCGCCCGCAGCTCGTGCAGCCCGCCGTCAGCGTCACCGATCTCGACGGCGAGGGCTCGGGGTCGTCGTGGCGGAAGCCACACCGGCGCACCGACCGACAGCTTCGCCAGGCGCGACAGCGCCTCCGCAAGGCCGCCGAGGATGCCGGTCAGCTCCGGTACGCAGGCCAGCGGTTGCTGGCCGAGGAAGCAGAGCGTCAGGTGAAGGCTCTGCGCCTCGAGTCGCCGTGCCCCGCTACCCGCGGCAACCGCGTGTCGGGTCCAGCGGACGAGCTCGCCGCGCACGCCTTCCGGCAGTTCGCCCGCTACGAAGAGCCGCGCCTCGTCGCTCACGCGCCGGCAGCGTCCCCTTCCCCGAGCAGCAGCCGGCGCAGCAGGTGCAGCGCGACCGTCGTCGTGCGCTCGCGCACCTCCGCGCGAGCGCCACGGAGCAATGTGTGGCGCACGATGCTGCGCCCGGCAGACGAGCTCACGGCCACCCAGACGGTCCCGACCGGCTTCGCCGCGGTGCCTCCGCCAGGACCCGCCACGCCGGTCACGCCCACGCCAATCGTTGCGCCCAGGCGCTCACGGGCCCCGTCGGCGAGCGCGAGCGCGACCTCACCCGAGACGGCGCCGTGCTCGGTGAGCAGCCGATGGTCCACGCCGACGAGTGACTCCTTGACCTCGTTCGAATAGGCGACGATGCCGCCGCGCAGGTACTCGGAGGATCCCGGACGCTCCGTGAGGCGCCCCGCGAGCAGCCCGCCCGTGCAGGACTCGGCGACCGCCAGGGTCAGCCGCTGCTCCAGCAGCAGCTCCGCCACCTGATCGTCGACGAGCTTGAAGTCCTCAGAGAAGAGCATCTCGCCGTGACGCGCGCGCACCACGGCGGCAAACGCGTCGTACGCGGCGGAGTCGTGCGCTTCGAAGCGCGTGACGATCTCGATCTCGCCGCGGCGCAGGCACGTCGTGACCTCGAGCCGGTCCATCGGGACGCCCTTCGCGTCGGCGACCCGCAGCGTCTCCGCGATCTCCGACTCGGGCAACCCGTAGAGCCGCAGCATCCGCTGGTCGTACACGGTGCGCCCGGCGACGGCGGCCGAGAACTCCGTCGTTTCGATCGCCGCCGCCCAGAGCGCCTGGAGCTCGCTCGGCGGCCCCGGGAGCACCACCACAGTCGGCCCCGCCCCCGCTTCGAGCGGCGCGACGACGAGTCCCGGCGCCGTGCCCACAGGCTCGAGGATCGTCGCGCCTTCGGGAACGACAGCCTGCTTGCGGTTGGAGGCCCTGATCGCCTCCTCGCTCAGGTGCGGCCAGCGCGCCCGCAGCGGTCGCAGGATCGCCGCGATGCGCTCCTCGAGCGCTTCGTCGAGCACCATGCGCCGGTTCGCGAACTCACCGACGACTCGAGCGGTCAAGTCGTCCTCGGTCGGGCCCAGCCCGCCGCTTGTAACCACGAGGTCGACGCCTAGCGCCGCGCACCAGTCGAGCGCTGCGCGCATGTCGCCGCGGACGGTCGCCGACGACGGTGATCTGAACGACCTCGACGCCGATCTGTGCCAGCTGCTCGGAGAGCCACGGCCCGTTTCGGTCGCTGACCCGGCCGGCGAGCACCTCGGTGCCCGTGACGATGATCGCCGCCCGCGCGCTCACGGCCGGCAAACCAGCGTGGTCGGCGCGGCGACGCGCTTGCGCGCACCGGGCGTGAGCACGTAGCGGACCGGGCCGGCAGACGACGCGGCGTGAACCTGCGTCCGTCGACCACGAGCGCAACTGCACTGCTGGCGAGCGTGACGACGAACCGCCGCGCGTGGAAGGTCGGCGTCGACGCGCCCGACGTCAGGTGCGCGCCGTCGATTCGCGTGTGCCGGTCGCCGACGACACACGCCCACACCCCCGCCGCGCGCGCCTTGAGCCGGAGCGATACGCAGTCGACCGCCACGTAGGTCGCCGACCCGGGCGCGCAGCTGACCGAACCGCTCGACGCCGTTCGCCCGGTGCTCGACGTCGCGCCGGAAAGCCCGCTGGAGCTCGCCCGCGCCCGCGGCGGCGTACCGGTCTTGGCGGGCCCGCCGAGGTGGCCGATCAGCACGAAGACGACCGCGAGCGCGACGATCAGCGCGACGGCGCCGATCCATCGCCACGGGCGCCGACGCGCGCGCGCGCGCGGATCGAGTGCCATCGACGGGCGCACCGGGACGTGCTCGAGCTCGTGCGGTGCCTCCCATTCGCGTTTGTACTCGTCGACCAACAGCCGCCAGTCGAGCCCGAGCGCCTCCGCGTAGGTCCGCAGGAAGCCCTTCGTGAAGGTCGGCCCCGGTAGCAGGCTCCACTCCTCGTTCTCGAGCGCGCGCAGGTACTTGGCGCGGATCTTCGTGCGCTCCTCCACCTCGGTGATGTCCCACCCCTCGCGCATCCGCGCCTGGCGCAGGGTCGGTCCGATCTCGCTCATCGCCCGCCAAGCCTACCCCGGGCAACCGCTGCTCAGGGCGGCGCTCGGGCGCCGGCACGCTCTATAAGCAGGGGTCGACGCCGCGTACCTCGACCGTATTTGCATCCTCGTTGCCGGCGGGATCGCGCGCGCGGACGACGAAGTAGAAAGTGCCGTGCGATGCTAGCCCCGGCGTACGAAAGGCAGTCGCGCCCGGCGCCGTCGTCCAGGTCGGGCTTGCGAAGCTCTCGCCACCGGCGCGTGTCGCCTCGTAGATGTCGTAAACGAGCTCCGAGCTCGGCGCGGCTGGATCGCTCGCCGGCTGCCAGCGCAGCGTGAACGGCGTCGTCTCGCCCGGTCGCTGCGGCCCCGGCGTGCAAGCAAGCGCGCTGACGAGCCCGGCAAAGCTCGGCGCAGCCCCGCCGGCGGGGGCGCCGTCGACGTGCAGCGTGAAGCGGGCGAGCGGGGTCAGCACGACGTACAGCGGGCATACCTTGCCGTGGGGGCAGACAGGCGTCTGCAATTGCTCGACCCGTCCGGCATAGGTGCCCGCGCACCAGCGCCCGCCGAGCGCGTGCGGGTCGAGCGTCACGCTGACACGGTCCCCGCGTGGGCATTCGGCGCCCGCACCGAGAAGCTCGCGATGCACCCGCCCGGCTGCCGACGCCGTGCCCGTGAGCTCGTCGTAACGATGCGCCACCCTCCGCTGACCGTCCCGGTGCTCGCGGGAACCCTGAAGCTCACCTTGAAGGTCGTGTCGCTGGCGCCGAGCGGCGGTGTGACGCGGACGTGCAGCGCCGGTTGTCGCGAGCGACATCGCTCCGGCGAGCAATGAGGCGACGGATCGCCGCAGCTGGCACCACGTCACTGTGACACGCCGGCGGGGCAGAAGTTGCAGCGCGGCAGCGCGCTAGCCGAACGTCGGTGGGGCCGGCTCGGCGGCCGAACCACGGCCCTCGAGTGCGACCAGCACTCGCGGCAGGTCGGACTCGCCGATCAGGACCTGGCGCGGCTTGGATCCCTCGTAGCCGGAGATGATCCCGCGACGTTCGAGCATGTCGATCAGCCGGCCGGCGCGCGTGTAACCAAGGCGCAGCCGTCGCTGGAGCATCGACGTCGACGCGGTGCCCATCTCGACGACGAGCTCGATCGCCTGCCCGAGCAGCGGGTCCTCGTCGGGGTCGAATCCGTCGGAGTCCTCGCCCTCCTCGACCGCCGGCTCGACCTCCTCGAGCAGCTCCTCGCGCAGCTCAGGCTCGCCCTGGCGGCGCCAATGGTCGGTCAGCACGCTGATCTGTCCCTCGTCGACGAACGCTCCCTGGATCCGCTGCGGCGCCGAGCTGCCGATCGGGGCGAACAGCATGTCGCCGGCACCGAACAGCGACTCGGCGCCGTTCTGGTCGAGGATCACGCGCGAATCGATCTGCGACGAGACGGCGAACGCGATCCGCGACGGCACGTTCGCCTTGATCATCCCCGTGATCACATCGACCCGCGGCGACTGCGTCGCGAGCACGAGGTGGATCCCCACCGCGCGCGCCTTCTGCGCCAGGCGGATGATCGAGTCCTCGACATCCGCGGGCGCGACCATCATCAGGTCCGCCAGCTCGTCGATCACGCAGAGGATGTAGGGCAGCGACGGCTCGCCGCGCGCCACGCGGTGGCGGTTGAGCTCGACGAGCGAGCGCGTCCGCGCGAGCGACATGATCCCGTAGCGCTGCTCCATCTCGCGCACGAGGTTCATCAGCGCGTTCGCGGCCATCCGCGGGTTCGTGATGACCGGCGTCAGGAGATGCGGGATCGAGTCGTAGTGGTTGAGCTCGACCTGCTTCGGATCGACCAGCACGAGCCGGACCTCGTGCGGGCTCGCCCGCAACAGCACGCTGACGAGCATCGCGTTGACGGCGGCGGACTTGCCCGAGCCGGTCGTGCCGGCGACGAGCAGGTGTGGCATCTTCGCCAGATCGGCGCCGATTGCGCGCCCCGCGACGTCCTTGCCGAGCCAGACCGACAGCGGCGACCACTCCGCAGGCGGCTCCTGGAAGACGTCGCCGAGTCGGACGATGCGTCGTTGCGCGTTCGGCACCTCTACGCCGACCGCCTGCTTGCCGGGAATCGGCGCGAGGATCCGCACGTCGGTCGCCGCGAGGGCGTACGCGAGGTCGTCCTTGAGCGCAGCGACCTTCGACACCTTGGTCCCCGGCGCGAGTCGCAGCTCATAGCGCGTGATGTGCGGCCCGGCGACCGTCCCGACCACATGCGCGGCGACCCCGAAGTGCCCGAGCGCCTCGACCAGTCGCGCGGCCACCTTCGCCTGCCCAGCGGTGTCGGGGCGCGTCTGCTCGCTGGTCGAGCGCGTGAGTAGGCTGGCCGGCGGCAGGCGCCACTCGAAGCTGGGGTCGTCGGTCACCGCCGCGCGATAGCGCCCCATCGGCGTCAGCGCGGGCTCCTCGACCTCGGGCAGGAGTAGCTGCTCGGGGGCGTCCTCTTCTATTGGCTCCGCCCCTTCGGGCTCCGCCCGGAAGACAAGCGGGCCAAACGAAGCATCCTCGTGAGCTTGGTCGAGCTCGTCGGGGAACGCGTCCTCGTCGACCGCCCCCACGGAGTCATAGCGCGCGGCGCGCAGGATCAACTCCTCGTCGAGCGGCTCCGGCGGGTGCATCGACTTGGCGCCGGCGCGGGGCGCTCGCGACGCAGGTCGGTGATCGAAACCGATGGGAACCGCGCCGTCGCGTCGGCGATCCCCTCGCCCGCCGAACGCAGCATCACCGCGAGCGATCCCCCGCTCAGCAGGACGACGCCGGCGAGAAAGAGGAAGACGGCGAGGAAGTTCGCGCCGAGCGTGCCGACAAGGTGCGTCACCGCCCACAGCTCAGCCTGGCCGATGATCCCGCCGCGCTGCTCGAAATAGGCCGACTGCCAGTAGCTCGAGCCGACGGCCGGCCCGATGATCCCGAGCGTGCCACCGGCAAGGCCGAGAGTCGTCGACGCAAAGAGGAGGACGGGGCTCGCGCGCAGCGGGCGCAGGTTGCCGATCAACGGTCGCAGGACGAGGATCGAGCCGTACACGGCGAGTGCGAGCGGTACCCCGTCGCGGACCTTGCCGAAGAGCCACGCGAGGCCCCGCGCGAGGCCGTTGCCGACGCTCCCTCCGTTCCAGTGGGCGTAGAGAACGCAACCCATGAATACGGCGAGCGCGACGAGGCCGAGCCCGATGACGTCGAGCGAGCGCTGGTCGAGGTGCAGCGAGATCCGCCGCAACTGGCGCTTACGCCGGCGCGGCGCCGCGCGTCTACGTGCGCTCGTGCTCCTACGCGCGGGCGCTTTGCGCGTCCGACCAGAGGACGATCGTGGGGCCATCGCCCCGCAATTCGACGTGCAGGCGCGGATGCCTGCGAGGATTCAATTGCACGTAAAGATCGCGCTGTCGGCTGCGATTCCGCCGTAACATCGACTCATGAGCGACTACGCACGGTCACCCCGCGTGCTCGTCGTCGAAGACGACGAGGACATCGCCGACGTGCTGGTCCGCTCGCTGCGCCTGGAGGGATACGACGTGCGCCTCGCGACCGACGGCGTTCGCGCCCTCGACGATGCCCACGCGTTCCTTCCCGACCTCGTCGTGCTCGATCTTGGCCTGCCGCGCCTGGACGGCGTAGAGGTCGCAAAGCAGCTGCGCGCCGATTCAGACGACGTGCCGATCCTGATGCTCACCGCGCGCGACGCGCTCGAGGCGCGCGTCACCGGCCTCGATGCCGGCGCCGACGACTATCTCGTCAAGCCGTTCGAGCGCCAGGAGCTCCTCGCGCGCCTGCGCGCCCTGCTGCGCCGCCGTCCGCCGCGCGGCAGCGCCCCGCTTCGCGTCGCCGATCTCTCGCTCAACCCGGACACGCACGAGGTGCGCCGCGGCGAGCGCGACATCGAGCTCACCCAGCGCGAGTTCGAGCTGCTCGAGTACCTGATGCGCAACGAGCGCATCGTGATCTCGCGCCAGCGCCTGCTCGACGAGGTCTGGGGCTATGACCCCTTCTCCACGACCAACACGATCGAGGTGTTCGTCTCGAACCTGCGCCGTAAGCTCGAGGCAGGCGACGAGCCGCGCCTCCTGCACACGATCCGCGGTGCCGGCTACGTCATCCGCGCCTAGCTCGCGGCGCCGCACGCCGCTCTCGCGGCTGCCGATCCGCCTGCGCCTGGCGGTGAGCGTTGCCGGGGTCACGTTCGGGCTGCTGACGGTGTTTGGCGTCGCCGTGCGCGAGCTGACGGCGCACCGGCTGCGTTCGAACCTGGACTCGCAGCTCGTCACCGAAGGCGGCAACCTCGCTGACGCGTTCCACCCGACTTCCAGTCCGGCGGCCTCTACATCCCGAACCTCCCGGACTTCAAGGTCGGTGGCGGGCAGATTCGCGTGTACCGGCTCGACGGCTCGATTCCGCCGGGAAACATCGACGCCGGCTCACCCTACCTCGGCAATCCCCTCCCCCAGCCACGGACACTACCGGCTCGACACCTTCCGCGGCTATCAGGTGATCAGTGAGACGGCGACGTTCAGCGGATTCGGGTTGATCATCCAGTACGGCCTCCCGCTCGCGTCAGCTGCAGTCGGAGATCGCGAACCTCGACGTCCTCGTGATACTCGGCGTGCTCGCCGCGACGGCGCTCGCGTTCGCCGCCGGCTGGTTCGTCGCGCGCCGCGCGATCACGCCGATCGCGGAGCTGACCGCCGCAGCCGCCGAGATCGAACGTACGGGCGACCCTCGGTGAAGCTCCCCGAGCCGACCGCCGACGACGAGGTCGCGGAGCTGTCACGCACGCTGCAGACAATGCTCACCTCGCTCGCCGATGCACGCGGGCGCACGGAAGCTGCACTGACACGCCAGCGCGCTTTCGTCGCCGACGCCTCGCACGAGCTGCGCACACCGCTCACGAGCGTGCTCGCGAACCTCGAGCTGCTCGAGGACGGGCTCCACGGCCAGGAGCGTGAGATCGCGCAATCAGCGCTGCGATCGACTCAACGGATGCGCCGTCTGGTCGCCGATCTCCTGCTGCTCGCCCGCTCGGACGTGCAGCACCCGGCAACGCGCGATCAGGTGGCGGATCTCGCCGACCTCGTGATCGCGGCAGCCGCGGAGCTGGAGCCTTCCTCCGAGGATCACGAGATTGAGCTCGACGTCCAGCCTGCCCAGCTCCTCGGCAGCCCCGACGACCTCGAGCGCATCGCGATCAACCTGCTCGAGAACGCGATCCGCCACACGCCGCCCGGGACGCACATCCGCGCGAGCACGCGCACGCTCAAGGACGGCGCTGTCGAGCTCGTCGTCGAGGACGACGGCCCTGGCATCGACCCGGAGATTCGCAAGCACCTCTTCGAGCGCTTCGTCCGTGGCGGCGGCGACGTTGGCGGCTCGTTCGGGCTGGGGCTCGCGATCGTGCAAGCCGTCGCCCGCAGCCACAACGGGGCGGTCGAGGTTTCGAGCGGCCGGCCGAAGGGCACGCGGTTCACCGTGACGCTCCCTGGCGCCCCCGCGAAGCCGACCGATCCGACAGCACCCGAGGCCTTGGCCGCGAGCCCGGCCCGCGAAGCCTGAGCGACTACACCTCGACGACGACCGGCATGACCATCGGTCGCCGGTGCAGGCGCTCGTAGACGAGCGCCGCGAGGTGATCGTGCAGCGTGTCCGTCAGCACGTCGAGCTCGCGCACGCCGTCCTTGACCGCACGCTCGAGCGACTCCTCGACGGCGATCTTGATCTCCCCGACGAGCTTGCCCGCCTCGTCCATGAATGGCACGCCGCGGAAGATCACCTCGGGCTCAGCGACGGAGCCCCCGCTCTGCTCGGAGATCGTCGCGACGACGATGAAGATCCCGTCGGCGGAGAGCATGCGCCGGTCGCGCAGCGCAGCGTCTGCGATGTCGCCGATATCGACGCCGTCGACAAAGATCATGCCGGCGCGCTCTGACTCGCCGAAGCGCGCACGCCGCGCGTCGATCTCGAGCGGCTGCCCGTTGGCCGCGCGGAAGATCGCGTCCGCCTCCATGCCGACCGCTTCGCCGAGCTGCCCGTGCAGGCGCATCCGCTTGTAGTCGCCGTGAAACGGCATCAGATAGCGCGGGCGCAGCAGGTTCAGCATCAGCTTCAGCTCCTCCGCGTAGCCATGCCCCGAGGCGTGGATCGCCGCGTCGCGCGTCGTGATGACGTCACAGCCGATCTGGTAGAGGCGGTCGACGGTCTCGTTGACCGCTCGTTCGTTGCCGGGGATCGGTGTCGCCGAGAAGACGACGGTGTCGCCCTCGCGCAGCGCAACCTGCGGGTGGTCGCGGTAGGCCATGCGCCGCAGCGCCGAGAGCGGCTCACCCTGCGAGCCGGTCGAGATGATCACGATCTGGTCGTCGCGGAAGTCGCCGAGCTCGCGCGGCGGGACCATCAGGCCGTCCGGCACATCGATGTGGCCAAGCTCGCGCCCGATTCCGACGTTCTTGCGCATCGATCGCCCGACCAGCGAGACCTTGCGGTCGAGCGCCGCGGCCGCGTCGATGACCTGCTGCACGCGGTGGATGTTCGAGGCGAAGCTCGTGACGATGATCCGTCCACCGGCGCGCGCGAAGACCTGCTCGAGCTGCGGTCCGACGACCGACTCGGACGGCGAAAAGCCGGTGCGGTCGGCGTTCGTCGAGTCGCCGCACAGAAGCAGCACGCCCTCGGCACCGAGCTGCGCCAGACGCGAGATATCGGCCGGCTCGCCATCCACGGGCGTCTGGTCGAACTTGTAGTCGCCGGTGAGCACCACCGTTCCGAGCTCGCCTGTGAGCGCGACCGCGCACGAATCGGGAATCGAGTGCGTCATATGGATCAGCTCCGCGCTGAACGGCCCGAGCTCGAGCAACTCGCCCGGCTGAACGTCGATCAGTACCGCGTCGCGCAGCTTGTGCTCGTCGAGCTTCGAGCGCGCCATCGCCATCGTCAAGGACCCGCCGTAGACCGGCGGCAGCGCGATCGGCGCCAGCTCGCGCAGGACCCAGGGCAGCGCCCCGAGGTGGTCCTCGTGCCCGTGCGTGACGACGATCGCCTCGATGTCCGCGGCGCGCTCGCGCAGGTAACTGAAGTCCGGCAGGACGAGGTCGATTCCGATCATCTCAGGGGTCGGGAAGCGCAGGCCGACGTCGATGACGACGATCCGATCGTCCTGCTCGACGACGGTCATGTTCTTGCCGATCTCGCCCAGCCCCCCGAGGGCGAGTATCCGCAGCTTGCTCACGCCGTCAGCTGACCGAGGAGCTCGTGGCGTACAAGCATCGCGCGGACGATCTCGCGCTCGCGCTCATCAACCTCGACGAGCGGTAGGCGCAGGCTGCCGACGCGGTGTCCGAGCAGCTCCAGGGCGGCCTTCGTCGGTGCCGGGCTCGCGGTGATGAAGATCGTCTCGTAGACGTCGCGCAGCGACGCGTCGATCTCCGCCCGGTGCTCGGGCTCGTCGACCATCCGGCGCATCTGCGGCCCGACGATGTGGCTCGCGACGAGGATCCCGCCGGGTTCGCCCATGTCGAGCGTGCGCGCGAAAACGCCGTCGTTGCCGGCGTATATCCGCAGGCCATCGACCGGCGCGAGGTTGTCGTCGTTGGCCTGCTTGACGAAGTCGATGCGCTCGATCTGCGCGAGCTCGGCCAGCAGGTCGTTGGGCATGTCGGTGCCGGTGCGCTGCGGAATGTTGTAGAGCACGACCGGAACGTCCGCGGCTCGCGCAACCGCTTCGAAATGGCGCATGATCCCGCGAGGACTCGGGCGGTTGTAGTACGGCGTGACCGACAGCACTGCGTCGACGCCGAGCTCGCAGCAGCGCTCCGTCAGGTGCACGGCATGGCGCGTGTCGTTCGATCCGGCGCCGGCGATGATGCTGACGCCCTCCGGGCGCTCGCGTACGGCGAGCTCGACCAGTCCGAGATGCTCGTCATCGCTCAGTGTCGCCGCTTCGCCGGTAGTGCCGCAGACGGCAAAACCGTCCGAGCCGTTGGCGGCGAGGTGATGCATCAGCGAGACGAACGCGCCCTCGTCGACGCGCAGCTCCTCGTCGAACGGAGTGACGATTGCGGTGATGACGCTCCCAAGCTCCTCCATCGGCTCAGTATCGCAAGCGAAGGCCACGCGGTGTCGGCTCTACGCCCTGGGCGCGGGCCGGCGCTCGCGTAGCGCATCGGTGAAGCGCCGCGGGACGCGCGGCTCCCCCAGCCGGCCACGCTCCCACAGCGTGATCACGACGATCTCGCCTGCGCGGCGATCGTGGCGCACGACAAACACGACGTCGCGGTCGACGAGATCGGCAACATAGAGCGCACCCGCTGCACGCCCGCCCGCACCATCGGGCGGGGTGTCACTCACGCGCCCCGCTGCCCACGCACGCGCGACGCGACCGGCGATCTCGAGCCGTGGATCAAGTCCACCCTCCCTGGCCGCGACCCTCTGCCGGAAGCGCTCGGCAGCATGATCGGTCACCACAACGGTCGCTCCTCGGCCTGCTTGCGATTCGCCTTCGCTCACGTCGCGAACAGCAAATGCTCGAGCCCAACGACCGGCGAGCTCTCCAGAAACGGCACGCGGCGAATCGCCAGCAGCATCCCCGGCATGAACGAGCGGCGGTCGATCGAGTCGTGACGAATCGTCAGCGTCTGGCCGACGTCGCCGAGGATCACCTCTTGATGGGCGACGAGACCAGGCAGACGTACGGAGTGGATCGGCGGCTCATGACCCGTCTGCTCGGCGATCAGCTTCGCGGTGCGTGCGGCTGTGCCGCTCGGCGCATCGAGCTTGCCGTCGTGGTGGAGCTCGATGATCTCCGCGGCCTGCATGTGTTGTGCGGCCTCGACCGCGAAGCGCGTCATCAACACGGCGCCGATCGCGAAGTTCGGCGCCGCGAAGATGTTCGCCCCGGTCAGGCCTTGGAGCTCGGCGACGGGGAAGCCGGTCGTGCCGATCACGACATGGACGCCGGCGGCGACGCATGCCCGCGCGTCGGCGAGTGCGACGTCCGGTTGCGTGAAGTCGACGACGACCTCGCATTCCGGCAGGATCGTCGCGAGCTCGATGCCGAGCGCGGGGTCCGCGCGGCCAACGAGCTCGAGGTCGTCGGCCTCCTGGATCGCGTCGCAGGCAGTGGCGCCCATGCGCCCGGCGGCGCCCGCTACGCCGACCCTGATCACGTCGCGACCGCAAGGTCGGGCTGAAGGCGCGCGATCGCCTCGCGGAAGAGCTCCTCGTCGGGGCCGATCGCACCGACCGAGAGGTGTGCGGCGTCGTAGAACTCGCGCGCAAGCGCCGTCAACTGCTCCGCGTCGACCGTGTCGATCCGCGCGATCACCTCGTCGAGGCCGAGGATCTCCATCTTCGCGAGCACGTTCGAGCCGAGGCGCTCCATGCGCGCCGTCGTCGACTCGAGAGCGAGGACGACGCGACCCTTGACGTTGTCCTTGGCGCGTGTCAGCTCCTCCTCGCTGACCGGCTCCTCGCGCAGGCGCTCCAATTCCTCGCCGATCACCTTGACGACCTCGGCCAGATTGTCCGTGCGCGTCCCGACGTACAGGCCGACCTGACCCGTGCCGGCATAGAGGTTCTGGAAGGTGAAGACCGAGTACGCGAGGCCCCGCCGCTCGCGCACCGCCTGGAACAGGCGCGATGACGACGTCCCTCCCGCGAGGCTGTCGAGCACGCGCAGCGCGAAACGGCGCTCATCCTCGCGCGGCAGCCCGAGGCCGCCGATGCAGACGTGGAACTGCTCGGTCTCCTTGCGCCGGAAGAGGGCGCGCGGTGCACTGGCAGCCGGTGGCGGTGGCGCGCTGACATGCCGCGCCAGGTCCGGGGCCGAGCGCATCGCGCCCTCGGCCCACGCGACGACCTGGTCGTGGTTGACGCTGCCGGCGGCCGCGATGACGATGTTCTGCGGGAAGTAGCGCTCGTCATGGAAGGCGAGCAGCTGCTCGCGGGTCGCATTGCCCACGACGTCCGCGCGCCCGAGAATCGCTCGTCCGAGCGGGTGGTGGGGGAACACCGCCTCGCCGAAGATGTCGAAGACGAGATCCTGCGGGTCGTCCTCGTACATCGCGATCTCCTCGAGCACGATCGCTCGCTCCTCGGCCAAGCCGGTGAGCGCGGCTCGGTGACCATCTGCGCGATCACGTCGAACGCGCGCTCGAGGTGGATGTCGAGGACGCGCGCGAAGACCGACGTCCCCTCCTTGCCGGTCCCGGCGTTGAGCTCGGCGCCCATCGCATCGAAGATCTGGTCGATCTCCTCCGAGCCGTAGCGCGCCGTCCCGCGGAAGAGCATGTGCTCGAGCAGGTGCGACAGCCCGGCCTGCTCGTCACTCTCGGTCACCGAGCCGGTCCCGATCCAGAAACCGAGCGCGACCGAGCGCACCTCGGCCACGTGCTCGGTGACGACGCGCACGCCGCCATCGAGCTCGGTGATCTGATGCTGGGTCATCGTGTCGGAGCTTCCGGTGGCACGCGTGGCGTGCCACCCGCCGAACGCGCTAGCGGCGCGGGCGACCCGAGCCACGCGAGCCGCCGTTGCGGCCGCCTTCGCGACCACCCTCACGGCCCCCCTCACGGGGACGACGCGGCCGGTCGCCACCGTTGCTGGCACCCGCAAGCGCGATCAGCTCATCGACCGTCTTGCCCGCGATCTCGGGATCGGCGGCGAGGCGAACGCCGATTCGGCCGCGCTCGCGGTCGACCTCGACGACGCGCACAGCGACCTCATCGCCCTTGTTGAGCGCCTCCTCGACCGTGTCGACGCGCTTGCCGGGCGAGACGTTCGAGATGTGGAGCAGGCCATCGGTGCCCTTCGAGAGCTCGATGAACGCGCCGAATGCCGTCGTCTTGACGACCTTGCCGAGGTACTCGTCGCCGACCTCGACCTCCTTCATCATCTGCCTGATCCGCTCGACGAGCGCGTCTGCCAGCTCGCCGTTCGCGGAGTAGATCAGGACCTGACCGTCGTCGTTGACGTCGATCTGGGAGTCGTACTCCTCGCACAGGCCGCGAATCGTCTCGCCGCCCTTGCCGATCAACAGCCCGATCTGGCTCGGATCGATCTGGACCTTCTCGATCCGCGGCGCGTACTGGCTGAGCGACTCGCGCGGAGCTTCGATGATCTCCGCCATCTGCGCGAGGATCGAACGGGCGCGCCGCGTGGGCCTGCGTCAGCGCGTCGCGCAGGATGTCGAACGTGACGCCCGAGATCTTGATGTCCATTTGCAGTGCGGTGATGCCGCGATCGGTTCCGGCGACCTTGAAGTCCATGTCACCGAGGTGATCCTCGACGCCCGCGATGTCGGTCAGGACGATGTAGTCGTCGCCCTCCTTGATCAGGCCCATCGCGATGCCCGCAACGGGGCGCGCGATCGGGACGCCGGCATCCATCAGCGAGAGCGAGGAGCCGCACACCGAGGCCATCGACGACGAGCCGTTGGACTCGAGGATGTCCGAGACAACGCGCACGGTGTAGGGGAACTCGTCGATCGTCGGGATCATCGGCACGAGCGCGCGCTCGGCGAGCGCACCGTGGCCGATGTCGCGCCGCTTGGGCCCGCCGAGGCGCCCGGTCTCCCCGACCGAGAAGGGCGGGAAGTTGTAGTGGTGCCAGTAGTACTTCTTCGTCTCGAGCCCGAGCGTGTCAAGGCGCATCTCCTCCTTGAGCGTGCCGAGCGCGACGACGCTGAGCGCCTGCGTCTGGCCGCGCGTGAAGAGCGCCGAGCCGTGGGCGCGCGGTGGCACGCCGGCTTCGATCGTGATCGGGCGGATCTCGTTCTCGGCGCGCCCGTCGGGACGCTTCTTGTGCACGGCGATGCGCTCGCGGATGATCGACTTCTCGAGCGCGTCGAACGCCAGCTGTGCCGCGGCGCGCCTTTCCTCGCCCTCGCCTCGGGATCGCCGCCGTACTGCTCGAGCACGGCCTCCTCGACGGCCTTCGTCGCGTCCTGGCGCGCCAGCTTGTCCTCGACCTGCGTCGCGGAGTCAAGCGCCGCACCGTGCGAGCGCGGATCGACTCGAGCAGCTCGGGGTCGGCCTTCAGCACGACCACCTGGAGCTTCTCCTTGCCGACCTTCGCCGCGAGCTCGCGCTGGAGCTGGCAAAGCTTCTTGATCTCGCTGTGAGCGATGTCGAGCGCGTCGAGGATCTCCGCTTCGGGGATCTCGCGTGCGCCGGCCTCGACCATCAGGAGCGCGTCCTCGGTGCCCGCGACGATCAGGTCGAGGTCGTTGCGGACGAGCAGGTCCTCCTCGCGCGGGTTGACGACGAAGTTTCCGTCGATCTTGCCGATCCGCACCGCGCCGACCGGTTCGGGCAGCGGGATGTCGGAGATCATGATCGCCGCCGACGCTGCGTTCATCGCGAGGATGTCGTAGGGGTGGACGTGGTCGACCGACAGCGGGATCGCGACGATCTGCGTGTCGTAGCGCCAGCCCTTCGGGAACAGCGGGCGGATCGGGCGGTCGATCATCCGCGCGGTCAGCGTGCCCTTCTCGCCCGAACGACCTTCGCGCTTGAAGAACGAGCCGGGGATCTTCCCGGCGGCGTACATGCGCTCTTCGACGTCGACGGTCAGCGGCAGGAAGTCCGTGTCGCGCAGGTCGCCCGCGGTCGCGGTCGCGAGGACCATCGTGTCGCCTTGGCGGACTACTACGGCGCCGCCTGCCTGCTTCGCAACTCGTCCGGTCTCGAACGAGATTTCGCTGCCCGCGATCGTCGCGGACAGCCGGGTGATGCCATTACTCATTTGTTGCCTCTCTGCCGCCCATCTGGCGGCACACGTTTCTTATCTCTCTTGGAGCTGGGGTAATCGTAGCCGTTGGGGTGGCTTGGACGTTCATGCCGGCGCGCCAGACTAGCGCGCGCATGTGGGCGCTTGTCGCGAACGGGTGAACGTCGGGGAAGGGCGCGACGGTGCTTACTTGCGCAGGCCCAGCGAGCTGATCAGCGCCCGATAGCCCTCGATGTCGGTGCGCTGGAGGTAATCGAGGAAGCGGCGACGCCTGCCGACCAGCATCAACAGCCCGCGGCGCGAGTGGTGATCGTGGCCGTGCGTGCGCAGGTGATCGGTGAGCTCGTTGATCCGCTCGGTCAGCTGCGCGACCTGGACCTTCGTATTACCGGTGTCCTGCTCGTCGCGGCCGTACTCGCGCGCGAGCTCGCGCTTTCGCTCTGCTGTAAGCGTCATCGGCCGTCGAAAGCTAGCAGACGCGCAGATCGCCCTGACGCGCGCGACGTCGTCGTGCATCGCGGCGATCAGCGCATCGGCGCTCTCGAACCGGCGCTCGCCGCGCAGCCGCTCGAGGAAGCGAAGGCGCAGCTCGCCGCCGTAGAGGTCGCCCTCGAAGTCGATCAGGTAGGCCTCGATCAGCTCGCCGCGCCCGGACTCGAACGTCGGGCGCACACCGACGTTCACAGCGGCCGGCACCGCGCCCGCCGCCGGCCGTGACGGGATGCTCGCGAGGCAGGCATAGACGCCGTGGCCGGGCTCCGCGAGCCGCTCGTCCGGCACGAGGTTCGCGGTCGGGAAGCCGAGCTCGCGGCCTCGGCGATCGCCTTCGACGACCGTCCCGCGCAACTCGAACGGCGCGCCGAGCATTCGCGCGGCCCGGCCGACCTCTCCCGCGGCGATCAGCGAGCGGATCTGGCTCGAGGACACGACTTCGCCGTCGAGCTCGCGCAGCGGCACGACGCGCGTCTGGAATCGCGAATCCGCGGCGAGCATCGCCGCGTCTCCGCGCGCGTTTCGCCCGAAGCGGAAGTTCTCGCCGACCGAGACGCCGGCGGCGGCGAGCCGCCCGACGATCACCTCCTCGACGAACTCCGCCGCGCCGCGCGTCGCGAAGGCCGCGTCGAAGTCGATCACGATCAACTCCTCGACGCCGAGCGAGGCGATGATGTCGGCCTTGATCGGCAGTGGCGTGAGGATCCGCGGCGTGTGCGACGGGCGCAGCACGGACACCGGATGGGGATCGAAGGTGAGGACGCTCGCGGCGTCGGCGATGACCTCGCGGTGGCCGAGGTGCACCCCGTCGAATGTCCCGATCGCGAGCTGCCCTACGCCCGCCGTAGCCTGCTCGAGCGAGACGGTCCTCACAGGCGGCTCAGCTTCGTCTGCCCGTCCGCCTCGTCGTGCTCGGCGAGCGCCAGCGGACGACCGGCGCGGTCGGTCAGCAGCGCGACGGCGTGGGCGGTTGGAACTTCGACGGCGCGCCCGTGTGTGAGCGCCGCGCCCTGCTCGTCATCGAGCACGAGGATCGGAAGGAAGCGCGCGCACGCTGCGCGAACGTCCAGGAGGGTGGGCGTCCCCTCGGTGGGCCACGCGTCATCGACGGTGAACGGACCGATCCGGGTACGGCGCAGCTCGAGGCAGTAGGCGTCCCCGAGTTCCGCGACCAATGAGCGCACGTAGGTCCCCGCCGAGCAGGTGAAGCGCAGGGCGAGCTCGTCGCCCTCGCGCCAGAGCTCTTCGGCTGCGTAGACCTCGACCTCGCGCGCGGGGAGCTCGAACGTCTCGCCGCGACGCGCCCGCTTGTAGGCCCGCTCGCCCGCGACCTTGATCGCCGAATAGACCGGCGGGTGCTGGCGAATCCGCCCGTGCGGCAGCTCGAGCGGCTCGGCCGGGCGTCGCCCGGTCTCGGTTATCTCCCCCTCGGTGTCGCCGGTGCTCGACGTCGCGCCGACCCGCGCCAGCACGTCGTAGGTCTTCGGTAGCGCCATGAACAGCCGCTGCAGGCGGGTCGCCTGGCCGACCAGCAGGATCAGGAGTCCTGTCGCGAACGGATCGAGCGTCCCGGCGTGGCCGACCTTGCGCTCGCCGAGCGCGCGCCGAGCGCGCGCGACGACCGCATGGGAGCTGATGCCGCGCGGCTTGTCGGCGAGCAGGACCCCGGCGGTCGCGCTCACACCTGGGCGCGAATCGCGTCGATCAACGCGCTTGCGGAGAGCTCGCTGGTGAAACCCGCCGCCCTGCGGTGTCCGCCGCCACCGTAGAGACGGGCGATCGCGGAGACATCGATCTCGTTGTCGGTCGCGCGCAGCGACACCTTGCGCTGGACCCCGCGCCCGTTGGCGGTGACCTCGCGAATCAGGATCGCCACCTTGACTCCGCTGAGCGCGCGCAGATGATCGATCACGCCCTCGCTGTGGCTGTCCTCCGCACCGGTCTCGGCGAAGTCCGAGATCGTCAGCACCGCCGACGCGACGCGGTCGTCGGTGAACACCTTGAGGCTGTGGAGGGCGCGGCAGAGCAGCGCCAGCTTGGCCTGCGGGATCTCCTCGTAAATCCGCCGGTACATCGCCGCGATGTCGACGCCGGCGCCGATCAGCTCGGCCGCCATCAGGTGCGAGCGCGGCGTCGTGTTCTCGTATGAGAAGCGCCCGGTGTCCGTGACGAGCCCGACATAGAGCGCCTCTGCGATCGCGGTCGTCAGCTCGACGCCGGCCTCGTGCAGCAGGTCCCAGACGATCTCCGCCGTACACGACGCGTCCTCGACGACATAGTTGACGGTGCCGAAGCGCGTGTTGTCGTGGTGGTGGTCGATGTTGACGAGCGTCTTCACCTCGTGCAGCGCTGCCAGCGGATTGCGGTCGAGATTGCCGCAGTCGAGGAACATCACGGTCCGCTCGGCGAGGTCGCTCGGCGGCCCGGTGACCAGCCCATCGAGCGAAAGGAATCGATATTCGTGGGGCAGCGGGAAGTCGTCGGGCGAGATCACCATCACCGAGTCCTTGCCGAGCGCGCGCAACAGCGCTTGCATCGCGATCAGCGACCCGAGCGCATCGCCGTCGGGGTGCTCGTGGGTCACCAGCAGGAAGCGCTCGGCTGCGCGTCGATCGTCGCGAGCACGGCCGCGCGCGCGTCCAGTGCGAGGGCCGCGTCGGTCATCCGAGATCGCCCCGCTCGCGCAGCAGCTGCTCGATCTGCATCGCGCGGTCCGTCGTCTCGTCGTAGCGGAACTCGAGCGTCGGCGTGCGGCGCAGCTTCAGCTCGTGCGCGATCCGCCCCTGCAGGTAACCGTGCGCGTCGGCGCAGGCCGGCGAGCGTGGCCTCGCGGTCGGGCGCGTCGCCGAGCACGCTGACGTAGACGCGGGCCGACGTCAGGTCGGGGCTCGTACTGACGTCCGTGACGGTTACGAATCCCACACGCGGATCCTTGAGCTCCTCAGCGATTGCGTCGGCCAGCACCTGGCGGACCGCTTCATCCACCCGGCGCATCCGCCCTGCAGCTGCCATCCTAGTCGCCTTTGACGGCCCAGGTCCAGTGGCCCGGACCGGTTCACGTCCTCGCGAGTTGGCGCTCGACCTTGCGCGTCTCGTACGCCTCGAGCACGTCGCCCGTCCTTGATGTCCTGGAAGTTCGCGAGGACGATGCCGCACTCGTAGCCCGAGCTCGACCTCGCGCGCGTCCTCCTGGAAGCGGCGCAGGCTGGCGATCGTCGTGTCGGCGACCACCGTGCCGTCGCGGACGACGCGCACGCGCGCGCCGCGGGTGACCTTGCCCTCGGTGACGAACGAGCCCGCGATCGTGCCGATCCGCGACGCGCGGAAAGTCTGGCGCACCTCCGCCTGGCCGGTCGTCTCCTCGACCTCCTCGGGCTCGAGCATGCCCTGCATCGCCGCGCGCAGCTCGTCGATCGCGCGGTAGATCACCGAATAGCTGCGGATCTCGATCCCTTCACGCTCCGCGAGCGCGCGCGCGTCGCCGACCGGGCGCACGTTGAACGCAAGGATCACCGCGTCGGAGGCCGCGGCGAGCATCACGTCGGACTCGTTGATGCCGCCCACGCCGCGGTGGATGATGTTGACCGAGACCTCGTCCTGTGGCAGCTTCGCGATCTCGTCCTCGACCGCCTCGACCGAGCCCGAGACGTCACCCTTGAGCACGAGGTTGAGCTCCTTGACCGCGCCCTCCTGGGCAAGGCGGAAGACGTCCTCGAGTGACACCTTGCGACCGGAGCGCCGCGCGAGCGCCTCGGTCTTGAGCCGGTTCGCGCGCTCGCCGGCGAGCTGGCGCGCACGGCGCTCGTTCTCCACGGCGCGCGCGAACTCGCCGGCCTCGGGCACGCCGTCGAAGCCGAGCACCTCGACCGGCTCGCCGGGCATCGCCTTGCTGGCGCGCGCGCCGGTGAAGTCCTGCATCGCGCGCACGCGACCGAAGTTGGCGCCCGCGACGAGCGATCACCGACGTGCAGCGTGCCGCGCTGCACGAGCAGCGTCACGCCCGGCCCGCGCCCGGGGTCGAGGCGCGATTCGATCACCACGCCGGAGGCGGGTACGTCGGGGTTCGACCGCAGCTCCTCGAGCTCGGCCACCACCTGGATCGTGTCGAGCAGCGAGTCGAGCCCCTCCCGCGTCTTCGCCGAGACGTCGACGAACTCGACCTCGCCGCCCCACTCGGCGGGCTGCAGCCCGCGCTGAGTCATCTCGGTGCGAACGCGCTCGGGTTGCGCGCCCGGCTTGTCGATCTTGTTGACGGCGACGATCATCGGAACGCCCGCGGCGCGCGCGTGATCGATCGCCTCTTCGGTCTGCGGCTTCACGCCGTCATCGGCCGCGACGACGATCACGGCGATGTCCGTGACGCCGTGCGCCACGAGCGCGCATCGCAGTGAAGGCCTCGTGGCCCGGCGTATCGAGGAAGGTGATCGCGCGACCCGCGGCGCAGTTGGGTGGTGGGCGTCGCCTTCGTGCGGCCGGGGTTCGGGTCCCTGGACGAGTTCCGGGACCCGAACCCCGGCCGCACGAGGCGACGCCCACCACCCGAC
>CAVPFP010000037.1:0-11199 GCA_963703775.1 uncultured Solirubrobacterales bacterium | reverse complement strand
CCCGTCACGACGGCGGGCGCATAGACGAGCTCGTACGCGCCGATATCGGTACGCCCGCCGATGTCCCGCAACGCGCCGCTCATGTCAAGCAGGCCGTCGTTGGCCGTGTCGTTCGTCCCCGCTCCGATCGTCGGCGAGCCGCTCGCCTCGGCGAAGTTGTTGGTCGCCGCGTTGACGAACTGCGGCGCGGCGGTCTGGTTGTTGTCGATCATCGGCGGTGTGTAGGCCACGTTGCCGCATGTGTTGTCGCCCACCGTTACGTTCGCGTAGTTCGAGTAGCTCGCGGTGACCTGAGCGATCCCGCAGGCCCCGTTTTCCGTCAGGTACATATCCGTCGGCGAGCCTGAGGCTGTCGACCTGACGATCGTGTTCTCGAGTTGCACGGCGACGTCGATGTGGACGCTCTCCGACTCGAGGTACATCGCCGTCCCCGGCGAGACGATCGTCGAGTTGTAGAAGTCGCCGAAGAAGTCGATCGTCCCCGAGGAGGCATTCCAGTTGTCGTACAGGCCCTCCGTGGCTCCGTCACAGACAGAGTCGGTGACGGTTGCAGTCCCCTGATCGAGGGTGCACCCGGCGGACTGCGTGGCGTGCGCGATGATTCGGTTCCAGGTGCCAGTGCCGATCACGGCGGCGATCCCGCTGCCGCCGCTCCACTCGATGTCGACGTAGTCGAGACTGGTGCCCGCTCCCTCGGCCCAGATGCCCGAGGCCAGCGTGCCGGACGTCGAGTTCGTGTAGATCACGGGCATCGCTTGGCTCGTGTCGCCGGTCAACGTGACGCCGTCGGGAACGTCGAGCTCTGTCGTGATCGGACTGCCGGATGTGCCGTAGGTGCCGTCGTTGCCCTCCATGACGATCGTCTCGCCGGAGGTCGCGGCGGCGACGGTTGCCACCAGGTTGCACGGGGCGGCCTGGGCGCAGCCGCTGCTGCCCGTGCCGGTGGGGGAGACGTAGAGCGTCGTCCCCGCACTGGCGGTCGAGGCGCCCAACACGGTTGCGCCGGTGAGCGCAGCCGCCGTGCCGAGCGCCACCAAAGTCGTTCGCTTCCACATCCCCCGGTCCCGCGCTGCGCGCGCCTCGTCGAGTGCCCGTCCGTCGTGGCGAGGATAACGCCGGCCGGCTATCGCCGGCGGGCCGCGAAGTGAACGCGCTTGGACTCCCCGGTCGGGGTCTCGTCGAGCTCATCGAACGTCTCGAGCACCGTGAAACCCCCCGCAATAAGGCCGTTTTCGATCTCCTTCAGCTCGACACTGAGCTCCCAAACGGGCTCGTGGAGCGCGCTCAGCGAGCCGTCGGGGCGAGGTTCAATTAGCCAGATGTTCCATTGCGAGAGCCCATCGCGGTCGGGCGGGTCGACGTTCATCGCGACGGTGACCGTGCCGGCTTCCTGAAGGAACGGCGGGTACGCGGCGAGGCCGTGGATCTTCGTCACGGTGTTGACGTCGAAGATAAAAAGGCCGCCGGCGCGAAGGTGCGCGCGGGTGCATGCGAAAAGCGCCTGCCAGAGCTCGAAGCGCGGCAGGTGGTTGAGCGTGTCGAAGACGCAGATCACGACGTCGAAGCGCTCGCCGAGATCAAAATCCGAGATGTCTCCCTCGACCAGGCGCGCGCGAGGGACCTTCCCGCGCGCGATCGCCAGCATCTCCGGCGAGCGGTCGATTCCGGTCAGCGACTCGAAAGAGCTCAGCCCGTCGAGGATCGTCCCGGTGCCGCACCCCAGCTCGAGCAGGGAAGCAGCGCGAGGGTGATGACGCTCAACGAGCGACATCACCCTCGCGACCTTCGGCCGCGGATCGTCCATCACCGCGTCGTATACGCGCGCGAACTCGCGGTAGGTGTCCCCGCTAGGCTTAGGCTGGATGGGACTCACGGACGCCTTTCAGGAGATCGTCGACGCGCTGCCGCCCGACTGGACCGATCTCGAGCTCGACCTGCGGATCGATGACATCGAGCGCTACGTCGACGCCGCGGTCGCGCTCGTCGTCTGTAACGCCCAGCCGTACTCGCAAAACGAGTGGAATTGGCGAATTCTCGTCGCTCACCGCTTCGGCCACGCCGCGGCGGTCCCGGCTGTGCGCTCGGGGTTGACGCTGCTTGACGACAACGGCATCACGGGCGAGCTCGTCGTCCGTGAGGTCCGCCAGGGACGCGCGCCGGTCGAGTCGATGTGGGGCCGGCCGTACACCGTGCGCGAGCAGCAGCGGCGCATCAACGCGCAGTAGCGAGTAGCCGCTCGACGAGCGCGACGGGCTCGCGCGCCATGCGCGAACGCGGCACGACGAGCGCGACGCCCGCCGCGATTGCCTGGTCGCGGACCTCGCTCTCCACGTGGGAGTAGAAGGCGACGGTTGGCGCGTCACCGTCGAGCGCCGCGAGGCGCTGTTTCGGGTCGTGTGTCAGGTCGGCGACGACTGCGTCGGTCCCCACTGCGATTGCGAGGCCAAGCGTGATCTGGTGCCCGGCGCGGGCGAGTTCCGCCTGCAGGCGTGAGGCGAACAGCAGGTCGTCACTCAGCACGTGGATTCGAGCCATCTGCTGCAGGATAGGCGTGAGTCGAATCAGTCAGGAATCGAGAAGCGGGCTGCGTGATGCGTCGCTACGGTGCGCTGAGTATCCGACCACCGCAGAGGGAGCGACGATGACAGGCTCTTCCACCCAGGGAATCAAGACCGTGCTGCACCCCGTGTCAGACCTCGAAGCGGCCAAGCCGCTGTACACGGCGCTCCTCGGCGTGGCGCCGCAGGCCGACTCGGCCTACTACGTCGGCTTTGAGGCCGAGGGCCAGCAGATCGGCCTCGTGCCGGGCGGCGGCCCGCAGGGCATGACCTCACCGGTCGCGTACTGGCACGTGTCCGACATCGAGGCGAAGCTCGCCGAGGTCACGGCTGCCGGCGCCACGCTCAAGGATCCACCGCGCGACGTTGGCGGCGGCCGCCTGGTTGCCAGCGTGACCGACCTCGACGGCAACGTCCTCGGGCTGATCCAGGATCGCTGAGCCGTACACGGTCCGCCCGCCAGCGCGTGCGGATGCGGGCGCCTTCAGCGCACGAGCTGAGCACGCTCGTTGGCTGCGGGCGTGACGCGCCGTGGCATCGCCACGCATAGCGCAGTCGCGGCAACGATCGCCGCGGCGAATGCGGTTGCGCGAAGGCCTGAGGTGTCGAGTGCGAGCGCGCCGACGAGCGGTCCGCTCGCGATACCGACGTTGAATGCAGTTGAGAACCAGGCCGTCCCGTTCTGCGGACCGAGATCGAGCACAGCAGTCTGTCCCGCGACCACCAGCGTGCCGAGGCCGAGACCGTCGAGTGAGATGAACACGGCTGCGAGTCCTGCCTCTCTCGCGAAGGCGAACAAGCATGCGAGAGCCACGACCATCACGGCCACCGAACCGGCGATCGCGCCGCGCGGATGGCGCGCGTAGAGCACGCCGCCACCGGCGAGGCCGACGCTCGACGCAAGCCCACCCGCAAGCAGCACAAGCGCGACCGCCGCGTGCGAGACGCCGCTGACGCGAATCAGGAAGGGACTCACGTACGTGTACACGGCGTAGAAGGCCGTGACGGCAAGCGTGACCGCCATGACAACCGCCCGGTACCGCCAGAGATCCCGCGCCGGTCCGTCGCTCATGTGCACGAGCGCCGTGGCGCGGCGGGGAAGCGCGACGAGGACTGCTGCGAGCACGAGCGCGGCGAGGGCGCCGAGGGCGATGAAGGAAAGCCGCCAGCCGGCCGTGTGGCCGAGCCACGTTCCGGCCGGTAGGCCGACAACGATGCCCGCTGAGCTGCCGGCGAACACGGCGGTTATCGCCTTGCCACGCGACTTCGCGCTGACCAAGGCTGCCGCTTGGACTGGCGCCACGCCCCAGAAGATCGCCTGGGCCAATGCAGTGAGTACGCGCGAGCCGAGCAGCAGTCCGTAGTCCGGCGCGATTGCCGAGCCCACGCAACCGAGGATCATCACGGTCATCACGCCGGCAAGCAGCGCGCGCTGCGGGATACGCCGTGTCAACCGCGTCAGCGGGACGGTCGCTCCCACGACGACGAGCGCATAGATCGTCACGAGCAGGCCGGTCTGCGACAGCGAGCGGTGCATGCTCGAGGAGATCGCCGGCAGCAGTCCGATCGGCAGCTCCTCGACGGTTACGAAGCAGGCCGCGCCGGCTCCCAGCGCGACGAGCCCCGCCAGCGGGCCTCCGGCGGCGACCGGAGCCGCCGAGGGGCGGCTCTCCGTGACGCGACAAGTCATCTGACCAGGATCCTCTTGCAACCGGTTGCAAACTAGCAGCGACCTGCCTATACTGCAACCGGTTCCATGGACACGATCCGCGTGAGGACAATCGCCGACGTCGCTCGCCTCGCCGGGGTATCGAAGGCCACGGTCTCCCGCGCGCTCAACGACAGCCCGCTCGTGAGCGCCGATACTCGCGAGCGCATACGTGCGATCGCCCAGGAGCACGGCTTCGAGATGAATGATTCGGCGAGACGTCTCAGCCGGCGTCAGAGCAACGTCGTCGCACTCGTCACCTATCCGTATGCGCCAAGCGAGACGGTGCCGGACGACTTCGTGCTCGAGATCCTCAGCGGCCTGACGGCCGGCCTGCACGCGGACGCCTACGACCTCCTGCTGATTCAGACGCTCCCCGACGAGACGCAGTGGGTCTCCCGCTATCTCGAGTCAGGACGCGTCGATGGGTTCGTCCTGCTTGCCGCACGCTGCACGAACGAGCACCTGAGCAGGCTCGAGGCACGCGGCGCCCCGTTCGTGGTCTGGGGGCTGCCACCGGACGGGCGCAACTTCAGCACCGTGACCGGCGACAGCTTCGCTGGCGGGCGCATGGCAACCGAGCAGCTGCTTCGGCTCGGACGTCGGCGTGTCGCCTTCATCGGGGGGCCGGGCGGCGATATCGAGGTGCGCGAGCGCTACAACGGCTACGCCATGGCGCTGCGGGCGTCAGGCATCGAGCTCGACGAGTCCCTGGTGGCTCATGGGAACTGGAGTGCCGAGTCGGGTGCGGCGATGATGCGCAAACTGCTCGAGAGTGACGAGCGCCTCGACGCTGTCTTCGCCTGCAGCGACGTCATGGCGATCGCGGCGATCGAGGAGCTTCGCGCGCACGGTCGCAGCGTGCCCAGCGACGTCGCGGTGGTCGGGTATGACGACGCGCTGATCGCCTCCCACAGCGATCCACCGCTCACGACGGTGCGCCAGCCTGGGCCACTCATCGGCCGCCTCCTCGCTGAGACCATGGTTCGCCAGTTGCGAACCGGCGCGGTGACGCACGTCTCGATTCCCGCCGAGCTCGTTGTGAGGGTGTCGGCCTAGCCCCTTTTTTCCCTGCGTTTGCAACCGGTTTCAATCCAGGAGGACGTAACCGATGATCCACCCCCAGCCAACGACCATGCTGATGCCTGCGGTCGAGTTACGCCCCCGACCGCGCTACGGCGACCAAGCAGTGATCATCCGGCGTAACGCAGCGGTCA
Organism: uncultured Solirubrobacterales bacterium; assembly: GCA_963703775.1. Classification (GTDB taxonomy): domain Bacteria; phylum Actinomycetota; class Thermoleophilia; order Solirubrobacterales; family Solirubrobacteraceae; genus Palsa-513. The sequence continues at coordinate 5,716 of CAVPFP010000037.1, read as the reverse complement.
CCGTGCCGCTCGTCCGCGTCGCACGGAGCCTGGCGCGACGGCGCGGAAGGCGCGCGCTTCCTCGTCCGCTCGAGCGCTACTGAGCCGCCGTCAGGCGAATAGATCGTCAGCGCGCGGTCGAACGAGTGCGCCGGCGCCTGGTCCGTCCTGCGCAGTCACGCGGTTGCCAAGGCCGCTGATGACGACGACCGGCTCGCCGGAGTCCTTCGCGCGGGTGAGCTCGGCAGTCGCCGCGATCGCGTCCGCGACGGCGATGACCGTGGCGCTCAGCTCCCGTTCACGGCGGTCGGTTCGACCGCGCCAGTCATCCAGCGGCGCGATTCCGGCGCAGCCGATCGCGGTGTCGAGCTGTCCAAGTCGCCAGGGTCGGCCGAAGCTGTCGCTCACGATGACCGCGGGGGAGTTACCGCAGAGCGCCCGGAAGCGCGCGCGCAGCTCACGCGCTGAGCGATCCGGATCGCGCGGAAGGAGCACGAGTACTCCGTCGCGCGGCGCGTTCGAGGTGTCGATTCCCGCGTTCGCGCAGACGAAGCCGTGATGCGTGCGCACGATCAGCAGACCGCGTTCGGCCCGCAGCAGCTCGCTTGACTCATCGAGGATCGCCTGGACGTGGCGCTCATCCTTGCCGAGCTGCCCAGCCAGCTCGCGCGCCCGCGCCGAGGGCGTGATCGCAGCGAGTTCGCGCAGCTGCCCCTCCGCCTTGGAGACAACCTTCTGTGCGACGACGATGATCTCGTCATCGGCCGGCGCGTCGCCCGCTTCGAGGATCAGTGCCGCCAGGTCGTCGCCCGGAGTGATCTCCGGCAAGCCGCTGATCGCTCTTGCACTGAGCGCCCCCATCACCTCGCGATGAGCTCGCAGGCCGCGCGCGTACGCGGCGCGGGCCCGTGTGCCTCAGCAAGCAGCGTCTCGAGGTCGGCGGGGGTATCGATGTCGAGCAGAAGGCTCGGCGGACGCAGCACCTCGCATGCGGCATGCGCTGCTGCCGCGCGCTCGCGGTGGCGCTCGAAGCTCCCCGGCCCGAAGGCCGGCTCGATGACATCCGGTGGACTGAGCAGGAGCGCGTTCGTTCCTGTCCCGTGACGATCCGGTACCACGACGACGCGGCGCTCCTGCGGCTCCGGCGCGAGCAGGGCGTCGAGCTCCTCGACGGCGAGGGCGGGGCAGTCGCCCGGGACGAGCAGGGCCCGAGCGCACCCGCGCCGCAGCGCTTCGAGGACGCCGGTGCTCGCAGCCGCGCTCTGGCCTGCCTCACTGCGGTCTGCGATCACCGTGGCGCCGAGCCCGTCGGCGAGCGTCGCAACGCGCGACTCGTTCGTCACGACGAGCACCCCCGCGAGGTGCCGGGACGCGTGGAGGGCATCGAGGACATCCGCGACCATTGCCTCCGCAAGCACCGCGCGCGACGCCGGCGCGAGGCGCTCGCTCAGGCGCAGCTTGGCGAGGCTGAAGCGCTTCACCGGGAGGATTGCGACGGTCTCCATCGCCTCAGCCGAGCGATCCGGCGAACTCGAGCACCCGCGAGGCGACGTCCCGCCGCTGCTCCGGGGTGCTCATCAGCGTGTCGCAGCGCGCCGCCGGGATCGCGTCAATCGGCTCATCGCAGACGACCCCGTCGACGAGGCCCTCGTAATAGGCGAGGACGCCGCCGGCGTCGGCCGGGAACCCCGCCCAGGCAAGGCACGCGGCGGTCGGTCCCTTTAGTACCTGGCCCGCCACGATCGGACTGACCGCGATCACCGGCGCGGGCGCCTCGACGAGCGCCGCACGCATTCCGCCGAGCGCGAGGATCGGACCGATCGAGATCACCGGGTTGGACGGCCCGATCACGATCGAGCTCGCACTGCTCAGCGCTGCGAGCACCGCCGCGGTCGGGGTCGCGTCGGCGGCTCCGGCGAATTCGATCTCCTCGATCGAGGCCTCGGCGTGCAGAGCGACCATGAACTCCTGAAGGCTCACCCACGCGCCGCTCGTGCGGATGCGCGTGCGCACTGGGTGGTCGCTCATCGGCAGGACGCGTGCCCGTACGCCGAGCGCCGCCGTGAGCTGCGCCTGGGCGGCGGTGGCGCTGAGCCCGGCCTCGCGCAGCAGCCGTCGCTGCAGGCACAGCCCGAGGTCGCGGTCGCCGAGTCCGAACCACGCCTCGGCGCCGAGCTCGCGCAGCATCTCGACAGCGCCGAAGCTGTCGCCGGCGATGCCCCAGCCGCGCTCGTCGATGCGATCGGCGAGCCAGTAGGTCAGCAGGTCGGGATCGGGCGAGACGTAGGCGCCGTAGATCTCGATGTCGTCTGCGGTGTTCGCGACCACGGTCAGCTCGTCGCCGAGCAGCTCGTAGAGGCCGCGCGCAAGCTTCGCGCCGCCCGATCCGCCCGACAGGAGAACGACGCTCACTGGCCCGGCAAGCCTGTGACGCGCAGCCCGGCGTGCGACTTGTAACGCGCGTTGACCGCGATCAACAGTGCCGTGAGCGATTCGGCGATGCGCGCCATCTCCAGGCGTCCGCAATCGATCACGCGCAGGCCTTCGATCCTGCCGATCAAGGCGCCGACACGCTCCTTGTCCTCGCGGCGGTCGCCGCACAACAACACGTCCTCGTCGAGAGGACGCTCGAGGTCACCGAGCGAGGCCGCGCTCAACGTGTGCAGTCCCGACACGACGCGTACGCCATCCGGAACCATCTCCTGCGCCTGCTGTGCGGCCGACCCTTGCCAGACGCCCAACATGCGCGTTGCCTTGCCACTGACGGCGGCGGCCAGCGGCACGGTCGAGTCGAGCAGGATCTGCCCGGCGCGGAGCGAGTCCCTGACGTTCGTGAGCGTCTCCGAGTGGTTGCGAAATGGCACGCTCAGCGCGACGATCTCGTTGGCCGCCGCTGCCTCGGCGTTCATGAGGCCGTCGAACCGTCCGTTTGGTACCTGGGCGCGCAACCGCCCGACCGTCTCCGCGGCCCGTTCGGCGTCGCGGGAACCGATCGTCACATCGATGCCGGCGCGGCCCAGTCGCAGCGCAAGTCCGAACCCAAATGCGCCGCTCGCGCCGATGATCGTGAGCGATGTGTCACTCGCGGGCAACCGCAGGCAGTATAGGTCGCGCCCGATCCCGGCTCGGCGACAGATAACCTGCGGGCAGTGGCCTGGGCGCACGATCGACGACCCTCGTGAGCGGGTATCGCCCATGCCGGTCGGTACCGCGAGCAGCATGAGCCACAACGGCGATGAGCTTCTCGCGCTGGCCGAGCAGGCGGCGCGAAACGCCGGCGTGCTGCTGCGCGAACGCTTCGAAGCGGGTGGCATCCGTGGCATCGAGTCGAAGTCCTCGCCGACGGACCTCGTGTCCGAGGCGGACGTCGCCGCGCAGCGCGGGATTCGCGAGCTGATCGGCTCGCTCCGCCCAGACGACGGCTTTCTCGCCGAGGAGGAGGGCGCGAACGTGGTGGGTTCGAGCGGCGTGCGCTGGGTCGTCGATCCGCTCGACGGGACGATCAACTTCCTTTTTGGCATTCCGTTCTGGTGTGTATCCGTCGCCGTCGAGGACGACGCTGGGACGCTCGCCGGCGTCGTACACGACCCGCTGCGCGACGAGACGTTCACGGCGATTCGCGGTGGTCGCCTGCTGCGCAACGGTGCGGTCCCAACACCGGCCCGCCCTCGCGCGACGGCGCTCGCGCAGGCGCTCGTCGGCACCGGCTTCGCCTATGACGCCGGCGTCCGCGGCGCGCAGGCGCAGGCGCTCGGCGAGTTGATCTCGCGCGTGCGCGACATTCGCCGCTGCGGCGCGGCCGCCCTCGACCTCTCGTGGACGGCGATCGGCCGCTTCGATGCGTTCTTCGAACGCACCGTCAAAGTTTGGGACACCGCAGCCGGCGCCCTGCTGTGCCGGTGCGCGGGCCTCGAGGTGCACCAGCTGCCAGATCACCCCGGGCTGCCGGGCGGCATCCTCGCGGCGCCGCCCGAGCTCGCCGGAGCTCCTTGAGCTGGTCCGCTAGACACCGGAGGTACCCTGATTCGGTAGCAAAGGTCGTAGCGGCGACGCCAGTCGCTGCGTAGGGAGGAAACGTTATCCATGTGGCTAATGCTCGGCGCTCAGCCCGCGGATAGCCTCCGGTCAGCCAGAGGTAAAGCTCACAAACTCAATCAGTCGCTAGAACAAAGGGGAGCTATGCGTCGCATTAGTAAGCCCGTAACCGTCAGGATGGCGGTCGCGGCCGCAGCAGTCATCGCCGCCAGCGTCGGCGGCGCCGTCAGTTCATCGGCCAAGACCGCCGCGACCGCGTCCGGCGGCACGGTCGACTTCTACTCGAGCCTGCCGCTGTCCGGCTCTTCGACTGCGCAGACGCTGCCGCTCGTGAACGGCATCAAGCTCGCGCTGTCGCAGGCGGGCGACAAGGCCGGCAAGTACAAGGTCAAGTACACGTCGCTGAACGACGCCACCGCGGCGGCGGGCGCGTGGGATCCTCGCAGACCAGCGGCCGACGCCCGCAAGGCCGCCGAGGACCCCAAGGCCGTGTACTACATGGGCGAGTTCAACTCGGGCGCCAGCGAGGTTTCGTCGCCGATCCTCAACACCGCCGGAATCGCGCAGGACAGCCCGGCCAATACCTACGTCGGCCTGACGGCGTCGCTCACGGGCGTCACCGCGCCCGGCGAGCCGGAGAAGTACATGCCGAGCGGCAAGCACACCTACACCCGCATCGTCCCGATCGACACGATCCAGGGCGCAGCGGATCTGCTGGCGCTCAAGGAGGCAGGCTGCACGAAGCTGGCGGTCTTCGACGACACCCAGGCGTACGGCGCGGGCCTGGCGGCCGTGCTCAAGGACGAGGCCCCGATGTACGGCATGACCATCGCGTATCTCGGTTCGGACGCCAGCGTCGAGGCGAACTACACCTCGGTCGCCTCGGCGATCGCGGCAGCGGCGCCCAGTGCGTCGAGCTGAGCGCGACCACGTCGAGCGTCGGTGGCACCGCGTTCGCGACGGCTCTGCACAGCGCCCTGCCCAACGCAACCATCCTCGGTCCGGACGGCATGTGCTCGTCGGCGTGGACGACCAGCTTCCAGGTCCTCTGCACCGTTGCGACACTGAACCTGAAGGCCTACCCCGGCGGCAAGACGTTCCTCGCCGCCTACAAGAAGGCCTACAAGGTCGCCAATCCGGATCCATACTCGATCTACGGCTACGCAGCCGCTGAGCTGGGGCTCCCACCCTCCGAGGCTCAAGGCCGGGCTGAGTGGCAAGGCACTACAGGCCGCCTTCGTGAAGGCGCTGTTCGCCACCAAGAACCTGACTCGGTGCTCGGTACGTACAGCATCAACTCGACCGGTGACACGACGCTCACCTCCTACGGGCTCTACAAGCTGAACAACGGCACGCTGACGTTCTACAAGGCGCTGCACCCGACGAAGTACCTCAAGGCCTCCTGGAGCCTGAGCCAGCCTCGCTGCGGCTACGGCGGCCGCCGAGCCGCCGCCCTTCCCCTTCTCGAAGGCAAGGCTTGTCGGCAACCACAAAACTCAGTCGGTACGCACCCGGACCGCCCTGCCCGCTGCAGTTCGTGCGGAGCCGCGTGGGAATTTGGGGCCTGGTCATCGCGCTGTTGGCGTTGCCGGCCGATCACGGGCTGGCACGACCTGATCCCACGGAAGGATCAGGCGTCGGGTTTTTTCAACGGACACGCCGATCATCCACCACGATCTTTCCCAGCTCGGCTTCAACCTGC
>CAVPFP010000036.1:0-48509 GCA_963703775.1 uncultured Solirubrobacterales bacterium | reverse complement strand
GAAGGCGGGGAAACGATCAACACCGTGGTATCGCAGATCGTCTGGACCTGGACCGGCCCGCTCGGCAAGGTCAACAACGCGCCAGTTCATCAACTTCCCGCTCTCCCTGGCGATCCCCCAGGAAACCACAGCGGGCAAAGCGCTCGAATTCAGGACGGTCCACACCTATAGCAACGGACAGGTCGTGCATTGGATCGAACCGTCGCTGACCGCCCAAACCTGCTGAGACGCCCCAGGTATCAACGTGACCGCCAAGGGCGGCGTTATTCGAGGACGTCGCCGGAGCCACGAGGCCGGCCCGGAAGCCGGCCAGGCCGGCGCAACCACCCCAAGCCCACGAGCCAGGCCCCCAGCACGGTCGTCGTGAAGTCGAGCAGGCGGTGCCAGCAAGGGCCTCGGGCATCACCGCGCTGATACCTCGGCGCACTCGGGCTATCTCGCCGGGCTGAGCGCGCTCGCAAGTTCGCGACGCCCTCTCGCAGGTTCGCGACGAGGCAAGGCAGCGTCCGATGCTTGAGCTGCCGCGCGTCCGTCGAGATTGTCGATCATCTCGCTCGCGCGCCACCGCTGCCCGGCCGGGACGATCGCTGCCCCCAACTGAAACCGGACCGAGCATCGGATTGGTCTCGGGGCAGTCTGGGCACGGGCCTGTACTCGACGGCACCCTCGTTCCGCTGACCGAGGCTGGCATCCCCGTCACAGACGAGGGCCTCCTGCGCGGCGACGGCGTCTTTGAGGTGATGCGCCTGTACGGAGGCGTAGCGTTGGCAAGGACGATGGCGACGACCCTGGCCAGCGCACCCGCGACTCCGGCTCTGATTCCGGCGAATGCACAGCACCAGTACACGGTCACACCCGCGGACCTGCCGCTGTCGTGCCCGATGCCCGGGATGTACCTGTGGAAACGCCACCCGCGCGTCTATCTCCCGATCGAGGCGACCGGTTGGGCGAAGTGCAACTATTGCGGAGCCGAATACACGCTCAACCGGGGCTGATTCGCTCCCTACGACTTGTAGTCGGCGTACGACTTTTCCTCGATCAAGGCTCGATCCAAGCTGCCACGTTCAAGCCGCCGCTTGATGGCCGCACGCTCGTCGTTCTCGAAGTACACCGCGCGCGCCAGCTGCACGAACTCTGCATCGAAAGTCTGCGCCCGCTCCTTGTTCGCGAATGTCGTCCTCGATGGCCCAGAGACGCTCGTTGACCGCGAGCAGCGCGCTTCACGTCGCTCGCTACGTCGACCGCGGCGTAGAGGAGAGGCGTTCCAGAGCCGCTCGAGCGCCTCGAGCTCGGTGCGCACGTTAGCCCCAGCTTGCTTGCATCAGCGCATACGTAGCGGACTTGATCCTCAAGATGGTGATCTTGTCCAGTAGCTCGCCCGGCGAGACGGGTACCTTGATCTCGTTCATGACGGCATCTTAGCGAAATTCGCGAGCCGCACCGAGTGGTCAAACTCGGATCGCAAGGTGCTCGACAACGCGGCATGGGATATCAAGGACGTCGGCCGACGCATCGCCACCGCGCAGGGTGCCATGCTCGTCGATTCGGTGCGCACCGGTGGGCTCCTCGAAAGCGCCGGCGAATCGCTCTTCGATCCAGAGTACTGGCGCGTACGTGCCGAGCTCGTGCCGGCCGCTCGGGGTCGCGGTGCCGCCTGGTTCGTCGGCCCGGTGCAGCAGTCCTGGGTGCTGCGTTCTCGGCGCGGCGGCGCGGTCGCGCGTGTCTCGAGCGACCGCTATGCCTGGGCCGGCGAGGCACGGGTGCTCCTTCGCCGAGTACCGGCTGCTTGCTCTCTTGCACCGGCGCGGCCTGCCCGTCCCGGCGCCGGTCGGCGCATGCTATCGGCGCAGCGGACTCGCTTATCGTTGCGATCTCATTACGCAACGGATCGAGGCGGCGCAGCCGATTCGTGCCTTGCTGCTCGCCGGTGCACTGAGCGATACGCACTGGCGGGCCATCGGGGCGGCTATTGCCGCCCTGCATGCCGCGGGTGCGGATCATCCCGACCTCAACGCGCACAACGTATTGATCGGGCCCGACGGGGCGATCCGCGTGATCGACTTCGATCGCGGCCGGCTGCGCCAGCCCGGCGGGGCGCACCAGCCCGCCTGGGCCTCGCGCAACCTCGATCGACTGCGCCGCTCGCTCGCGAAAATCGCGCGCGAGTCCGCGCTGCACCGCGTCTTGCCGGAGCAATGGGGGATGCTCAAGGCGGGCTACGAGTCTCGCGCGCCGCGTCCATGATGCGTCTGGTCTACGGCGTCTTGACGCGGGTCGCGGCGCCGGTGGTGTTCGCAGCGACGCTGCTGCGCGCAGCGAAGGATCCGTCGTACCGCACGCACCTGGGCGAGCGCTTCGGGCTGGGTCGGCGTATGGCGGCGGCCCGCGTCTGGCTCCACGCGGTGTCCATGGGGGAAGTCGCCGCCGCCGCGAACTTGGTGCGGGCGCTCCATGTTCGGCATCCGGACACTCCCCGTCGTTCTCACCACCTCGACACCCACGGGACGGGCGCGGGCCGGGCGCTTTTCGGCCCCGCCGTCGACGTACGCTTCCTGCCGTACGACACGCCGGGTTCGGTCGCGCGTCTCGACCGCATCCGGCCGCGCGTGGCGATCATCCTGGAGACCGAGCTTTGGCCCAACCTCTGCGTTATGCCGGCCCGGCGAGGGATCCCGTGGTGTTCGCGAGCGCGCGGCTCACGGCGAAATCCGTGCCGCGATATCGCCGGCTCGGCGGCTCTTCAGGGACACCGTCGCGGCGAGCGCCTTGATCGCGGCGCAGACCTCCGAGGACGCGGAGCGCTTCATCGCCGTCGGGGCAGACCCTGCGCGAACGCGCGTGGTGGGCAATATGAAATTCGACATGCGGCTCGGCGCCTTGGCCGTGGAGGAGGGCTCGCGAGCTGCGGCGAAAGTACCTTGGCGCCAGACCGGTCTGGATCGCCGGAAGCACCCATGCCGGCGAGGAGGAACAGGTGCTCGCCGCGCACGCGCAGCTCCGGCTCGGGATTCCGGACTTGCTGCTGCTGCTGGTGCCGCGGCATCCGCACGATTCGACACGTCGCCGCGCTGTTGACGCGCCTCGACATTGCGTTCGACCGGCGCAGCGGCGCGATGCGGGTAAGGCCGGACGCGAAGTGCTGCTCGCTCGACACGATGGGGGAGCTCACGGTGCTCTATGCAGCGGCCGACGCCGCTTTCGTGGGCGGCAGTCTCGTACCGGTGGGCGGCCATAACCTGCTCGAGCCTGCGGTGCTCGGGCGTGCCCGTGATCACCGGCCCTCATACCGCGAATGCCAAGGAATCGCGCGGCTCCTCATCGACCAGGGGGGGGCCGTCGAAGTCGCCGATGCGGGCGCGCCTGCGGACGCGGTGCGCCGTTTGCTTCAGGATCCCACGGCGCGCGAGCAGGCCGTGCGCTCGGCGCGGGAGGTCGTCGACGCGCACCGCGGCGCGGTCGAGCGCCTGACCGAGCTCATCGATCCGTTGATCCGGGCTCACGGGTTCGGTGACGGGTTCCGGGTCCGGTGCAGGCAAGGAGTCCTTGAGCAGCCGATTGAGGCTGGCGAGAGTTTGCTCGGACAGAATGCCGGCCGCCTGCTGCAGCTTGACCACGTTGACCATGTAATCGTAGCGGCTGCGCGAATAGTCGGTTTGCGCCTGGATCCACAGCCGGCGCGAATGAGTACCTCCACGGCGGTGCGGGTTCCCGCTTCATAGCCGGACTCCGTGGCGTTGAACGCCGTGGCGTTCGATTCGAGCGCGCGGCGCAGTGCCTGCACTTGCGATATCTCCGAGAGCACTCCGAGGTAGGCGTCGCGCGCATCGTGCTCGGTCTGACGGGCCACTCGCTCCAGCCGCTCCTTCGCCGCGCGGTGCTGATATACGGCCTGCCGCACTTGCGAGGACACCATGCCGCCCGAGTAGATCGGAATGCTGAACTGAATGCCGATGGTGTTCTGGTACTGGTCCAGGCTCGTCGTGCCGTAAGGGGTGTTGTTCGCGTTGGTGTAGTCGCCGTCGCTCGTAGCCTTGTAGCGGCTGGCCACCAGGTCCAGGGTCGGGAAGTGGCCGCCGCGCGCGGCGCTCACGTTCTCCCGCGCGATGTCCGCCGCCAGACGGCTGGAGACCAGCGACAGGTTCTGCTGCAAGGCCATTTCCACCCAGCGATCCTCGCTGCTCGGATCGGGCTCGTGAGCTCGAAGGGCTCGATCGGCCGCGCCAGCGAATCGAACCCGTCGCCGGTGATTTCCCGCAGCGATTCCTGGGCCGCCGCCAGCTGCCGCTTGGAGGCGATCACGGCCGCGGCGCCGCTGTCGTGGGCCGCGCGAGCCTCCTGCACGTCGGTGATCGCGATCAGCCCGACCTGGTAGCGTTTCTCGGCCTGTTCCAGCTGGCGGCTCACCGATTCGAGGTTGCCGCGCTGAGCGTCGAGATCGTCCTGCGCGGCGAGCACGTCGAAGTAGCGCTGCGCCACGCGGCGATCAAGTCCTGCTGTGCGGCCTGGTAGTCCGCCTCGGCCTGCGCGACCTGGGCGTCGGCGCGTTGCAGGGCCACCCAGTTCTCCCAGCGGAACAGGTTCTGCTTGAGGTCGACGCCGTATTTGTGGGTGATGGTCGTCGACGCGTCCGTTGAACAGGAAGCTTTCGACGATCGTCGGGCCGCCGGCCACTACCGTCTCGGTCTGGTTCGATTGCTCCGGCGTCCTTTTCCTTGGATGCGGTGCCGCTGCCCGAAAGCTGAGGAAGGAGCGCCGCGAGCGCTTGCGGCTTGGATTCCAGCGCCGCCAGACGGGTGGCCTCGGCCTCCTTCAGCTGCGGGTCGTTCTGCAGCGCGCGCTGATAAACGGCGAGCAGGTCCGCCGCCGGTGCGACGCTCCACGCTAGGCAGCCAGCTGAGGGCGATCAGGAGTGATTTCATGAAGGTGTTATATCTGACTATATCACCCGGAACGCAACTCGGGAACTAGCGCGAATCCATCGCTGACTAGTATTGAGGGATATTCGGATCGATGTCCGGGACCACGCCAGGATACCGCCCGTTAGATTGAACACCGAGCCAAACCCCGCGCGGCCAGAAATCGCGCGACCTCCAGGCTGCGCCCGCCGGAACGGCAAATGCGCGCGATGCGCGACCTGACGTTCAGCTACGCGCGGCGTCGTTCCCTGTTCGGGGTTGAGCACTACGGCCTTCGCAGTCGTTTCCTCGACGAGCTGCCGGTGGAGTTGGTCGATGGTGGCGATGAATTCGTCGCGCCCGCCTTTGGCGGCGCGTTCGCCGGCCGGGCGTCGGCTGGTTCGAGCGGTTCCAGTTGGGCGGCGGCGAGTGCCGGTGGAAGGGCGGCCGCTGCGCCGTGGTGAGCTACCGGCTCGGCGAGGACGTCCTGCACGCTGCGTTCGGCGAGGGTGTCGTGACCGGCATCGAGCCCGGCGGCATCGTCGTCGTGCGCTTCGCGCGCGACGGCTCTGAGCGCAAGCTGCTGGATCAGCGCACCGATGGAGCGCCGATGAGCGTAGAGCGAAACAGTCGGTCATCGATGGCAAGGCCGTCGCCGCACGCGTGCGCGCAGAGGTCGCCGAAGGTGTCGCTGAGTTCGTGCGCGACCACGGGCGCCCGCCCGGGCTGGCCACGGTGCTCGTCGGTGATGACCAGGCGAGTGCCGTCTACGTCGGCGGCAAGCAGAAGGCCTGTGCGGAGGTGGGGATCCACGGCTTCGACCATCGGCTGGCGGCCGACACGAGCGACGGGGATCTGCGCGCGCTGGTCGCGCAGTTGAATGCGAACCCCGAGGTCAGCGGCACGATCGTCCAGCTGCCGCTGCCCGATCACCTCGACGGGAGCGCGATCACCGGGCTCGTGGACGCGGCCAAGGACGTTGACGGCCTGACGCCGATGTCGGCCGGCCTGCTCGCCCTCGGGCGTCCCGGGCTGCGTCCCGCGACGCCGAGTGGCGTGATCGAGCTGTTGCGCAGCATCGACGCGCAACTCGAGGGCGCTGAGGCGGTGATCGTCGGGCGCTCGAACCTGTTCGGCAAGCCGATGGCGCAGCTGCTGTTGGCGGAGAACGCGACGGTGACGGTCTGTCACTCTCGCACCCGCGACCTGCGTGAGGTCTGCTCGCGCGCCGACATCCTGATCGCCGCGGTCGGGCGGGCGCGGATGGTGCAGGGGGACCTGGGTCAAGCCCGGGCGGATCGTGATCGATGTCGGGATCACGCGCACCGAGCAGGGGCTCGTCGGTGACGTCGACTTCGACGCCGCGCGCGAGCGCGCGGGAGCGATCACACCCGTGCCCGGCGGGGTCGGGCCGATGACGATCGCGTGCCTGCTGCGCAACACGCTGATCGCGGCGCGCATGCAGGCGACCGAGTCCTAGCCGCCGCCTGCGTCGGTGGCCGGCGCGCTGCCGCGTAAGCTCTGACGAGGATGCGGCGTGGATCATTCGGCTGCGCTCTCAGTGTCGTAGCGGCGCTTGGCATCGCTGCGTGCGGGGGGTCGGCCGCGCCGCGCAGTGCCGCCACCGGTGGCTGGCCCGCCTCCCACCCGGTTTGCCTACGAGCCTCGCTTGACGCGATGGCGCGCCTGCTCGCGGTGCCGGTCGGCGCGATCAGCCACGGCATCTCGACCGGTGCACAACTCTGCACCGCAGTGCGCCTTATCGCGTTCGCTCCGCGCCGGGACGCGGGCGTCGAGGTGCTGGCGAACGTCGAATGGTCCGGCGGGCGCGCCTACTTTGTGTCGAGCGGACGATCGACGAAGACGCGCAGTACTGGGCGTCGGCCGCGACGGGAGCCCGCCGCCGGTCGCAGTCAAGACCTCGGCCTTTTGGCGTCGAACTGGTTCCCGGACGAGCAATGGCTGATGTCCACCGACGGCCACAGCGTGATCACCGTTTCGGTCGAGTGGAGCCGGCGCGGGCCGCAGCCGCAAGATCGCGCTCGCGCGCGCGGCCGCCGCTTCCCCTACCTGCACACGCCGCACGGGAAACTCGCGCAGCGCCTCGCGCAGACTCTTCCCTAGGCGTCAGTATGCCGCGCGGGATGGCGCCGCATAGCCGGCGGTGTCGGCTAGCAAGGGGCGCCAGCGTGGACCCTGTTCGCCCCCGGCTGGCCGGCGGTGCTCGTGTCGAGGCGGATGCCGGCGATCTCGAGGAAGGCGTGACCGGGACTCGTGTAGACGGTGAGCCAACGACCGCGACCGCTTGTCCCGAACGCAGTAGAACTCGCTCGAATCCATCGGCGAGTCGAGTAACGCGCCGCCGTGCAGCGCGAACGAGACCTACCCGAGCAGTCGTAGCCGCCGGCGAAGAAGCTGCCGTGACCGCCGCCATACACGTACGGCATGCCGACCAGCCGGTTCGCCGCCCAGATCGCCTCCTGGACGTGGGCTGGAGCACCGCGCGGCGCGGCCGCGTAGCCGTCGGGCATGATCCGCGCGATCCGCCCGCGAACGTCGCGTCTCGTCGGATCGCAGCGCCCTTAGCCCCGCGCGCCTGGCGGCCGCGACCATGTGGAGCGCTTCGATCCGGTTGGCGCTCGAGGCCGTCGCGCGCCGTCGCGCCGGTGGCGTTGTCGCCGTGGGGGCGAGCGCCACGGCGGCACGTTCGGTGCCTACGAGGTGTGCCATGCCGGCCACGCTGACGCTCGCCTGGCGGCGCTCGGTGGGGGCCTCAAATGCGATTCGCGCTGCCATGACGGGCTTCCAAGCCACCGCCATGGCCACTGGTCGAGCGCCCGTTCCGAGGATCTCGGATGCGGCGAACGCTGCCAGAGCAGTGAGCGCGACCGCGGCGAACGGCGTCCGTGTCGGTCGTCCTAGTCGCAGGAAGTCGCGGACCGTAGCAGCGGGCTCTAGCTACAAACTGGTGAAAATCCTCCTTTGCAACTCCTCTTGCAGGACGTAACTCGGGGTTGCGAGCGCTGTAACAGGGGGTACTAGCTCGCCTTCGCGGTGTCAGCGAGTGCGTCCGCGAGTCGTGCGGCGCGCCGGCGTCCCCAGGCCCCGCTCGTGGCGAATGCGACGACCGCGATCGCGGCGCCGCAGCACGCGCACAGGATCCAGCCGGCGTGCGTGGCGAGCGCGAAATGCGCTTGCGCGGACGTGTGCCGCGAACCCGACACCGCGCCGTTCGCCGCAATCAGACGCCCGCCTGCGTGTGCGATCGAGCCCGTGATGGCGACTCCGAGGGCGCTTCCGATCTGGCGCGATGTTGAAGCGATCGCCCCGGCTGTGCCTGCCTGCTCGTTCGGCAATCCGCTGACCGCAGCGTTCGTGATCGGCGGATTGACGAGCCCACCGCCGAGACCGATCAACGCGTAGCCGGCTGCCAGCTCGCCGTAGCTCGTCGTCACGGTCATCGACGCGAGTAGGGCCGCACCCGCCGCGAAGCAAACGCCGCCGGCGGTCATCGGTAGGCGCGCGCCGCGCCGGCCGACGAGCCGCCCCGACAGCGGCGCGGCGAGCATGATCAGCAGGCTGGCAGGGAGGATCGCGAGCCCGGCGCGCAGGGCCGAGTACCCGCGCGCGTCCTGGAGGTACAGCGTGTTCAAGAACAGAAAGCCGGCCGTGATGAGAAACGCGAACACGCCGACCAGCGCAGCTCCAGATAGCAGGGGGCTGCGGAAGAAGCGCAAATCGAGCAGTGGATCGCGCCGGCGAAGCTCGACGGCAGCGAAGGCCACGAACGCGCCGCCGGCGGCGGCGAAGGCGGCGAGGATTGCCGGCGAGGTCCAGCCGTCTGTGGGTCCTTCGACGATCCCGAAGCAGAGCGCGCCCAGCAGGGTCGCTGCCAGCAGCTGTCCGGCGGGATCGAGTCGCCGCGCTCGGGGCGCCCGCGACTCGGGGACATAGCGTGTGGTCAGCCACCAGGCAACCGCGACGACCGGGAGATTCACCCAGAACACTGCACGCCAACCGATCGAGTCCGTGAGCAACCCGCCGAAGATCGGGCCAAGGGCAATGCTCGCGCCGAAGACGGCGCCCCAGACCCCGATCGCGCGAGCCCGCTCGCGTCGTTCGGTGAAGACGTTCGCGATGATCGAAAGCGAGTTCGGATTGAGCATCGAGCCGCCGATCGCCTGCAGCGCTCGGAATGCGATCAACGCTCCGAGGGTCGGTGCGAGGCTACACGCGAGTGAGCCCGCGCCGAAGATCACGAGGCCCGTCTTGAACACGCGCCGACGGCCGAGCCGATCCCCGGTCGATCCCGACAGGATCAGCAGGCTCGCGATCACCACTACGTAGGCGTCGACCACCCATTGCAAACCGTCGAGCTGCGCATGGAAGTCATGCGCGATCGACGGCAACGCGACGTTCACGATCGTCGTGTCGAGGCTGACGATGAACAGGCTGAGGCTGCAGCTGAACAGGATGGCGAGCCGCGCGCGCCGCGACTCGCGATCGCTGCGCGCCGGCCCTGGCGCCGTCAATCCGTTTGCCAACGCGGCGGGCGCTTCTCCGCGAACGCCGCCGCTCCTTCGCCGGCGTCCGGCGATGCGACGACACGTTCCCAGAGCGCTTGCTGTTCGGTGCCCGCGGCATTTGCCGTCCACTCGCGTTGGCGGGCCAACGCCTCCTTGGACGTGCGGACCGCGATCGGACTGTTCGCAGCGATCGCGCCGGCGAGCTCGAGCGCCGCTGTGCAGGCTTGGCCTGCCTCCACCAGCCGATTCACAAGGCCGAGCTCGTGCAGGCGCGGCGCGGCGATCGGTTCGCCGGTGAGCGCGATCTCGGTCGCGATCGCCTCAGGGATCCGCCGCGGCAGGCGCATAAGCCCGCCGAACGCCGCAATCAGGCCCCGCTTCACCTCGGGGAGCGCAAAGCGCGCGTCCCGCGCGGCAACGATGAGGTCGCACGCGAGCGCGACCTCGAAGCCCCCGCCGAGCGCAAACCCCTCGACCGCCGCGATCAACGGCTTGCGCGATCCGCGATCAACGATTCCGCCAAACCCGCGACCTGGAACCACCGGGAGCTCACCGGCTGCGAACGCCTTGAGGTCCATACCGGCGCTGAAGCCCGGGGGCGCGCCCGTTATGACGGCGGCGCCCAGGCTGGGGTCCTCGTCGAGGCCGTCGAGTGCCGCCGCTAGCGCCCGCGCCATCGCGAGGTCGATCGCGTTTCGCGCCGCGGGTCGGTTGAGCGTGAGCACGAGCACCCGGTCCCGGCGCTCCACAAGGACGACCTGCTCGGCGACCTCGCTCACGACCGATCCAGGCTAGCAGCGGCTCGGCTGGGCCCACTACTAGTCTTGTCCGCGATGCATGTCGATCTGCGCCGCCTGCGCCCGCCGGACCTCGTTGCGTCGCTCGCGGGTCTCCTGCTCGCGGTCTCGCTATTCCTGCCCTGGTACCAGTTCCCGGCGGGCACGCGCGATGCGTTCAGCGCTCTGACCGTCGCCGAGCTGCCGGCAGCGCTGACCGCAGTCCTCGCCTTCGCGCTGGTCGGCGTCACGATCACGCAGCGCTCGCCCGCCCTGCCGGTGGCGTTGGCGACCATCACGACCGTCGTCGGCTTGGTTTCCGCGGCCGTCATCTTGGTCCGCATCGTCGCGCTTCCGGCGTCGGCGACGGGGCGCTGCTACGGACTTTGGCTCGCACTCGCCGGGGCGATCCTCGTGACCACCGCGGCGTTTTTCTCTTTGCGCGACGAGTCGCCCTTCTGGGGCCTCCCGGCCGGCGAATGATCGACCGCGACGCAGTCCTTCACGTCGCGCGTCTTGCGCGCCTCGAGCTGAGCGAGGAAGAGGTCGCGCGCCTGACGATCGAGCTCGGCGCCGTGCTCGAGCACATCGAGACGATCAGCCGCCTCGATCTCGAAGGCGTGCCGCCGACGAGCCACGTGATCGACGTGACGGGCGCGCTGCGCGCTGACGAGCCCGAGCCGTGCCTGCCTCGCGAGCAGGCGCTGGAGGGCGCGCCGGAGGTGCTCGACGACGGCTTCGCAGTCCCGAGCCCGCAGGCATGACGGACCTGATCGCATTGACCGCTGCGCAAGCGGCTGCGGCGATCGGCCGCGGGGATCTCGCTGCGACCGAGCTGTTCGAGTTCTACCGCGAACGGGCCGCCGCGGACGATTTGAACGCGTTCACGTGGGTTGCGCAGGAGATCGCGGAGGCGGGGGACGGGCCGCTCGGCGGCGTTCCGCTCGCGGTCAAGGACCTCTTCTGCACCGCCGGCGTTCCGAGCCAGGCGGGCTCGCGGATTCTCGAGGGCTACCGCCCGCCGTACACGGCGACGGTCGTCGAGCGTCTTGCGCGCGCGGGCGCGCCGCTGCTCGGCAAGACCAACCAGGACGAGTTTGCAATGGGCTCCTCGACCGAGAACTCGAGCTTCGGACCGACACTCAACCCGTGGGACCGAACGCGCGTGCCGGGCGGGTCCTCGGGTGGCAGTGCCGCCGCCGTTGCCGCGGGGCTGGCGCCCTGGGCGATCGGCACGGACACCGGCGGCTCGATCCGCCAGCCGGCCGCACTTTGCGGGATCGTCGGGCTGAAGCCGACCTACGGCGCGGTGTCGCGCTACGGCATGATCGCGTTCGCCTCATCGCTCGACCAGGCCGGTCCGCTGACGCGCGATGTGAGCGACGCGGCGCTGCTGCTGATGCAGATGGTCGGCGTCCGCGATCCCCGCGACGCGACCTCGCTCGACTACCCGGGGTCCGTGAGCCTTCCGGCGCGGCGGGACCTGCGCGGGATTCGTCTCGGCGTTCCGACCGAGCTGTCGGGTGACGGGATCGAGCCGGGCGTGCTCGGCGCCTTCGGGGCGAGTCTCGAGCTCGCACGCCAGCTCGGGGCGAGCGTCGAGACCTGCCAGTTACCGCACGCTACGCACGCCCTCGCCGCCTACTACGTCCTCGCGCCGGCGGAGGCATCATCGAACCTTGCGCGCTTCGACGGGGTCCGCTACGGCTTGCGGGCGCCGGACGCGACTGACTTACTCGATATGTACACGCGGACCCGCCACGACGGGTTCGGCGCCGAGGTCAAGCGCCGGATCATGCTCGGAACCTACGCGCTCTCGAGCGGCTATTACGAGGCCTACTACGGTCGCGCTCAGCGCGTGCGCACGCTGATCGCACGCGACTTCGCGGCGATATTCGAGCGCTTCGACTTCGTCGTGACGCCGACTGCGCCGGGCGTCGCCTTCGAGCTCGGAGCGAAGACCGCCGACCCCTACGCCATGTACCTGAATGACGTCTGCACGGTTCCGGCTTCGCTCGCCGGCATCCCGGCGATCTCGATCCCGAACGGCTTGGCAGCCCCGCCGGGCGGCGGCAAGAGCCTGCCGGTGGGCCTCCAGCTGGTCGGACCGGCGTTCAGTGAAGATCGCCTGCTCAGCGCGGCCTTCGCGCTCGAACAGGCGATCGGATTCGACGGGAGAGCGGCGCGTCGATGAGCGAGCTCGAAGTGGTTATCGGTCTCGAGATTCATACCCAGCTGAAGACGCGGACGAAGATGTTCTGCGGCTGCGAGCTGTCCTTCGGCGAACCGCCGAACACGCGGACCTGCCCCGTTTGCCTCGGTCTGCCGGGCGCGCTTCCCGTCGCGAACGCGCGCGCGATCCACTTCGCATTGATGATCGGCCTCGCGTTGGGCTGCGAGATCGCGCCCCGGTCGGTCTTTCACCGCAAGAACTACTTCTATCCCGACCTGCCGAAGGGCTACCAGATCTCCCAGTACGACGAGCCAATCTGTCGCGGCGGTGAGCTCGCAGGCGTCCGTCTGCATCGCGTGCACCTCGAGGAGGATGCGGCGAAGCTGATCCACGTCGGCGAGAGCGGGCGCATCCACGGTTCGGAGCGCTCGGTCGTCGATTTCAACCGCGGCGGCACTCCGCTTGTCGAGATCGTCACCGAGCCCGAGTTGCGCTCGCCCGAGCACGCGCGCGAGTGGCTGACGTTGCTGCGCGCGACGCTGCGCAGCCTTGGGGTCAGTGACGTCAACATGGAGGAGGGCTCCTTGCGCGCGGACGCGAACGTGTCGCTGCGACCGGCGGGCACGAGCGAGCTCGGCACGAAGACCGAGCTCAAGAACATGAACTCGTTCCGCTTCATCGAACGCGGTATCGCGGCCGAGATCGAACGCCAGCGCCAGATCATCGAGTCGGGCGGCGCCGTCCAACAGGAGACGTTGCACTTCGACCCCTCGAGCGGGCGCCTGAGCTCGCTGCGCTCAAAGGAGGAGGCGGAGGATTACCGCTACTTCCCGGAGCCGGACCTGGTCCCGATCGCGACAACGGTTGCGATGCTGGCGGCCGCGCGGGCCGAGATCGGCGAGCTGCCGCTCGATCGCGCAAAGCGCCTCGAGGCCGATCTCGGCCTCAGCGCAGATGGCGCGCGCAACCTCGCGTTTCGCGGGGAGCTCGGCGACTACTTCGAGCGCGTGCTCGAAGCGATCGGGGTCGAGCACGCGCTCGCGGTGGCCAACTGGATAGGTCAGCTGGTGGCGCGGATCGGGGACGCGGACCCCGCCGACACCAATGTCACGCCTGAGGCTTTCGGCGCGCTCGTCGTGCTCGTCGGATCCCGCGCCGTCAGCGGTGCGGCGGCGCGCGAGGTGCTCGATGTGCTCGTGGCCGAGGGTGGCGATCCCCAGGCGATCATTGACGCTCGCGGTCTCGGATCGCTCTCGCAGGAGGATGGTGACCTCGCGACGATCGTCGCTGCGGCGATCGCGGCCGACCCGAGCGCATCCGAGCGCGTGAGGGCGGGCAACGAGAAGGCGATCGGCGCGCTCGTCGGGGCGGTGATGCGGGAGACGCGCGGGCGCGCCGACGGGGCAGAGGTCACCCGCCTGATCCACGAGCAGCTCGGCAGCTGACGGCGCCGACGGTCTCGCCGGCGGCGCATCGGGGCCAACAGCGGGCGGTTGATCTTGGCCAGCGGGCCAACGACTGATCGGTCGTCCTCGCGGATCATTTCGCCATGGCAAGCGAGACCCCCACAACGCGCTCGCGCTTCCTGCTGCTACCCGAGCTCGGCGAGTCCGCGGACGGGACGAAGCAGGCTGTCGTCCGGCGCTACAGCCTCACGCGTCTACCCGCCCCGCGCGCCGCTTCGCCGTCCAAGGCGTCAGAGCGTCGGACGGGCTGAGCGCCGCGCGACCGGGCATCGCGCGTGGGCGCCACGGTTGACGCCGGCGGCGCTCCTCGCCCGCTGAATCAGGCGAGTCGTCGTGGGCCAGACGCCGCTTCGGCGGACGCGGCACGGCCTGCAGTTCATGGTGAGCTGCGTTCAACGCGCTACGCTCACGTTATGAGCGAAGAGCACACCGAGCGCGCCGGCTCCTGGATTCACAACCTCGGACGGCATGTCCTGGCGGCGCTCGTCCTGCTGATCTGCGCTTTTCTGCTGCTGCACTTCCTGTTCGGCCTGATCGTGTTCGTTGCGACAGTCGTCGCGGTCATCGTGGCGATCATCGGCGCGATCTGGGCGATCCGCGTCCTCTTTCATTAGATGACCTACCTGCTGATCTGCCTCGCGTCGGGCATGCTCGGCGCGTTCGTCGCGCTGCGCAAAGGCTCATCGCCGCCACTGTGGTTCCTGATCTCCGCGATCATCCCGATCCTGGGCCCGATCGCGGCGCTGCTGTACCGCCGCGAGACGGAGGTGGCGCTGCGGCGCTGCCCGGGTTGCGGCACGCCGACGCGCATCTATGACGCACTGTGCATGAACTGCGGCACCGAGCTCTCCTATCCCGAACAGGTGGAGATCATCGAGCCGACGCCGTCGGTACGCGTGCGCGCGCGGCTGTAGCCGCCTGTGTGCCCGGGCCGCGCGGCACCACGCGCCGGTCCGCCCTGAGGTCGGCCGGGCGTTGCGGCATTGCAACTCGGCGCCTGCTTGCACGGCGACCGCCGCCTGTTGTTCGCCTAGCGCCTGCCGCTATTCTCGACTGTCACGCCCGCGACTGCGGGCGCACGCGAACAAGTCGAAAGGAGGTAGCACGAATGCGCGCAGTCGATGCGTTGATGGAATGCCTTAAAGCAGAGGGTGTGGACGTCGTATTCGGACTGCCCGGCGGGGCGAACCTGCCGACCTACGACGCGTTCTACGACGCCGGCATCCGCCATGTCCTCGTGCGCCACGAGGCGGGTGGCGGCCACGCCGCCGAGGGGTACGCCAAGGCAACCGGCAAGGTCGGCGTCGCTGTCGCAACCTCCGGCCCGGGTGCGACGAATCTCGTCACACCGATAACGGACGCGATGATGGACTCGGTCCCCGTGGTCTTCATCACCGGCCAGGTCCGTACTGAGCTACTCGGCACGGACGGCTTTCAGGAGGCGGACACGATCGGCATCACGATGCCGATCGTCAAGCACTCCTACATGATCCAGCACCCACTCGAGCTGCCGCGCGTGCTTCACGAGGCGTTTCACATCGCACGCACAGGCCGTCCGGGGCCGGTCCTCGTCGACCTGCCCACCGACCTGTCGCGTGGCGACATTCCGTACGCGCCGGTCACCGAGACCTCGCTGCCCGGGTACCAACCGACGATTGAGGGCAATCACAAGCAGATCCGCCAGGCCGCCAAGGCGCTGGCGTCTGCGCGGCGGCCCGTGATCTACGCGGGCGGCGGTGTGATCAACTCGAATGCGGCGGCGGAGCTGACCGCCCTCGCCGATGCGGGGCACTTCCCGGTGACATGCACGCTGATGGGCCTCGGCGGCTTCCCCGCCTCGAACCCCCAGTGGCTGGGAATGCTCGGCATGCACGGGACGCGCACGGCGAACTACGCGATGGACGGCGCTGACCTCATCTGTGCAGTCGGCGCGCGGTTCGACGACCGGATCACCGGCAAGATCTCGGAGTTCGCGCCCCATGCGAAGTTCATCCACATCGACATCGACCCGGCCGAGATCTCGAAGAACGTCCCGGCGCATATCCCGATCGTCGGCGACGCGAGGCGAATCCTCGCCCGGCTGCTCGACGAGTACCGCGCGCTCGAGCCCGAGACGAGCCGACTCGATGCGTGGTGGGCGCAGATCCAGCAGTGGCGCGAGGAGTTCCCGTTGCGCTACGCCGATTCCACCGACAACGAGATCAAACCCCAGTTCATGATCGAAGCGCTCCACGAGGCGACGGGCGGCGAGGCGATCGTCGTCTCGGACGTCGGCCAGCATCAGATGTGGACGGCCCAGTACTACGGGTTCGAAAAGCCCCGACGCTGGATCAACTCGGGCGGCCTCGGGACGATGGGCTTCGGCCTGCCGGCGGCAATGGGCGCCCAGGTTGGCTGCCCGGAGGACCTGGTCTGCGTGGTCTCCGGCGATGGCTCGATCCAGATGAACATCCAGGAGCTGGCGACCTGTGCGCAAAACGAGATCCCGGTGAAGGTGTTCATCATGGACAACGGTTATCTCGGGATGGTTCGCCAGTGGCAGGAGCTCTTCTGGGAGCGGCGCTACAGCCAGGTCGAGACGGGCGAGTTCCCCGACTTCGTCAAGCTCGCCGAGGCATGCGGCTGCACCGGCCTGCGCTTCGAAGACAAGACGACGCTGGTCGAGGACATGCGGAGCGCGATCGCGACACCGGGGCCGGTGGTCGTCGACGTCCGCGTGACGCGCGAGGAGAACACGTATCCGATGATCGCGCCGGGCTCGCCGGCGCGCGAAATGGTGGGGTGATCCGCGATGGAGGCAGGAACCAACGCGCCACTCAGCCTCGAGGAGCTCGACGCGGCGGTCGGTCTGCGGACCGGGCGCACGCACGTCCTCTCGATCCTCGTCGAGAACCGTCCCGGTGTCCTGACGCGGATCGCAGGTCTGTTCGCGCGCCGTGGCTTCAACATCGAGACACTCACCGTCGGGCCTACAGCGGACGAGAGCTTCTCGCGCGTGACGCTCACGGTGGACGGCGCCGTCGACCCGATCGATCAGGTCACCAAGCAGTTGCACAAGCTGGTCAACGTCATCAAGATCCGCGACCTCGAGCCGGACACGACCGTGCAGCGCGAGCTCGCGCTGTTCAAGGTTGCAGCCGAGGGGGCCGCGCGTAGCGAGCTGCTCGAGCTCTGCGAGGTGTTCCGCGGCCGCGTGGTCGACTTCACCAAGCGCTCGGTCGTGCTCGAGGTGACCGGCGCAAAGCGCAAGATCGAGGCGTTTGAGCAGATCGTCCGCCCATACGGGCTGATCGAGATGATGCGCACCGGCGAGATCGCGATGTCGCGCGGGCGCGCGGAAACCTAGAAGCCGCTGGTGGCGCTCGAGTCTGCAGTCGGCATCCCCGCGCCCTCGCCGGCGCTGGCGATGCCACCGCAGGCTCGCGCGCGCCTACGCTCAACGCTCGCCGCCGCGGTGCACCACAGCCGCCGTGGCAGTGAGCGCCTCGCGTCGGTCAGCTGGCGAGTCTGGGGGAGAGCCGACCCGAGCGCGGTCGTCTTCGCCTCACGCCGTCCAGGCGAGCCGTGGTTCTGCCTCGAGCAACCCGAACGTGACGGCGCGGCGCTGGCCGGTCTCGGAGCGGCGATCACGATCGAGGAACGGGGACCGGGCCGCTTCCAGCGCGTCGCGGAGCGCTGGCGGACACTCGCCGCGAACGCCTGCGCGGAGGCCCCGCAGGGTCCGCCCGGCGCCGGACTGATCGCCGCCGGGGGCTTCGCCTTCGCCGACGACGGGGCGAGCGCGCTTCAGTGGTCGGCTTTTCCGCCAGCATCACTCGTCGTGCCCGAGGTCGCAGTTGCGCGCAGCGGCGACGAGCTGTGGTGCACGGTGACGGCGCTCGCCCGACCGGGCGACACGGCCGACCGGCTCGAAGCGATGATCGAGGAGCGGCTCGCATCGCTCGTCGATCGACCCCTGCCGTTGCTCGATCCCCACCCGGCGCAGCGCGCGCTGATCGGTGGCGCTCTCGCGCCTGAGCACTATGAGGACGCGGTTTCCCGCGCGATCGAGCTGATCGCCACAGGCAGGCTCGAGAAGATCGTCCTCGCACGCGAGGTCGAGGTGCGAGCGCCGCGCGAACACGACGTCGCCGCGGTGTTCGATGTCCTGCGGGGCGCCTTCGGCGGCTGCTACCTCTACGCGGTCGGCCGTGGCGAGGCCACATTCCTCGGCGCGAGCCCAGAGCTCCTGATCCGTGTCGACGGGCTTCGCGCCAGCACGCTCGCCCTCGCCGGCTCGACCGGACGCAGCGCGGACGCGGGAATCGACGAGCATCTCGGCGAACGGCTGTTGCGTTCGCACAAGGAACGCCACGAGCACGCGTTGGTCGCCGACCACATCGAGCGGGCGCTCCGTCGGCGTGCGTTATGGGTCACGCGACCGAGCGAGCCGGAGGTGATCCGAATCGCGAACATCCAGCACCTCGCGACGCCGGTGCGCGCCCAGCTTGCCGAGCCAATCGGTGCGATCGAGCTCGCCGGTGTGCTCCACCCGACCCCCGCCGTAGGGGCGGAACCGGCCTCGGCACTGGCGCTGATCCCGGCCCTCGAGGGCATCGATCGCGGTTGGTATGCGGGCGCGACCGGTTGGTGTGACGCGAACGGTGACGGCGAATTCTCGGTCGCGCTTCGCTGCGCGCTCGTCGAAGGCCGGCTCGCTCGCTGCTATGCCGGCGTCGGGGTCGTTGCCGGATCCAATCCGGGGGCGGAGCTCGCGGAGACCGAGGTCAAGCTCGCAGCTCTGCTCCCCGTCCTGAGCTGACGGGCGAGCGCGCGTCGGCAGCGATCGCCGTCGAAAGGGCGCGCTGAAGCGCAAGGCCGGCGGCGCGTTCGGTGCGCACGTGCAACAGCCGCGACGTCGCCGGCGCCGGCGCGGCGGAGAGCGCCGACCGCAGCGTGCCGAGCGAGTCGATCTCCGTGTACTCGATCGCGTAGGCGCGTGCCAGCGCCTCGAAGTCGAGGCCGGTCGGCGTCGCGACGTGCTCCTCGAAGACGTCGCTTGCCGCTGCGATCGGCAGCAGATCGAATATCGCGCCGCCAGCGTTGTCGAGCAGGACGATCGTCAGGGCGAGCCCGAGGCGGCGTGCCGCCAGCAGCCCGCCGACGTCGTGGGCGAACGCGACATCCCCGATCAGCGCCCACGCGGGTCCGCCGCAAGCGGCCGCGACCCCGAAGGCGCTCGAGATCGTCCCGTCAATCCCGTTCGCGCCGCGGTTGCACAGCACGCGCGGGGGGGTCACGCGCGCCGGCCAGGCCGTTTCGATCAGGCGCACGGGCATCGAGGAGGCGACGAAGAGGGTGGTGTCGCTCGGCAGCTCCGCTCCCAACAGGCCGACGACGGCGAGCTCGCTGACTGTCTCGCCGAGCGCGTCTTGGAGCAGCGCTGCCGCGCCTTGCGTCCGCCTCCCGCCACCCCTCGAGCCACGCTTGCGGGGCGGGCGGCGGTGGCTCGAGCGTGCCCGGGTCGGCCCGCAGCGACGCGCCGAGGCGTCCGTCCGGGTCTTGCCAGGCGCCGGCCGCGTCGACCGCGATCTGCATGGCACCCTCGAGGCGCGACAACCAGCCGCGCAGCGGCTTCGAGGTGGGCAGGTCGCCGACGCGGATCACGACCTCCGGTTGCTGGGCGTCGGCGAAAGATCGGTCGCGCAGCAAGAGGTCGTAATGCGCAACCGCGGCTGCGCCCGAGCGCGCTCCTGAAAGCGGATCTGCCAGCAACGGGTATCCGCAGGCCTGCGCCAGCGCCGGCAGAGCCGTGAGGGGCTGATCCGATCGTCCGGCGACGATCACCCCGCGAGCGCTGCGGCCCACCGCGGCTGCGAGATCGCCACGGCCCGTCGGTGGTGGCTCGCGGACGACCCAGGGCTCGCGGTCGGGGCGGCCGCCCAACAACTCGACGCGCCCGTCGGGTATCAGGGGCTCACGTAGCGGCCAATTCAGGTGCACGGGACCTGGTCGCTCGCCGCAAGCCTGTGCGACGGCGCGGCAGGCGAGCGTCCGCACCCAGCGCACACGCGCGTCGTCGGCATCGTGGTTGCCCACTTCGAAGAACCAGCGCACCGCGCTTCCGTAGAGCTTGAGTTGATCGATCGTCTGGCCGGCGCCGACCTCGCGCAACTCCGGCGGTCGGTCCGCGGTCAGGACGATTAGCGGGACCCGAGCCTCACTCGCCTCGATCACCGCCGGCGCGAGATTGGCCGCGGCCGTGCCCGAGGTGCAGGCGATGACAACCGGGCGCCCGCTTGCCTTCGCCAGGCCGAGCGCGAAGAAGCCGGCGCAGCGCTCATCCACATGCGAATAGGCGCGCAGCCCGTCGGCGCGCGCGAGGGCGAGCACAAGGGGGGCGCTGCGCGATCCAGGCGACGTACAGGCAGCAGCGACGCCGCAGCGCACGAGCTCATCGACGAATGCCGCGATCAGATTGTGCGTGTCGGTCAAAATGCGCGAGTGTCCGAGACTGTCGTCCTGCTACACGGGTTTGCCGGGACCGCCCGTCACTGGGACCGCGTCACGGCCGCTCTCGACCGCGAACGCTACTCACCGCTCGCCCTCGACCTCGGCCCCGATGCTCTGCGCTTCGTCGCGGACGCTGTGCCCAACCGCTTTATCCTCTGCGGCTACTCGATGGGCGGGCGCGTCGCGCTGCACGTCGCGGCTGCGGCACCCGAACGCGTGACGCGTCTCGTGCTCGTCTCGGCGAGCGCCGGCATCGAGGACCGGGCCGAGCGCCTCGCCGCCGACGAGCGGCTTGCGAGCGAGACCGAACGGGGCACGATCGAGCAGTTCATCGCCCGCTGGCGTACCAATCCGCTGTTCGCGGGCGACCCGGAGTGGGTCCACGAGGAGATCGCGACCGACACGCGTCGCCTCGCTCCGGCGCAGCTTGCGGCGACGCTCCGCGCCCTTGGTCCCGGGGGCCTCGCGCCACTGTGGAATCGGCTCGACGCGTTGACGATGCCCGCGGTGGTGCTCGCCGGCGAGCGCGACACACGCTACGTCGCGGCCGCCGCAAGGCTTGCCGGCGCGCTCCCGCGCGCAGAGTGCGTGATCGTGCCCGGCGCCGGTCATCGCCTGGCGCTCGAAGCGCCTGAAGCGGTCGCGCGGGCGATCGCGGCCTGCGCGAGGCCCGATCGGAGGCTCACCCCGGGCCCGCGGGGATCGTCACCGACACCTCGAGACCGCCACCCGAGCGCGGACGAGCGCTGATCGCTGCGTCGTGAGCGCGGGCGATCGCGCTGGCGATCGACAGGCCGAGCCCGACGCCGTCCGAATCATTCAGACGCTGCGTTGCGCGAGCGAACGGCTCGAACAGGGTCGGGATCTGCTCGGCGGTGACGGTTGGGCCCGTATTGTCGATCTCGAACGTGGCGCCGTCGGCGCGCTGGGTGGTGCGGATCGCGACCCAGCCGTCCGGCTCGTTGTAGCGGATGGCGTTCTCGACGAGGTTGGCGATCATGCGCTCGAGCAGGACCCGATCGCCGCGCGTCGCTGCGGGCCCGAGCGTGGTCTTGACCTTGATACGGCTCTGATCGATCGCGGCGCGCGCAGCGTCGAGCGCGTCCTCGGCGGCTGTGGCAAGATCGATCGGCTGCCGGGCGGCGGGGCCCGCCTCACTGACCGCCAGGGTCAATAGCGCTTCGACCGTGGCCTCCGCGCGCTCGATCGACCCCTGCACTCGGAGCGCCATCGCCTCCAGCTGGTCGGGCGTCCGCGCCGGCTTGGAGAGCGTGACCTCGATCGCAGTCCGCATCGCCGTCAGCGGAGTGCGGAGCTCGTGGGCCGCGTTCGCGACGAAGCGCTTCTGACTGGTGAACGCGGCATCGAGGCGCTCGAGCATCACGTCGAAGGTGTCGGCCAGCTGCCTGAGCTCGTCGTCGGGTCCCTTGAGTGCGAGGCGCTGGCCGAGCTGGAGCTCGGAGGCGCGGCGTGCGGCCTCGGTGATCGCCCGCACCGGCCGCAGCGCCCGTCCGGATGCCAGCCAGCCGAGACCGACCGCGGCGATCGCCAAGATAAAGAGGCCGACCACCGACGCGATCCGAAGCCCTGCCAGCGCGCTCCCGCGCGCCGCCGAGCCGCCGCCGAGGACAGCGACCAGGTGGTTGCACTTCGCGTCCAGCACGGGCGTCGCCGGACTGATCTTGCACCGTCCCAACAACGCCAGCTGTGTCGAGGTGAGCGCTTTTTCCGAGCTCCCTGCCGAAGGCACCAGCACCGCGGCCGCCAGCGCGTAGGTCAGAGCCAATAGCGCGGCGCCGGCGAGCAGGAACAGGACGGCGTAGAAGACCGCGAGCCGTGTGCGCATCCGGCGCGGCCAGAGCCGCTGCGCCGTGGTGAACAGGGCGGTCATCGCATGCGGTATCCGGCGCCGACGACCGTCTCGATCAGCTCGGGCTCCCCGAGCTTTCGCCGCAATCGAGTGAGCGTGACCACGACCGTGCGGGTGAACGGGTCGGCGTTCTCGTCCCACACGCGCTCGAGTAGCTCCTCGGCGCTGACGACGGTGCCGTCCGCCATGAGGAGGACCTCGAGCACCGCCGATCTCCTTACGCGTAAGCGAAAGCTCCAGCCCGGCCCGTGTGGCGCGCCGGGCAGCGCGATCGAGCTTCAAATCGCCTCTGACCAAAAGCGGCGGGCCCACCGGCGTACGGCGGGCAAGAGCGTTCACGCGCGCGACCAGCTCCGCAAACGCGAACGGCTTGGGCAGATAGTCATCCGCGCCGAGGTTGAGGCCCTCGACGCGATCGCCGATCGCCGCGGCGGCGGTCAGCATCAGGATCCGTGCTTCCGCGCCGCGGCCGCGGAGCGTGGCGCAAACGGCGTCGCCGTGGATGCCCGGCAGGTCGCGGTCGAGGACGATCACGTCGTAGGGGTGGAGCAGGCCCCTCTCGAGCGCGGCCGTCCCGTCATGGACTACGTCAGTCGCCATCCCGCGATCGCGTAGGCCTTCGGCGATGTCGCGGGCGAGCTCCGCGTGATCTTCGACGACGAGGACGCGCACCGGGACATCGTGCCCCACGACGGGTCACAACGCTGTCACATGAGCGCTAGCGAGGATGTAACCGCCGACCGGCTACACCTCCCGGCATGCTCACAAACACGACGCGAATCCCACTGGCCGCAACAGCGGTCGCAGCTGTTGTACTAATCGCCGCCTGCGGATCGAACTCGCCCACCGTGGCCCGCTCGTCCGACCACGCGACCGCGACCCACCAGCAGAATCTGGAGCAGGAAATCGTCAGCTTCGGCGACTGCATGCGCTCCCACGGGCTAGCCAACTTCCCCAACCCGACGACCAATCCCCACGGTTTCAAAGTCGCGCTGGATCCAAGCACCACCGAGTCACCAGCGTTCCAGCCGGCGCTGACGGCCTGCGGGCACCTGCTACCCGGCGGAGGCCTGCACAACCAGACAGACCCATACAGCCCGCAGCGCGACGCCGCGCTGCTCGCCTTTGCCCATTGCCTGCGCTCCCACGGGTTCTCGAATTTCCCCGACCCGAACAGCGGCGGTCAGATAACCCACCAGATGCTCGCCGCCGGCGGCATCGACATTCACAACACGGCGCTGCTTCAGGCCGCCGACACATGCACGAGTGTCACCCACGGGGTCCTCACCAAGGCTGACGTGGCGCATTTCGCGGCAGGACAGTAGCGCCCGTCGCTCGCCCGCCGCGCTCGACCGGTCCTAGACGCCCAGGCCCGGCGAGCGCGGCACGGTGATCGCGCCCTCGATGACCGGAAACGGCGAGGGCTCGCCGTCGAACAGCTCGAGCGTCGCGAGGCCGCACGGGGGGAGCGGCGCGAGCGCGGCTGCGGCGTGTAGCGCCGCGGCGATGCCGAGCGGTCCGTCGAAGGTCGAGGAGATGTACGCCTCGGCGCCGCTCGCGCGTACGAGCGACGCGGCCGCGAGCAGACCGCCGATCCCGGCGGTGCGGGAGATCTTCAACGAGATCGCATCGGCGACACGTGCGGTGAGCGCTCCCGCGAGGCTCGAGCTCTCGTCGAGGGCGATGCGTACCGGCACGCGCTTGCGCAAGAGCGCTGTCTGCTCGAGGCCGCGAACAGGTTCCTCGACGAGCTCGAGCGCGAAGCCACCGATCGCGTCGAGCACGCCTGACGCCTGCTCGGCGCTCCATGCGCCGTTGGCGTCGAGGCGCAGCGCGACCTCGGGTCCGATTGCGTCACGCACTGCGCGCACGCGTTCAACATCATCGCCGAGGCCGACCTTGAGCTTGATCGTGCGGTAACCGGCGCGGGCGGCGCCCCGGGCGGCGGCGACGGCCCCGTCGAGCGAGCTCAGGGCGACGGTCGCGTTCACCGGCACGCTCCGCGCGGGCCGTGCGGCGAGGAGCTCGCAGACCGGTTTGCCGGCGCGCTTGCCGGCGAGATCCCAGAGCGCCATGTCGATCGCTGCGAGCGCCTGCGGCAAGTCGGCGATCGCCCGGCAGCGATCGAGGATCGTGCCGGGCGGGCCCGCCGGCTCGGAAAGGGCCGGGGCGTAGGCACGAAGGGCGCGCTCGGCCCGCTCGATGCTGACGCCGTCGTAGCTCTCTAGCGGTGCCGCCTCGCCGCGGCCGACGATCCCGTCCCCGCCGCTGAGCGCGACTTCGATCACCTCGCGGGTGTGGAGCACCCCGTGCGCCGTTTCTTGCGGCTCGCGGAAGCGGTACTGGACGCGCGCGAGCTCGAGTTGCATCAGCTCGCCAGCACTCCGGCGCTCAGCAGCAGGCAGTAGCTGAGCGCGAGCAGCCCGGTCTTGGCAAGCGCACCGTTGAGCGACGGTCCGTCGGAGTGAGTCAGCACCGTACGCGCGATGGCCGCCGCGAGCGGCACGTCCAGGATTGTGAGCGCCAGCCACGGCGAAAGCGGGCCCCACAGCCACGTGACCAACCCGGAGGCGAAGGCGAGCACCAGCATCGCGACGAACATCACGCGCGTGCGGGTCCGCCCAAAGCGGACGGCGAGCGTGCGCTTGCCGGCCCGGCGGTCGGTCTCGAGGTCGCGGATGTTGTTCACGACGAGAATCGCCGCGATCAGCAGGCCGACCGGAATCGCGAGCACGAACGGCTCCCATGGCAGGTCCTTGCGCTGCACGTAGTAGGAGCCCGCGACGGCGACGATCCCGAAAAAGAGGAATACGAACACCTCACCAAGCCCCTCGTAGCCGTATGGTCGCGGACCGCCCGTGTACAAGACGCCGGCAAGGATCGACGCCGCGCCGATCGCGAGCAGCCACCACCCGGCGACCGCGATCAGGTACACGCCGCACAGCACCGCCAAGCCGAAGGTCAGGTAGGTCGCGACGAGCACTTGGCGCGGCGGCACGAGGCCCCCGGCGGTTACCCGAACCGGACCGAGCCTGTCCTCTGTGTCGGCGCCGCGGTGGGCGTCGGAATAGTCGTTCGAGAGATTCGTGCCGATCTGGATGAAGAGCGCCCCGAACAGCGCGGCGACGAAAGCCAGCGCATGGAAGCGTCCAACATGGATCGCAAGCGCAGTTCCCACGAGTACCGGGGCGACAGCGGCCGGCAGCGTGCGCGGCCGCGCCGCCAGCAGCCAGATCCTCACGGGCGGCGCGGGAAGCTCGAGAAGTCCGCCGGCCGGCGCTCGGTGAAGGCGCTGCGACCTTCGCGCGCCTCCTCGCTGGCGTAGAAGAGGAGGTTTGCGTCATGCGCGAGCTGCTGGATGCCGGCGAGACCGTCCTCGCTCGCGTTGAAGCTCGCTTTGAGTAGGCGCAGCGCGAACGGGGAGAGTGCAAGCATCTCGCGGCACACGGCGACCGTCTCGTCCTCGAGGTGCGCAAGCGGAACCACTGCGTTGACGAGGCCCATGTCGAGCGCCTGCTTGGCGTCGTACTGGCGGCAGAGGAACCAGATCTCCTTCGCGCGCTTCTGGCCGACCTGCGCGGCGAGGATGCTCGCTCCGTAACCTCCGTCGAAGGAGCCGACTCGCGGCCCGCTCTGCCCGAAGCGCGCGTTGTCGGCAGCGATCGTCAGGTCGCAGACGACGTGGAGCACATGCCCGCCGCCGATCGCGTATCCGGCAACCATCGCGACGACCGGCTTCGGCGTACGC
The DNA here is from genome assembly GCA_963703775.1 of uncultured Solirubrobacterales bacterium. Lineage (GTDB taxonomy): Bacteria > Actinomycetota > Thermoleophilia > Solirubrobacterales > Solirubrobacteraceae > Palsa-513. Next base: position 22,563 of record CAVPFP010000036.1, on the reverse strand, counting down.
CGGATCTGAACGTGCAGGTCGGTGATGTGAAAACGTCCGGGCGCGCTACCCGCCGGGTCCTCCATGTAGCCGCTCTCGCCGCGCACCTTCTGGTCGCCACCGGCGCAGAAAGCATCCGACCCCTCGCCCGTGAGGATGATCACGCCGACCTCGAGGTCCTCGCGGGCCTTCGTAAACGCCTCCGAAAGCTCGACCACGGTCTGCGGGCGGAACGCGTTGCGCACCTCCGGCCGGCTGATCGTGATCTTCGCGATCCGCGGCGGACCTTCCGCCGACCGCTCGTAGCGGATGTCCGTGTACTCCCCGGCGGGCTCCCAAGCGACAGGCATCGTCGCTCGCAAGGCTATCTGCTGCGCGGCGGCGCTACGGCTTCGAGTAGCGAGCGTGCGTGCCGATGCCTGGGTCGCGGGATAGGTGCAGGTTGTGAGCGGCTTCTGGCCGGTGGCAGAACGCGCGGAGCAACGCATTGCGATCGAGACGCCGGCTGCGTCGCTGAGCTACCGCGAGCTCGCGAGTAGGAGCAGGGCCGCGGCGCATGCGCTCGGCGTGAAGCCGGGCGAGCGAGTTGGGCTCGCGCTCGCGTCCGGCGTGGAGTTCGCCGTGGCGCTCCACGCGTGCTTCGTCGCGGGCGCCGTCGCCGTCCCGATCGATGTGCGCGAACCACGCGAGCGCTGGCCGCAGGCCGCCGTCACAATCGACCAACCGCTCGCGCAATCCGGCCCCGAGGCCCATCCCGTCGCGCTCGGCCTCGATGACGTGGCGGCGGTGATCAGAACGTCCGGCAGCACCGGCACCCCGCGCGAGGTCCCGCTCACCTTCGGGAACTTCGTCTGGAGCGCGCTTGGGTCGGCCATCGCGCTCGGGCTCGACCCGCGCGAACGCTGGCTGTGCACGTTGCCGCTGAGCCACGTGGGCGGCCTCTCGATCCTGATGCGCAGCTGGCTCTACCAGACCACTGCGCTCCTGCACGAGCGGTTCGACGCAGAGGCGGTCATTGCGGCGCTGATCGAGCGTGAGGTCACGCTGGTGTCGGTCGTGCCCACGACGCTCGCGCGGCTCCTGGACGCGGGACTCCAGCATCCGCCGCGTCTGCGCTGCGCGCTGCTCGGTGGCGGACCGGTCCCGGCGGGGCTCGTCGAGCGGGCGCGAGCGGCCGGCGTGCCCGTGAGCAAGACATACGGCCTCACCGAGGCCTGCTCGCAGGTCGCAAGCCAGGCTCCCGGCGGCGCGGACGGCGGCGCGCCGGCGCTCTTCTGCACGCGCGTCGAGCTCGCGCCCGACGGGGAGATCCTCGTCAGCGGACCGACCGTCTCACCGGCATTGCCCCAGCCGCTTCACACCGGCGACATTGGGGAGATCAACGCCGACGGGGCCTTGGAGGTGATCGGCCGCAAGGCCGATCACATCATCTCGGGCGGGGAAAACGTCGCGCCAAGCCTGGTGGAGGCGGCGCTGGAGGCGCACCCGGCGGTCATCGAGGCGGGGGTGTACGGGGTCTCGGACCCGGAGTGGGGGGAGGCGGTGTGGGCCGCGGTGGTGCTGCGATCGCCGGCCAGTGAGCGTGAGCTACGCGGGCACGCCGCGGAACGCCTCGCGCGCTACGCCGTGCCCAAGCGAATCCGCTTTGTCGCCGCGCTTCCCCGGACCGCCTCGGGGAAGCTGCGAAGGCGCGAGCTCGCGGATCTATGATCCCGCGCATGCGCCGCCACGCGATCCCGATCATCGCCCTGTGTCTGCTCTGCGCGGCGCCTGCGATCGCCTCGGGCGGACACGACCGCGTCGTCGGCAACTGTCGCCAGTCGCAGGTCAAGCCGAAGGAGATCATCCTCGCGTGCGCCGACGTGAACCTCTACGTGGACAAGATCAAGTGGCAGAGCTTCGGCGCGGCCACGGCGACCGGTAGCGGCACCTACGTGGAGAACACGTGCACACCGAACTGCGCCGCCGGCAAGTACAAGAGCTACGCGGTCAGCCTGAGGCTGACGAACGCGAAGCCGTGCTTTGACAGGCAGAACGACTATCGCAAGATGGCGGTCACGTTCAGCGGCACGGCGCCGCCGCCCGGGCGCAAGCGCGTCAGCGAGCAACTCTTCTGCCCTGTTGGCTGAGCCGCTTGGGGACGACGAGCGGCGCGCGTCGCTGGAACGCTGGGATCACGTCTCGGCCAGCTGGGCCAAGCATGCCGACTGGGTCCGCGACTCGAGCGCGCCATTGGCCCACTGGCTCGTCGAATCGCTCGCGCTCCAGCCGGGCGAAACGGTGCTCGAGCTCGCGGCCGGCCCGGGGGACACGGGCTTTCTCGCGGCTGAGCTCGTACAGCCCGGTGGACAGCTGATCTCAAGCGATCAGTCCGAGGCAATGGTCGAGATAGCCAGGGCGCGCGCGGCGAAGCTCGGGCTGCGCAACGTCGAGCACCGGGTGATCAACGCCGAGTCAATCGACCTGCCCGTCGCCAGCGTCGACGCTGTGATCTGCCGCTGGGGGCTGATGCTGTTCGTGGATCCGGCCGCGGCGCTCGCGGAGATGCGGCGCGTGCTCAAGCCGGGCGGCCGGGTTGCGCTGGCGGTCTGGGCCTCGGATGAGCGCAACGAGTGGTTCGGCGTGCCCATCGACGCTGCGATCAGGCGGGGGCTCGTTCCCGCGCCGACAGAGGGGGAGCCGGGGCCGTTTGCCCTGGCGGATCCGGCGCGTCTAACGGCATTGCTCGAGGGGGCCGGCTTCGTCGAGGTCGAGATCGACGAGGTGGAGATCGACGAGGGCAGCCGCAACGTTCGAGGAGTTCTGGGAGCGGCGCCTAGACATGTCGCTGATGGGGGAGGCCGTTCGCGCCGCGCCACCTGACGTGCAGCGGGCGCTCGCGGAGGAGGTACGCGGACAGCTGAGCGACTTCACCGGCGTCTGCTTGGCGGCGCTCGCGGCCTGAGCCACTGTGGCGTCGCGTGCGAGGCACGGGTGGCGACCCCAAACAGATAGCCTGCAAACCATGATCTATGACGAGGATGCAGACCTTTCGCAGCTCGACGGCAAGACCGTCGCGATCATCGGCTACGGCTCGCAGGGACATGCTCACGCGCTGAACCTCCGCGACTCGGGCGTAAGCGTGATCGTCGGGCTGCGCGAGCAATCAAGCTCCGTCGCCGCGGCGCGCGAGGCGGGGCTCGAGGTGCTGCCGGTGATCGACGCGGCAAGCCAGGGCGACATCGTGATGATGCTCGTGCCGGACGAGCTGCACCGCCAGGTCTGGGAGGGAGAGGTCCGCGACGGGGTCGCCGAGGGCAACATGCTCCTCTTCGGACACGGGTTCTCGATCCATTACGGCGAGGTCGAGCCGCCACCGGGCGTCGACGTCGCGCTGATTGCTCCGAAGGGGCCGGGGCACCTCGTGCGCCGCCAGTTCGTCGATGGCTCCGGTGTCCCGGCGCTGATCGCGATCGAGCAGGATGCGACGGGGAATGCGCGCGCGCTCGCGCTCGCTTACGCGAAGGGCATTGGCGGGACGCGCGCAGGGGTGATCGAGACGACCTTCAAGGACGAGACGGAAACGGACCTGTTCGGTGAACAGGCCGTGCTCTGCGGCGGCGCGAGCGAGCTCGTGCAGGCCGGGTTCGAGACGCTTGTCGCGGCCGGATACGACCCCGAGATGGCCTACTTCGAGTGCCTGCACGAGTTGAAGCTGATCGTGGACCTGATGTACGAGAAGGGGCTCGCGGGAATGCGCTTCTCGATCTCGAATACCGCGGAGTACGGGGACTACACCCGCGGGACGCGGATCATCACGGCCGACACCCGCGAGAACATGCGCAAGATCCTCGCTGAGATCCAGTCGGGCGACTTCGCGCGTGAGTGGATCGCCGAGAATCGTGCGGGGCAGGAGAACTTCAAGCGGATGCGAGCGGAGCAGGCCGGCACGCAGATCGAGGCGGTCGGCAAGGGGCTGCGCGCGCACATGGATTGGATCAAGCCGGAGTTCTGAGAGCGCGCGTGCTGGCCTACGTGTTCTGGCACCGCCCGCACGCGAGCACGGCGCTGGAGGAATACGAAGCGGCCTGCGCGCGGTTCCACCGCTCGCTCGCCGTACAGCCGCCGGGCGGCTTCGGCGCCTCCGCCTGCCTGCGCGCCGAGGACCTGGCGTGGCTCGGGGACGGCGGGCCCGGACTACGAGGACTGGTATCTCGTCGAGGACTACGCTGCACTGGGCGTCTTGAACGAGGCTGCGGTCGCGCGCGGGCATCAGACGCCCCACGACGCCGCTGCGCGCCTGATGGCGGAAGGCACGGGCTCCATCTACCGGCTGATCGACGGGTTCCCGCGCTTCGATCTCGTGAGCCTGGCGGTGTGGATCGCTCCGGCGCCGGGGAAGTTCGAGGTTGGCTTCGAGGACCTCCTTGTCGACGGCGTGGAGGCGGGGGAGGCGTCCCTTTGGCGGCGGCAACTTGCACTTGGCCCGGCACCCGAACTATGCGTGCTCGCAGGCGAGCTTCCGGACGGTGTTCGTGCGACCCGGCTCCCGGTTGGTTGGACGGCCGAGGCCGACGTGCGCACCGCGCTTTGACCGCTTGGTCCACCGTTCAGGCACTCCGCTGCCGGCCGGTCACTCCGCTAGACTCACGGGACCGTCACAACTGGCGTACTGGGTGGAATCGACCACCGGGAAATGACGGGTAGCGAAACGCCGCGCGCCTGGGCACCTCTGCACTTTCGAGCTCAGCGAGGACCCACATGTCGCCACCATCAGCCGCAACGCAGAGCAAGACCACGCTCACGATTCCGCAGGATCTGAAGCCGTCTGACGGGCGCTTCGGCTGCGGCCCGTCGAAGATCCGCCCGGAGCAGATCGCGCGCCTGGCGGCCGAGGGCGCGAGCGTCATGGGCACATCGCATCGACAGGCCCCCGTGCGCCAGCTCGTGGGGCGTGTGCGTGCCGGTCTGCGTGAGCTCTTCAACCTCCCGGACGGCTACGAGATAGTCCTCGGCAACGGCGGCGCCAGCGCCTTCTGGGATGCGGCCGCGTTCGGGCTCGTTGAGCGAGCGCGCGCTGCATCTCACCTACGGTGAGTTCTCGAGCAAGTTCGCCTCCGTCACGAAGGGCGCACCGTTCCTCGCCGACCCGGTCGTAATCGACGCGCCGGCGGGCAGTGCGCCCGAGCCGGTGAGCGCGCCGGATGCCGACGTGATCGCGTGGGCGCACAACGAGACCTCGACTGGGGTGATGCTCGGTGTGCGCCGGCCGGCGGCAAGCGAGCATGCCCTCGTGGTAATCGACGCGACCTCGGGCGCCGGCGGCCTGCCGCTCGACCCGCGTCAGGTCGACGTCTACTACTTCTCGCCGCAAAAGGGCTTCAGCTCGGACGGCGGGCTGTGGATCGCGATCTGCTCGCCGGCGGCACTCGAGCGGATCGCCAAGGTCGCGGCGTCCGATCGCTGGATCCCGCCCTTCCTGTCGCTGACCGTGGCCCTCGACAACTCGGTCAAGGACCAGACCAACAATACGCCGGCGGTTGCGACGCTGTTCATGCTGGCGGATCAGATCGAATGGATGCTGGCCGGCGGAGGACTCGACTGGTGCGTTTCGCGCACCGGGAAGTCCGCCGCGTATCTATACGGATGGGCTGAGGCCTCGCCGCACGCGACCCCGTTCGTCACGGACCCGCAGCTGCGCTCATTCGTCGTCGGCACAATCGACTTCGACGAGTCGATCGACGCTGCCGCGCTCGCCACGACGCTGCGAGCAAACGGGATCCTCGACGTCGAGCCCTATCGCAAGCTCGGACGCAACCAGCTGCGGGTCGGCATGTTCCCGTCTGTCGAACCCGACGATGTGCGTGCGCTGACCGGCTGCATCGACTACGTGTTGGAGCAGGGGCTATGAGCCCGGCGACGAAAACCAAGCAGCAGGCTGAGCACAACGGGGCCGCGAACACCGTACGCGCGCGCGTCCTGATCGCCGAGAACGTCGGCAAGTCGGGTATCGCGCTACTCGAGGAACACTTCGACGTCGAGACCGGATTCGATTGGGACGCCGAGACGCTCGCCGCCCGGATCGGCGAGTTCGACGGCGTCCTGATCCGTTCCGCGACGAAGATGACCGCGGACTTGATCGAACGCGGCGAGCGCCTGAAGGTGATCGGGCGGGCCGGCGTCGGCGTCGATAACGTCGATGTGCCGGCGGCCACGCGACGCGGAATCGTCGTCGCGAACGCGCCCCAGTCGAATGTCGTGACCGCTGCCGAGCACACGGTCGCATTGCTGCTCGCTCTGGCGCGCAACATCCCGCAGGCGCACGCCTCACTCACCGCGGGCAAATGGGAGCGCTCGAAGTTCTCGGGCGTCGAACTGCTGGACAAGACGCTCGGGATCGTCGGCTTCGGGCGTATCGGGCAGCTGGTCGCCCAGCGCGTTCGCGGCTTCGGCATGAAGGTCGTCGCCTTCGACCCGTACGTTTCGGCGGAGCGCTACCGCGAGCTCGGCGTGGAAAAGGCGAACGACGCGGACGCGGTCTACGCCAGGGCGGATTTCATCACGATCCACCTGCCGAAGACCGAGGAGACGAAGGGCTTCATCGACGCCGAGGCGTTCGCCAAGATGCGCGACGGGGTGCGGATCCTCAACGTCGCCCGCGGCGGGCTGATCGATGAGGCGGCGCTCAAGGACGCGCTCGACGCGGGCAAGGTGGCGGGCGCTGCGCTCGACGTCTTCCCGGTCGAGCCGACAACCGAGCACCCGCTGTTCGGCTACGCAAATGTCGTCGTCACGCCGCACCTGGGAGCATCGACCGCGGAGGCGACAGACCGCGCCGGTTACCAGTCGGCCGAGCAGGTCGTGGCCGCGCTGACCGGCGGCGTCGTCTCGACGGCCGTGAACATCCCGGCGGTCGGCGCCGAGGACATGGAGGCGTTGCGTCCATTCCTGCCGCTCGCAGAGCGGCTCGGACGGCTCGCGATGGGCCTCGCTCAAAGCAGCTCGGTCGATCGGATCGAAGCGGCGTTCCTTGGACGGATCGCGGAGCTCGACACGCGGCTGCTGCGGCTGGCCGTGCTCGTCGGGGTGCTCGGGCGCCACATGGAGGAAGACGTCAACTTCGTCAATGCCGGGGCGTTCGCCGAGGAGCGTGGCATCGTCGTCGAAGAGAAGAAGGTGACCGAGGCTGAGGACTTCAACGACCTGGTCCGGGTGACGGTTCACTCGGGCGGCGAGCGCTTCGCGGTCGCCGGGACGGCCGTCGGCCCCGCCCAGGAGCCGTATCTCGCCGAGGTCCACGGCCGGCGCTTCATGCTCCCGCTTGCGCCGAACGTGACCGTGTTCCGCTACAGCGACGTGCCGGGCATGATTGGCCGGGTCGGAACGGTCTTTGGCCAGCATGGAATCAACATCGACTCCTCGGTCGTTGGACGCAAGGCGGGCACGAATGACCGTGCGGTGATGGTCGTGACGACCGACGCGCCGGTGCCGCCCGCGGTCGTGGCAGAGATCGTCGCGCTCGACGGCTTCGAGGATGGGCGCAGCGTCACGCTCGAATGAGTGGAAGGGGGCTGGCCGGCCTCAATCGGGTCGAGGGGGTTGCGGAGGAGCTCGGGCGCCGCGACCCCTACTGGCCGGCGCAGCTGACGGTCCTCGCCGCGATCCTGCTCTCGCTCGACCTGCCGACCAAGCTGACGCTGCATCCGTACTGGCTGTTGCCCGCGCTCGAAGGCGTGCTGTTCGTTGCGCTGGTCGCGACGACTCCCTGGGATCCACACCGCGTGCACCCGGCGCGACGCGCGCTCGCCCTCGCGCTGATCTCGATTGTCAGCGCTGCCAACCTGCTCTCGCTGATCCTGCTCGCGCATTACCTGCTCCAAGGCACTGCGCACTCGGGCGGGCGGACGCTGATCCTGGCGGGCAGCGAGATCTGGATCACGAACGTCCTGATCTTCGCGATCTGGTACTGGGAGTTCGACCGCGGCGGGCCTCAGGGACGCCGACGCCGCAGCCCGCCGCCGCCGGACTTCCTGTTCCCCCAGTACACCGAGGACTACCTCGGCCGCTGGGACTGGCGCCCGCGCTACGTCGACTACCTCTATACGTCGTTCACCAACGCGACAGCGTTCAGCCCGACCGACACGATGCCGCTGAGCGCGTGGGCGAAGCTGGCGATGCTCGTCCAGTCGCTCGCCTCACTCATGACGCTGGGATTGGTCGTCGCCCGCGCCGTGAACATCCTCTGAGCTGCTGCTAGGCTGCCTCGCACATGACGTTCCGCCCGTCCCTTGCCCTCCTCCTCCTCCTGCTCCCCCTTCGGGGGGAATAGCGCGTGGCGGCCGCTGAGCCGCGAACCCATCGGAGAGGAAGGCAAAGGACCAACGCGAAAGGCGAAGGAACATCATGGAACCTGAGACTGACCGAGTACTGATCTTCGACACGACCCTGCGGGACGGCGAGCAATCGCCCGGGATCTCGCTGAACGCGTCCGAGAAGCTCGAGATCGCCCAGCAACTCACGCGCCTTGGTGTCGACGTCATCGAGGCCGGTTTCCCGATCACTTCGCCGGGGGACTTCGAGGCTGTCCAGGGGATCGCGAGAACGGTTGAAGGTCCGGTGATCGCGGCGCTCGCACGCACGCACGCAGCCGATGTGGAGGCGGCGTGGGGCGCGATTCAGGACGCTGAGCGGCCCCGCATCCACACGTTCATCTCAACATCCGACATTCACATCGTTCACCAGCTGCAGACGACACGCGAAGACGTGGTCGGCCAGGCGCGAGCTGCGGTCGCGCTGGCGCGCAGCCACACCGAGGATGTCGAATTCTCGCCGATGGACGCGACTCGCTCCGAGGTCGAGTTCACGGCGGAGGTCGTGGCGGTCGCGATCGCGGAGGGTGCGAGCACGATCAACATCCCTGACACCGTCGGCTACACGATGCCGCACGAGTTCGAAGCGTGGCTGCGCCGGCTTTACGACCTCGTGCCGGCGCTCCGCGACGTGACGCTCTCGGTGCACTGCCATGATGACCTCGGCCTTGCGGTCGCGAACTCGTTCGCCGGCATCCTCGCGGGCGCGCGCCAGGTCGAGTGCGCGATCAACGGGCTTGGCGAGCGCGCCGGGAACGCGTCGCTCGAGGAGATCGTGATGCTTCTCGCCACGCGCAGCGCCGACATCGGCCTGCGCACCGGCGTCCATACGCACGAGCTCGCACGCACGAGCCGGCTCGTCTCGCGCCTGACGGGCTACGTGGTGCAACCGAACAAGGCGATCGTCGGGCGAAACGCCTTCGCGCACGAATCCGGGATTCACCAGGACGGCGTGCTGAAGGAACGGACTACCTACGAGATCATGGACGCACGCAGTGTCGGGCTCGAGGCAAATTCGATCGTGCTCGGCAAGCACTCGGGTCGCCACGCGCTGCGACAGGCGCTCGAGGAGCTCGGCTTCGACGTCTCCGGGCAAGCCCTCAACACGGCCTTCAAGCGCTTCAAGGAGATCGCCGACCGCAAGAAGGTCGTGACGGCGATGGACCTCGAGGCGCTCGTGACCGACGAGCTGCGCGAGGAGGAGGTCGCCGGGTACGGGCTCGAGTCGTATGCGGTCAGCGCATCGAGCGCAGAGCCTCCGCACGCGAGCGTCGCCGTGCGCCTGCCGGACGGCGAGCTCGGTCGCGGCGAATTCTCGGGCGACGGGCCGATCGACTCGGTGTTCCGCGCGATCAACGCGGCAACCGGCGTCGAGGCCGCGTTGCGCGAGTTCCGCGTCGGCGCCGTGACCGAGGGGCAGGATGCGCTCGGCGAGGTGTCGGTGGTGATCGAGACCGGAGGCCACTCGGCGGCCGGCCAGGGCGTCGCACCCGACATCATCGAGGCAGCCGCTCGCGCATATGTGCGGGCGCTGTCGATCGCGCGGCGGCGTGCGGAGCGCCCGCACGACAGCCTCACGCGGATTGCCGGCGAGCTGGCGTCAACGCCGTAGCCCACCGTTGATGCCTGCTCCCGCCCTCGGCGCACTTCGCGCATGTCGACGGCGCGGACGTGCCCGGCGCCGCTGCGCGAGGCCGTCGTGAAGGCGATGGCGCTGGCGCGAGGGTGAACGATGACTTTGGCCGGTCTCAGCCGTCTGTTAGATAGTCACCTGCGATGCGAAAGAGGAGGTCACTGTGGCTGACCATCGGGTAGGAACGCGCGAAGAATGGCTCGCGGCGCGCGCAGAGCTCGCGCAGCTCGAGTCAGAGCAGGCCGAGCTCGAGCAGCGCGCGATAGTGGCGCGACGCGCGCTGCCATGGGTCGCGGTCGAGAAGGAGTACGTCTTCGACACCGAATCCGGCAAGAAGACGCTCGGCGAGCTGTTCGACGGCCGCTCGCAGCTGCTCGCCTACAACGTGATGTATGGGCCCGACTACACGCTGGGAGCCTGTCCGGGCTGCACCAACCTCGCCGACGAGCTCGACGGCGCGGCGCTCCATCTGGGCCATCGCGACGTCACGCTGCTGTGCATCTCGCGCGCCCCAATCGAGCGCCTCGTCGCGTACAGGCAACGGATGGGCTGGCAGTTCCCGTACGTCTCGAGCTACGCGAGCGACTTCGCCTGGGACTTCGGGCTCGCGATCACGCCTGAGCAGGCCGCCGGCGCGCCGGCCATCAAGGCGATGGTCGACGACCCGCCCGACTGGCTGCGCGAATGGGCGGAGCAGATCGGCGCGAGGCTGGAGGACGGGATGCGCGAGGTCCCCGCGTGGATCGCGTTCGCGCGTGAGGGCGAAACCGTCTACCACACCTACACGGTCACGGCCCCCGACCCGTTCGTCGCTCCGTATCACTCGTTCCTGCTCAAGCGGACCGCAAAGGACGGCCCCGCGGCGATTCGAGCGTGGCGCAAGGACGAGTACCCACCGCAGGTCGCCGGCTGACGAACGGACGCCCGCCGTCAGGGCTTGGAGCGCCAGCGCAGCACGCCCAGACCGCCGGCGAGCAGTACGGCGGCGATCAGGTCGAGCCGTTGGGCGACAGCAAGACCGCGGGGCGTATGCGATAACATACGGTCGTATGGCAACTCGATCGGTGCCTGGCGACGTATACGACCCGACCGCCATTGGCCCGCGTGTTCGCGCGCTACGCGAGGCGATGGGGCTCTCGCTGCGCGAACTCGCACTGCGCTGCGGCGTGAGCGCGCCGATGCTCTCACAGGTCGAGCGCGGCGAGACGAGCCCGACGCTGCATGTCGCCGCGCGGATCGCACAGGGACTCGAGCTGAGCCTCTCACAACTCCTCCGCCTCGACGAGACGAGTTCGGTGACGATTGTGCAGGCCAGTCAACGCCGGCGCGGCGGTGGCGAGGGGCACGGGTTTGAGATCCTGACCCCGCCGCTTCCCGGACAGCGTGCAGAGCTCTCTGTGCACACCCTCGCGCCCGGTGCGGCTACGGGCGGGCGCAGCGATCCGCCGCTGCACGAGCCGGGCAGCCGTGAGACCGCCGTCGTCCAGCGCGGATGCGTCGTGCTGGTCTGTGACGGCCTACGTCACGAGCTTCGCACGGGCGACTGCGTGACCTTCGACGCGGACTTGCCCCACCACTTCGAGAACCCCGGCACCGAGCCCGCCGAGCTGATCGCGGTGCTCAGCGCCGGACTGCGCCGCAGCTAGACGAGGAGACGCATGCCAAAGACGATGCTCGACAAGATCTGGGAGAGTCACGAGGTCGCCGAAGGGTTGATCTACATCGACCTGCACCTCGTCCACGAGGTCACGAGCCCGCAAGCGTTCGAGAGCCTGCGGCTCGCGGGGCGGAAGGTGCGCCGCCCCGACCGCACGCTCGCGACGGCCGACCACAACGTTCCGACTGACGGGACGGCAAGGGCGGCAGCGATCCGCGACGAGCTCTCGCGCGTCCAGGTGCAGACGCTCGAGCGCAACTGCGCCGAGTTCGGCGTGCCCGTCTACTCGGTCGGCTCAGAGCGCCAGGGCATCGTGCATGTGATCGGGCCCGAGCTCGGCGTTACCCAGCCGGGGATGACGATCGTCTGCGGCGACTCGCACACCGCGACGCACGGCGCCTTCGGTGCACTCGCGTTCGGGATCGGTACGAGCGAGGTCGAGCACGTGCTGGCGACGCAGTGTCTCGTGCAGCAGCGTCCCCACTCGATGTTGATCCGCTACGAAGGCCAGCCGGGCTTTGGCGTCAGCGCCAAGGACCTGATCCTCGCGACGATCGGGCGGATCGGCGTGGACGGGGCCGTCGGTCACGCCGTCGAGTACGCCGGCCCGGCGATCGAGGCGCTCGGGATGGAGGGCAGGATGACGATCTGCAACATGACGATCGAGGGTGGCGGGCGCGCGGGGATGGTCGCACCCGACGAAACGACGTTCGAGTGGTTCGAGCGTGCTGAGCGCCCTGGAGCACCGACCGACCTCGACGCGGCGGTTGCCGCCTGGCGTGAGCTCCGCAGTGATGCGGGCGCGTCATTCGACCGCGAGCTCGTGGTCGACGCCGCCGCCGTCTCGCCGCAGGTCACGTGGGGGACGAACCCGGGCATGGTGATCGGCGTCGCCGAGGCGGTGCCCGATCCCGCGCGCTTCGAGACGCCCGCCGACCGCGACGCTGCGCAACGCGCGCTCAGCTACATGGGCCTTGAAGCCGGCACGCCGATCCAGGAGGTCACGCTCGATCGCGTGTTCATCGGCTCATGCACGAACTCGCGGATTGGTGACCTGCGCGCCGCTGCCGCCGTGGTGAAGGGCCGCAAGGTCGCGACGAGCGTGCGCGCGATGGTCGTGCCCGGCTCGCAGCAGGTTCGCCAGCAGGCCGAGGCCGAGGGCCTTGATCGAGGTCTTTCGCGACGCTGGATTCGACTGGCGGTCGGCCGGCTGCTCGATGTGCCTCGGGATGAACCCGGACATCCTCGCGCCCGGCGAGCGCTGTGCGTCGACCTCGAACCGCAACTTCGAGGGCCGTCAGGGACGGGGCGGGCGAACGCACCTCGTATCACCGGAGATGGCAGCCGCGGCGGCGCTCGCCGGCCATTTCGTCGACATCCGCGACTGGAGCTAGCGCAGATGGAGCCGATCAAGACGATCAGCGGCGCGGTGTCGGACCTCGACCGCTCAGACGTCGACACCGACCAGATCATTCCCAAGCAGTTCCTCAAGCGGATCGAGCGCTCGGGGTTCGGCGAATTCCTCTTCTATGACTGGGCGAAAGAGCCGGGCTGGGACCTGCCGACCAACCCGATTCTCACCGCCGGGCGCAATTTCGGCTGTGGCTCCTCGCGCGAGCACGCCGCCTGGGCGCTCGAGGACTACGGCTTCAAGGCGATCGTGGCGCCGAGCTTCGGCGACATCTTCTATTCGAACTCGACGAAGATCGGGCTGCTGCCCGTGGTGCTGGAGGAGGAGCAGGTGCGAGCGCTCGCACAGGCGGGTGACGGTGAGATCGATCTCGAAGCGCAGGAAGTCCGCTTCGGCGGGCGCTGCGTGCCTTTCTCGATCGATGCGGAAATTCGTCGGCGGCTGCTCGGGGGGCTCGATGACATCGCGCTGACGCTCAAGGATGAGGATGCGATCGCCGCATACGAGCGCGACCGGGAGCGCCCCGGACCGCTGACCAGCACGCTGTAACGGCCCGGCGGGGCCGCTCGCCGAGCGCGCGCAACCTGGCTGTAACAAAGGCCACGCGACTTGCCGACATCCGCGGTGTTGGAAGGGGCAGGAAAACTGCACCGATAGGAGTCGCGCTATGTACATGAAGACACTCTCTGCTGCGGCGGCAACGCTCGCGGCAACCGTCGGATTCGCCGCCACGGCAGGCGCGGCACTTCCGGGAAGCCTGACGTTCGACCAGACCTACCCGGTTGCCTCGCAACTCTGCGCGAAGGCGACCGCCGGCACCTTGCCGAAGCGTCTCGAGGCAAATCAGGCGAAGGTGACCGTGGCCTGCACGACGCTGCAGGATGCGTACGGCCCGCTGCAGGCCACCGTCACGCTGGCCGAGCAGACGTTCCAGAGCACGCTCGCCGTCGAGAAGGCCAAGGTTCAGGCCGTCTGTCCGCCATCAACCGTGCCGGACGGCCGGCCTGCCGCGCCGCTCGCGTCCAGGCGCGTCTCGCTGACGACACAGCACGGCTGACGCAGCGCGAGGCGATCCAGACCTACCGGGACGCAGTGCGCTCGAATCGTCTGACGTTCTGGAACACGATCGCGTCGCTGCGCAGCTCGAGCTGAGCGAATCCGGCGGCTGGTGAAGGTCGCGGGCGCCATCGAAGCGAGCCGCTCGTCGAGGAGCCGCTCGCGGGCGATCGCGGCGCCCGCGGCCTTCGCACACGTGGATCCGGGCGAATCCGCACCGAGGACGGCTGCTGGTAGGTTGGCGGCCCTGTGACGCGCATCCTCACACTGCCGGGCGATGGCATCGGTCCCGAGATCATTGGCCCGGCGCTCCAGGTCCTCGGTGCGCTGACCAGCTTCGATGCCGAGGAACGTCTCTTCGGCGGCGCGTCGATCGATGCGACGGGGGTTGCGCTGACCGACGAAGTCCTCGCCGCTGCGCGCAATTCCGATGCCGTGCTCCTGGCGGCTGTTGGTGGCCCGAAGTGGGACACGACCGATCCGCAGAAGCCCCGCCCCGAGCAGGGCCTGCTCGGGCTGCGAAAGGGCCTCGGGCTGTTCGCCAACCTGCGCCCAGTGCGTGCGGTGCCGGCGCTCTATGGGGCCAGCCCACTGCGCGAAGAGCGCATCGCGGGGACCGACCTGCTGGTCGTGCGAGAGCTGACCGGCGGGATCTACTTTGGCGCGAAGACGCGCACGCGCGATAGCGCGAGCGACTCCTGCGTCTACACGCGCGAAGAGGTCGAGCGGATCGCGCGCGTCGCATTTCGGGCTGCGCGCAGGCGGGTGACGAGCGTCGACAAGGCGAATGTGCTCGAGACCTCGCGCCTATGGCGCGAGGTGGTTGTCGACGTTCATCAGGGCGAGTTCGCCGACCTGGAACTGGAGCACGTGCTCGTCGATAACGCTGCCATGCAGCTCGTCGCCGACCCGTCCCGGTTCGACGTGATCCTGACCGAGAACATGTTCGGCGACATCCTCAGCGATGAGGCCGCGATGATCACCGGCTCGATCGGGATGCTGCCGAGCGCCTCGCTTGGCAGCGGTGGGCCAGGGCTGTTCGAGCCGATCCACGGCTCCGCCCCCGACATTGCCGGCACAGGGACGGCCAATCCGCTCGCAATGATCCTTTCGGTCGCGCTCATGCTCCGTCACGGCCTGCACTTGGATGCGGAGGCGGCGGCGATAGAATCCGCGGTCGACCGGGCGCTCGCCGAAGGCTTGCGCACCCGCGACTTGGGCGGGACCGCCACAACCGCACAGGCCACGCAGGCGGTGCTCGCACATCTATAGGAGAAGCACGCTGGCTTCATTGCAACCAACTGAGCTGATCTGGCAGAACGGGGAGTTCCTCCCGTGGGAGGACGCGAGAGTGCACGTGCTCACGCACGGTCTGCACTACGGAACCGGCGTTTTCGAGGGGATCCGCTGCTACGACACCGAGCACGGGCCTGCGGTGTTCCGCCTCGCCGACCATCTCGACCGCCTCGAGCGCTCGGCGAAGCTCTACTACATGGAGCTGCCGTACTCCAGCGAGCAGCTGCGCGTCGCGACGCACGAACTGATCGCGCGCAACGCACTGCGCTCCTGTTACATCCGGCCGATCGCGTTCCGCGGCTACGGGCAGATGGGCCTGAACCCGCTCGAGGCACCGATCGATGTCGTCATCGCGGTCTGGGAGTGGGGCGCCTACCTCGGCGAACAGGGCAAGGATGAAGGGGTGCGAGCAAAGGTCTCCTCGTGGGAACGTATCTCGCCGCGCTCTTTGATCCCGCATGCAAAGGCCACGGGGCAATACCTCAACAGCGTCCTCGCGAAGATCGAGTCGCTGAAGGCCGGATACGACGAGGCGATCCTGCTCGATGAGCACGGGCATGTCTGCGAAGGCTCCGGGGAGAACGTGTACGTCGTCCGCGACGGGGCGATCGTCACGCCGCCACAGACCGCGTCGATTCTCGACGGGATCTCACGGCGTTCGGTGCTTCAGATTGCGCGCGACCTCGGTTACCCGACGATCGAACGTGACCTCGCGCGCGCCGAGCTCTACCAAGCTGACGAGGTCTTCCTCACGGGCACGGCCGCCGAGCTCGTGCCGGTGCGCGAGATCGACGATCAGCAGATCGGCGACGGGCGCCCGGGCGAGATCACCCAAGTCTTGCAGCGCGCGTTCGACGAGGCCCTACACGGGCGCAGCGAGCGCTACATGGAGTGGCTCGACATCGTCGAGGTCGGGGAGCGGGCGGGCGCCTGATGGTCTCTGTGGCTCTGCAGCTGACGGGCTCGCGAATTACGCGGGCGGCCGCATAAGCGCAACTGCGCTTGCGGTCGCTGCTGCGTCGTTCGCTTCCCCGAAACTGAAAGGAGCCCTTCCGTGACCACCGAGACGATCCAGCTATATGACGCGACCCTGCGCGACGGCATGCAGGGCGAGGGAATGTCGCTGTCCGCCGAAGAGAAGCTGCGCGTTGCGCATGCGCTCGACCAGCTCGGCGTGCCACTGATCGAGGCCGGTTTCCCCGAGTCGAACCCGAAGGAGCGGGAGCTGTTCGAGCTGCTTGCCGCGGAGCGCTTCGAGCAAGCGGAGATCGCGGCGTTCGGGATGACACGCCGCCGCGGGATGGCGGCGGCCGATGACCTGGCGCTCGTGCTCCTCGCTGAATCGATCGCGCCGGTGTGCACGATCGTCGGCAAGACGTGGCGGCTTCACCTCGAGAAGCTCGTCAAGGTCGAGCCCGCCGAGAACCTGCGCATGATCTCGGAGTCGGTCGGGTTCCTGCGTGCCGCCGGCAAGCGCGTGATCTATGACGCGGAGCACTTCTTCGACGGCTTCCGTGCGGATGGCGCCTACGCGCTCGCCTGCCTCGAATCGGCAGCACAGGCGGGCGCCGAGACGGTCGTGCTCTGCGACACCAACGGATCGTCCCTGCCGTCGCAGATCGCCACGGCGACGAGCGCCGCGGTCGGCGCGCTCGACGGCGTGCGCATCGGCATCCATTGCCACAACGACGCCGAATGCGGCGTGGCGAACACACTCGCTGCTGTCGAGGTCGGCGCGCGCCAGGTCCAGGGCACGATCAACGGGATCGGCGAGCGCACCGGCAACGCGAACCTGATCTCGATCATCGCGAACCTCCAGCTCAAGATGGGGTTCGAGTGCCTCTCCGAAGAGCGGCTCGCCCGCCTGACCGAGACCGCTCACTTTGTCGACGAGCTGCTGAACGTGCCGTCTAACCAGCACCAACCCTACGTCGGGCGCCACGCGTTCGCTCACAAGGGCGGGATGCACGTCGCCGGAGTCAGCGCGCAGACGCAGCTCTACGAGCACGTTGACCCCGCCGTCGTCGGCAACGAGCGAGAGCTCGTCGTCAGCGAGCTCGCGGGGCGCGCGAGCATGCAGGAAAAGGCCGCCGAGCTCGGGCTTGACCTCGATGGCGCGACGGTGAAGCGCGTGCTCGAGCGCGTCAAGCGGCTCGAGCACGAGGGCTATCAGTTCGAGGCTGCCGACGGCTCGCTCGAGCTCCTGCTGCGTCGCGAGAGCGGCGACTACGAGCCGCTGTTCAAGCTCGAGCGCTGGCGCGTGGTGGTCGAGTCGGACGCAGCGGGGGAAGCGACCACGCAGGCGACGATCCAGGTTCGCGTCGGCGATCGCTCCTACGAGCGGACCGCATCGGGCAACGGTCCGGTGAACGCGCTTGACGGGGCGCTGCGCTCGGCGATGGTCGAGGTTCACCCGCGTCTGCGCGAAATCGATCTCGTCAACTACAAGGTCCGCATCCTCGACGCCGCGAAGGGCACCGATGCGGTGACGCGCGTGCTGATCGACGCGTCGGATGGCAACCGCGTGTGGGGCACGATCGGTGTCTCGGAGAACGTGATCGTTGCCTCGTGGCAGGCACTCGTCGACTCGCTGGAATGCGGGATGCTTCCCAGCCACGTCAAGTGAGCGAGCTGATCCCGCTTGCCAAGCCTTCGCTCGGCAAGGCGGAGGAGGAGGCCGTGGTTGCGGTGCTTCGCTCCGAGCAGCTGTCGCTCGGACCGCGGCTACCCGAGTTCGAGCGCCTGTTCGCCGAGCAGCTCAGGGTGCCGCACGCCAGCGCCGTGTCGAGCGGCACGGCCGGGCTGCACCTCGCGCTGCGCGCCGTCGGCGTGAGCGACGGCGCGGAGGTGGTCACGAGCCCGTTCTCGTTCGTTGCCTCCGCGAACGTCGCGCTGTATGAGCGGGCAAGACCGGTGTTCGCGGACATCGACCCGGTCACGCTCACGCTCGACCCAGCTGCTGCGACGGCGGCGGTCAGTTCGCGCACGGCGGCGATCCTGCCGGTCCACATCTTCGGCTGGCCCGTCGAGATGGAGCCACTCGAGCGTCTGGGGCTGCCGATCGTCGAGGATGCCTGCGAGGCGCTCGGCGGGCGATACCACGACGGGCGACTCGTCGGCTCCCGCGGTCACCCGGCCGTGTTCGCGTTCTACCCGAACAAGCAGATCACGACCGGCGAGGGCGGCATGATCGTGCTCGCGAATGCGCAGCTCAAGGAGCGCATCGACAGTGAGCGAAACCAGGGCCGTGCACCGAACATGGACTGGCTCGACCACGACCGCCTCGGCTTCAACTACCGGCTTTCCGATGTCGCCTGCGCGATCGGCATCGCGCAGCTCGGGCGCCTTGACGAGCTCCTGGCCGCGCGGCGCGCGGTCGCCGAGCGCTATCGCGAGGCGCTCGCCGAAATCGAGGGGCTCCAGCTGCCGTGCCCTGATGCCGGCAATGTCGTTCGTGGCTGGTTTGTCTTCTGCGTACTGCTGCCGCGTGGGATCGACCGCGACACGGCGATCCGCCGTCTGCGCGAGCGCGGTGTTGCCAGCAAGCCATACCTACCGGCGATCCATTTGATGAGCTTCTATCGCGAGCGCTTCGGTCACCGCCCGGGGGAGTTCCCGGTCTGCGAGGACGTGGCATCGCGCTCGCTCGCACTGCCGTTCTTCCCGGGGCTGGGCGAGGGCCAGGTCGAGCAGGTGGCGGCGGCACTGCGTACCGTCGTCGGCCAGAGCTGACATGTCACGCTTCTCCGAGCCACAGGATCCCGACTTTCAGCGGCTGAACTCCTCGCTGTCCTTCGACAAGCGGCTGTGGCCGTACGATCTCGCCCAGTCGCGCGCGCACGCGACGATGCTCGCTAGCCGTGCGATCATCAGCGACGCTGACCTCGCCGAGCTGCGGTCCGGCCTCGCCATCGTCGAGGAGGAGCTGCGCGACGAGCGCTTCCGCTTCGACGCCGGCGACGAGGACATTCACAGCGCGATCGAGCGCCGCCTGATCGAGCTGGTCGGCCCGGTCGGCGGCAAGCTGCACACTGCGCGCTCGCGCAACGACCAGGCTGCAACGGATGTCGTGCTGTTCGTGCGCGATGCGGCGGCTGGCGCAATTGTTGCGATCGAGGCGCTCGTCGGCGTGCTGATCGAGCGGGCGGAGGAGCACCTCGACTGGCCGCTACCGGGATACACGCACCTCCAGCGGGCGCAGCCCGTCTACCTCGGCCATCACCTGCTCGCTTATGTGTGGATGTTCCTGCGCGATCGCGGCCGGTTCGCGGCCGTGACCGAGGCCTGCTCGGTGATGCCGCTCGGAGCCGGCGCACTCGCCGGCGTCAATTTCGACATCGATCGCGAGCTCGTCGCGCGCGAGCTCGGATTCTCGGCGCCGGCGCCGAACTCGATCGACGCCGTGTCCAATCGCGACTTTGCGCTCGACTATCTTGCCGCGGCCGCGACTAGCGCAATGCACCTCTCGCGCCTCGGCGGGGAGCTGGTGCTCTGGTCGAGCAGCGAGTTCGCCTTCGTCGAGCTCGCGGACGCGTTGGACATCTGGATCGTCGATCATGCCGCAGAAAAAGAACCCCGATGCAGCGGAGCTCCTGCGCGCGAAGGCGCCGCGGATCAGCGCGCATCACGCCGCCCTGCTCGGAGTCCTCCACGGGCTCCCGCTCACCTACAACAAGGACCTGCAGGAGGACAAGGAGCACCTGTTCGATGTCGCGGACACGTTGTCGAACTGCCTCGCCGCCGCCCGCGGCATGCTCTCCAGCGCGCGCTTCAACGGGGAGCGGATGCGCGAGGCAGCGTCGGACGAGATGATCGCGGCCGTTGACGCCGCGGATCTCCTCGTGCGCGCCGGCGTTCCGTTTCGCGAGGCCCACGGGATCATCGCCGGCCTCGTGCGACTTGCGCTCGACAGCGGCCGCAGTTTCTCGGAGCTGACCGACGGGGAGCTCGTGGCCGCGAGCGCCGCACTCGAGCCGGCCGCCTTCCGCGCGCTGCTCGCCGAGGAGTCCTGGCTCGAGTCGAAGCGCTCCGCCGGCGGGACTGCGCGCGAGCGCCTCGCCGAGCAGCTTGCCGCCGCGCGCGCGGCGATCTCGGCAACGTGAACCACGACTTCTACGCGCGCGACGTCCGAGCCGTAGCGAGCGACCTACTTGGCGCCGTGGTGCGTCACGGCGAGTGCGCGGGGATCATCGTCGAGACCGAGGCCTACCACGAATCCGAGCCCGCCTGCCACGCCTTTGCCGGCCTGACCGCGCGCACGCGAATGCTCTTCGGGCCGCCCGGATTTGCCTACGTCTACCGCTCGTACGGGATTCACGCGCTGCTGAACGCCGTCTGCGAGCCCGCGGGCGTCGGCGCCGCGGCCCTGATTCGCGCGCTCGAGCCGCTCGACGGCGTCGAGCTGATGCGCTCGCGCCGCGGCGTCGATCAGCTCGTGGAGCTCTGCTCGGGGCCGGGGAAGCTCACGCAGGCACTGGGAATCGAGCTCGAGCACAACGGCTGCGACCTGCTCGTCGGACCCGTCACGATCGAGCCGCGGGCGAGCCTGGTTCCCGTGAGCGCCGTGGCCTCGGAGCGAATCGGGATAACGAAGGCGGTCGAGCTGAAGTGGCGCTTCACAATCGCGGGTAGCCGCTACGTCTCGCGCCCGCGGCCGCGCTAAGGCGCCGCCGCGCCGCCGCCCGGACCAGCCGTAGTCGGCACCGTGGGTGTGCCGGTGGTGGCGCCGGTCGGCGGCGTCTGCGTTGCGCCGCCGGTCGTCGTCGTGCCGGTCGACTGGGCCCCTGCGCCCGGTGTCGTCGTCGAAGGCGAGGAGCCGGCCGACCCGTAGGACGGCAGCGAGTAGGAGATCGGAGCGTTCGACTCGGTCTGCAGAATCAGCGCGCGCTCGGGCCGGTGGTGCAAGCGATCCTCGTACTCCTGGTGGGTGATCCCGATCGCGTCCTTGACGAACGTCCTGAAGATCACCGCGGGATACGTGCCGCCGTACACGGGCTTGCCGCCGTAGGCGTATTTCATCGATCGATTCTCGCTGTCGTAGCCGACCCAGGTGCACACGGTGATCCCGTCGGGCAGACCGGGCATCGGCTGCGTGAAGGCGCACCACCACGCGTCGTGGTAGTTCGAGGTGGTCCCGGTCTTGCCGTAGACGATGAAGTTGGGAATCGACGCAGCCCCGCCGGTGCCCTCGGTCACGACGGCACGCATCATCGCCTTCTCCTCGAGGTCCTCATAGGCCGTGAAGCCGGGGACGTAGTGGTAGGTCGGCTGGTTCACGGCGTAGATCTTCCCCTTGCCGGTCGTGACTACGTATATCCCGACGGGACCCGGGCAGGTTCCGTTCTTCCAGTGCGCCTCGAGCCGGTAGCCGTAGTCGAGCGGCGACCCGATGCTCCCGGCGCAGCTATTCGCCGCCAGGGTTCCGCTGATCACGTTGCCGCGTGCGATCGTCGAGAAGGCGTGCGCCATGTCAAGCGTCGTCACGCCCGTGTACAGACCGCCGATCGTCATCGCCGGGTTGCGGGAAACGTCGGTCGTGATGCCGAAGTCGTGTGCGTAATGGGCAACGTTGTCGAGCGAAGCCCGCGGATTTGGACCGTCCGTGAAGAGGCCCACCTGAGCAAACACCGTGTTGTCTGATTGGGCCAGCGCCTGGAACAGGGTGCGCGTGCCGGTATAGCTTGCCTCGTCGTTGCGGATTGGAAATGGTGGTCCGGGGCCACCCTTATAGGTCCACTTACCCGATCTGTAGACGTGGTTCGGTGAGACTCCGAGCTCCAGCGCCTTCGCGAGCTCGAACACCTTCCACGCCGAGCCGGGTTGGCGCTCCGCCTGTGTCGCGAGGTTGAACTGTCGTGTGTTGTAGTTGTAGCCGCCGACCATCGCCATCACGCCGCCGGTCGCGTTGTTGATCGCGACGAGTGACGCCTCGGGCAGGCCCTGGTACCGCGGCAGGATGTCGCTGATCACGCGCTGCGCCTCGTTCTGCAGTGGCTCGTCAAGGCTCGTGTGGATGCGGTAGCCGGATGTGTACGGGTTCGGCAGCCGCTTCGCGTTCGCGAGCACCTGCTGCTCGACCCAGCTCGTGAAGTAGCCATAGCCTGGATCTTTCGACTGCTGGCTGGGCGGGAGCACGTACGTGGGCAGGGGCGTCGCAAGCGCCTGCTGATATTCGCTCGCGCTG
>CAVPFP010000035.1:0-11747 GCA_963703775.1 uncultured Solirubrobacterales bacterium | reverse complement strand
ATGTAGTCGCGTCCGAACCATTCGCGTTAAGGATTCGCGGGGTCGTATGGATCCCCGAAAGTAGCGCCACGAGCTTGCCGACCTGCGCCGACCTGCGCGAGTTGCAGGCCCCGCGCGGTTCGGCTGCCGTGGCGCGCGCAGGCTGGATTTATCAGCAGTTGCTGAAGCTGGGCGTCCCGGAGTATGTGACCGATGTTTCCGCCGCCTACATGGTCGTCGATGCTGACGTGATTTGGCTTCGTCCCCTGCGCATCGCCATCGATGACCGCACTCGTTTTCCATTTACGCAGGCGATGGAGTATCACCAGCCCTACCGTGACGCCTATTTCCGTTTGTTTGGCGTTAAACCGGGAGCCCCGTTTTCGCTCACCGCACATCAGATGATCTACGACAGTCAGCTTCTGGCCGAGATGAAGCAAGCCCTCGAGGCACGCCATGGCGTGGAGTGGTGGCAAGCCTACGTCCAAGCCGTCGATCCGCAGGAGCCGTCGTCCATCAGCGAACTGGACATCTACGGATGGTGGGTATTGGACAACCATCCCGCGGCAGCATTCCATCGCCCACTCAGCTACCTCAACGTTCCGATCGTCCCGGGGCCGCTCGGTCGGGCCGCCTACGCTCGTGATTTTGACTTCGTGGCCGCCCATGCGTGGATGCGCACATCGCGCTGGGTCCGCGCCGCACAGATAGGCGCTTGGGTCGCGCGGGACGCGCTCGCAGGGATGAGAACGGCCGATCCGTCGGTAGCTTCCAGCCGGTGAGGGTCGTACTCATCCATCTTGGCTCAGCGCTGCCAAAACACGCGCGCAGCTGCATTCGTCAGATAACCGCCGTGACCGGCGAACCCCCGGTGGTCATCGATCGGGCTGCGGCTCGAAAGCTCCGCAGCGACGACCGCGACCGGTTTCTCCAAGTGGAATCACTGTCCGGCATGGGTATGAAGCGCTTTTGGCGATACGCGTGCGAGCGCTTCTTCGTGCTCGAAGCGGCGATGCACCAGCTACGCCTCGATCGATGCATCCACATCGAATGTGATGTGCTCATATACGCGGCGCCTGAGGCTTACCTGGGATGGCTCACAGACACCTACGGCGCGGGCCTGGCGACCTGTCCGCTCACGGACTTCGAGGACACGGCGGCCGCCATGTACGTCGGATCTCGCGGAGCGCTTGCAGCATTCAATGCTCAGCTACTTGACCTCGCCGCAGTTCCGCCGGCCGAGCTCCTCGCCGCCCACGGCGGCGACATGGCACACGAAATGCGGCTGATGCATTTGCTGCGAACCAGCTTTGGCCTCGCCGCCTCGCTTCCCACGACGGTGGCGTCCGCCCGGCAACTGGGGAGCCATTACATCTTTGATCCAGCCTCGTACGGACAGTGTGTAGACGGGATACCAGGTGAGCCCGGTGTCCCGCGCGCGGAGGCACATCACCACGTGGGACGCGAGCTGCGATCCGGCAACTACCGACTGCGCTGGGACGCTCAGCAGCGGCTGCCGCTCGTCGAGAGTGCCAGTGACGCCTGCGAGTACCCGCTGGCGACGCTGCACGTGCACTCCAAACGTCTCGAACGCTGGGCCTGGGACACGCGTCCGCCGCGGCGTCCGCGTCGACTGTCCGGCGCGCGCAGCGCGCTGCGCCAGCGATCGGGACTCGTCGGCGGCGCTGTACGCTCTCTGCGTCGGGATGCGTAGCGTACGAAACGCACTTGGGGCTCTGAGCACGCGCGCTGTCGCCTTCTACAAAGCGGCCACCGGCCGCCGACGCTCCGGACGCTGGGCGCATTACACAGAGCCGCACGCCCTGTGCCACGATCATTTTCGCGTGCGGAGCACTGTGGAGCACATCAACTATGCCTCGTTGTGCTATGTAATCGGTAAGCTCGGTGGACGCCCCCAGACGATCCTGGAGACCGGGATGTCGGCGTGGGGGACGGATTCGACGCGGCTATTCGACTCCTATGTACGCTCATTCGGTGGTCGCCTTTGGTCTGTTGACATAGACCCCGACCGCGTGGAGCGGCTGCGTCCCTACGTCAGCGGGCAGACGACATTGGTGTGTGGTGACAGCGCCGAGTTTCTTGTCCAATGGGTCAGCGAGCATCGCGACGAGGGCGTCGGACTCGTGTACCTCGACAGCTGGGACGTGGATTACGCTGCGCCGCTGCCGGCAGCCGAGCATTGCCTGCGTGAGCTTGACGCTGTCATGCCCGCTCTTCGCCCTGGAACGCTGCTGCTGATCGATGACTCGCCAGGCAGCCTCGATGATGTTCCCGACGACGCCCATGAAGCGGCGCAATCGATATTTGCAGAATTCGGCGTCTGGCCGGGCAAGGGCATGCTGGCCGAAAAGCAGCTGTCCGCCCGCGGCATGGTGCCGATCTTCCACGGCTACCAGTTGCTATACCGATTCTGAGCCGCGACTCGGTGACCTACACGGTTTCAGGACGCCGTCGCGCGCCCTAACGCACCAAAGAGCCTGCTCTTTGCGGCGCCCGCATAGCCTCGCGCCAGCTGTGCCTTCGTCGGACGCGAGAACCGCAGATAGTCTCTGAGGATCGCCTCGGACTCCTCGACCGGCGCGAAGCGGATGGGGTCCGCGGGACGGTGATCACCCTCCCAGGAAAGCTGCCAGGGCGGCGGTCCGCTGAAGTGGGTTCCATCATCGAAGCCGGTGTTCTCGACCATGTTCCATGCCGGCATGACGAAGTATTGGCCGCGCAGCAGCATGTTGGTGTTACACACGACGTCCCATGCACCGCCCAGCGTCTCGGTGACGACGGCTTCGTGGATCAAAGCGGGTAGGTCATATCCGGCGCGCTCAGGATGAACGTGATCTGCCACCTCGAGCTCGTTGCGCAAGAACCCCAGGTCGAAGGAGAAGCTGCTCCAGCGATCGCGCCACGTCGCCCACCCCCACGACGAAAATCGTGGCGACATGAACACATCGAACGGATATTGGTCAAGCGCGCTGCGGACAAACGGAACTCGATAGCCGGTGATGCCCGCGACACGCTGGTCGCGCCGATAGTGGGACAACGCCCGGCACGCGTAGCCGTAGAACTCGGGTGCGACGCAGACGTCGTCTTCGACGACGACCGCTGCCTCATGGTCGGCGAACAGCTGCCCCAAACCCGAGCGGATCGACTGGCTGAGTCCCATATTCTCGGTTCGCGCGACGATCACGGTCTCCGTCCAATCGATCTTTGCGATCGTCTCACGCACCCGTTCGACCCCTCGGGCTTCTCCCTCGTTCCTCGGACCGTCGGAGAAGACGTAAAGCTTCCCGATGCCGTTCGCGCGCAGGCAGTCAAGCGTGCGCTGCAGGAGCTCGTGCCGCCGATGGACGAACAGCGCCACCGGTACCTGGGCGCCGGGCGCGCCCTCCGGAGGCCCAGCGTCTCTTGCATCGCTCATTCGCGAGGGATCGTAGTCTCTGCGCCAGGTGCGCCGAGAACCGCAGATCCCGTCACGATCCGAGCCGGCCGGACGCGGCACCGAGCAGCTGCCGCGCCGCGAACACGACGTCCTCGACTGAGACCGCGAGAATGCAATGTGAGTCGCTGGCAGCACAGGACTCGCCGCACCCGTCGGCCGGTTCGACCGGCTGAAGCGTGACCGCGGGGCCGGGTCGTGGTCCGAACCGCGCCGGCGAGTAACGGTGACCGCGCGGGCCGGATTGCGGATGGCAGCGAATCTCGACGATCGGCACCTGAGCCGCGGCGGCGAGGTGCATCGGCCCGGCATCGTTACCAACGAACAGCACCGCTCGCGCGATGACGGCAGCCGCCACGGGTAGCGTCGTCGCACCGGCGAGATTCAGGCACTGCGGAGCGATCGCCGCGAAGCGCGCCGCAGCCGCGCCGTCATCACGACTACCGATGACCACAGCGAGAGCGTCGAAGGTCTCGCAAAGTGCGAGCGCGCTCATGGCGAACCGCTCGGCCGGCCACACCTTGCGCGCCTCGTCGGCACCGATGCCAAAGACGATCAGTGGCCGGTCGGCGGACGCCAACAGACTGTCGGCTACCGCCGCGTCCTCGGGCGCGTACCACACCGGATGCTCGAGATCAGCCCAGTCGTGTTGGTGGCCGGACGGCAGGAGGCGCAGCGGCTTGAGCGCCTCCTGCTCATCGGCCGGCGCATCGACCGTACTGGTGAGCGATTTGGCGTTCGAGCCGATGGCGGCGTGCGTGAACCCCAGGCGGACCGGCGCACGGGACCGTCGCGCGATCGCGATCGCGCCGTAGTGATCGAGGTCCCACCGCGGAACGATGATCACGTCGATCGCGCGGCGGCGCAGCCGACGAGCCAGCCGAAGACCGTCCGCTGCGCGCCGGACGCGCCCGAACCAGCGCGTCCGTCGATCGGGCACCGCGAGAACCTCATCGACGACCGACAGCCGCCGCGCGAGCTCGGCCACCGTGGTGGTGACGACCAGGAGGATCCGGGCAGTGGGATAGGCCTTCCGCAGCTCGACGAGGAACGGTCCCGTCAGCACCAAATCGCCGATGTGGTCGAGGCGCAGGACCGCGACCGTGAGCTGCCTGCTGCTAGCCGCCATCGGCGGCTTCGCGAACGAGCTCGTCCAGCGACACGAGGGCCGTCCCGGCGTGCCGTATCGCAATGCCCGCCGCCAGATTCGCGATCCGCAGGACCGCCGGCCACTCCACTCCGCTCGCGCGCGCCAGCGCGACGCAGACGGCGACGGTGTCGCCGGCGCCGGTCACGTCGACCACCTCGCGGGTGATCCCGACATCGTCGACGACGTGGCGACCCTCGACGAACAGGGACATGCCATCCGCGCCGCGCGTCACGAGCACCGCCGCGGGGCTCATCTCGGCGCTCATCGAACGCCGGCGGCGAGAACCTCGCTCGGCGTCCCAGCCGGCATCCCGGTCGCGTGCCGGAGCTCCGCTACGTTCGGTTTCAACACGTCTACCCCGCGATACAGCGACCAGTCCGCCGCCTTCGGATCGACGACGACCGGCACTCCGCGGGCCCGGGCGACCGCGCGCACCTGCTCCATCACCGCGTCGGTCACCGAGCCCTTCGCGTAGTCGGAAACGAGGATCACGTCGGCATCTGCGGCGGCGCCAACGGCGTCCGCGAGCGCGCGCTCATCATCGGCGCCGAGTGGGCTGACGGTCTCGTGGTCGACACGCGCGACCTGATGGTGGCCGGCAAAGATCCGCGCCTTGCGAATCGTGTTTCGCGTCGTTGAGCTCACGAGCCGCGGGCTGACGCCCCCGTCGGCGAGGAGCTGCGAGAGCTCCCTGCCAGCCGGGTCCGCACCAACGACGGCGCACAACTCAACCACGGCTTGGAGCGCCGCCGCGCAGCGAGCTGAGTGACCGGCACCGCCCGGCGTCTTGCGCTCGCCATGCGCGCGGACAACCGGAACGGGCGCCTCCGGCGAGATCCGAGAGGCTTCGCCGAAAATGTACTCGTCGAGCATCACGTCGCCGACGACGGTGAGTCGCACTCCCGGAGCGATCATCGATGGGGCGCTCATGCGGCACGCTCGGCCGTCGCTGCAACCACAAGGGCGTAGGCCTCATCCCATCCGTACGCGACGGCGTCCGCCATCGTCGGCGCGGCGGACGACCGATCCTCGCGCAGCAGGATCGTGGATGCGCCCGCCGCCGTACCGGCCCCGACATCGCTCTCCGCGTTGCCAATCATCACCGACCGGCGCAGGTCGATGCCGTGCTCCCGCGCTGCGTCCAACAGGAGGCCCGGGCGGGGTTTACGGCACGCGCAGCCAGCCTCGGGCGTGTGCGGGCAGTAGTACGCGCCGTCCAGTGTTACCCCGGCCTCCGCGAGCAGGGCGACGAAACGACTGTGTACGCGCCTCGCCTCCTCCGCGGTGATGAGCCCGCGCCCAACGCCGGACTGGTTGCTCACGAGCACGAGCAGATAGCCACGCTCCGCCAGCGCCGCGAGCGCGGCTGCTGCGCCGGGTAGCAGCTTCACCTGATCTGGATCTCGCAGGTAGCCGGGATCCGCGATCAGCGTCCCGTCGCGATCCAAGAAAACGGCCTGGCGGCCCTCAGCGGTCATCTGTCAGCGCGTCGGCCAGTAGCGATGTCGATCGGTCCGGCACGCGCGGGACGAACTCGATCCTTCCACCGTATGCCGCCACGGTCGCGGCTTCCGGCATCGGCTTGCCGTCGGGCGGGCGGTAGTCATCCCCCTTGACGTGGACGTCGGGCTGGAGAGCGCGCAGACATGCGTCCGGTGTCTCTTCCTCGAAAACGACGACTCGGTCCACCGGGTCGAGCGCCGCGACGAGTTCGGCGCGTTCGCGAGCAGGCGTGAGCGGCCGTCGAGAACCCTTTAATTTCCGCACGGTTGCGTCGTCGTTGACGCCGACAAAGAGGACATCGCCGAAGGCGCGCGCAGCGCGCAAGGTGTGCAGATGACCGACATGCAAAAGGTCGAACACGCCGTTCGTCCACACGACGACACAGCCGCACTGTCTGTAGTGCTCGCGCAGGGCGCAAAGCTCCGCCAGCGTGGTGACCACACCTCCGGGGGCTCGACGGATCTCGACGCCGGCCATCGCCTGCTCGACGGCCTCACAGATCGCGTGAATCACCGAGCCGTGACACTCCTGGATGCGCGCAGTGTCGTCCGCGGCACTCGCGATCGTGATGCTCACGCGGTCGGCCAGCACGGCGCCGCGCGGCCCGGTGAGAAGGACAACGGCGACCTTCATCCGCCGCGCGGTCTCGATGCCCGCGAGAACGTTTGGCGACCGACCGCTGGTCGTGATCGCCACGGCCACGTCACCGGGCTTCGCATGAGCTTCGAGCTGGCGCGAAAAGATCTGTTCGAAGCCGCTGTCGTTGCTGATCGCGGTCAGGGCAGAGCCATCAACGGCCAAGGCGAGAGCCGGAAGCGCGCCGCGATCGATCTTGAAGCGAGCGACCAGCTCGCTGCTCAAGTGTTGCGCGTCGCTCGCGCTTCCGCCATTGCCAAAGCAGAGCACCTTGCCGCCGGCGGAGAGGGCCGTGATCATCAGCTGCGCCGCTGCCGCGGTCTGCGCCGACAGCCCCGTCAGCTCAGCTGCCGCAGCCGCACTCGTCCGCAGCGCGGACTCGACAGCTACCGAAACCTTTGCGTCCACCATCGCTCAGATAACCGGTTCACATACCGGGCGACTGAATCGCGGAGTGGAACTCGTCGGCCAGATAGCCCTGAACGTAATCGGCAATCCCCGCCTCGAGCGTGTGAAACTGGGGCGCGAGTCCCAAGGCTGTGAGCTTGGACATGTCGGCTTGTGTGAAGTACTGGTAGCGACCACGCACTGCCTCAGGCATATCGATGTACTCGATGTTCGGCTCTGTCCCCATCGCCGCGAACACTGCCGCCGCCAGCTCCGCGAACGTGCGGGCAATTCCAGTGCCGACATTGAATATGCCGCCGACGGACGGCACGGCCAGCAGGTTCTGGACGACGGTGCAGCAATCCTTCACGTACACGAAATCGCGCATCTGACCGCCGTCGGCATACTCGGCGTTATCTGCTTTGAATAGCCTCGCCGGCTGGCCGGCAACGGCCTGGGCGTATAGCTGGTGAACGACCGAACGCATCGTCCCCTTGTGCCCCTCGTTCGGGCCATAGACGTTGAAGAACTTGAGCCCGGCCCAGCTCGGCGGCGTAGGCCTGCCGTGCTCGACGTCGTCAACGATGCGCCGATCGACAACGTGCTTGCTCCAGGCGTACCCATTCAATGGGCGCAACCGAGCGAGGCCAGCCGGCGAGTCGTCGTCGTGGAAGCCCGCCGAGCCGTCGCCGTACGTCGACGCCGATGACGCGTAGATGAAAGTACATCCGCAGCGCGCGGCGTAGTCCCATAGATCGAGGGAAAAGCGAACATTGTTCCTGATGAGCGAGGCAACATCCGCCTCGGTGGTGGACGAAATCGCGCCGAGGTGGACGATCGCAGCAACCTCGCCCTCGTGCGCCGTCAGCCAGGGCATCGTCTCGTTCGCGAGCACGACGTCGTAAGCAAGAACGCCCGCGAGGTACTGCCAGGACGCAGGATGCGTGAACGTGTCACAGAGCACTATGCGGTGGTCGTCACCGGCAAGCATGGTGGCGAGGTTCGAGCCGATAAAGCCGCCCGCCCCGGTTATGAAGATGACATCACGCGGGCGTGTCATGCGGCGGCTTCCGTGCACCGCTGACGCAGTAGCGGCAGTGCGCTTTCACGCAACATGCGTCCTGCCTGCGCCGGAAAGCGAGATGGCGGCCCGGTAGTACTTGTTATCGCGCAGCAACTCGTCAGCGGGACCGTACCCGTCCACGCGACCATCAACAAGTACCAGAATGCGATCGCACATCTCAAGCGTGGACATGCGATGGGCAACGATCAGCAGCGTGGTGCGCTCCCGCAAGGCCGTCAGCGACTCCTGTAAGAGGCTCTCCGAGCGTGGATCGAGCGCACTTGTCGGCTCGTCGAGGATCAACACGGACGGCTGTCCGGCGAGTGCGCGCGCGATGCAGATCCGCTGTTGCTGCCCGCCGGAGATCGCGTCGGCGCGCGGACCGATCACCGTGTCGTAACCATCGGCCCAATCCGTGATGTCGTCGTGGATGCGCGCGAGCCTCGCGGCCTCGATTACCGCGTCCTCGGCGATGTCGCGGAAGTAGCGGATGTTGGCGATGACGGTGGTGTGCAGCAGGCGCGGCTCCTGCGATACGTAGGCCACGCGCGAGGTCCAATCCTTGAGCGAGTACTCGGCAGCCGGTACACCGTTAACCAAATATGCCCCGGAGTCGAGTGGCCGCAGCCGCAAGAGGATCTGCGTCAGCGTCGATTTCCCCGCCCCCGAAGGCCCGACGATGCCGACGGACTCGCCGCCCGCGAACTCGAAGCTCACGTCGTCGAGGACCGGTCGACCGGGCACGTAGGCGAAAGACGCGTGGTCGAGGGTAATGCTCTTGATCGCCGGGAGGGGACGATCGCCGCTCGCCGGCGTGCTCTCCAGGTACGCGCGCTCTCGGTCGCGCACTCGCGCTACGAACGGCAGCGTGCCGCGCAGGCTCTGGTAGCTCGCGGCCACGAGCTGGCCGTAGCCAGCCGAGCGCACCAGCAGCAGCACCACGGCGCCGAGCGAAGCAACATGGCCGGCGTTCGCCGCGTGGAGCACGAACAGACCGCCGACAAGGAGGAGATAGGTGGCCGTCGTGAAGATGCTCGGCGCGAGGCTCCCGAGCATCTGCTGGCGCGAGAAATGCCGGGCGACGGCGTCGACGAGCCTCTGCACCTCGCCAGCTTGCTCGCGGCCCACGCCGAAGACGTCCATCTCCTCCGCCATGCGCGCCGTCTGTCCGATGCCGTGGGCGAGGCGTATCTGCTCGACGGACAACATCTCCGAACGGCGGCCGACCAGCTGGCTGAGCGGGCGCAGGCCGCTGAAGAGGATGATTGTGGCGGCCAGCGTGATCGCTGCGGCCGCGGGCTCGACGACGAAGGCTGAGCCCACGAGCACGAGCAACGTGAGCCCGCTCGTCACGAGCCCCGTCAGGGAAAGCGTCACGAATGAGGCCTGCCCCGTCTGGTTCGTCAAGACCTCCTGCAGCTCGCCCTCGCGATCGCGCGACTGCACCGTCCAGGAGGCGCTCGTGAACGCCGCGATCAGGCCACGGCGCAGCGTTCCCTGGGCGTCCGCCGCCAGTCGCGCCGGTAGCACCACCGTCGGTATCTGAAGCAGCAGACGCGCCGCGATCAGCGCAAAGCCGACGAAGAGCAGGACGCTGATCGTCGCGCTGATGTGCAGCGGGCCGATCGCGATGTGCAAGTCGCCGGTGCGGCTGACGAGCGCACTCGCCACCTCGGCGACGATCCCGAGAATCGATGCTTCACAGATACCCGTCAGCACCGAGACGAAAATCAGAACGCCGATTGCGACGCTCCGACCACGCAAGAGGAAACGCAGCTGACTCCGCTCGCGGCGCGCCGCAAGCCAGGCCGTCATCGAGGCTTGCCAGCGGCGAGCACGACCGAGCCGGCGCTGATCGCCTCGACGTGCGGGTTTTCGGAAGTCCTCATCGGTGCTGGGTGCGGAGGATACGGGGCGCTGCGGTGGGCCCGCGTGAGCCTGATGACGCCGCCCGTATGCGCTCGCCGAACGATACGGAGGGCTTCGCGAGCCCTCCTGCAGAGCGCCAGTATATTGGCGCCTCAGGCGCCGTCGCCCACCGCCGGCGCCGACGATTGATGCTGCGCGCGCGAGCGTCGCCGCGAGGTCAGCCCGATAGGTCGAGAGCCGCAGCGCGTCCTCGTCCCCGCTCGCTGCCAGTAGGGCCGCCTCGTCGCGCAGGCGAGCGGGAGTCACTTCGCGCCAATCATCGATCAATACGAGCGGAAGGCCGGTCGCCTCTCCAGTGCTCGCTCAGCGTCGTGCGCTCGACGATCGGAATGACGCCGAGGTAGAGCGACTCCCACAGACGATGCGTGTCAATGCCGTTGCCGCGCGGGCAGGCGGAGAATTGATGTGCGCTCAGGAGCTTGATGTACTGCCGCCATTTCAGTGACGGCGTGGCGTCGACCTCGCGGGCCGGAAAGTTCGATCGCAGCGCATCGGCGGCCGCCACTCGTGCCGGATGCGTGGATGCGTTGAACTGGGCAAACAGCGACAGCGGCTCATGGCCGGTCCGCCGCGCGCGGCGCATCGCGCGGGCCAGCGAGCGGAGATTTCCGTGCGGCCACATCGAGTTCGCGATTCCGATCGGCACAGGATGTAGACGCGGGTGGCGCACTGTGGCATTTTGCGCGAACCAGCACCTCACGGCCAGTCCTTCGCCGTCGAGCCAGTGCGCATGTTTCTCGGACACCTCACCGTCACTGTTGTGGGTGATGAGCACAGGTGGCCGACATACCAGCCGGGGCCACACGATGTCAGCGAAGTCGTCGAAATCGTGGGTGTACACGAAGACTGAACGTGCGCGTGCGAGTCGGCCAAGCTCCTGCTCTCCGAACTCGGCCATGCTCGTCTCGAATCGGAGCATCTCCCGCGCGTAATGAGCGACACCGCGGTGAAATTCGTAGGTGCGCCCGGAGATCACCGTAACCTCGGCCAGGCTCTGGACGCGTTCGCCGGTGATGATCTCGGCTCGGTCCACGATCAGGCGAGCCGGCATTTGAGGTTGAGGCCAGGGCGCAGCGCAGCGACCCACGATCGGCCCTCCGCGGTTCCGATCCGCCGGCTGGCGGCGACTGGGGGATCGATTACGATCGCCCCCGATGATCCGGGTGCGATTGATCGGCCGCATGG
This sequence comes from uncultured Solirubrobacterales bacterium, assembly GCA_963703775.1. Lineage (GTDB taxonomy): Bacteria > Actinomycetota > Thermoleophilia > Solirubrobacterales > Solirubrobacteraceae > Palsa-513. The sequence continues at coordinate 461 of CAVPFP010000035.1, read as the reverse complement.
GCAATCAAATGTTCCAGCTTGCCTTCGCGCACGCGGCGAGCAGACGCCTCGGCACGGAGTTCGTGATGTGTCGGGAGCCCCGAACGGGTCATCCGACGATCCGGCTCTGGCATTTTTTCGAGCTCGGTCCGTGGGGACGGCCGAGCGTGCGCTGGCGACGCCGCGCGCAATTCCGGTTCGAGCACGGCTTCAAACCCGACGTGATCATTTGCGAGCAAGACGAGAGCCCCGCCGGCACCTTAGCTCGATTGCGGGACGGCGTCGAATATGGGGGCTATTTCCAGTCCGAGGACTGGTTCACCGACTATGCCGACGAGATTCGGCACCTCTTTACGGTTCGCGACGAGCATCAGGCCGCGTTCCGGCGGTTGTTCCCGACAACGAGCCCTATATCTGCATGCATGTGCGCCGGACCGACTTCTTTTACCAGGCTGGTGGCCTGGCCCTCCCGACGTCATATT
>CAVPFP010000034.1:0-66184 GCA_963703775.1 uncultured Solirubrobacterales bacterium | reverse complement strand
CCGGCCAGGCCGTCGAACCGCCCGGCGGCGACCCGAGCCCGTCCAACCCTTCGACACACGGCTGAAACGAACGGAGGCTCCGATGGCGCAGTCGAATTCCCGAACCGTGACCCTGAGCGCTTCGGTCTTCGACCAGGCACGTGCCGAGGCCGCGGTCCGAGAAATGCGTACGCGATCGGAGAGGACCCGGATCGACACGGTCTGCTAGACACCCCGGCCCGCGTCGCGCGTAGCTACCGGGAGATGTTCGCCGGGCTGTACACCGATCCCGACGCCGTGCTGGACACCACGTTCGACGAGCAGCATGACGAGTTGGTGATGATCAAGGAGATCCCGCTGTATTCCACCTGCGAACACCATCTGGTGGCGTTTCACGGTGTGGCGCACGTCGGATACATCCCCGGTCACAACGGCCGGGTCACCGGCTTGTCGAAGATTGCGCGGCTGGTCGACTTGTACGCCAAGCGGCCTCAGTTGCAGGAGCGGCTGACGGCCCAGATCGCCGACGCCCTGATGCGCAAGCTCGATCCGCGCGGTGTCATGGTGGTCATCGAGGCCGAACACCTGATTTTTTGGATGCCCTGGAATCGATTCCGGATCGGGATCGCTACCAGCTGGTGGTCGTGTCCGACGACCCGGACGCCGTCCGCGATGAGCTTGGAGACCGCTACAACGTCCGCTGCTCACGCAATCCCGCGATCGTCGACCTGCAGCTGCTGACGAACGCCGACGTGGTGATCACGAGCAGTAGCTCGTTCTCGTGGTGGGGCGCCTGGCTCAACCGGCGCCCGGGTGTACGCGTGATAGCCCCGAAGCATTGGCTCGGGTTCGCCAGCGGCGTCGACGAACCCGCGCGTGTGATTCCCGAGCGCTGGGTCAGCATGCCGGTGCGTGACCCGCCACAGCCGGCGAGGGCGCCGCGCACCGAAGCCTGAGCTCGGCGAAGGACGACAGCCGCTACCGCCGGGCACCTCCGGCCGCGGTTATCATGGCTCTGTGAGCTTATTGACGGGCAAGCGCGTGCTGGTCACGGGCGGTTCCGGGTTCCTCGGCGCGCACGTGATCGATGAGATCGCGAAGCACGATGTCGCGAGCATCGATGCGCCACGCTCGGCAGAGTGCGATCTGCGTGAACGGGAGGCGATTCGTAGCGTGCTCGCGGACGCGCGGCCCGAGGTCGTGGTTCATCTCGCCGCGGTTGTCGGGGGAATCGGCGCCAACATGGCGACGCCGGGCGCGTTCTTCTACGAGAACGCTTTGATGGGCATACAGCTGATCGAGGAAAGCCGTCAAGCCGGGGTTGAGCGCTTCGTGTGCGTCGGCACCGTGTGCGCCTACCCCAAGCACGCACCCGCGCCGTTCAAGGAGGAGGACCTCTGGAACGGCTACCCAGAGGAGACCAACGCACCATACGGGCTCGCAAAGAAGATGCTGCTCGTACAGCTGCAGGCCTATCGCCAGCAGTACGGCTTCGAGGGGATCTATCTGCTCCCGGTGAACCTCTACGGCCCAGGCGACAACTTCGACGATCGAACCTCGCACGTGATCCCGGCGCTGATCAAGAAGTGCGACGAAGCGCTGGAGAGCGGTGCGCCGTCGATCGTCTGCTGGGGAACCGGTCGGGCGTCGCGCGAATTCCTGTACGTCGGCGACGCGGCCGAGGGGATCGTTGCAGCCGCGGCACGCTATTCGGGCGGCGAGCCGGTCAACCTCGGGTCTGGCGAGGAGATCTCGATCGCCGCACTGACCGGGTTGATCGCAGAACTCGTGGGATTCACCGGTGAGATCGTCTGGGATACGACGAAACCCGATGGCCAGCCGCGCCGCTGGCTGGACACCTCGCGCGCCCAACAGGAGTTCGACTTTCGCGCCAGCACGAGCTTGCGCGAAGGTCTCGAGCGAACCATCGAGTGGTATCGGGCCGCGCGCCGCGCGCCCGTGCCGGGCCGCTAGCCGCAGTTCCCTACGCGACCCCCGCGCCAGCGAGCGTCTCAGTCAAGCGCCCGATGTCCGCGGTGATGCTGCCGCCGCGCCCCTCTCGTCCCATCACCGACCAGTACTCGTGGCCGCAGCGTGCGGCGAGCACGTAGTAGCAGAGGTTCACGTAGTCCGGCGAAAACAGCTCGATCACGATTGCGCGGCGCGCAAACGCCATGTTCGTCAGCGCCCCACCGTGCGGAGCGACGATCACGCCGGCCGCCGCGAACGTGCGTATCTGCTCGTCAAAGGACAGCTCGCCGGCATCTATCCACTCGAAGCCGCGTGGCTCCAGCACGACGCGCCAAAGCTCGTCCTCGTTCGCGACGCGGCGCCGGTGCTCGGCGCGGCGTGTCAGATACAGGCGCCTCTTTCCGCTCGGCGCGCCGGATGCGAAGCGCTCTCGTAGCCACTCGCAGGCCCAGCTCGGGGTGTGCCCGGCGAGCAGCGTGGCCGGACGAGGCCAGAGGAGGACGTCGGCGCGCAGATAGCCCGAAAACGGCGTCAGCCGATCGCCGAGGCCGAGGAGGTCGAGCGACCGTCGCTGCCATGGCCTGAGGTCCTCGGGCACGATCACGCTGGGCGGCGCACCATCTGCGGATTCGAGGACGGCGACGCGCGGGAGCGCGTCGGTGAGCCAGTGGTAGTACGCCCCGCACCACTGCGAGATCAGCGTCGCTTGAACGCCCCGCGCGGGCTGCGCCCGTGGCAGTCGCTTCCTTTCGAGCACGCCGGTTGCGTCGAGGTCGCGGTCCCATGCGCTCTCGCTCGCAAGCAGACCGTCGTGGGTGATGACAAGCCCGTGCGAGGTGACGACGCGCGCGCCGGGAAGCTTTGCCACGTCGAGGTTGGGCGGGGACGTTTCCGGCAGCGCCAGGAGACGCGTCAGAGCAGCGTCGAAGGCGGGACCACCGGCGCCGGCGACGCTGCGCGGGGGCGGCAACGGAGGCGACGTGGGCGCCGGAACGCTGCTCCAACCTGCGCCGCAGTGATCCTTGTGCTCGGCGACCCAGTCGCGCAGCGACGCCACGGATCCGACCGGTCCTTCATCGCCCGCGAGCAAGCCGTGGCCCGTGGCCGTCTCCGTAACGCGTCGCGCGAGTCGGGCGCGGAAGCTCATCGCTCGCCTTCGTCGTCGGCGCGAATCACGAGCGCCAGGCCCACAGCATCCCCACGCCGCCTTCCCCATGCCAGATCGGCGCGGTGCGTAGACCGGCATCGCCGAGCGCCCGCTCGGCAGCCGCGCGCGGGTCGCCGCTGGGACATCCCTCCGGGTGGTACTCCATGACCAGCACGCGTGGCGGGGCCTGCGTGAAACGCGGATCGGCCAAGATCTCCCACTCGCCCCCCTCGATGTCGATCTTCACCAGATCAGATGCGGCGATTGCCGCCATGACATCGTGCTTGGGCACGACGATCGACGCGGAGGTTGCATGCTCGCCATCCGCCAATACGTGTGACGAAGCGCCGAGACCAGCGGCGAAGCGCACCTCGCCGTCTCGGGCGCCGGCGGCGGCCGGCACGACATTCCAGCGCTCGCCGAGGCCGTTCAGCGCGATCGTGCGCCGGCAGACGGTCGCGTTGTCGGGGTCGGGCTCGTAGCCGACAACCTCCGCGCCTGGCCAGCGCGCGACCGCGAGCACCCCAAACAGCCCGATATTCGCCCCGAGATCGAGGACTCTGCGCGGCGAGCCGAGAGCGCGCGCTACGTCGACCGGCACGTCGTACCAGCGGTGGTAGAAGACCTCGGCGAGCGCGGCGGCGTCGGCACTGCGATGGCGGATCGCCATACACAACCCGTTCTCGCGCAGGTGAAACGTGCGCATTCCAGGCGGGCGCACGATCTCGCCGGCGAGAAATCTCGGCGTCTCGCGGACCAGGCGGGCACAGATCACGCGCGCGGTCAGCGGCATGATCGCGCGGCTGCCCGTCAGGCGGTGGAGCAGATTGCTCACCGGCCGCGGTGTACCAACCGGACCAGCCGATGCAGCGGACGTGCGACAGGATTCAGCGCCACGAATGCCTCGATCCTCGCGCGCAGGTGTTGCGCCGAGCGCGCCCGGCGCAGCCGCCGAACGCCGAGCAGATGCGTTGCGTTGTACGGGCTGTAGATGTAGCGATCGAAGTCTCCGGCGAGCTCGCGATTGCGCCTGGCCTCCGGCCCTTCCCAGTCCGATCCCATCGCCTTGGCCACGTGGCCATAGCCATGGTTCTGGTGGATCGCGGTGACGCTCTCGGTGATATCGATCACAGGAATGCCGAGTTCGAGTGCGCGGCGGATCATCCAGTTGTCCCAGCCGGGTCGGCCGACCGCGAACGGTGGAAGACCAAAGTCGGTCGCCCGCGGGAAGACGAAATAGTCGCTCCCGCGGCCCTGATCGAGCTTTCCCTCATGCTTGGCCCAGTCGCGCAGGGCGCCATCACCGCCGGAGAAATCGAGCTTTGAGGTGATGTCGCAGTCCCAACGGCGTCCGATCGCGAGATACGCCTTCGCCGGCAGGCGCCGTGCCGCGTCGACGAAGTCGTCGAGCAGGACGATGTCCGCGTTGACGTAGCAGAGCAGCGGGCCGTGGGCGCGCACGGCCGCCTCTTGGAAGGCCCAGTCGAGAAGCGGAGTTCCAAGTTCGTTGCGCTCGACCTGGGGGATGTGAGTCGCGCCGTATTCGCGTGCCGCGTCAGCAACACCCGGGTCATCTCCCATCACCAGAACCTCGACGGCAGGAGCGAGCCGTTGCCAGCTCGCCAGCGCATTGCTCTGGATCAACGAGACGTGGGGGTCGGTGAACCCTTTCGGAATCGCGAACAGCGTCAGGTCGACCATCTCATCGAGCCGTGAGCGCATCAGCGCGCGCACCCTACTATGGCGGTGCGCTCTGGGACACTCGTCCGATGGCTACAGCGTCCCAACCGGAAACAACTGCCGAGCTCGACGTACTCGACTCGCCCGGGGCCGGCGGCGTATTTCTGCGGGGCGGCGGCGTCCGGATGCTCGCCTACGCCGGCGCCGTCACGACGAGCATCGCGGCGATGCCGTTCGTGACTCGTCACCTGCACGCGACGAACTTCGGTCACTACGTCACGGTGACATCGCTGCTGCTGATCGTCGCGGCATTCACCGAGGGCGGAATCGCCACACTCGGTGTTCGCGAGTTCAGCAGCGGCGGCAACCGCGAACGGGACGAGCTGATGGGCAGCTTGCTCGGCCTGCGCCTGGCGTTGAGCCTCGCCGGTGCGGGCATTGCAGTCCTCTTCACGGCGCTCGCCGGCTACCCCGGCGTCGTAGTCGCCGGCACGGCGATAGCGTCGATCGGCCTACTCCTCGCCAACCTCCAGGTGACGCTCTCGATACCGCTGACGGCAGCCCTTCGCTTGCAATGGCTCGCCGTGCTCGATTTCGCCGGCCCGGCCGTAACCGCCGCCGGTCTCGTCGTGCTCGTCGTCGTTGGTGCCCCCCTGCTGCCGTTCTTCGCAGCCGCCGTCGTTTCATTTGCCGTGACCGTCACGATCACCGCGGCGCTGGTCCGCGGTCAGGTGACGATCCGCCCGTCGTTCGCGGTTCGGCGCTGGCGCCGACTGCTGTCAGAGTCCGCCGTCTTCGCCGCCGCGACCGCGCTCGGGGTCGTGTACTTCCAGATCGTCGTCATCGCGATGTCGCTGATCGCGAGTGGACACGCCGTCGGCGTTTTCAGCCTGGCGTTCCGGATCCTCAGCGTGGTCAACGGCATCCCGCTGTTGCTGATCGGCTCGGCCTTCCCGATCCTCCTGCGCGCGGCGCGCGACGGCGGCAATCGATTGCAGTACGCACTCGAGCGGCTCTTCGAAGGCGATCTCCTGCTCGGCGGCTGGCTGTCACTGCTCGTCATCGCGACTGCGCCGTTTGCGGTGCACGTGATGGGCGACGGGGGCTATGCGGGGGCGACCGCGGTGCTGCGGATCCTCGGGTGCGGCGTCGCGGCAACGTTCCTCGCTGCCGTATTCGCGTTCGCGCTGCTTTCGGTCCGGATGTATCGCTCGCTGATCACGATCAACGCTGCGATGGTCGTGCTCGCAGCGGTGCTGTGCGTCCTCCTGATTCCCGGCCAGGGGGCACGCGGCGCGGCGATCACGACGCTTACGCTCGAGGTGGCGCTCGCCTGCGCGTATGCCGCCGCCCTCTTCCGCGCGCGTCGCGACCTGCGCCCGCGGCTTGGCACGGCCGCGCGGACCGTCGTCGCGCTCGGGGTCGCTTTTTCTGTCGCGCTCGCGGCGCCGCTGTCGCCGCTACTCGCGGCCGCGGCCGGATCGGCGACGCTCGCGGCGGCGATCCTCGCATTGCGCACCGTGCCGCGCGAGCTCTGGGCTGCTTTGCGCCGGACCGCAGTGGTCGTCCCTCCCGAGTAGGTTCTCTGCTCGCATATGGCGATCCCACTGTTCGACACCGCGACGCCGCTGGCGCCACTCCGGGCCGAGCTGCAAGCGGCGATCGAGCGCGTCCTCGCGACGGGTCGCTACATTCTCGGACCCGAGGTTCGGGAGTTCGAGACCGAGTTCGCGCAGTACGTTGGCGCCGAACATGCGATCGGCGTCGCGAACGGGACTGACGCGCTGACGATCGCCCTGCGCGCGATGGGCGTGGGCCCAGGTGATGAGGTCGTGGTCCCGTCGTTCACCTTCTATGCGACCGCTGAGGCCGTCGCGCCGACGGGCGCCAGGCCCGTGTTCTGCGACATCGACCCGGCGACATTCTGCGTGACCCCAGAGACCGTGAAGCCGGCACTCAGCCGACACACGAAGGCTGTGATCGCTGTGCACCTCTTCGGCAACGTCGCACCCGTCGCGGCGATCGAGGCACTCGGCGTGCCGGTCCTCGAGGACGCGGCGCAGGCCGCCGGATCGCTCGGGCCGGACGGACGACCCGGAGCGCTCGGCGCTGCGGCCACCTTCAGCTTCTACCCCTCAAAGAACCTCGGTGCGTTCGGCGACGGTGGCGCGATCACGACGAACGACGCCGGCATCGCCGATCGCGCGCGGATGCTTCGATTCCACGGCTCGCGCGACAAGGAGACCTTCGAAGAGCTCGGCTACAACTCGCGCCTCGACGCGTTGCAGGCAGCGATCCTGCGGGTCCAGCTGCGCCAACTCGACGCATGGGCCGACGGACGACGCGAAGCGGCGCGATGCTACGCAGCATCGGGAATCGGTGAGCTCGTGACGCTGCCGACGGCGAGCGAGGGCTCGCGACCAGCGTGGCACCTCTACGTCGTTCGGAGCGATCGCGCCGATCAGCTCGGGGCGGCACTGCGCGAACGCGGCGTGGAGGCACGCGCGTATTACCGCCGACCGCTGCACCGCCAGCCCGCGCTGGCGGTCAACGTCGACCTGCCCGGCACCGACGAGGCGGCGCGGACGAACCTCGCGCTGCCGATCGGCCCCACGCTCGGAGCCGATCAGGTTGACGAGGTGGCCGCCGCGATCCGGGCAACCCTCGTCCGCTGAGACACGCCACAGGGACCCCACGCGTGTCATTCACCACCCACGCCGCTCATGCTTACCGGTTGGTCCGGCTTCGTCTCCCCCAGCCTTGGTCTCGCTGGGTGGGTCAGCTGGTCTACATGCCAAAGCTCATCAGTGGCCACAGGGACACACGCGTCGCGTTCGCCGAAGAAGCGCTGATTGACCGTCTGATGGCCAGCGGGCGGCCGCTTTCCGCGGTCGGTGCCGGCCTCAGTGAGCGCGTGGTGGAAATTCCGTGGGTGCTGCGGTCGCTCCCGTCCGACCCAAGCATTCGTGTGCTCGACGTTGGCACCGCCTTCGCGCCCACGATCTACAAGCGCTTGCTGATGCGCCAGCCCCAGGCGATCGAGGCTGTCGACCTGCGGAGCGTGGACGTGCCCGCGATCGTCAGCCATGTCGCGGACGTCCGGCATCTCCCGTTCGCGGCCGGTACGTTCGATGTTGCCACCTGCATTTCCACGCTCGAACACATCGGGATGGACAACGAGCGTTACAGCATCGATAGCTCGGGTGGCGGGGACATCGAGGCGTTGCGTGAGCTCGGGCGTGTGGCTCGACGCATTCTGGTGACCGTGCCCGCGGGCGGCGACGAGGATCACCAATGGCTTCGCCAATACGCGCCGGCGACCTTCAGGCAGCGAGTCGCCCGAGCGGATTTGTCGGTCGCGCGGCTAGAGGTGTTTGCGCACGATGCCGCAACGGGCTGGGCGAGAGTGGAGGAGGATTTGGTCGCCGACTGCCATTTCGGCCACGGTGTCTACGCCGCCGCGGCCGTCATCTGTGCCGACCTTCGACCGGAACCGTAGATCCCGCTCGCGCATCCCACGCCTGCCGGCGGCTTACGCGTCCGCGGGAGGGCGCCGGGCGAGCGCCCAGGTTTGGACGGGAGTCGCGAAGTCATTTCGCAGCCCATCGCGAATCCAGTCGCGCGGCGAGAGGCTGACCCACCTGCGCGCGATACGCCTCCAGGACGGAGGAGCCCCGAGCGTCCACAGCAGGTGGCGTAGGCCACGCCACTGAGGCCGGGCGAGGTCATAGAAAGTCGGGAAGCCACCGATCGCCAACGAATGGTTGGCATATCTCGAGTTACCCCACTGCCCGATCTCAACCACCTCGAAGCCGACGTGTGCGAACAAACACGCCATGCCAATCGGGGTGAAGCCGGTCGCGAAATGATGCGGCAGCGAGTGCTGCTGGCTGACCGTTGGCGTTGATGCCCAAATGTAGCCGCCGGGCGCCATCGCCGCATACAGATGACCGAGCGCTTCAATCGGGTCGTAGAGGTGCTCCAACGTTTGTGACAGGATCACGAAGTCGTAGTCCGAGGCAGCGAACTCGGGGGCATGCAAGTCGTACCGCTGTGGGTCAGCCTCATAGTCCGCAGCGTCGACCTGGTCGTAGGTAAGACATTGCAGCTCCGGGTCGCCGGTCGGTCCGCCGTTGAGCATCAGCACCTTGCGAGCGTGCTCGATCCCATACTTTTTCAGCAGGCGCTCGAACTCGAGCAGGATGATTAGACGGGGAAACTCCATGTCGGCGAGCTTCGCCCCGAAGCGCCCGTGGAAGTCGTAGCCACGGTATCGCTCGCAGTACTCGGATGTGTCGTTAATCGCGACCTTGCCGGCGTACAGGTCGGCAACGGCCTGCGCGGAAAGGGGACGCGTCGGCATTACGCCGTGACGGGATCGAGCGCGGGTGAACGGTTGGCCGGCATCTGCGTGATCATAGGTCGCTCCCCGTCTAGCGCCAGTGCTCGAGCAGGTCCGCGTCGTCGATTTCCCGCACGCGGCGTGCTGGGACGCCCATGACGAGGGCGCGGGGCGGGACGTCGCGTGTGACGACCGCGCCCGCGGCGACGAACGCCTCCTCGCCGACCTCGATACCGGGGAGCAACACCGCGCCGCCGCCAACGCGACACGCGCGCCGTAGTGTCGCCCCGCGCAGCTCGTAGCTCTCGTCGTGGCGGGCCATCGTGTCGTCGTTGGTCGTGAGCGCGCCGGGGCCCGACGAAGACGTCCTCCTCGAGCAGCGTGGCGCGGGTCAGGTAGACGTTCGTCTGGATGCGGCAGCGCGCACCGATCGTCACGTCGGGTTCGACGACACTCCCGCGCCCGATCACGCAGCTCGGCCCGAGCCGGGTCCGCTCACGGATGAAGCACTGGTCGCCGATCACGACGTCCGCCTCGATCGTCGCGCCGGCGAAGATCACGCTGTGCGTGCCGATCGACACGCCCGCTGCGATCGCCGCGCCGCGCTGGCCGCTGCGCGGCGTCGTCGAGTGGCGCGAGAGGCGGGGGCGCTTGCCGACGACGGCCCCGTCCTCGATCACGCAGCCGTCGCCGATCGAGGTCTCATCGTGAATCGTCACGTTGACGCCGAGCATCACGCCCTCGCCGATCGCGACATCGTCGCCGACGTGGAGGCCCGGGGCGCGCGGGTCGGGACGCGGGCTCACCGGCGCGACGCCTCAAGCGCGCGTTGCAGGCCCTCGAGGACACGCACCACGCGCAGCCCGCTGTGTCCGTCTGAACGTGGCTGCTCGCCGCTTCGGATGCAATGGACGAAGTGCTCGCATTCGAGACGTAGCGGTTCGGCGTTCGGGATCCGCGGGCTCGTCACATCGCCCGAGCGCGTTATGTACTCGCCCCAACTGTCGGCGCTCTCATCGAAACCCTTGTCGTAGATCGTCAGCTTGCGCTCGAGCTCCATGTCGTCGAAGGTCGCCATCCGCTGCGAGCCGACCACCGTCAAGCGGCGCTCCTTGTGCGGGTCAAGCCAAGAGAGGTGCATGTGGGCGGTGATCCCCGATGGGAACCGCAGATAGGCGAAGACGACGTCCTCGATGCCGGCGCGCATGTAGCACTCGCCGCGGGCGTCCAGCTCGAATGGTTCCTCGCCGGCGAGCGCGAGGATCACCGACACGTCGTGCGCACCGAGGCTCCACAGCGCGTTCTCGTCGGCGCGGAGCTGGCCGAGGTTGAGCCGATTCGTGTAGATGTAGCGGACCTCGCCGAGCTCGCCCGAAGCGGCGATCTCCCTGAGCTTGCGCACGCCCGGGTGGTATTCGAGCAGGTGACCGACCATCAGGACGCGCCCCGCCCGCTCGGCGGCCGCGACCGCCGCCTGCGCTTCCGCGACCGACTGGGCGAGCGGCTTCTCGACAAAGCAGTGCTTGCCCGCGTCGAGCACGCGGATCGCGAGCTGCGCGTGCGTCGGGACGGGCGTCGCGAGCAGGACACCGTCGAGCGTGTCGTCGGCGAGGAGCGCATCGAGCGAGTCGGTTATGCGCGCCGCGCCAAAGCCGCGCTCCAGGCGGTGCGGATCGCTGTCGGCGACCCAGGCGAGCTCGACGTCTGTCATCGCGTCGATGTTGCGCGCGATGTTGGGCCCCCAATAGCCGAGCCCGACGACCGCGAGGCGGGTCACAGTCGGACCACGTTTGCCCCGGCGCGCGTCACACCGCGGAGGTCAAGGACGAACCCGACGCGATCGGCCAGCGCGTCGTAGTCGATGCCGGGGTGAGCGGTGACGATGAGCGCGACCGCGGCACCTCAAGGGCGTTCTTGCAGCGGTACGGAGCGCAGCCCGAGCAGCTCGGGCACGTGATCGTCGTGGTAGACGACCTCGGCGCCCAGTGCCTGCAGCAGGTCGATCAGCTTGATTGCCGGCGACTCGCGGGTATCCCCAACGCCCGGCTTGTAGGCGACGCCGAGCATCGCGATGCGCGAGCCACGCACCGGCAGACCACGCTCGTTAAGGACGCGCTGGAGCTTGTCCACGCAGTGGTAGGGCATCTGCTGGTTGATCTTGCCGGCGAGCTCGACGAACTCGGTCGAGAAGTCGAACTCGCGCGCGCGCCAGGCCAGATAGAACGGATCGACGGGCAAACAGTGGCCACCCATCCCGGGTCCCGGCTCGAAGCGCATGAAGCCGTACGGCTTCGTGGTTGCCGCGTCGATCACCTCCCAGATGTCGATCGACATTCGATCGGTGAGCAGCGCGAGCTCGTTGACGAGGGCGATGTTCACCGCTCGGAAGACGTTCTCGAGCAGCTTCGTCATCTCCGCCGCGTCTGGTGTCGAGACGCGCACGATCTTGATCGCAGACGACGCCGTAGAGATCGGCTAGCCCGCTCGACGCATGCCTCCGTGAGCCCGCCGACCACCTTGGGCGTGTTCGCCAGCGTGAAGTCGGTGCGCCCCGGATCGACGCGCTCGGGGGAGAACACGAGATGGAAATCGACCCCGGGGCGAAGGCCCGAGCGCGCGGCGAGCAGCGGCGCGACTTGCTCGCGCGTCGTCCCCGGGTAGGTCGTCGACTCGATCGCGACGAGCTGCCCGGCGCGCAGCACCGCGCCGAGCTTGACAACGCAATCGAGCAAGGGCCCGAGGTCCGGCTCGCGGTTCCCCGAAAGCGGGGTCGGTGCGCAGATGATCACGGCGTCCGCCTCGGCCAGCGGTGCGAACTCGGACGTCGTCGTCAGGCGCGGCTGCACCCGGTGCAGCTCCTCGTCCGAGACGTCGTCGACGTAGGAGTTGCCCGCCGCGAGCAGCGCGAGCTTGCGCTCGTCATGGTCGATGCCGAGGACGTCGATGTCGCGCAGCGCGAAGGCGACAGCTAGCGGAAGCCCAACGTAACCAAGCCCGATGACACCGACCTTCATCGGGGGCGGAGTCTAGTGCTGGTCTCGCCGCAGCCCTCGCCCCGCTGATTGCGGACCAGGCGGGCGTACGTCGTTTCGATCAGTGCGATGCGCGGCGGGATCGGCTCTCGCAGCGATCACGACGCCCGAACTTGGGGGCGGCGCTCGCACAGGCGGGACGAGCCCTACCGCCGCTGCGGCCTATCGCGAGAATCGCTCCGCATGGAGCGATTCAGATGCCCGTCGGCGACGACCACAGCTCATATCGCCCCTGGCTGGCGCAGCCGACCCGCCGCCTCGACCGCCTCGGCGCGCGAATGCACGCCCAGCTTGCGCAGGATGCTCTTGGTATGGCTGTAGACGGTGTCCTCGGAGAGGAAGAGCTTGCCGGAGATCTCGCGCGTCGACAGGCCGGCGCAGATCAGGTCGAGCACCTCCCACTCGCGCGTGGTCAGCGGGCTCTTGACCGGGCGCATGCCGCGCCCGTCCTCGGTCGTGCTGCGAAGGATCTCGATCAGGTGGCTCGTCAGCGATCGGCTGACCGCCGCCTCGCCGGAGGCGACAGAGCGCAGCGCGCGCCCGACGGAATCGATCGCGGCGCTCTTCGTCAGGAAACCGGATGCACCGGCGCGCAGTGCGCGCAGCTCCGTATCGCGATCCTGGGGAACCGAGAGCATGACGACGCGCACCTCGGGCGCCCGGGCGCGGATCTCGCGGCAGGCGCTGATCCCGTCAAGGTGCGGCAGTCCGACCTCCATGAGGACGAGCTCGGGGCGGTAGTGGGTCGCGAGCTCGACGGCCTCAACTCCGTCCTTCGCCTCAGCCGACACGACGAAGCCCGGCTCCGCGGTCAGCGCGTCGCGAATCACGCGACGGGCCAGCGGATCGGGGTCCGCCACGATCACGCGCAGGCGCTTCTGGGGCTCGCCCGTGGGCGCCGGCGCGGCCGGGGCAAGGCGCAGGCGCCGGTCCCCGGGAGGCTCGTTCTTGAGTTGGCGGTCGGGCATCGCTTGGGTGAACGGTAGGCGGAGCCGATGGCGAGGCCGCGGGGCTTTTTTCACCCGCCGCTACCAGCGATGCGCAGCCGCGCCCGCCGGGCCTCGCAACCGACCGTGCGATGTTCACCAGCAAAACGCGGTTTGTTCACCAGTGTTGCGGTGCTCGCTCGCCTAGGATCGCCGCCAGCGTGTCTTGCGGGACATCAATCGAGGATCTGCGTGAAGCGGCGGTCGCCGCGCTTCGCAAGCGTCATCTGCACGCGTTCGGATGCCTGCCCGAAGGCGACCACGCTTGGATCGACGCGGGAGCGATCCTGCTCGTTGCGCGCGCACGCGCGGCGCGGGAGGCCGAGGCGGGCTACTCGCTGCTCGCCTCGCTCGCCAGGCTCCAGCATGCGGTCGTCGCGGAGGTGTATCTGCGCACCGGTGAGCTCCTACGCCCCGGCGGACGCAGCGCGAACAGCGAACGCGGCCTGCTCGTCTTCGCATTCGAGCGCGTGCCGTCCAACGCGCTCGTCGTGGCCGCAACGCCTCGCGCGGCCGAACGCCCGTACTGAACCGGCTTCGACCGGCGAAGGCCGGTTCGCGACAGGCCGATCGAGTACAAAGCGTGCATGGCAGTGCCTGGCAAGGTGTCGGCCTCGCCGCAGCTCCCCGCCGCGCGGCGAGCTGCTCGGGATCTCGCTTGCGCTCTGCGACTACGACGAGGCCGTCGACTGGATCGAGGCGATGGTCCGCACCCGCACGCTCGGGTACATGACGGCGGCCGCAGTGCACCTTGTGATGCTGGCCCAGGAGGATCCGGCAGTGAGAACGGCGGTTCAGGGGGCTTCGCTCGTGCTTCCGGACGGACAGCCGCTGGTCTGGGCGCTGCGCGCGCTCGGCCGGGGCGCCATCCGCTCTCGCCTTTACGGGCCGGATCTGATGCTCGCCTGCTGCGAGCGTGCAGCGGCCAGCGGGACGCGGATGTACCTCTACGGCGGGCGCAGCGAGGGCGCCCTCGTGACGCTCGTCCTCGAGCTGCGGACGCGCTACCCCGGGATCCAGATCGTCGGGGCCTCCTCGCCGCCGCATGTCGGCGGCGTGCCGGGCGCGCCCTATCGCGAGCTCGGTGACGAAGAGGAGCAGCAAACCGTCGAGGAGATCAACGGCTCCGGCGCCGAGATCGTCTGGGTCGGGACCGGCCAGCCGCACCAAGAGCTATGGATGGCGAGGATGCGCCCACAGCTCGCCGCCCCAATGCTGATCGGGGTCGGCGCCGCCTTTGACTTTCACGCGGGGCTCGTGGCCCAAGCGCCGGCCTGGATGGGGCGTCACGGGCTCGAATGGGCCTTCCGGCTGGCGCGCGAGCCGCGGCGGCTGTGGCGGCGCTACCTGCGCTACAACCCGCGCTTCGTGCGGGCGGTCGCACGCGAGTTCGCTGCGCGCGACCGCGGACGACGGTAGCCTGCCGCCATTGGCGCCGACAGCTTTCATCACCGGAATCACCGGCCAGGACGGTTCGTACCTCGCTGAGCTCCTGCTCGAGCGCGGTTACGACGTCCACGGCATGGTGCGACGCTCGTCGGTCGAGCGGTTCGACCGCATCGAGCACATGCGCGAGCGGCTGACGCTGCATCAGGGCGACCTGCTCGACCAGCGCTCGCTGGTCGACGCGTTGCGCGCCAGCCGACCGGCGGAGATCTACAACCTCGCAGCGATGTCCTTCGTCGCCGTGTCATGGGTGCAGCCGACGCTGACGGCGGAGTTCAGCGGCGTCGGCGTGACGCGCCTGCTCGAGGCGATGCGCGAGGTCTGTCCCGAGGCGGCCTTCTACCAGGCCTCCTCGAGCGAGATGTTCGGGAAGGTCCGCGAGGTACCGCAGACCGAGCTGACGCCCTTCTACCCGCGCTCGCCCTACGGGGTGGCCAAGGCGTACGGCCACTTCATCACCGTCAACTACCGTGAGAGCTACGACCTGCGCGCGACGAGCGGGATTCTTTTCAACCACGAATCACCGCGCCGTGGGCTCGAGTTCGTAACGCGGAAGATCACCTGGCACGCCGCGGCGATCAAGCTCGGGCGGATCGACAAGCTTCCCCTCGGGAACCTCGACGCCGAGCGCGACTGGGGCTACGCAAAGGACTACGTCGAGGCGATGTGGATGATGCTGCAGGAGGACGTGCCCGACGACTACGTCATCGCCACGGGTGTCACGCACTCGGTGAGGGAATGCGTCGAGATCGCGTTCGACCAGGCGGGGGTTTCAATCGATGACCACGTCGTGACCGATTCCTCGCTCGTACGTCCGGCTGAGGTTGACCACCTGATCGGCGATGCGACGAAAGCGCGGGAACGCCTCGGATGGGAGCCGAAGACCGACTTCGAGGCGCTGATCCGGCTGATGGTCGACGCGGACCTCGAGCGCCTGAGTCGCTGACATGTCGCGACCATTGCGGGTCGCACTCGTGTCTTACTACGTGCACATGGGCATCGGGCTCGGCGCCTACGCGCGGGGACTGCTCTCGGGTCTGGACGCACTCGATTGCCCGCATCACTTCACCGTCGTCACGCCGCGTCCGCGACTGACCGGCCTACAGCGAATTCGCACGGTTACGCTGCCGATGCCCGTACCGCCCCTCACGCCGCGAGTTCCCCTCATCTACTGGGACCAACTCGCGGCCTGGAGCCGCCGTCAGGCTGATCCGGCCCGACATCGTCCATTGGCTCCAGCCGCGGACATCGCTGCTACCGGCGGCGCCACGCACCGTGATGTCACTCGCGGACGCGATCCCCTGGGCCCCACCACTCTGCGGCCGCGCGCTCGAGCACGGATACGCGCGCAGCTACGCGGGAATGACGCGCCGTGCCGACATGGTGATGACGCACTCGCTCCATGCGGCGCAGGACATCGCTGAATTTCTCGGGGTCGACCGCTCGCGAATCGCCGTCAACGCGCTCGCCGCCGAGCCTCCGCAGCACGACGGAGCGATACCGTCGCCGGTCGAACCGCCGTACGTCCTGTTCGTCGGCGGATCGGAGCGACGCAAGAACGGCGCACGGATGATCGAAGCGTTCGCGCGCGCCGCGCTGCCGGAATCGATCCGGCTCGTCATGGTCGGGTGGATTCATCCCGGCGGGGACGATGATGACGACCTCGCCGCCTGCGTCGCGTCGCTCGCTCCGGCCGAGCGCGACCGCGTGCTGCTGCTCGGTCATGTGAGCGACGAGCAGATGCGCGCTCTGTATGGCGCGGCAACGGTGTGCGCGTTCCCGAGCCTCTACGAAGGCTTCGGGCTCCCAGTGCTCGAGGCGATGCAGCGTGGCGTCCCGGTGATCACATCGACGACGACCTCGCTACCCGAGGTCGCGGGGGACGCGGCCAAGCTCGTCGACCCGAGCGACGTCGGCGCGCTCGCGCGGGCCTTGGAGGAGGTTGTGGGCGACCCGGGACTGTGTGCCGAGCTCGCCGCGCGGGGGCGTGTTCAGGCCGCGCGCTTCACCTGGCAAGCGACCGCGGCCGAGACCGTCGCCGCCTACGAGCAGCTCGTCGCCGCGGGCGCTTGAGCGCGGCGACGCCCGTTACACAGCGAACATGCCGGAACGCCGCGCGTCGGCTACGCTCGTAGCTCGCTCATTACTTAGGAGGAACCATGGCCGTCGCGACTGGAGAAACGACTCTCGACCGCATCGAGGAGCTGCTTGGCGATCAGGCCGACTCGCTGTTGCGCCACCGCTGCGAGACGATCGACAGCGCGAAGCTTCACCTGCCGGGCCCAGACTTCATCGACCGCGTCGTGGCCGCTACCGACCGCTCGAATGGCGTGCTGTCCTCGATGCAGCGGATCTTTGACCACGGGCGGCTCGGCGGCACCGGCTACGTGAGCATCCTCCCCGTCGACCAGGGAATCGAGCACAGCGCCGGCGCGAGCTTCGCGCCAAACCCGATCTACTTCGACCCCGAGGCGATCGTCGAGCTCGCGATCGAAGGGGGATGCAACGCCGTCGCCTCGACAGTCGGCGTGCTGGGCGCGGTCAGCCGCCGCTACGCGCACAAGATCCCGTTCATCGTGAAGATCAACCACAACGAGCTTTTGACCTATCCGAACAAGTACGACCAGGTGCTCTTCGCGAGCGTGCAGCGGTCGTGGGAGCTCGGAGCCGTCGCCATCGGGGCGACGATCTATTGGGGTAGCGACGAGAGCACGCGCCAGCTCGTCGAGATCGCGCATTGCTTCGAGGAGGCACATCGACTAGGGATGGCGACGATCCTCTGGTGCTACCTGCGCAACGCGGCATTCAAGAAGGACGGCACTGACTACTCGCTGGCCGCGGACCTGACGGGCCAGGCCAACCACCTCGGCGTGACGATCGAGGCGGACATCATCAAGCAGAAGATGGCCGAGAACAACGGCGGCTACACGGCGCTCGGCAGCGGGTACGGCAAGACGTCCGACCTCGTCTACTCGCAGTTGACGACTGACAACCCGATCGATCTGTGCCGCTACCAGGTCGCGAACTGCTACATGGGACGCGCACCGCTGATCAACAGCGGTGGCGCCTCGAGCGGCGAGACCGACCTGGCCGAGGCGGTCCGCACCGCGGTGATCAACAAGCGCGCCGGCGGCACCGGCCTGATCAGCGGGCGGAAGGCGTTCCAGCGGCCAATGGAAGAGGGCGTCGCGCTGCTGCAGGCGATCCAGGACGTCTACCTGGAGGACGGCGTCACGATCGCTTAGCCGCCGAGAGCTCGGCGAGGTCCGCCTCGACCATCTCGGCAATCAGATCTGTGAACGGCGTCTGCGTTCGCCAGCCAAGGCGCTCGGCGGCGCGCGCCGGATTGCCGATCGGCGCGGCCCCGTCGGGAGTTCGTACGAGGCGTGGATCGACGCGAAGGTAGCGCGCCGGCTCGAGCCCGACGACCGCGAAAGCCACTTCGACGAGCTCGCGAACAGTGCGCCCGACGCCGCTCGCGAGCACGTAGTCGTCGGCGTCCGTGGCCGCGGCCATCGCACGCAGGCCGCGGACGACGTCGCGCGCAGCGGACCAGTCGCGCACGGCGTCGAGATCCCCGAGCACGAGGTCGTCGGCGAGTCCGAGGCTGATCGCGGCGGCGGCTCGCGTGACCTTGCGCGTGACGTAGTGCTCCGGGCGGCGCTCGGACTCGTGGTTGTAGAGCACGGCCGAGGATGCGTGGAGTCCGTCGTGTTCGCGCGCTAGGCCGACGAGTTGATGGGACGCGAGCTTCGCGACGCCGTAGGGCGAGCTTGGACGGCAGGGCGTGAGCTCGTCCTGCGGGCTCGGTGCGTGGTCGCCGAATATCTCGCGCGAGCTCGCGACGACGACACGGGCGAGCGGCGCCGCGGTACGCACAGCACCCAGGAGCTCGCCCGCGCTCGCCGCGATCGAGCGGATCGTCGCGGCCGGGTCGAGCCACGACTCCGGCACGAAGGCGCGTGCCGCGAGGTGGTAGATCTCGTCCGGCGCAAGCGTCGCGACCAGCGAGCCGAGCGGGCCCGGGAGGTCCGTATCGACCTCGTGCAGCACAAGTCGGTCGCGAAGCGCCTCGAGATTCGGGAGCTCGCGGTCCAGCGGGCCGCGCAGCGCGCCGTGCACCTCGACGCCATCGGCGCACAGAAGCTCGGCGAGCAGGGACCCGTCCTGCCCCGCGATGCCGGTGATGAGGGCCGTCGTCGGGCGGGTCACCGGCCGAGCAATGCCCGATTAGCCTCGAGCGTACTGGCCAGGCCGTCACTGATTGCGAGCGTCGGCTCCCAGCCGAGTGCAGACCGGGCCTGCCCGATGTCGAGACAACTGCGTGCCAGCTCGCCGAGGCGAGCAGGCGCGAACTCGGGCGCGAAGTCGACGCCCGCGAGGCCGCCGAGGATCTCGACGAGATCGAGAACCGAAGTCTCGGTCTGCGTGCCGACGTTGAAGACGCCTCCCGCCGTCGCGGCGGCCGCCTTCAGGTTCGCGCCGACGACGTCGCCGACGTAGACGTAGTCGCGGGTCTGCTTGCCGTCACCAAAGATCGTCGGGCGGCCTCCTGTCGCAAGCGCCCCGCAGAAGATCGCGATCACGCCGGCCTCGCCGAGCGGATCCTGCCGCGGGCCGTAGACGTTCCCGTAGCGCAAGGTGACCGAAGACAGGCCGTACAGGCGCTCGTAGAGCCCGAGGTAGCCCTCGGCGGAAAGCTTGCTCTGACCGTAGGCCGCCTCCGGCAGCGGCGTCAGGGTCTCGGGTGATGGGATCAGCTCAGCGTCGCCGTAGATCGCGCCGCCGGTCGAACTGTTGACGACCCGAGCCACGCCGTTCCGGCGTGCCGCCTCGAGCACGTTGATCGTCCCGCCAACGTTGATCGTTGAATCCCAGGCGGGATCGGCGATCGACTTGCGCACGTCGATCTGCGCCGCCAGGTGGAAGATCACCTCCGGGCGCGCCCGCGCGACCGCCTCCGAGAGGGCTTCGCCGTCGCGGATGTCGAGCACCTGTAGCTGCGCCCCGCGCGAGCGGGCCCCGTCGAGGTTCGTCTCCCTGCCGGTGGAGAGGTCGTCGATGACGACGACCTCGTCGCCGCGGTCGATCAGCGCGTCGACGAGATTGGAGCCGATGAAGCCCGAGCCGCCGGTGACGAGTGTCCGCACGGACCGGATCCTACGAGTAGACGGCCGCGAGCGCGCTCTGCGCGCGCTCGAGACTCGCGCGCATCACCGACAGCCCGATCTCGGGCGCCGCCGGATCGGCGCGCAAGCGGTCGATCGTCGCGGCGAGCGCGCCGGCGTCGCCGGGCGGACTCAGCCAATCCTCCGGCACGATCTCGGGCAGCGCTCCGATGCGCGAAGCGGCCACCGGCAACCCGGCGGCCATCGCCTCGGCGGCGGCAAGGCCGAAGGTCTCGGCAAACAACGACGGGACGAGCGCGACAGACGCCCGCTCGCGCAGCTCGGCGAGCTGGCGCTCGTCGAGCACACCGCGGAAACTGACGCCCGGCGCGCCCTCGAAGCGCGCCCGCTCGGAGCCGGCGCCGGCGACGACCAGCGGAACTCCAGCGACACGGCAGGACTCGACCGCGACCGCGAGTCCCTTCTCGGGCTCGAGACGACCGGCGAACAGGGCGAAGCCTTCATTCGGCGCCGCCGGCGTCTGGCCGACTGGCAGCGGATGGGGCACGACCCGCGGCGCCGAGACCGGCGCTCCAAGCTCAAGCAGGCGTTGGGCGGCGAACTCGCTCGGCACGACGAATTCGTCCACGTATCGCGCTATTCGCCGCTGCCAGCCGGCGAGCGCGGTGGCGTAGACGAGCGCCTCGGCTCGGCTTCCGCGACAGTTGTGAACGAGACCGGGCGCCGTGTTACGGGCGTGGCAGCGGGTGCACTCCGCGCCGTCGGTGAAGCAGACCCCGACGGCGCAGACGAGGCGGTACTGGTGAAGGTGGAGGACAACGCGGGCGCCCGCCTCGCGCGCCGCCGCCAGCGCCCGCCAACCGAATGCGGGGTGGATGTTGTGGGCGTGGAGGACTCGGGCGCCGGTGCGGCGCACCGCTTCCGCCACGTCCTCCGGTGCCAGCCCGCCGCGCAGCAGGCCGTGGGCGGCCTCGAGCCGGCCGAGGCCCACCGAGTCGCGCTCGAGCAGCTCAGCGTCCTCGCCGAGGCGCTCGCGGACCAGCCACATGAGGTTGCGCACCGCGTGCTCCTCTCCCCCGGAGCTGCGGTAGCGGTTGTGGAGAAAGAGGATCACGCAGATGCAAACGTAGACTCTCGGGCGCAGTGAGCGTGTCCGCGACGATCATCATCCCGACCCGTGGGCGGGCGGACTACCTCGCGGTGACGCTCGCATCGGTTGTGCCGCAGGCGCGCGCGACGGCGGCGGAGGTGATCGTCGTCGACGACGGACACCACCCCGGCATCGAGGCGCTGGCGGCCGAGCGGGGCGCTCGCTACCGCGCGCTCGGCTCGCCGCGGGGGCTCAATGCGGCGCGCAACGCGGGCGCTGCCGCCGCCGCGGGCGAGTTGCTCGTCTTCGTCGATGACGACGTCGAAGTCGCTGCAGGGTGGTTGCCGGCTTTTCTGGACGCCGCCCGCCAACAACCCGAGGCCGGTGCGTTCACGGGACCGATCCACGCGCGCTTGGAAGGACGCGCGGCACGACGACACACGTGCGGTCGCGAAGCGGCGCCGATCACCAACGCGGACCACGGACCGGTCGACCGCGATGTGGCACGCGGGTGGGGCGCGAACCTCGCGATCCGCGCGAGCACGTTCGCAGGCATCGGAGCGTTCGACGAGAACGCCCCAACCGGCGCCGGGGACGAGGAGGAGTGGGAGGAGCGCCATCTCGCCGCCGGTGGGCGCATCCGCTACGTCGCGGCCGCTGCGCTCGATCATCGCCGCAGCGCTGCCGATTCCCGCCTGCACGCGCTCGCGATCGCGGCAGCGCGCCGTGGCGCGAGCGCACGCCGATACGACGAGCGTCGCGGAGTCGCACCGCCGATGCGGGCCGAGCTGCGGACCTTCGTCGGTTGCGTTTGGCACGCGCTCGCGCGCCGCTGCGCGAACGGCCCGGTGATGGCGGCCCACAGCGCGGGACGGATCGCGGCGGCGCTCGGTGCGGGGCCCCCACCCAGCGCCCCTGCGGTGTCCGACGACTTTCTCTCGGGCGAGAGCGGCACGGTCGGCGGGAAGCGTGATGCGCTTCGCGAGCTCGGCGATCGGACGCTCGACGCGTTGGCCCTGCCGGCGCGAATCGCGCTCGCGCGGGCGGCGCGCCGGTCGCCGCCCCGACGACGGGTGCTGGCCCTTTCGATCGTGCGCGAGGAGAACGCCGCGACCTATGGGGCCGCGCTGCGTGAGCTGCGCCGAACCCGTCACGAGCTGGTGACAAGCTCGAGCGACGCGGGGACCCGCGGGCGGTTCGAGAACCTCAACCGGCTGCTCGGCGAGCACAGTCTCGATGAGTTCGACTGGCTGCTCGTGCTCGACGACGACGTGGTTCTGCCGCGCGGTTTCCTCGACGGCCTGATCAACCTCGCGGAGCGCTACGAGCTGCGGCTCGCCCAGCCAGCGCACCGGCTGCGCTCGCACGCAGCCTGGCGCGTGACGCGCCGGCGGGCACGCAGCGTGGTGCGGGAGACGGTATTCGTCGAGATCGGACCAGTGACCGCTCTGCATCGCGACACATTCACCGAGCTGCTCCCGTTCCCCGCGCTGCGGATGGGCTGGGGCCTCGATGCGCATTGGTCCGCACTCGCGCGCATGCGCGGCTGGCGCGTCGGCGTTGTCGACGTCCTGCCGATCGCGCACCGCGCGGCGCCCGCTGCCAGCGTCTATTCGCGCGACGAGGCGGTCGCCGAGGCGCGCGCCTTCCTCGCCGAGCGCCCCTACATCCCGGCCAGCGAGCTGCAGCGGACGCTCGCCGTGCATCGTCGATGCGCGTAGCGGTCGTCGCCGAGTATTACCCGCGCAGCGACGATCCGGTGCTCGGCATCTGGGCTCACCGGCAGGCGCTGGCGGCGCGCGACGCCGGCGCAGATATCAGCGTCTTCGTGCTCGAGCGCGTCGCGGGCCGGCGCGGCGGAAAGCTGCGCCTCGCGCCACGCGCCGACGCGACGCGGATCGACGGGCTCGACGTTCATTACGTCCGCTACCTCTCACCACCCCGCCCGTGGAGCTATGCCCAGTGGGGGGCGCTCGCGGCGCCGCCGCTCGCTCGCGCGCTGCGCAGAGCCGCGCCGTTCGACCTGATCCACGCGCACAATGCGGTCCCGGCCGGCGACGCCGCGCTACGCGCCGCGACGGGCACTCCCGTCGTCGTCTCGGTTCACGGCGGCGACGTCTACTGGACGGTCTCGCGTGTGCCGCGGGGCGCCCGCACCGTGGCGCGCACCCTCGCGGGCGCGCGCATCGTCCTCGCCAACAGCGCGGGCGTCGAGCGGATGGCGCGGACGCATGGTGCACGCATCACGCGTGTCGTCCACCTCGGCAGCGACCTACCCTCAGCCGTCGAGCGCAGCCCGCAGCCGCTCATCGCGACCGTCGCGCATCTCGTCGCGCGCAAACGTCATTCGGAAGTCATGCGAGCGATTGTCGAGATCCCGGATGTGCGCTATCTGATCGTTGGCGATGGGCCGGAGCGCGCGCCGCTCGAACTGCTGGCGGCCAAGCTCGGGCTGAGCGAACGGGTCGAGTTCGCCGGTCAGCTTCCCCACGAGGAGGCGCTCGCGCGCGCACGCAGAGCGTGGGCATTCGTGATGCCGTCGGTCGACGAGGCGTTCGGCGTCGCCTACGTCGAGGCGATGGCCGGCGGCGTGGCCGCGGTGGGGTGTGCCGGCGAGCCTGGCCCGGAGGAGATCGCGACAGCCGGCGAGGGCATCGTGCTCGTGCCGGCCGGCGTGGTCGCGGGCCTCTCCAAGGCAATCGGCGAGCTGGTCGGCGACGCTGCACGATGCGAAGCCCTGGGTCGCGCGGCGCGGGAGACCGTCGAGCGCAGCTTCACCTGGCCGGAGTGCGGGCGCCAGACCGTCGCGGCCTACGAGGAGGCCCTGCGGTGAAGCCGGTGCTGTTCATCACCGGACACGTGCCGGCCAGTCGGCGGGGAGCCTTCGAGGCGCTCGGCGAGCGGCTGCCGCTCACGCTCGCGCTGTTCGGTGGTCCCCATCAGCACGGGGCGCCGCCCGGCCCGCCCCCGGCGGGCGTGGAAGTGCGCGAGGTGGATCAGCGCGAGGTCGGACGGCTCGTGGCGAGCGGCGAGCACGCCGCCGTGATCGTCGGAACCGGAGGGCGGCTCGCGCTACCGCTCGCGTGGCGCGCGGCGGGGCGCAGCGGCCTGCCATTCATTTTCTGGGCGGCGCTCTGGCATACCCCGACCACCCCGGCGCATCTGGGCGCGCTCGCGCTGATGCGCCGCATCTATCGCCGCGCCGACGCCGTCGTCACCTACGGCCCGCACGTCAGCGCCTACGTCGCGGCGCGCGGCGCGACGCGGATCTTCGACGCCCCGCAGGCGGTCGACAACGCGTTCTGGGCGGCGCCCACGGCGCAGTCTCGCGACGAGCGCTTCGTGGCGGTGTTCGTTGGTCGCGCGGATCGGGCGAAGGGCGTTGAGGTCGTGCTCGACGCGTGGCGGCGCGCCGGCCTTGGCGTGGAGGAAGCCGAGCTCGTGCTCGTCGGACCGCATGCCGTGGACCTACCGGGCGTCAGCGTGATTCCGAGTCTCGACGCGCCCGGACTGCGCAACCTTTACGCTCGCGCCCGCGTTCTCGTCGTAGCTTCCGTAAGAACGCAGAAGTTCGTCGAGCCGTGGGGGCTGGTTGTGAACGAGGCAATGAACAGGGAGTGCGCGGTCATCGCCAGCGACGCCGTCGGCGCGGTTGCCGGCGGGCTGGTGCGCGACGGGCGCAACGGCCTGATCGTGCCGGCCGGCGAACCGGTGGCGCTCGCGCAAGCATTCCGGCGCTTGAGCGCCGAGCGCGCCTTCTGCGCCGAGCTTGGCGTCCACGCGCGCGCAGACGTGGCGAGCTACACCTACTCGGCGTGGGCGCAGGCCTTCGTCGACGCGGTGCAGGTCGTTTCCGGTGGCGCCAAGGCTGGTAGCGTGGGACTGTGAGACGGGTCCTGCAACAGGCCGCGCTCGCTGCGGCGGTACTCGCGCTGCTCCCGGCGAGCGCGCTCGCAGCTCACCATTCCCATCACCACAAGCCGCTGCCCCCGGGCGTGCAGCAGGTGCTCGAGGACTGCGCGAATCACAACCGCCTGCAGGGGCACTACACGGTGGCCCTGCTCGAGCAGACGCTGCGGGACATGCCGACCTACGACAGGGTGTACTCGACCTGCGGCGGCGAGATCCAGAGCGCGATCCGGGCGTTGATCGGCGGGTCGCGCCAGCCGCCCACGGCGAGCCCGGCCGTTCGCCAGAAGATCGCCAAGAACGCCCCGAGCGAGCTACACCGTGCGGCTCAGGCGGGCCAGCAGCCGGTCACCCTGGGCGGCGACAAGATCGCCGCCGGGGCGGTTCAGGTCAACGGCAGCTCGCTGCTCAGCGCGCTGCCGACGCCGATTCTCATCGTCCTGATCGGGCTGATCGTGCTCGGCGCAGTCCCGGTCGGCATCAGGCTGCGAAGTATTCTCCGCGCACGTGGCAGCCGCTGAGGCGAACTCCGGCGGGGAGCCGCTCGTGGCTGTGCTCGGCCGCGCGGCGCGCTGCTCGTGGCTTGCCGTCACGATCGCGCTAGCGATCGTCGCGGCCTGCTTCTACGCGAGCGGCGGACTCGGCCTGAGCTCCGCGACGACGACCGAGATGATCCTCACCCTCGGCTCGGGTGCGCTCGTGATCGCCGCGGCATTCCAGCGCGACGCGCGCGCCACCCCGCTCTTCGGCGGCTGGACGGTTGGGGCATTCTTCCTCCTCGCGGCCTTCACGGGCCTGTCCGTCGGTTGGTCGGTCGAGGGGTCCAACTCGTGGATCGAGGCCGGGCGCACGCTGAGCTACGCCGCCTGTTTCGCCGGGTCCGTTGCGCTTGCGCGGCTCGCGGCTGGACGCTGGCGAAGCGTGCTCGCGGGTGTCCTGCTGGCGAGCGCCTTCATCTCGCTCTACGCGCTCGGCACGAAGGTCTTCCCGGGCTCGCCCGGCGTCAACATCGACTACGCGCGCCTCAACGCGCCATTCGACTACTGGAACGTCGTCGGCCTGACGGCGGCGCTCGGTGTCCCGCCCGCGCTCTGGCTGGGAACGCGGCGTGACGGGCACGGCGCGCTTGCGGCCGGCCTCGCGCCGCCGCTGATCTGCGTTGCGCTCGTGACGATCATGCTCTCCTACTCGCGCGGCGCCCTGCTCGCCCTGATCGTCGGATTGATCTTCTGGTTCGTCTTCGTGCCATTGCGCCTGCGCTCGGCGGCGACGCTCGCGGTCGGCGCCGCAGGAGCGATCGTCGTTGTCGGATGGGACTTCGCCCAGGCGGGCCTGACGACCGATTTCCGGCCCGGCTTCGCCAACACCGTGCCGTGGTCAGCACATGTGAGCTCCGGACACGAGCTCGGCGGAATCCTGCTCGGCGTCATCATCGGCTGTGCCCTCGGCGGACTGCTCGTGCGCTTCGTGGCGCTGCGCAATCCACCGTCAGCCGAGCTGCGCGAGCGCATCGGGCGCGGACTGCTCGTCTGCGTGGCGCTGGTCCCCGTGGTCGCTGTGATCGGCCTCGCCGCGAGCTCGCGCGGACTGTTCGGCTCGATCTCACACGACGTGAACACGCTGACGAACACGAACGTCTCGGTCCCGAACAGCGCCACGAGGCTCACGGCGCTCGGCAGCGAGCGCGCGGTCTACTGGCGCGATGCGATCGACGCCTGGAAGGCGGCGCCGTTCGTCGGGCAGGGCGCCGGCAGCTATGTGACGACGCACACGCGCTACGACCCGACCCCGCTCACCGTGACGCAAGCGCACGGCTACATCTTCCAGACGCTCGGCGACCTCGGCCTCGTGGGACTGGCGTTCAGCCTGTTGCTTGCGGGCGGGTGGAGGATCGCCGCATTGCGCGCCACGGGCCCGCTTCGCGTGCGCTCCGCCCCCGGAGCGCCAGAGCGGATCGGGCTACTGACGATGATCACGGTTGTCCTCATCTTCGCGGTCCACTCGACGTTCGACTTCGACTGGTTCGTACCCGGCGCGATGATGATCGCGCTGTTGTGCGCCGGGTGGGTCGCCGGTCGTGGTCCGCACACGAGCGAGCTCGCACCCGGGAGACCGGACATCGCCGCCGCGCGCAGAGATCCGTGGGTCGCGAGTATCGTCGCTGCCACGCTCGCTCTCGCGCTCGTGATCGCCTGGACCCAGTGGCAGCCATTGCGATCCTACGACTCCTACAACGCCGCCGAGGTGGCGCTCGCCAACCACCACTTCGTCCTCGCGAGCGCCGACGCGCGAACGGCATCGAGTCAGGACCCGGCCGATTACTGGCCGATCGTCTGGCTTGCCTACGCGCAGTTCGACATGCACCACGATGCGCGCCGCGTACGCGACGATGGTCCGCGCCGTGCGCCTCCAGCCGTCCAACCCGCAGACCTGGTACCAGCTCGCGCTATTTGACTGGTACAGCCTCGGCGAGGCAAAGGCGGCGCTACAGGCCGACGAGCGCGCGCTGTTCCTGGACCCCGAGGACGACCAGGCGACGATCGCCTCGCTCTACACGACGCTCCTGCCGGCGGCCCAGACCTAGCCTCGCGCTCAGGCCGTGAGCTCGGCGTGGGCGCGCAGACCGTTGCTGGGCGTCCACTCCCGATCGGTGATCGCGTAGATCACGTGGTCGATGACCCGGGAGCCGATGCGCTCCGCGCCGCGGACGGCCCCGTCCTCGTGAAAGCCGAGCCGCTCAGGGACCGCGCGGCTGCGCCGATTCTCGACGCCAGCGCGAATCTCAACGCGGTGCAGGCCGAGCGACGCGGATCGCGTAGTCGACCAGCGCGCGAACGGCGAGCGTCATCGTGCCTGCTCCCTGGTGGTCCTCGGCCAGCCAGTAGCCGATGCTCGTCGCGCGGGCCGTCCAGTCGATGCGGTGAAAGCCGGCGACACCGACGATCCGGCCCTCCTGGACGATCGCCATCTGCAGGCTGCGGTTCTCCTCGTGCTGGCGCACGGCCGCGTTAATGAAGGCGAGCGAGTCACGCCGCGCTGCGCGTCTGGCCGACGAATGGCATCCAGCGAGCGAGGTGCTCACGGTTTGCGTCGATCAGCGCGAACAGCTCATCGGCGTCTGCCGGATCGAGGAGCCTCATCGAGCGATCTTCCGTGAGCTCGAAGCGGAGCATCCCCTCAAGTATGCAGGCTCGCCGCCTTGGGACAGTCCGCTTCAGCTACGACGTGCTCGCCAACAGCGTCCCTGCGCGTCTCGCGATCAGCGGCTCGCCAAGATCGGCGGCTTCCAGCGTTCCGCGTAGCGTGCGCGCCGTGAAGAAGCGCACGTGATCGGAGCGCGGATCGAAGTGGCGCTCGAATGCCGTTGCGCTGAGCCCGAGGCGAAGGCGCCGGAGCCGCCCGTGGTCGGGCGTCGAGAGCACGAGGCGTCCGCCGGATCGAAGGACGCGACGCACCTCCGCGAGCAGGCCCAGCCCATCCTGAACGTGCTCGAGTACCTCGCCCGCCCAAACAACATCGAACGACTCGTCGGAGAAGGACAGCTCTTCCTCGCCAGTCAGCACGAACTCGATCCCGGGATGGCGCGTGCGGGCCAGGCGCAAGGCCGTCTCCGCGACATCACAGCCAACGACTCGGGCACCATGCCCAGCGAGCTCCCCCGCGAAGTCCCCCAGCCCGCAACCCAGATCGAGCACCCGCTCCCCGCGCGCGACTCGGTCAAGGAGGAAGTCGCGCCGGAGCACGAAGTGCTCCGGCCGGCTTTCCGACGCCGCTTCAGACGCCGCTTCCGACGCCGCTTGCCAGATTCGCTCGAAGTAGCTCGAGCCGCTCAGAAAGCGCCCCGACCGTGCAGCACCGCCGGGATCGTCTTGGCGAGGATCGCGAGGTCGACGAACACCGACCAGCGCTCGAGGTAGAGGAAGTCGAGCCGAACGAGATCATCGAACGTGAGCTCAGCGCGACCCGAAACCTGCCATAGGCCGGTCATCCCAGGCAGCACGAGATAGCGCTTCATGTGCCACGCCTCGAGCCGCTCGAAGTCGCGCTGCGGGAGGGGGCGCGGCCCGACAAGCGACATCTGCCCGCGCAGGACGTTCACCAGCTGGGGCAGCTCATCGAGTGAGAACCGTCGCAGGCGCCGCCCGACCCAGGTGCGCCGCGGATCGCGGCGGATCTTGAACAGGGCGCCAGATGCCTCGTTGTGCACCTCGAGCTCGGCCTGGAGCGCATCTGCGCCGACGAGCATCGTGCGGAACTTCAGGCAATCGAACGTCTTGCCGCCGATCCCGGCGCGCTGCGAGCGGTAGAGGACCGGCCCGCGTGAGGTGAGCTTCACGGCGAGCGCGATCAGCAACAGCAGCGGGCTCAGCAGCGCCAGCAGGAGCGAGGCGATCAGCAGGTCGAACGTGCGCTTGATCAGATAGTCGACGCCTTCGAAGACAGGGGCGCGAAGCTCGAAGAGCGGGACCAGCTCCCCCGGCAGGAAGTCGGCACGGTGGATCAGGATGTCCATCGTCGACGGCGCGATACGTACGCGCACGCCTCGCTGGTGCGCCTCGTCGACGAGCGCGACCGCGTGCTCCTGGGGAAACGCGGGGTCGGCGATGATGATCTCGTCGATCGCCTCGCGCGCGAGCACGTCAGGCAGATCGCTGAGCGCGCCGAGCGACTGCAGCCCGTTGGCAGGACGCGGGGTGAGCGAGATGTAGCCGACGATCGTTACAGCCGGGTGCGGACCGCTGCCGAGGACGCGCGCGACGGCCTCGATGTGACTGCCGCTGCCGACGATCACGGCTCGGCGGCCGTAGCCGGCGGCGCGCAGCAGACGGCCGAAGCCTCGTTCGGCGAGCCAGCGCAGGGATGCACGTAGAAGACAGCGGCGGCGAACGAGCCATAGAAGATGTAGTAGGAGTCGAATTGCTGGCCGCTGACGACGGCGAAGATGAGGATCACAATCGTGACCTCGAAGAGCGCCGCGAGGACCCGCGTCAGACCGGGTCGCTCGCCCCGGCTGCCGTACATGCTCGAGCGCGCGAAGAGCAGCACGGTCACGAGGTAGGCAAACGAGACGTAGGAACGCGTCGTGTCGAAGACCTGGGAGAAGACGAAGGTCCCGTGGACGAGCGCCTTCAGCGCGAGCGCCGTGAAGATCGCGAGCGAGACGCCAACGAAATCGAGCGCGAGCAGCACGAGAACGCGAGCAGCACGCCGCGCGGTCTCCCAATGCAGCAGGAACGACAGCGCGGGTGGTCGCTTGCGGCGGATGTCGCGAGGGTGCTCGGCCGCGCGCAGCGCGGTGATCGCGGCGTGTAGTTGCGGGACGTCCCTGTTCGCCGGCTCGACGTCCTCGAGCGGCTTCGTTGCGGTACTCACGACGCCTCCCATAACGCTGTCGGCCTCGATTTGTTGCGCACGGCGAGCCACTTTGGTTACCCGATCTCGTCGCCGAGCAAGCGCTCTCGCGTCGAACTCGCAATCGTCGATGCAAGCCCGTCGCGCAGCGCGACCTCGGGCGACCAGCCAAGCAACTCGCGCGCGAGCGTGATGTCCGGCCGACGCTGCTTGGGGTCGTCGACCGGAAGGGCGGCGTGGACGATCTCCGATGTGGAGCCGGTGACATCGATCACGACCTCGGCGAGCTCGAGCAGCGTGAACTCGTCCGGATTGCCGATGTTGACGGGAAGGTGGTGGCCCGACTCGGCCAGCGCGATCAGGCCGCGGATGAGATCGCTGACGTAGCAAAACGACCGCGTCTGCGTCCCGTCGCCGAACACCGTGAGCGGACGATTGGCGAGCGCCTGGCGCAGGAACGTCGGGATCGCGCGACCGTCATGGGGGCGCATTCTCGGGCCATAGGTGTTGAAAATCCGCACGATCGAGGTATCGACACCCTGCTGGCGGTGGTAAGCCATCGTCAACGCTTCGGCATAGCGCTTTGCCTCGTCATAGACGCCACGCGGACCGATCGGATTGACGTGACCCCAGTAGCTCTCGACCTGTGGGTGCTGCTCGGGATCGCCGTAAATCTCGCTCGTGGAAGCGATCAGGAAGCGCGCACGGTGGGTCTTCGCGAGCCCCAGCGTGTGATGGGTGCCATATGAGCCGACCTTGAGCGTGTGCAGCGGTAGGCGCAGGTAGTCGATCGGCGATGCGGGCGAGGCGAGGTGGTAGACGAAATCGACCGGCTCGTCAACGAAGTACGGCTCGATGATGTCCAGGTTGAGATGAACGAACTGTGGATCGCGGATGTGCGCGATATTCATCAGTGACCCGGTCTCGAGATTGTCGACACAGATCACGCGATGGCCGCGAGCGAGCAGCTCCTCGCAGAGGTGCGAACCGAGGAAACCGGCTCCACCCGTGACCAAGCAGGTCGCCATCGCGCTGATCCTATTGCCTAAGGCGGGCGCAACAGGTCGATGCGGAGCAGGGATATCCTTCGCGCCGATGTCACGCAGCCGCAAGCCCACGGCCGATGCGCCGGAGGCGAACGCGGCCGACGAGCTCGATCTGACCATCGCGCCGCTGGTTGGGCCTGCCGATCCGCGCCGCTTCACCGATTCGGGGATCGAGATCGAGTCGAGCTACGGTCCTGCCGACGCCCCGCCGGAGCTTCATGAGCCGGGCGAATTTCCGTTCACGCGGGGGATTCACCCGCGGATGTATCGCGACCGCTTGTGGACGATGCGCCAGTACGCGGGCTACGCGACCGCGCAAGAGTCAAACGAGCGCTACCGCTACCTGCTCGAACAGGGCTCGACCGGCCTCTCTGTCGCGTTCGACCTGCCGACGCAGCTCGGCCTGGACTCGGACGACCCGCGCTGCCTCGGCGAGGTGGGCCGAACCGGCGTCGCGATCGACACGATCGAGGACATGCGCACTGTCTTCGCCGACATCCCGCTCGATCGGTTTCAACGTCGATGACGATCAACGCGCCGCGAGCGTTCTGCTGTGCATGTACGAGCTCGTCGCGGAGGAGCAGGGCGTCCAAGGAGAAGCGCTGCGCGGCACGACCCAGAACGACATCCTCAAGGAGTACATCGCGCGCGGCAACTACATCTATCCGCCCACCGCGTCGATGCGCCTCACGACCGACCTGTTCTCGTACTGCCGCGAGCGACTGCCGCGCTGGAACACGATCTCGATCTCCGGCTACCACTTCCGCGAGAAGGGGTGCTCGGCAGTGCAGGAGGTCGCCTTCACGCTGGCGAACGGCATCGCCTACGTCGAGGCGGCGCTCGCCAGCGGCCTGGCGGTCGACGAGCTCGCGCCGCGGATCGCCTTCTTCTTCAACTGCCACAACAACGTCTTCCAGGAGGTCGCTAAGTTCCGCGCCGCGCGGAGGATGTGGGCCGCGGTCATGCGCGATCGCTTCGGCGCGCGCGATCCGCGCTCGCAGATGCTGCGCTTCCACGCGCAGACCGCGGGCGTCACGCTGATGGCCCAGCAGCCGCTCAACAACATCGTCCGCGTCGCGCTGCAGGGCTTTGCAGCGGTCGCCGGCGGCATGCAGTCGCTGCACACCAATGGCTACGACGAGGCGCTGGCGCTGCCCAGCGAGCGGGCCGCCAAGCTCGCGCTGCGAACGCAGCAGATCCTCGCCTACGAGTCAGGCGCCGCCGACACCGCGGACCCTTTCGCCGGCTCCTACTACGTCGAGGCGCTGACGAACGAGATCGAGCGTCGCGCAGCAAAGCTGATCGGGCGGATCGACGAGTTGGGAGGGGCGGTCGCGGCGATCGGCTTCGTGACCCGCGAGATCGACGAGTCCGCCTGGGGCTATCAGGAGCGCTACCGCACCGGGCAGGACGTCGTCGTCGGGCTCAACCGCTTCGTCGAGGACGATGACGAGGTCCCGGACGACATCCTTCGGGTCGACCCCGACACCGAGCGCGGGCAGGTCGCCCGCCTGGCGCTCGTGAAGGCCTCGCGCGACGAAGCGCAGGCAAGGCGTCGCCTCGACACGCTGCGCGAGGTCTGCGCCGGCGAGGGCAACGCGCTGCCCGCGATCCGCGAAGCCGTCCGTGCCCGCGCCACGGTCGGGCGAGATCTGCACCACGATGGCCGAAGTCTTCGGCCACTACACCCCAAGCTGAGCACGAAAGCGCCAGGGACTCTGCGCGAAACCGCACACCCCCAGGTCGCTGACCCGCAGGCCACAGGAGCAATCCGCCCCATCACCCGCGTGATAGGCGAGACGAGGAGACCCGACCAGCACGCCCCCTGCTCATCGCCCCGAGCACAAGGAGCGGTCCCGCAGTCTACGATCCACCCGCGGATGGCGAGCCAAGCGCCCGACAGCTACTCCGAGAAGCTCGCGCGGCTCGAGGAGCTGCGGCGTGAGGCGGCGCATGCGCAGGGCCCGGCCGTCGAGAAACAGCACGCGAAGGGGAAGTACACCGCGCGCGAGCGCGTCGAGAAGCTGCTCGACCCCGGCTCCTTCCAGGAGATCGACCACTTCGTTCGCCACCGCACTACGGACTTCGGGATGAGCGCCAGCCGGCCGCTCGCGGACGCCGTCGTGACGGGCCACGGGACGATCGACGATCGTCGCGTCTGCGTCTTCAGCCAGGACTTCACGGTCTTCGGCGGTTCGCTCGGCGAGGTGATGGGCGAGAAGATCTGCAAGACGATGGACATGGCGGCGCGGATCGGCTGCCCCCTGATCGGGATCAACGACTCCGGCGGCGCGCGGATCCAGGAGGGGGTCGTGTCGCTCGGCGCTTACGGCGACGTCTTCTTCCGCAACGTCGCGTGCTCGGGCGTCGTGCCGCAGATCTCGCTCGTGATGGGCCCGTGCGCGGGCGGCGCGGTCTACTCGCCCGCGATCACCGACTTCGTGCTGATGGTCAAGGCAACCTCGCACATGTTCATCACGGGGCCCGACGTGATCAAGACGGTGACCGGCGAGGAGGTCGGCTTCGAGGAGCTCGGCGGCGCGATGACGCACAACACGAAGTCGGGCGTCGCCCACTTCGCGACCGAGGACGAGGACCACTGCCTGGAGGAGGCGCGCTACCTGCTCTCGTTCCTGCCACAGAACAACCTCGAGTCCCCGCCGCGCCACGCGCCGAGCGACGATCCAGGGCGGATGACGCCCGAGCTCGACCTGGTCGTCCCGGACAGCCCGAACAAGCCCTACGACATGCGTGAGGTGATCCGCCTGATCGTCGACGACGGCGAGCTGCTCGAGGTGCATGAGCACTTCGCGCGCAACATCGTCTGCTGCTTTGCGCGCTTGGACGGGATCGCGGTCGGGATCGTCGGCAACCAGCCCGCGGTTCTCGCCGGGGTGCTCGACATCGACGCTTCGAGCAAGGCGGCGAGGTTCGTGCGTACCTGCGACGCGTTCAACGTCCCGCTCGTCACGTTCACGGACGTCCCCGGGTTCCTGCCCGGGACCGCCCAGGAATGGGGCGGCATCATCCGCCACGGCGCGAAGCTCCTCTACGCGTATGCCGAGGCGACGGTGCCGAAGATCAACGTGATCACGCGCAAGGCCTACGGCGGCGCCTACGACGTCATGTCCTCAAAGCATCTCGGGGCCGACTACAACCTCGCGTGGCCTTCGGCCGAGGTTGCCGTGATGGGCGCGGAAGGCGCCGTCAACATCATCTACCGCCGTGACATCGCCGGCGCCGATGATCCCGCCGCGCGACGCCGGGAGCTGATGGCGGACTACACGGCGCGCTTTGCCAACCCCTACATCGCCGCAGAGCGCGGCTACATCGATGATGTGATCACGCCGCACGAGACGCGGCCGAAGCTGATCACCGCGCTGCACGCCCTGGCGAGCAAGCGCCAGCCGGGCCCCAGGCGCAAGCACGGCAACATCCCGCTCTAGCCGTGGGCGAAGGCGGTCAACCCGAGCTGGTCTTGCCGGCGGCGGCCTCGGCTGAGGAGGCGGCGGCGATCGTGGCGGCGCTGGCACGCTACCTAGACGACGCGGACGGGGCCGAAGCTGGCGCGGGCCCGCGCGAGAGCGAGTGGCTGCGGAGAGCTCGCGCCGAGTCGCTGCGTGGTGAGTTGCCCGCATACTGGGGCGCGCCGGAAGCGTTGAATCAAAACTACTGAAAGGCAGGTGCCTTTCGCTAGTATTGTCGGACGATGGATGCCGGCACCGCCTCGCATCGCGGGACGCTCACGGACCCCGAGGTCTACGACAACGTCCCCGGACATGTGATCCCGATCCTCGAGCGCGAGTTCGACGACTTCGATAGCGAGGCGAGCGCGTTCCTCGGCGGGGAGCGCGGCGAAGCGGAGTTCATCGGCTTCCGGCTGCGCCAGGGCGTGTACGGGCAGCGTCAAGCCGAGCGGCAGATGATTCGCGTGAAGCTGCCCTTTGGCGGCGTGACCCCCGAGCAGCTCGAGGCATTCGCCAGCGTGATCGAACGCTACGTGCCGCTGCGCAAAGGCCATCTGACGACGCGGCAGAACGTCCAGCTGCATCACGTTCCGCTGCCCGACGCCGCGAAGCTGATCCGCGAGATATCCGCCAGCGGCCTGTCCTCGCGCGAGGGCTGCGGCAACACGATCCGCAACGTGACGGGCGACCCCTGGGCCGGCGTCTGCGAGGGCGAGCTGTTCGACCCGACGCCCTACGTCGGTGCCCTGGTTCGCTACTTCGTGCGTCACGAGGTCTGCCAGCTGATGCCGCGGAAGTTCAAGAACGCGTTCTCGGCGACCGACGAGGACCGTGCGGTGACGGGCATTCACGATGCCGGCTTCCTGCCGCGCATCAGGGACGGCAAGCGCGGCTTCGAGATCCGCGTCGGCGGCGGCACGTCGATCATGCCGCGCGTCGCGCCGACGCTCTACGAGTTCGTCGGCGCCGACGACGGCGAGTACCTCAAGGTGCTGGAGGCCGTGCTGCGCATCTACAACCGCCAGGACGACCTGCGCGCGAATCGCGCTCGCGCCCGGATCAAGGTGATGATCGACCGGATCGGCATCGACGCGTTTCGTGAGCTCGTCGAAGAGGAGCTGCGCGGCGACTGGGTGGGCGAGCGCCAGTACGACATGGGCTCGCTGCGGTTCGTCTACGACGAGGAAGCCGCGGCTCCGCCGCTGCCACAGAGGGTCGCCACGCCCAACGGCGATGCGCGCGAATTCGAGGCGTTCGCCGCCGGCAACGTCCGAGCGCAGCGCCAGGTCGGCTTCTCGACGGTCGAGGTCAAGGTCCCGCAGGGCGATCTGACACCCGAGCAGCTGCGCGGCCTCGCCCGCATCATGCGCGACTTCAGCGGCGGCTTCGCTCGCACGACGATCCAGCAGAACCTCGTGCTGCGCTGGGTCCGCGACGAGTCGCTTTACGGCGTCTGGCGCGCGCTCGGCGAGCTCGAGCTCGCCGGCGTTGGACCGCGCACCGTGAACGACGTCGTCAGCTGCCCGGGCACCGACAGCTGCAAGCTCGGCATCACGAGCTCGATGGGGCTCAACCGGGCGATCAGCGAGCGCGTCGGCGAGATGGCGATCAGCGACCCGCTGACGAGCGCGGTCAAGATCAAGATGAGCGGCTGCCCGAACGGCTGCGCCCAGCACCACATCGCGGACATCGGCTTCTACGGCGCCGCGATCAAGGTCGGGCAGCGCAGCGTGCCCGCGTACATCCCGCACGTTGGCGGCCACTACGAGAACGGCGAGGTCGTGATGGGCCAGCGGCTGAAGTCGCGACTGCCGGCCAAGCGCGTGCCGGAGGCCGTGGACCGCTGGCTGCGCCACTACGAGCGCGCGCGCGAGGACGGCGAGTCGTGGAGCGCGTTCGTCGAGCGCGTCGGCCCCCGCGAGCTCGAAACGGTCGTCAAGGACCTATCGCTGCCGCCCGAATTCACGCTCGAGACGATGAGCCAGTTCATCGATTGGAGCCGTTCCGAGCCGTTCGAAGTGGTCCGCGGGGAGGGCGAATGCGCGTTCTAGCCGCCCCGGACCTCGAGTCGGCATCGGCCGAGACGGTGCTCGCGCACATGCTCGAGCGCCATCACCCGCGCCTCGCGCTCGCCTGCTCCTTCCAGAAGGAGGAGGCCATCCTGATCGACATGCTGCTCAAGCTCGAACCCACCGCGCGCATCTTCACGATCGACACGGGAGCGCTCTTCCCGCGAGACCTATGAGGCCTGGCGGGCGCTCGAGGACCGCTATGGCGTGCGCGTCGAGGTCTTCGACGCGGTCGACCCGACAGGCGTTCCATGGAGTGCCGGCCACTGCTGCTCGGAGCGCAAGATCGCCGCTCTGGACGCCGCGCTCGCAGACCTCGATGCGTGGATCACCGGGCTGCGTCGCGAGCAGGCGCACACCCGAGCCGTTGCGCCGAAGCTGACCTACGACGAGCGCCGCGGCGTGTGGAAGGCGAGCCCGCTCGCCGACTGGAGCGAGCGCGACGTCTGGAACTACATCGAGCGCCACGAGCTCCCGTACAACGAACTCCACGACCGCGGCTACAGCTCGATCGGTTGCGCCCCGTGCACGCTTCCCGGCAACGGCCGGGAGGGACGCTGGGCTGGCAGCGCGAAGACCGAGTGCGGCATCCATCTCGAGAGCTGAGGCGGTGGACATGCAGTCGACCTCGCTGCAACGGGCGACCGGCAGCAGCCAGATGAGGCGCGCTTCGCGAGCCCCTGTGCGGCTCACGCATTTGCGTGCGCTTGAGTCTGAGGGTGTGCATGTGTTGCGGGAGGTTGCGGCGTGTTTTGAGCGGCCGGTGTTGTTGTTTTCGGGGGGTAAGGATTCGATTGTGTTGTTGCGTTTGGCGGAGAAGGCGTTTCGTCCGGCGGGGTTTCCGTTTGTGTTGTTGCATGTGGATACGGGCGAGAATTTTCCGGAGGCGATCGAGTTTCGTGATCGTCGTGTGCTTGAACTGGGTGAGCGGTTGGTTGTCGCGTTGGTGCAGGACTCGATCGACCAGGGTCGCGTCGTTGAGGAGCAGGGGCCGCGCGCGTCTCGCAATCGTTTGCAAACAACAACGTTGTTGGACGCGATCGCCAGCGAGCGGTTTGATTGCGCGATCGGTGGCGCGCGCCGTGATGAGGAGCGCGCGCGAGCAAAAGAGCGCGTCTTCTCAATACGCGATGACTTCGGTGCGTGGGACCCCAAAAACCAGCGTCCCGAACTGTGGAACCTTTACAACACCAGGACTCCGCGCGGGTGAGCACGCCAGGGTTTTCCCGTTGTCGAACTGGACTGAGCTTGACGTATGGGAATACATTCAAAGCGAGCAGCTCGAGGTCCCATCGATCTACTTCGCGCACCGCCGCCAAGTCTTCAACCGCGACGGCATGCTCTACGCGTACCGCCCCGGCCAACCATTGCTCGACGGTGAGCACGTCTATGAGGAAACCGTTCGCTACCGCACCGTCGGCGACATGACCTGCACCGGCGGCGTACGCTCAACCGCCACCACCCTCCCCCAAGTCCTCAAAGAAATCACCAGCACCCGCATCACCGAACGCGGCGAAACACGAGCCGACGACAAAACCTCAGACGCCGCAATGGAAGACCGCAAAAAAGCGGGATACTTCTAAGGTGACGCTCGATTTGCTGCGCTTCATGACGGCGGGCTCGGTCGATGACGGCAAGAGCACGCTGATCGGGCGGCTTCTATACGACTCAAAGCAGGTGCTCGACGACCAGCTCGAGCACGTCACCGAGATCGCACGCCGGCGCGGCGATACCGAGATCGACCTGGCGCTCCTGACCGACGGCCTTCGCGCCGAGCGCGAGCAGGGCATCACGATCGACGTCGCGTATCGCTACTTCAAGACGACGGCGCGGCGGTTCATCATCGCCGACTGCCCCGGCCACCAGCAGTACACGCGCAACATGGTGACCGGCGCATCGACCGCCGACCTGGCGATCGTCCTGCTCGACGCGCGCAAGGGCGCGCTCGAACAATCCAAGCGCCACGTCTTCATCAGTGCATTGCTCGGCATTCCGCACATCGTCGTCGCGGTCAACAAGATGGACCTCGTCGATTACGACAAGGATTGCTTCGAGCGGATCGTCGAGGACTTCGCACCCTTCATCGAGAAGCTCGGCGTGCGTGACTGCGTCGAGATCCCGATCTCGGCGCTCAAAGGCGACAACGTCGTCAACCGCTCGCAGCGGATGCCGTGGTACGACGGTCCGCCGCTCCTGGCACACCTCGAGCAGGTCGACGTCTCCTATGACCACCCGGATGACGTGCCTGCGCGGTTCCCGGTCCAATGGGTGATTCGTACCGGCGGCAGCCGCGGCGAGTACCGCGGTTACGCCGGACAGCTCGCGAGCGGCTCGCTGCACGAGGGCGAGGAGGTGCTCGTCCTGCCGGCCGGCGAGCGGACGCGCATCGCCGCGATCGACACCTACGACGGCGAGCTGCAGCAGGCGGTGGCGCCGCTGTCGGTCACGCTGCGCCTCGAGGACGACCTGGACGTCGCGCGCGGGGCGATGATCTGCACGGTCGCGAAGCCGCCGACCGTGACGCGGGAATTCGATGCCGACGTGTGCTGGCTGACGAGCGAGCCGCTGCGCGCAGGCGGGCGCTACGTGATCAAGCACACCACGCGCAGCGCGGTCGCCCGCATCGAGGAGCTCGTCGACCGCGTCGACGTCGACACGTTCGGACGTGACCCCGGGCCGAGCGAGCTCGCGCTCAACGACATCGGTCGCGTGAGGCTGCGCACGAGCGAGCCGATCGCCTTCGACCCGTACGCGCGTAACCGCCGCACTGGGAGCTTCATCCTGATCGACGAGGCGACGAACGCCACCGCCGGTGCGGGCATGATTGCGGCTGCGGGGCCGGCCGCGGGGGGCTGATGATGGGCCCGAGCCGCTTGGGGCCGGCCTCCTCGCTGGCTGGCAGCGGGGGGGAGATTCCCGTGGCGCGTGCTGCGGCTGAATGCCTGTAGCCGTCGTCACGGGATCGGGGGGCCTCGTCGGCTCGGAGGCGGTCCGGTTCTTCGCGCAGCAGGGCTACGCGGTGATCGGCCTTGAAACCGACATGCGCGCGAGCTTCTTCGGCGCGGAGGCCTCGACGCGCGAGACCTCGGAGCTGCTCGTCAAGGAGCTCGACGGCTTCCGCTGGGTGGAGCTCGACATCCGCGACGCCGCGGGCGTCGACGCGCTGTTCGCCCGGCACGCGAAGCAGCTCGAGCTGGTCGTCCACGCGGCGGCGCAACCGTCGCACGACTGGGCTGTGCGGGACCCACAGACGGACTTCGCGATCAATGCGAATGGGACGCTGAACCTGCTCGAAGCCACGCGCAGGCACGCGCCGGCGGCGACCTTCGCGTTCACCTCCACCAACAAGGTCTACGGCGACCGCCCGAACTTCCTCCCGCTCGAGGAGCACGAGACGCGGCTCGAGCTGCCCGACGACCACCACTGGCACCGGGGGATCGGCACCGACATGCCGATCGACCAGACGACCCACTCGCTGTTCGGCGTCTCGAAGGCGGCGGCCGACCTGCTGGTCCAGGAGTACGGGCGCTACTTCCAGATGCCGACCGTCTGCCTGCGCGCCGGCTGCGTCACGGGTCCCCAGCACGCCGGCGCGGCGCTCCACGGATTCCTCGCCTACCTGATGAAGTGCACCGTCACGGGGACGCCTTACACCGTGTTCGGCTACGGCGGGAAGCAGGTACGCGACAACATCCATGCCCGCGACCTCGTCAGCGCGATCGCGGCGTTCCACGAACGGCCACGGCCGGCCGCGGTCTACAACATCGGCGGAGGTCGCGAATCGAACGTCTCGATGCTCGAGGCGATCGAGCTCTGCCAGACGATCGCCGGACGCGAGCTCGACTACACGGTGTCCGAAGAAGCGCGCATCGGCGATCACCGCTGGTGGATCAGCTCGCTGGCGGAATTCGAGTCCGACCATCCCGCGTGGCGCCTGACGAGCGGGATCGAGGACATGTTGCGCGAGATCTACGAGCGCAACGCCGAGCGCTGGAGCCTCGCCGGACGACGCTGAACGTCCGCGCCCAGCGCGCAACAACGGCGTTACAGCAACTACAGTTGGCTCGATGTTCGCGCGCGTGCTGGTCGCCAATCGGGGAGAGATCGCCGTGCGGATCATGCGAGCGCTCGACGAGCTCGGGATCGAGAGCGTCGCCGTGTACTCGGAGATCGACCGCGACGCGCTGCACGTGCGCCGCGCCGGCAGCGCCTACCTGCTCGGCGGCGCAGCTCCCGCCGAGAGCTACCTGAACATCGCGCGGATCCTCGAGGTCGCGCACGAGTCGGGCGCGCAGGCGATCCACCCCGGCTACGGCTTCCTCGCCGAGAACGCGGCATTCGCGACCGCCTGCGAGCAGGAGGGCATCGTCTTCATCGGGCCGCCGGCGAGCGCGATCGAAGCGATGGGATCGAAGACGCGTGCGAGAGAGCTGATGGCGGCGGCCGGCGTGCCGATCGTCCCCGGCACGACGAAGCCCGTCGCCACGGTCGCGCAGGCGCGCGAGATCATCGACTCGGAGATCGGCTGGCCGATCGCGGTCAAGGCCGCGGGCGGCGGCGGGGGCAAGGGCTTTCGCGTGGCGCTCAGCGCGGGTGAACTGGAGGCGGCGTTCGAGGGTGCCGCGCGTGAAGGCGAAAAATTCTTCGGCGATGCGACGGTCTACCTCGAGCGCTATCTGCCCGATCCGCGCCACGTCGAGGTCCAGGTGCTGGCCGACGCGCACGGGGCGGTCGTGCACCTCGGCGAGCGCGATTGCTCGATCCAGCGGCGCCACCAGAAGCTGATCGAGGAGTCGCCGGCGCCGGCGTGGGTCGTCGACGACGCGCTGCGCGAGCGGATCGGCCGCATCGCGACCGACGCGGCGCGGGCAGTCGACTATCGCGGCGCCGGCACGGTCGAGGGCCTG
This sequence comes from uncultured Solirubrobacterales bacterium, assembly GCA_963703775.1. GTDB lineage: Bacteria > Actinomycetota > Thermoleophilia > Solirubrobacterales > Solirubrobacteraceae > Palsa-513. Next base: position 24,632 of record CAVPFP010000034.1, on the reverse strand, counting down.
CTCGCGGACGGCGAGTACTTCTTCCTCGAGATGAACACCCGCGTCCAGGTCGAGCACTGCGTCACCGAGATGACGACCGGGATCGACATCGTGAAGAGCGGGATCCGCGTCGCGGCCGGCGAGCCGCTCGGATTCGCGCAGGAGGATGTGGTCCTGCGTGGGCACGCGATCGAGTGCCGGATCAACGCGGAGGACGCCGCTGCCGGCTTCGTGCCGACCCCCGGGCTGATAACGAGCTACCGCGAGCCGAGCGGGCCCGGCGTGCGCGTCGACGCCGGCGTCAGCGCGGGCTCTGAGATCTCGGCGACCTATGACCCGATGATCGCGAAGCTGATCGTCTGGGACAGCGACCGGGCGTCGGCCACCGCGCGAATGCGCCGCGCGCTCGCCGAGTACGAGATCAGCGGCATGCAGACCCTGCTTCCGTTTCACCGCGCGCTGCTCGCGACCGAGCAGTGGGCGCGCGGGCGAGACCTGCCGCGACCTGCTCGAGGATCGCGAATGGCTCGCGCGTCTCGCGCAACCGCCGTCCTCGGCGCCCGGCGCCGCCGAAGAGGACGAGCGCGTCGCGCGCGACTACACGGTCGAGGTCGGGCAGCGGCGCTTCGAGGTCAAGGTGATCGGGCCACCCGGCGGCACCTATGCGGGGGCAAACGGCGGGCGAGCGCAGCGTCGCAAGCGCACCAAGCCGGTCGGCGCGTCGAGTGCGCCGTCCGGGGACGTGCTCACCTCACCGATGCAGGGGACTGTCCTGAAGGTCGCGATCGAGCCGGGCTCGCAGGTCGAGGAGGGGGCGCTCGTCGCGATCATCGAAGCGATGAAGATGGAGAACGAGGTCACCGCACACAAGGCCGGCACCGTCGCCGAGGTGCACATCGAGGCGGGCGCAGCGGTCGGAGCGGGCGAGCCGCTCGCCGTGATCAGCTCGGACGAGTGAGCGAGGGCCCGCGCGTCTGGCTCGCCGCGCCCGAGGAGGCCGGTGAGGTCGCGCGCCTGCTGCTCGAGTTTCGCGACTGGTTCGGGGCCGATCACCCTGATGCGGATGCGATGCGCCGCTCGGTGGGCCTGCTGATCGCCGATCCGGGGACCGAGTACCTGCTCGGCGCCGTCGCGGATGACGGCACACCGCGTGGCGTCTGCCAGCTGCGCTTTCGCCACTCCGTCTGGATGTCCGCCGATGACTGCTGGCTCGAAGATCTGTTCGTCGAAGAGCCCGCGCGCGGTCGCGGCCTGGGGAGGTCGCTGGTGGAGGCGCGCATGTGAGCACGCCCGCGCGCGCGGCGCACGGCGGATCGAGCTCGACACCAACGAGAGCAACCGGGCCGCGATCGCGCTCTACGAAGCCTGCGGCTTCTCGGCGCTCAGCAAAGCACACGACAACGCGAGCGGCCGTGACCTCTTCCTCGGCCGCGGACTGTAAGCCAGCCGGCGACGGGCGCTAGCCCAGGCGGGCGGCGTTCTCCGCGTGCAGGCGCCGCTGCTCGGCGTCGCGCCGGCCCGCTGGGAGCGGCGCCGCTGCGCCCGATTCGCGAAGTGCGGCGAGGTAACTGCGGTCCTCTTCCATGATCGCTCGCGCGCGCTCGCTGGTCAGGACGCCGCCGTGTCCGACGACGACATGCGTTGCCTGCGCGACGAGCGGCTCGAGCCGGGTCAGCGTCGCCAGATAGGCGTCGATGCCGCCGGCGGGCGTCGGGATCTCGATCGGCGAGAGGTAGTCGCCGCAGACGAGCAGCCCCAGCCACGGCGCCCAGATAGCCATGCCGTCGGCGGTGTGCCCGTCCGCCGGGTGCAGCTCGAGCTCGCGCGTGCCGAGCTCGCAGAAGCCGGGCGCGGCGAGCGCTTCGACGTGGCCGAGCGACAGCGGCCGCGCCCGCGCGAGGTAGAAGCGCTCGTCGAGCTCGCGGAGCTCGCGCTGGGCCGTGCCCGGCTGGGCGCGAAGGCGCGCGGCGGTCGTCTCGCAAACGGCCATCGCGACATCCGGGAAGGCGAGCCGGCCGAGCAGGTGGTCGAAGTCGGCGTGCGTCGCGAGCAGGCCGCTGACGGGGAAACCAGACTGCTCGGCGAGCGCAGGGAGCAGCTCGAGCTCGTCCGGGAGGACCGGCGCGTCGATCACGAAACCCTCCTCGCCGGCGCGAATCAGCGTGCAAGTCGTGCGCCAGAGCACGCTCTCGACAAGAACCACATCCTCATGCAGCGCGGTGGCGCGCATCAACCCGGCACAGGCCCGACCTGCGCAGGGATCGCCCTCAGGCGATCCCGAGCAGCTTGGCGGCTTCGCGCAGGTTCGTGACCTCGGCCGTCGGCTTGCGCTGGCCGGCGTCGAGCGTCTCCTTGTGGCGATTGACCCAGATCACCGGGATCTTCGCCTTCACGCAGGGCTCGACGTCGTGGTAGTAGCTCGAGGCGATGTGGACCCAGCCCTTCTTACCGCCGATCCGCCGGCCGCACTCGTTGAAGTGGGCGGCGTCCGGCTTGTATGAGCGGACCTGCTGCGCGGTCACGACGATGTCGAAGTCGAGCCCGAGGTGGCGGCGCGTCTGCCCGAGGAGCTTGTCGTCGATGTTCGAGATCAGGCCGATGTTGTAGGTCTTCGCCAGCTTGTCGAGCGTCGGACGCGTTTCCTTGAACGGCATCCAGCGCTGCACGGAGTCGGGCAGGAAGCCCGAGCGAGAAGGCTCGAGCGGCCAGCCGAGGCGCCGGGCGATCTCGACCACCGTGCGACGCAGAACCTCGGCGTAGAGCTCGTACGAGCCGCTCTCGATCTCCCGCGAGATCTCCATGAACATCGGGATGACCTCTTCACGCTCGATCGTGAAGCCGTCGCGCCGTGCTTCAGCGGCGAAGGCGTCCCAGATCCCTGTCTCCCAATCGATCAGTGTTCCGTACACATCGAAGGTGACGAACGTGGGCTTTGTCGGCAACGGCATCTAGTCGGACTCCTCTGGTGGGCGCGAGCGCGACGGCAATTATGACCGTCGTTTAGAGTCCGCGCCCGCTGATGGATCTCCTCGAGTACCAGGGCAAGCAGCTGCTAGCGCGCCATGGCATACCGGTACCTGAAGGAAAAGTCGCGGCAAGCGTCGATGACGCGGTGAGCGCGGCCGACGCGATCGGCTACCCGTGCGCGGTGAAGGCACAGGTCCAGATCGGGGGCCGCGGCAAGCTCGGCGGGATCAAGATCGCCGCAAACGCGGATCAGGCACGCGCCCACGCCGGCGCAATCCTCGGGATGGACATCCGCGGCCTGACCGTGCACGAGGTGTGGATCGAGGCAGCCTCGCAGATCGCCTCCGAGTACTACGCATCGCTCGTCTTCGACCGCGCCGCGAAGGCGCCGCTCGTGATGCTCTCGACGCGCGGCGGCATGGACATCGAGCAGGTCGCAGCGGAGACGCCGGCGGCGATCGCGAGCCTGCACGTCGACCCGCTGCTCGGCTTCCAGCCCTACCACGGGCGGCGACTCGCCTACGACGCGGGCGTCGACGCCGACGTCGTGCGCGCCGATCGGCGAGTTCCTCGCGGCGCTCTACGCGACGTTCGTCGCCGAGGAGGCGATGCTCGTCGAGGTCAACCCGCTCGTCATCACGCCAGAGCGCGAGGTGCGCGCACTCGACGCGAAGGTGACGCTCGACGACAACGCCATGTACCGCCACCCGGAGAACGCTTCGTTGCGCGACCTCTCCTCGGAGGACCCGCAGGAGCGGATGGCCAAGGAACGCCACCTCACCTACGTCAAGCTCGACGGCGACATCGGCGTGCTCGGCAACGGCGCGGGGCTCGTCATGTCGACGCTCGACGTCGTCGCCCAGCACGGCGGCGCGCCGGCCAACTTCCTCGACGCGGGCGGCGGAGCGCGCGCCGACGCGGTCACCGCCGCCGTCGAGGTGATCCTCTCGAACCCGAAGGTCAAGGCGGTCCTCTTCAACATCTTCGGCGGCATCACGCGTTGCGACGAGGTCGCGCGCGGGTTGATCGAGGCGTTCGAGCAGATCGAGCCGCAGGTCCCGTTCGTCGTCCGCCTGGATGGGACCAACGCCCCCGAAGGGCGCGCCCTGCTCGAGGCCGCGAGCCTCCCGAACGTGTACGCCGCGGCAACGATGGACGAGGCCGCCGAGCGGGTCGTGGAGCTCGCCCGGTGAGCGTGATCGTCGACAAGCAGACGCGGCTGTGCGTCTCCGGCATCACCGGACGCGAAGGCAGCTTTCACACGCTCAACAACCGCGCCTACGGAACGCAGGTCGTCTCCGGCGTCACGCCCGGCAAGGGTGGGCTCGACGTGGAGGGGATTCCCGTCTTCAACACCTTCCGCGAGGCGGTCGCGGCGAGCGACGCGAACACTGCGATGGTGTTCGTCCCGCCGGCCTTCGCGGCGGATTCGATCCTCGAGGCCGCGGACGCCGGGATCGAGACGATCATCGCGATCACCGAGGGGATCCCCGCCCACGACGAGCTGCGGGTGTACGCGCAGCTGCGACGCACCGGTGGCGCCCGCCTGATCGGGCCCAACTGCCCGGGCGTGCTCTCGCCCGGCAAGGCGAACGTCGGGATCATCCCCGCGGCCTTCTTCCGCGAGGGCAACGTGGGCGTCGTCTCCGTCCGGCACGCTCACCTACCAGGTTGGGCACGAACTCGCCCAGCGCGGTCTCGGCAACTCATCGATCGTCGGCATCGGCGGGGACCCGGTACCCGGCTCGAGCTTCGTCGACATCCTCGAGCTCTTCCAGGAGGATCCGGAGACCGAGCTGATTGTGATGGCGGGCGAGATCGGCGGGCGCGCGGAGGAGGATGCGGCCGAATTCATCGCCGGACACGTGACCAAGCCGGTTGTCGCCTACATCGCGGGTTTCACCGCGCCGCCCGGCAAGACGATGGGCCACGCGGGCGCGATCGTCTCGGGATCACAGGGAACGGCGGCGGCAAAGGCGGCGGCGCTCGAAGCGCACGGCGTCCGCGTCGGGCGCACGCCGACCGAGGTCGCTGAGCTAGTGACCGAGATCGCGGGCAAGTGACATCATCCAGCGCATGAGCGTGACGACGACAATCCCCCTGTCACGCGGCGCTCCGTCGCTCGACATCGTCGACATCGAAGGGCTCAGCGAGGCAGCTGCGCGAGCCTTCGAGAAACGACCCCGCAGGCCAGATCGCGGTACGGGACAGCCGATCGGGTATCGGAACCGCTGCGGCAAGCTGGATCGCGGAGTGGCACGGGCGTTCGACGAGAAGCCGCGTGCTCGTGACCAATGGTTCGCTGCAGGCCGACGCGTTCTTCTTCGACGAGTTCGCCAAGCCCGGGACCGACCGTCGTCGTCGACGGCCGAGCTACGACCGCACGCTGCTCGGCCTGCGCGACCGCGGCGCGCCGCTCCATCCGATCCGCCTCGCGCCTATGGGATCGACACCCACGAGCCAAAACAAGCTGCAGGCTGGGCTCGTCGCGGCCTTCGCGCAATCCTCTCGGGCTTCCAGGCCCGGCTGGCTACACGATTTCGCTCGCGAGGCGCCAGGCGCCTGCTACGGCTCGCCCGCGAGGACAACTTACTGATCTTCGAGGACGACCCGTACATCAAGACGCGCTTCCCGCGGCGAGACGCTGCCGACGATGCTCTCGACTCGACAGCGACGAGGACACGGTCGTGTACACGTCGTCGTTCTCGAAGACGATTTGCCCGGGCATCCGCGTCGGCTACATCATCGGCCCAAGCGAGCTGATCACCGGATCGCCCGCCGCGCGACGAACACCTACATCGCGCCCAGCATGCTGAGCGAAGCGGTCGTCTACGAGTTCTGTGCCTCCGGCGCGCTCGACCGCTCGATCGTGCATGTGCGCGAGGCGCTGGCCGAGCGCTGCCAGCGGCTTGCCGATGGAATCGTCGAAGCCCTGCCCGAATCGAGCGTCGTCGCGCCGGACGGTGGTTACTTCCTCTGGGTCGAGCTGCCCGAGGCTCGACTCGACGAAGCTCACCGCCGCAGCCGCCGAGCACGGCGTCGCGGTGGTCACGGTGACGACTTCGTGGTCGATGGCCGCTCGGGCGCGCTGCGCCTGTCCTACGCGCCAGTCACGCCCGCGGAGATCGACGCCGCCCTCGAGCGGCTCGCAGCCGCCGCCGCGTCGCTCGGCTAGCGGCCGTAGCGCTGGCTCGCGAACACGAGCTGCTCGGGTAGCGCCACGCGCGGAGGCGGCGAGGGGTCGGCGGTCACCGAGACGGTCTCGGCGACGCTGCGAGTCAGGCTGATCCGTGCATCGCCGGCGGCAAGGACCACCTCGTCGCGCCCCGACTGCGCGACCACGGCATCGAGACCCGGTTCGAGACCGGTGGCGCGCAGGTAATGGAGGAGGTCCTCGGCCTCGTTCTCGAAGCGCAGGATCGTGACCCTCGCGCCGGCGTCGACGTCCGCGAGCGGGACGCCCGGGATCCGCGTGCCCGCGTTGATCGGATGCCCGTGCGGGCAGGTCCGCACGTCGCCGATCGCCGCGCGCATGCGCGACTCGAGGACCGGCGACATCGCGTGCTCGAGGCGCTCGGCCTCCTCGTGCACCTCGTCCCATGGGATGCCGAGGACGTCGGTGAGGAAGCGCTCGATCAGCCGATGGCGGCTGACGATCTCGGCGGCCTCCCGCTCCCCGGTCACCGTGAAGCTGATCGTCTTGTCGGAGGCGCGCGTGATGTAGCCGTCGCGCTGGAGGCGACCGATCATCTCGTGCACGGTCGGCGCGGCGAGCCGCATCGCCCGCGCCACGTTCGCGCCAGTCATCGGCAGGCCCGCCTCGTGGAGCCAGTACAGGGTCTGCAGGTACTCGCCCTCGGCGGCGGTAGCTTCGCCACTCATCCAACGGACTGTACCCTCCGTCGCGATGACCGTGGCGTACCCGATCGAGCCGGCCCTCGCCCGCTCGGCGAGCGAGCTCCCGACCGGTGAGCAGTGGGCCTACGAGCAGAAGTTCGACGGCTTCCGCGCGATCGCGTTCGTCAGCGCGGACGGCGTGCGCCTCCAATCGCGCGCCGGCAAGGAGCTGCTGCGGTACTTCCCCGAGCTCCGGTTCCCGCCCGGCGACTACGTTGTCGACGGCGAGATCGTGATCGATGCCGAGGGCGGCGGCGAGGCATTCGGACTGCTGCAGCAGCGAATCCACCCGGCGGCGTCGCGGATCACGAAGCTCTCAACCGAATGGCCCGCGTCGTTCGTGGCATTCGACCTGCTCGCACACGACGGCGCCGACCTCCTCGAGCAGCCGTTCGCGGAGCGCCGGCGCGCGCTCGAGACGATCACGGGCCTGCGCCGCGCGCAGCTCGTCCGCGATCCCGCCGCGGCTGAGCCCTGGCTGCGCGACACCGAGGGCGTGATCGCGAAGCGCCTCGACATGCCCTACACGCCCGGCAAGCGCACCGCGATGGTCAAGGTGAAGCGCCAGCGCACGATCGACTGCGTCGTCGTCGGCTACCGCCCCGGAAAGGCAGAGAACAGCGTCGGCTCGCTGATTCTCGGGCTCTACGAAGCGGACGGCAACCTGCGCGTCGTCGGCCACAGCTCGGGCTTCAACGCGGCCGAGAAGCGCGAGCTGGTCGAACGGCTCGGCGCCTACGAGACGGGCAACAGAGGCAGCGGCGACCCCAGCCGCTGGACCGCCGACCGCGACCTCGAGTGGGTTGAGCTGCGCCCCGAGCTCGTCGTCGAAGTGAGCTACGACCACGTCTCGGACGGGCGCATCCGGCACGGAACGAAAGTGCTGCGCTGGCGCGAGGACAAGCCGGCGCGAGAGTGCCTGTATGAGCAGCTGCGGTGACGGCCTTGCGGTCGAGTGGATGAGGCCAGGCCTGTTGGGCCGTCATCCTCGCTGTGCGTGGGCGGGTGGTGGGGCGTCAGCGCTGCGCGATGAGTGCGCCTTGAACGGAGACCGCGCCGTCCGCGACGCCGGTGAACTGGATCGCGACGATCGCGATGTCGTCGCGCGGTTGCGAGCGACCAGCGAGCGCGCGCGCCTCGATCGCGCCGGCCACCGCGCCCGGGCTCGTCGTGTCGACACTCGCGAGGAACCGCTCGAGTGGCGCGATCGGCTCGCTCGTGAAATCGGTCGCGCCATCGGTGTAGGCGACGATCTGATCGCCGGGACGCAGAACGACCGAGCTCGCCTCGAAGCTCACCGCGGGTAGGACGCCGAGCAGCTTGCCGCGCGCCGGGACCGTCTCCGGCGCCTGCCCGTTCGCGAGCAGGATCGGCGGCGGATGACCAGCGCAGAAGACGGTGACGCGCATCTCCTCCTCATCCGGCTCGAGCAGCAGATAGGTGATCGTCGCGAACAGGTAGCTCGGGCGGCGCCGGCGCATCACCTCGTTCAGATGCGCGAGCGCGTCCGCTGGCGTGGACGTCAGCAGCGAGGCGCTTCGCAGCGTCCAGCGCGCCACGGCGGTCGTCGCGGCCGCCTCGGCGCCCTTGCCGCAAACGTCGCCGAGGACGACGGCGAAGCGATCGGGTCGGTCCAGCTCGTACACGTCGTAGAAGTCCCCGCCGACGACGCCGGCGCGGCCCGCCGCCGGCGTGAAGCGGATTGCGATGTCGCAGCCGGGCACTCTCGGGACGACCAGCGGGAGCAGGCTCGCCTGGAGGACCTTCGCCGTCTCGCGGCTGCGGCGCAGCGCGCGCTGACGGCTCAGCAGCAGGCGGCCGAAGCTGCCCTCGACCGCGAGCGTCAATAGGACGAGGACGACGAGCGCGACGATCCCGTAGGTCACGTAGTCGTCGGCCGAGGCCTTCGCCGAGCGCTGGCGTGTGCGCCCTGAGCCGCCAGCGCGTCCTCGAGCCTCGTGGCGAGCGCGCGGATCGAGTCCACGCGCTGCTTGCCTTCGAGCGTGATCGCGTAAGACCGCGCCCGCGCGGGGTCCTGGCGCATCAACGCCAGAACCATCGGCACGTAGCTCGACATGTACGCCTGCGCGGCCGCGCCGAGCTTCGCCGCCTGGCCGGTGAAGTCGCGGTCGCGCCGCGCGTCGCTGGTCAGCACGGCGACCTCACCGGGAAGCGCGCGCCCGGCGGCGCGCAGCGGCTGCAGGAACACCTGCGAGGTCGTGAGCGCGTAGCCGCGCAGACCGGTTTCGGCATCGACGATCGATCCCTCAAGCGTGGTCGCACGCTGGAGCAACGCGTCCGAGCGAAGCGTCAACGCGGCGCTCGAGCGCAAGCTCGCGATGCCCGCAATGAGCAGACCAACCCCCGCGCCGACCAGGATCGCGCTGGCGGCGATCGCCGCAAGCACCCCCAGAGCGCCGCGCTCGCGCCGCAACCGCTGCACCCTCACCCGCCAACTGTAGCGGCGGCGCGAGCCGCCTCACCCTCGCTAGGTTCGCTTTGCTCGGCTTGGTTGGACGCGTTTGGCTTCGCCGGGCTGTTTTTGGAAATTGGGGGGCCAGGGGGCGTCCTCGAGGCCGGCTTTCTTATCGCGGGCAGCGAGGTCGAGGAGAGCGGCGAGGGAGCCGGGGTTCTCGTCGATCGCGGCCGACGGGTCGCCCCGCTCGCGGAGGCGCCGCGGGACCGTGTCGAGGCGTAGCTCGGCAGGGTCGACGTCGTCGAGCTCAGACCATTCGAAGGGGCAGGAAACGCGCGCGTCGGGGACGGCCCGGACCGAATAGGCGGAGGCGACGGTGCGATCGCGCGCGTTCTGGTTGTAGTCGACGAAGACACCGATCCGCTCCTCCTTCCACCATTTGCTCGTCGCGCGGCCGGGCATCCGCCGCTCGACCTCGCGCGCCAGGGCGAGCGCCGCCTGGCGGACCTCGGGGAACCCCTGCTCGGGGCGTATCCGGACGTTGATGTGGATTCCGCGCGAGCCGGAGGTCTTCGGATAGCCGGTTAGCCCGTGCTCGGCGAGGACATCTCGCGCGCACGCGGCGACGGCGCGCACCTCGTCGAAGGCGACGCCGGGCTGCGGATCGAGGTCGACACGCAGCTCGTCCGGGCGGTCGAGATCGCTGCGCCGCACCGGCCAGGGGTTCCAGTCGATCACGCCCAGGTTGACGCCCCACACGAGGTGCGCGGCGTCGTTGGCGACCAGCTCACGCGCGGAGCGTCCGCTCGGAAAGTGGACGGTCGTCGTCTCGAGCCATGGGGGCGCGGTCTCCGGCACCCGCTTCTGGAAGAAGAACTCGCCGCCGACACCATCGACCCAGCGCTTGAGCGTCGTCGGGCGCTCGCGCAGGTGGCGCACCACTGCCTCCTCGCACTCGACGTAGTAGTTCACGAGGTCGAGCTTGGTGAAACCGGGCCCTGGAAAGAACAACTTGCCGGGGTTGGAGACGCGCAGCTCGCGACCTGCGGCCTCGATGACGATCGCGGTGTCCTTGGAGCTCATCCCCAGCTCCGCACGGGTGGCGGTGATGCCGTCGCAAACATCGCCTGAGAGGATGCCGCACGATGCCCGCAGCCCGCTTGCCGGTCCTCGTCGCGCCCGACTCGTTCAAGGGCAGCTTCGCCGCCGAAGAGGTCGCCGCGGCGATTGTGCGGGGGCTCGACTCGGCGGGCGTGAGCACCCACGCGATGCCGATCGCCGACGGCGGCGAAGGGACGGGCGCCGTGCTCGGGCGCGCGCTCGGCGGCGAGCTGCGCAGCGCGCTCGTGCAGGATCCCCTTGGCCGCATCCGCAGCGCGAGCTACGTCCTGCTCGCCGACGGCCGGGCGGTCGTCGAGGTAGCGCAGGCGAGCGGTCTCGGCACGATCGCGGTGCGCGAGCGCGACGCGGAGGCAGCGTCAAGCGCTGGCACCGGAGAGCTCATCGTCGCCGCGATCGAAAGCGGAGCGAGCGCGGTCCTCGTGGCGGCGGGAGGCAGTGCGAGCACCGACGGCGGGACCGGCGCGATCGAGGCTCTGGCCTCGGGCGGCGGCCTGCGCGGTCGCAAGCTCGTCGTGCTGTGCGACGTGCGCACGCCGTTCGAGCGGGCAGCAGCGCTCTTCGCCCCCCAGAAGGGGGCTGATCGGTCGACGGTCGCACGGCTCGAGCGCCGCCTCGAGCGGATCGCGGCGAAGCTGCCCCGCGACCCGCGCGGGATTCCGTTGAGTGGGGCCGCAGGCGGGCTCGCGGGCGGGCTCTGGGCGGCTTACGAGGCGCGACTCGAGCCGGGCGCATCGTTCGCGCTCGACGCGATCGGCTTCGATCGCACGCTGCGCGCAAGCCACGGCGTGATCCTCGGCGAGGGACGGCTGGACCGGACGACGCTCGAGGGCAAGGCGCTGGCCGAGGCAGCGACCCGCGCCCGCCAGCTCGGCGTGCCGGCGCATGCCATCGTCGGGCGGAGCGCACTGGATGCGTTCGACGCCAGAATCCTCGATCTGCAGACGATCAGCGCCGCCGGAGCGCTCGACGAGATCGAGTCTGCGGCGCGCGAGCTCGCTGCAATCATCTGATCCGTTCGCGTCCGAGCAGGCGTGGTGCAGGCGCCATCGCTACGCTCGTTGCGAGTGATGGCCGAGAACGCGCCCGAACCGAGCCGTCCCGCCATGCTCAGTCGCGCCCAGGCGGCGCGCCCCGGGGCACGACGGGCAGTCGTCATCGGCGCGGGATCGTTCGGCACGGCCATCGCGGTCCTGCTTTCGCGAGCGGGCGTACGCGCAGTGCTGCAGACGCGCAGCGCCGAACAGGCAACAGCGCTCACCGAGGCGCGCGAGAACACCAAGTACCTGCCCGGCGTCGAGCTACCTCCCGCGCTGCGGATCGAGCCAATCACGAACGGGATCGAGCGCACCGACTACATCTTCCTGGCGATCCCTTCGACGGCGCTCGGCGAGCTGCTCCCGATGCTCCCGACAGCCACGGGTCGGCGCGGGCGCGTTCCGGCGATCGTCTCGCTTTCGAAGGGGCTCGTCCCGCCCGACGGCGCGTCGCCGACGACGCTGCTCACGCGCAGGGTCGGCTCGCACCGCACCGCCTGCATCGATGGTCCGGCGCACGCACAGGAAATGGTCCAGCAGGGGGCGGCACTCGTGGCCGCGTCGCTGGACTCCGGGCTGGCGGCGTCGCTCGCCGCAATCTTCACGCGCGCCGGGGTGGTGTGCGAGATCTCGAGCGACCCGATCGGCGTCGAGCTCGCGGGCGTCGCGAAGAACGCCGCCGCGCTCGCCGCGGGCGCCACGGAGGCGCAGGGACTGAACGCCGCAGGGGCCGCGGCCGGACACATCTTCGCGGAGGTCTGGCGTTACGCCGAGGCGAGCGGCGCGGTGCCGGAGTCGATGATCGGCCTCGCCGGCGCGGGCGACCTCGTCGCCACCGCGCTCGCACCGCAGTCGCGAAACCGCCGCGCCGGCGAGCTGCTGGCGCGCGGGCTGCCGGCCGCCGAGATCGAGCGTCAGGTCGGTCAGGCAGTCGAGGCGCTCGAATCGGTGCGCCTGCTCGCGGCGCGACTCGAGCGCGCGGGCTACCGGGCTCCCGTCACCGTCGGGCTCGCACGCCTGATCTCCGGCGAGCTCCCGCTCGACGATTGGGTCGCGCTCGTGCGCACGACGGTGCCTCCTCCCAGTCGCCGCCGGGGTCCCGCGTGGTGGCGGCGGCTACGCTCGCGCGCGATCAACGGCGCTCCGCCAGCGTCGTCATGACGGCTTCGTAGACGCCCGCGCCGTGCGCATCGTCGGCGATGCGCACGTTTGCACGCTCGCGCGCGAGCGCCACGAGCGATTCGTCCGCTGCCGGAGCGTTGGCGACCAGCCAGAGGCTCCCCACCTCGTGCGCAACGGCGAGATCCTCGCGCGAGTCGCCGACGGCAAAGGTCCTCTCGCGGTCGAGCCCGCGCGCGCGCATGTGGAGCGCGACAGCCGCCGCCTTGGAAGCCCCCGCCGGGATCAGGTGGTAGCCGCGCACGTACGGAAGCGCAGCGAGCGCCTCCGAGCGCCGGCTGACTGCGCCGTTGTCGACGAGTCTGAGATCGGCGTGCCCCTGCCCGGCGAGCAGGCGATCGGCCTCCTGCGCGTCGACCAGCCCGCGGAACAGATGCGACACCTCGCGGCTCTCCGACCACGGCTCGTGGTACTCGAGTCGGCCGGCGTATGTCTCGAGCAGCAGTGCAGGAGCCCCGCTCGCCGCGATCTGCTCGTGGACCGACAGCTCGCCCGGGAGGAAGTCGCCCGTCAGCCATTGCTCCTCGCCGTCGAGCGAGAGGACGCTGCCGGCCTCGAAGATGAAGGCACGCTGACCGAGCAGGCGCGCGAGCTCGGCGACGTTCGCTCTGCGCCGCCCCGTCATCAGGACGACCTCGACGTCCGCCCGCAGGCACGCCTCGATCGCCCGGACGCCGAGCAGGGACACGCCCCCTTCGCCGTCGTGCAGCAGCGACCCCCCGCGCCCGAGGAGCGTTCCGTCGAGATCGAGGTAGCAGGCCCAGCCCGTCTGCCAGCTCACCGCAGGCTCACGATCGGCGGCCGTTCCTGTGGCGGTGAGACCGTGCGCGGCTCGCGCCCGAGCAACGGACCGGGCTCGAGCTCCGACAGCCGTCCCGCGCGCGCAAGGCGCTCGGCGATCACGTAGAGCACCTCGTAGGCCATCGCACTGAGGGCCGCCAACGGCTGGTGACGGTTGCGGTGCTCGTCGAGGTCGACCTGCGCGAGCCCGTCGAGGCCAACGGACTCCCATGCGTCGAGCAGCATCGCCACCTCGACGCCGTACCCAGTGGCGAAAGGCAAGCGCTCGAGCAGCCGGCGCCGCGCGGCGACCTCCCCTGCGAGCGGTTGATGGAACCCCGCCAACTCGGGATAGAAGATCGCCAGCGCGGGGCGTGCCAGCAGATGGTTGACGCGGCCGCCACCGTCGGCGAGCTCCACCTCCCCGACGCGGAACGGTCGGCGGTAGTAGCCCTTGACGAAGTCGACCTCCGGGAGCTCCACGAGCGGGCCGATCAGCCCGCTGACGAAATGAGCCGAGAAATCCTCGATGTCCGCGTCGATGAAGCAGATCAAGTCCCCCTGAAGGACGCTCAGCGCACGCCACATGGCGTCGCCCTTGCCGAGCACCGGGCCGAGCTCGGCGACCAGCGCCGACTCACTGTGAACAGTCGCGCCGGCGTCTTTGGCTGCCCTTGCCGTCCCGTCCGGCGAGTTCGCGTCGATCACGACGATCTCGTCGATCAGACCGTCAGCGCGCAACCGGCCGAGCCGCTCGACGATCTGGCCGATCGTGGCGACGCAGTTGCGGGCAGGCAGGCAAACCGATACTCGTTCGCTGCGCGAGCGCAGCAGCTCCGGGCCGTATCGCGAATGGTGGAAGGAGCGCGCTTGCTGCCACTCGCTTGCTGACCGGAAGGGCACGCGCCCGTACTATGGCAAGCGGTGGGCGTCCAGGCAGCCTCGACGGCGCGCGAGATCGCGCCATGGACCGAGCTCATCGACGCAGCCCGCGGCGGGGAGCTGCTCGTCGGTGAGGCGTTCGAGCATGGTCGCGCGGCGCGCTGGCGGGAGCTTCCTGATCGGCTCGATCCGCGCTTGATCGAGGCGCTGCGAAGCGGCGGTATCGATCGCCTATACGAGCATCAGCTCGAGGCGCTGCTCGCGGCGGTCAACGGCCCGACGATCACGACGACGGGCACGGCATCCGGCAAATCTCTGTGCTTCAACCTGCCGGTGCTCGACGTCCTGGTGCGCGATCGCCGTGCGCGCGCGATCTACCTGTATCCGACGAAGGCCCTCGCCCAGGACCAGGCGCGCGCGATCAGCGCACTCGGCCTCGGGGACGCGGTACGGCCCGCGATCTACGACGGCGACACGCCGCGCGAGGCGCGTGCCCAGATCAGGCGGCGAGCCAATCTGATCCTCACAAATCCCGACATGCTCCACGTCGGGATCCTCCCGAACCACGCCGCCTGGGGGGAGCTTTTCGCGAACCTGGCCGCGGTTGTCGTCGATGAGGCGCATGTCTATCGCGGCGTCTTTGGCTCGCACGTCGCGAACGTCCTGCGACGCCTGCGCCGGATCGCGGCCGCCTACGGAACCGAGCCTCGCTTCCTGTTGGCCTCGGCGACGATCGCGAACCCGGTCGAGCTCGCCGAGCGCCTGACGGGTCTCGAGGAGGTCGCGCTGATCGACGATGACGGCGCGCCTGCGGCAGGGCGCCAGATCGCCATCTGGAATCCCCCCGTCGTCGACGAGGCGCTCGGGCTGCGTCGCTCGGCGCTCAGCGAGGCGGCGGAGCTCCTCGCACGCCTCACCGCGAGACGGCGCGCGCGTATCTGCTTCGTGCGCTCGCGCAAGGGCGTCGAACTCGTGAGTCGCCTCACGACACTCGAGCTCGAACGGCTCGGGGCGCACGAGGTCGCCACGCGGATCACCCCCTACCGCGCCGGCTACACGCCGGCGCAGC
This sequence comes from uncultured Solirubrobacterales bacterium, assembly GCA_963703775.1. GTDB lineage: Bacteria > Actinomycetota > Thermoleophilia > Solirubrobacterales > Solirubrobacteraceae > Palsa-513. Next base: position 9,307 of record CAVPFP010000034.1, on the reverse strand, counting down.
GGCGCGAGATCGAAGCACGGCTGATGGCCGGCGAGCTCGCCGCCGTGATCACGACCGATGCACTGGAGCTCGGGATCGACGTCGGGGCGCTCGACGCCGCTGTCGTCGTCTCGTTTCCCGGCACCATCGCGAGCCTGCGGCAGATGTGGGGGCGCGCCGGGCGAACGCGGCGCGGACTTGGTCTCTACATCGCCGGGGAGGACGCGCTCGACCAGTTCTTTGCCCGCCACCCGAGAGTTTCTCGACCGTCCGGTCGAATCGGCGATCCTCGACCACGAGTCGGAGGAGATCCACCTCGCGCACCTGCTCTGCGCTGCGCACGAGGGCCCGCTGACCGATGCCGACGCCGAGTTCTTCGGTCCGCGCACGCTCGCCTACCTCGAGCGCCTCGAGGGGCTCGGCGAGCTGCGCGCGAAGAACGGGAGCTACGTGCTTCGCCGGCGCGAGCGCTACCCCGCGGCGGAGGTATCGCTGCGCTCCGCCTCGCCCGACTCCTACGCGATCAGTCGACGTCACGACGGGCGAGCTGATCGGGCAGGCCGAGGCGGCGCGGGCGTTCTCGACGCTGCACGAGGGCGCCATCTACCTGCATCTCGCTCGCTCCTACCACGTGCGCGAGCTCGACATCGAGGCACGCCAGGCGCTCGTAGAGCCGTTCGAGGGCGACTGGTACACGCAGCCCAAGCGCGAGACGGACACGCTGATCGAGCGCCTGCTCGACCGGCGCGAGACACTCGGAGTGACGCTGTCGTTCGGGCGTGTGCTCGTCACCGAGACCGTCCTTGCCTACCAGCGGCGACGCATCGGTGACCACCAGGAGATCGACCTCCGCGCGCTCGACCTACCGCCGACGCGCTTCGCGACACAGGCCCTGTGGTTCGAGCTGGACGCCGGAATCCTCGCGGGCTTTCCGCCCGAGCTGCTGCTCGGCTCGCTGCACGCAACCGAGCACGCGCAGATCGCCGTTCTCCCGCTGCTGGCGATGTGCGACCGCTGGGATATCGGCGGCCTTTCCACGAACGCCCACCCGCAGACGGGCGGCCCGACGATCTTCATCCACGACGGCCATCCCGGCGGCGTGGGAATCACTCGCCTTGCGTTCGCGCAATTCGAAGCGCTCGTCGCCGACGCTTACCGGCTGATCAGCGAGTGCAGGTGCGCGGATGGGTGCCCCTCCTGTGTCCAGTCGCCGAAGTGCGGGAACCTCAACGAGCCGCTCTCGAAAGCGGGCGCCGCGGAGCTCCTTGGGCGGCTGCTCGCGGGCGCGTAGGATCTTTGGCGCAAACGGCGAGGAAAGGAGCAGCGATGCCGGCACACGCCCATGCTGAATGGCAGGGGGAGCTGAAGACGGGAAGTGGGACGTTCACCGCAGGGGACTCGCTCAGCGGCGACTATTCGTTCAAGTCGCGCTTCGAGGATGGACCCGGCGCGAACCCCGAGCAGCTGATCGGGGCGGCGCTCGCGGCGTGCTTTTCGATGGCACTGTCGGCGGCACTCGCGGACGCGGGGACACCGGTCGAGTCGGTCAACACGGACGCGAGCGTGACGCTGCGGTTCGTCGACGGCACGCCGACGATCACGACGATCGAGCTCGAGACGGTCGGCCGCGTGCCCGGGAGCGATGAAGCCGCGTTCAAGGCGGCCGCGGAAGGCGCGAAGGCGGGCTGCATCATCAGCCGGGCGCTCGCCGGGGTCGGCGAGATCAAACTCACAGCCTCGCTCGCCGAGTAGCTGTTGAAGGACCTCGAGGTCGCCGCGATCGAGACGCTCGTGCTCGGCGAGCTGTTCCTCGCGATCGATGTCGCTGAGTCCGCTTGGAACTTCGAGATCGAGGAGAAGCTCCTCAAGGACATCAAGGCGTTCGTCGGCTGAGGCCGACTACGCGTTCGGCGCGCCGTAGCGCAGGCCGTCGAGCGTCATATCGAGCACGCGCTCGACCTGGGCCGGCGACGCACCGGGGAGCTTGCCGATCGCGCTGACCGTCATCAGCACGTCGTCCAAGCTCACGTCGGCGCGCACGACTCCCGCATCTTGAGCGCGCCGCAGGAGCGGCTCACCTGCCGCGATCAGTGCTGAACGACAGCCGCTGAAGAAGCCCGAGTCGCGATCGAGGTACTCGAGCAGCTGGTCTGCGAGTGCGCGCTTGGTCCTCAGGTAGGCGACAAGGTCGTGAATCCAGCTCGTCAGCGCCTCCCAGGGCGGCAGCTCGGAGTACTGCGCCGCGGCAACGCAGAGTCGCTCGAGCTCCTCGAGATAGACGGCCTCGAGCAGCGCCTGCCGCGTCGGGAAGTGGCGGTAGAGCGTTCCGATCCCGACCTCGGCGCGCCGCGCGATCGCCTCGAGCGAGGTCGCGGCGCCACCGACAGCAAACGCCTCACGCGCCGCCGCAATCAGGCGCTCGTAGTTGCGCAGCGCGTCGGCCCGCGTAGGCCGACGCGGCGCCATGGGGGTCTGTGTGTCGGATGTCGTCATTGTCCCTTGACAAACCGGAGGGTGGCTCCGTATAGTTCCGGAGGCAACCTCCGTTTCTTAGTGGAGGTGGCCTCCATTTTATCACCGCTCCCCCAGGACTCCAATGACCTCGATTCTCTCCTCCCTCACCGCGCCCGGCGACCGACGTCGCTGGATCGCGCTGGCCGTCGTCTGCCTCGCGCAACTGATGACCGTCCTCGACACGACGATCGTGAACGTCGCCCTCCCCGCGATCCAGCGTGACCTTCACTTCACGCAGACCAACCTGACGTGGGTCGTCGATGCGTTCCTGATCGCGTTCGGAAGCTTCTTGCTGCTCGCTGGCCGCGCCGGCGACCTGATCGGACGCCGGCGGGTCTTCCTCGCCGGCCTCGCCGTCTTCACGGCCGCGTCGGCGCTCTGTGGGCTGGCGCCGGATCAGTGGACCTTGATCGTCGCCCGTTTCATTCAGGGGTTCGGCGCGGCGCTCGCCACCTCGGCGGTCCTCGCGATCATCGTGACCGAGTTCCCAGAGCCGGCTGACCGCGCCAAGGCGATGAGCGCCTTCGTCTTCGTCGCCGTCGCAGGCGGCTCGCTCGGGCTGCTCGCCGGCGGAATCCTCACGCAGACACTGAGCTGGCGCTGGATCTTCTTCGTCAACCTCCCGATCGGAGTTGCCGCATTCGTACTCGGCCGGGTCCTTGTGCCCGCAGACCGCGGCAGCGGGATCGAGAACGGCGTCGATTGGCTTGGCTCGCTGCTCGTCACGGCAGCGATGCTGATCGGCGTCTACTCGATCGTTGAGGTGACCAAGGATGGCTGGGGCTCGGCGCAGGTACTCGGCGGCGGCGCGCTTGCGCTCGCGCTGCTCGGCGCCTTCGCGGCGCTTGAGGCGCGGATCGCAAACCCGATCATGCCGCTACAGATCCTTCGCGTGCGCACGCTCGTGGCCTCAAGCGTCGTCCGCGGCTTCCTCGTCACCGGCATGTACGGCACGTTCTTCCTCGGAACGCTGTACCTCGAGCACATTCGCCATTACGGAGCGCTCGCAACGGGGGCCGCGTATCTCCCATGGACGCTCACCGTTGCCGTGCTCTCGCTCGGCGTAACGGCTCGGCTCGTCGCGCGCCTGGGGGCGCTCGCGGTCCTGCTGGGCGGTCTCACGGCCATGACCGCCGGGCTGTTGGTGCTCTCGACCGTCGGGGCGCACACGAGCTTTATGCCGACCATTTTCCTCGCTTACTTCGCGATCGGCCTCGGGACGGGAACCTCGTTCATGCCCCTGCTGACGATCGCGATGTCAAAGGTGCCGGCAGGCGAAGCTGGACTGGCGTCGGGCATCGTCAACGTCTCACAGCAGGTTTCGGGTGCGCTCGGCCTCGCGTTGCTCGGGACGTTCGCGGCAAGCAGGACCAAGACGCTCGCCGCAGCGGGCCACTCACCGGTGAGCGCCGTGATCGGCGGCTATCACCTCGCGTTCCTGATCGCCGCGGGCTGCGCGATCGCCGGAATCGTCGTCGCCTACGCGCTGCTGCGCACCCCCGCAACGCCGGCGGCAGCGGTCGTCGAGCATCCGGCGATGCTCGAGCGCCGCGCCGAATCGATGGCGGACGCCGCCTAAGCGGAACGCAAGCCGCGCGGCGCAAGCCGCGCGGCACGGCGCTTCGAGAGCAAGCGTGCCAAGGCCTGCATCCCGCCCAACCCAGCAGGGGAGGACGTCGGCCCAGCAAGCAACCGCCACATCACCCCGGGCGCGCGGCCGACCCCGCAGCCATCTTGCGCAGGTCAAGCGCTTCGTCGAGGACGTCCTCGCTGACGCCCTTCTCGCGCGCGACTTCGCGCAGGGGCCGGCCGGAGCTCGTGGCCTCCTTGACGATTTCGGTCGCGGCGTCGTAGCCGATGTAGGGGTTGAGTGCGGTGGCCGCTGCGAGCGTCGCCTCGGCACTGTGCTCGCAGCCGGCGAGGTTGGCCTCGATGCCGGCGACGCACTTCTCGTCGAGCGCGCGCACGGCGCTCGTGAGGAGCGTGAGCGAGCCGAGCAGATTGCGCGCGATCAGTGGGACGCGCACGTTGAGCTCGAAGTTGCCCTGCATGCCGCCGATCGTGATTGCCAAGTCGTTGCCGATCACCTGCGCGGCGACCTGGAGCACGACCTCCGGAATGACGGGGTTGACCTTCCCGGGCATGATCGACGAGCCCTTCTGGAGCTCGGGGAGGAACAGCTCGCCGATGCCGGCGCGCGGACCCGAGCCCATCAGCGCCAGGTCCTGCGCGATCTTCGTCAGCGAGACGGCGATGACCTTGAGCGCACCGGATAGCTCGACGAGGGCATCGCGGTTCCCCTGCGCTTCGAAGGGATCTTCGGGCGGCTCGATCGCAAGCCCCGTGTCGCGGGTCAGTAGCGCGCGCACGCGCGCCGCGAACTCGGGATGCGTGTTCAGCCCGGTGCCCGTCGCCGTGCCGCCGAGCGGTATCTGTGCGACGTGCGGCAGGGCCGCCTCGACCCGTCTGCGCCCCAGCCGGACCTGGGCGGCGTAGCCGGCGAACTCCTGGCCGAGGGTGACGGGCACGGCGTCCATCAGGTGCGTGCGACCGGATTTGACTATTTCGCTGAACGCGGCGGCCTTGGCGGCGAGCGTCGCCTCGAGCGCCTCGAGCGCAGGGACCAACCCGTGCGCCGCCTGCTCGAGCGCAGCCAGGTGGACCGCGGAAGGGAAGACATCGTTCGAGGACTGGCCAAGGTTGACGTGATCGTTGGGGTGCGTGCCGTCACCGGCGAGCGTCGCGATCACCTCGTTCGCGTTCATGTTGGAGGAGGTACCCGAGCCGGTTTGGAAGACGTCGATCGGAAACTGCGAGTCGTGCTTGCCGGCGGCCACCTCCGCCGCGGCTGCGGCGACGTTCGCGGCGAGAGCGGAGTCGAGCAGGCCGAGCTCGCCGTTGACCTGTGCGGCGGCGCCCTTGATCCGCCCGAGCCAGTGGATCACCGCGGGCGGCACGCCTTCGCCCGAGATCTTGAAGTTCTCGATCGCCTTGCGGGTCTCGCCGCCGTACAGCACGTCAGTGCTCATCAACCAACCCTTCTCTGGTTCGGTGAGTCAGAACCGTATCGCCAGCGAACGGTACGCGAGCCGCGTGCGCCGCTACCTACAATCCGGCGGTGCTCCGCGCCGTCGATCCGCAGCAGTCGTTTGCCGAGCTCGAGCTGGGCGTGCTCGAGCGCTGGCGCGAACGCGACGTGTTCGCCGAATCCGTGCGCCGCCGTGCCGGCGCCCCGCGCTGGAGCTTCTACGAAGGTCCCCCGACTGCGAACGGGCCGCCCGGCGCGCACCACGTCCTCTCGCGGGTCTTCAAGGACGTCTATCCGCGCTACAAGACGATGCGGGGCTACTACGTCGAGCGCAAGGGCGGCTGGGATTGTCACGGCCTACCGGTGGAGATCGCGGTCGAGCAGCAGCTCGGGATCACCGAGAAGGATCAGATCGAGGCGTACGGGATCGCCGAGTTCAACGAGCGTTGCCGCGAGTCCGTGTTCGCGTTTCTCGAGGACTGGAACCGCCTGACCGAGCGGATCGGCTTCTGGGTCGATCTCGATGACGCGTACCGCACGCTCGATGCGAGCTACATCGAATCGGTCTGGTGGGCGCTATCCGAGATCCACAACCAGGGCCTGCTCTACGAGGGACACAAGGTCGTGCCGTACTGCCCGCGCTGCGGCACGGCACTCTCATCGCACGAGGTCGCGCTCGGGTACGAGGACGTCACCGACCATACGGTCTACGTGAAGCTGTCGCTAACCGACAGCGATGACAAGCTGGTCATCTGGACGACGACGCCGTGGACGTTGCCGGGCAACGTCGCCGCCGCCGTCGGCCCGGACATCGACTACGCGCGCGTGCGTGCCGGAGACGAGGTGCTGATCGTCGCGGCCGAGCGGGCTGCGGCGTTGTTCGGCGAGCAGGCCGAGGTCCTCGAGCGAATGCCGGGGTCGGCGCTCGTCGGGCGCACTTACGAGGGGCCGATCTTCGCGGCGAACGACCGCGAGCCCGGTCCGCTGCCGGTCATCGGCGGCGACTTCGTGACGACCGGCGACGGCACCGGCGTCGTGCACCTCGCTCCCGCGTTCGGTCAGGACGACTTCGACGCCGCGGTCGCCGCCGGGCTTGTCGACCCGGTCGATCCTGGCACGGTCTACAACCCGGTCGCCCCCAACGGCCACTACGACGGTCGTGTCATCGGGTTCACCGGGCGCTATGTCAAGGATCCCGCACTCGCCGCCGATCTGACCGATGACCTACGCCGGCGGGGAATGCTGCTGCGCGAAGAGGACTACGAGCACTCCTACCCGCACTGCTGGCGCTGTGGCACGCCGCTGATCTACTACGCGAAGCGCTCCTGGTACATCCGCACGTCGCAGCGGCGCGATCGCCTGCTCGCCGCCAACGAGACGGTGAACTGGCACCCGCCACACATCAAGCACGGGCGCTTCGGCAAGTGGCTCGAGGACAACGTTGACTGGGCGCTCTCGCGCGAGCGCTATTGGGGGACGCCGCTCCCGATCTGGCGCTGCGAGAACGGCCACCACGTCTGCATCGGCTCGTTCACCGACCTTGAGCAGCGCGCCGGGCAGACCCTGCGCGACCCGCACCGTCCCTACGTCGATGAGCTCGCCTTCCCCTGCGAGCAGTGCGACGGGCCGATGCACCGCGTTCCCGAGGTGATCGATGTCTGGTTCGACTCGGGCTCGATGCCATTCGCGCAGTTTCACGCTCCGTTCGAGAACGAGGAGCGCTACGAAGCGTCCTTTCCGGCCGACTTCATCTGCGAGGCGCTCGACCAGACGCGCGGCTGGTTCTACTCGCTGCTCGCAATCTCGACGCTGCTACGCGACGAGGCGCCCTACCGCAACGTGGTCTGCCTTGGCCTGCTGCTCGACGCTCAGGGGCAGAAGATGTCGAAATCCAAGGGCAACGTCGTCGACCCGTGGGAGATCCTCGAGCGTTACGGCGCCGACGCGTTTCGCTGGCTGCTGCTGACGAGCAAGCAGCCCTGGGATGGGTACCTGTTCTCGGCCGACGCCGTCGGTGAGTCGGTGCGCCTGTTCCTGCGCCAGCTGTGGAACGTCTACGGCTTCTACGTGCTCTATGCGAATGCGGCGCAAGCCGGTGCGTCGAGCGGTGCGCCGCCGAGCGAACTCGACCGCTGGATCCTCTCCCGCGTTGCGGCAACCTGCACGACAGTTCGCGACAGCCTCGACGCCTACGACGCGACGAGCGCCGGACGCGCGATCGCCGAGCTCGTCGAGGACCTCTCGAACTGGTACATACGCCGATCGCGCCCGCGCTTCTGGGATGGCGAGCAGGCCGCGCTCCAGACGCTGCGCGAGTGCCTGGTCACGATCGCCAAGCTGCTGGCGCCGTTCACACCGTTCATCGCCGACGAGATCTTCGACAATGTCGAAGGCAGCGAGGGGAGCGTGCACCTCTGCCAGTACCCGGAGCCCGGGGAGCGCGACCTCGAGCTCGAGGACGCGATGGCGATCGTCCGCGAGACGGTGCGCCTGGGCCTCGCGGCGCGCGCCGCGCACAAGGTCAAGATCCGCCAGCCGCTACACGAGGCGGTCATCGTCGCCAGCGGGCGCGAGCGCGAGGCGATCGCGCGCCTCACCGATGTCGTGCGCGACGAGCTCAACGTGAAGGAGCTGCGCTTCGTCACCGCCGCCGACGAGCTTGGCAACTACACCACCAAGCCCAACTTCCGCACGCTCGGCCCGCGATTCGGCAAGGACATGCCGCAGGTCGCGGCCGCGTTCGCGGCGCTCGACCCCGCGCACGTCGCCGCCGCCGTGCGCGACGGTGGCCGCCTGGCGCTGACCGTCGGCGGGCGCAGCCACACGCTCGAGGCCGAGGACGTCATGCTGTCGCTCGCGCCGATCGAGGGCTATAGCCTCGAGCGCGAAGGCTCACACGCTGTCGCGCTTGAGCTTGCGATCGACGAGTCGCTGCGCCGCGAAGGGCTCGCGCGCGAGATTGTCCACGCCGTCCAAGGCGCACGTCGCTCGGCCGGGCTCGAGATCACCGACCGGATCGCGCTCGACCTCGGCGGCGACGAGACGCTGCTGGAACCGGCGCGAGAGCACGAGCGCTACATCGGCGGCGAGACGCTCGCGCGGTCGGTTAGCTTCGGCACGCGCCGGCTCGCGGCGCGTGAAACAGTCGAGCTCGACGGCTCGCGGCTCGAGATCGCGCTCGAACCGTTGCCGCTCGGCTAGCTGACTAGAGCCACCCGAGCCGCGGCCCGCCGGCGAATGGCGGGCGGCAGCTCGTCCTGTCAGGTCAGCGAGCGAGGTTGTAGACGGTCTGCCCGCCGATCGTCTGCGTCGTGAAGTGGCTCTCGACCCAACTCGTGATCTCGCTCGTCGTGCTCGAGCCGCCGGGGCCGCCCGGGATCCCGCCACCCGAGGCGATGTAGTAGTGGATCTCGCCGCGCTTCGCGTAGCTCTCGAACTGGGCGAGCGTTAGCAAACCGCCGTTGTTGTAAGCCCCCGATCGCCATCACCGGCTTGCCGCCGCTCCGGCAACGGCCTGTACGCACTGGCGGCAAACCCCTCGCAGTATCAGGCGTTGCGTGAGAACCCCTCACTGGTGCGTTCCGCCTTCGACGAAATCCTGCGCTGGGAGGGGCCTGTGCAGACCTTCTTCCGCACGACGACGGCGCCGGTCGAACTCGGTGGGATCGAACCGGCCGATGCCAGAATTCCCGCCGTTCCTCGCCGCCGCCAATCGCGATCCGCGCCGTTGGGACCAGCCCGAGCGATTTCGAGCAAGACCGAACTGAACCAGTAGGTCTGCAGGAA
>CAVPFP010000033.1:0-6815 GCA_963703775.1 uncultured Solirubrobacterales bacterium | reverse complement strand
TTTTTTTTGTCCTGTTGCTGGTTCAGTTCCGTATTGCTACGGGAGCACACCCTGCGCGCTCGTCGACGTTGTCAGTGCCGGGTTCGAGAAGTACCACTCACCCTGAATCAGCACGGCCTTCGCGCTGCGATCGCGGTAGCGGAACGTGACCGTATAGCCGGTCGGACCGCGGCCGGTGTGACGGACGACCGGCGAAAAGCCGCCGCGATTCGAGCTTGTGCTGGTCCCGCCGCCGCCGCCGCCGCATGCGCTGAGCAGCAGCACAAGCCCGGCCACGAGGCCGCCCCCTGCCAGCACACCTCTCCGGCGCGTTATCACGGATGCTAGTATCCATAGCACTATCGCCTATGTCAAGCGAGCGACCGGGCGAGCGGTGCGCGCGCGTCAGGGCTGGTGCTTCGGCGGCTGGTCGATCCGCACCAGGTTCCCGGAGGGGTCACGCACCGCGAAGTCGCGCGTGCCCCACGGCTGCTCGGTCGGCTCCTCGACGATCTCCACTCCGGCGGCGCGGAGCCGCTCGAACGTGCCGTCCAGGTCGTCGGTCTGAAAGTGGACGCCGTTCAGCGCGCCTTTCGCGATGAGGGCGGCGAGCGCGTCGGCGTCATTGGGATTGCCGCTCAGGTAGTTGGTGAGGATGATCGCAATGTCCGGCTGCGCAGCGGCGCCGACGGTGATCCAGCGGAACCGCTCGCGTGCCACGTCCTGGCGCACCTCGAGCCCGAGCGCGTCGCGATAGAACTCGAGTGCGAGGTTCGGATCATGGACCGCCACGAAGCAGCGTGAAAGCGCGAGCGCCATGCTTAGACGGCGGGTGCTGTGTGCGTTGCGCGACGGCGGCTCGGGCGTGTGAGCGCCTTGGCGACGCAGCCCGGGACGCCGGCGAGGGCGTCGTGGTTGCGCGACCGGTAGGCCGTCGGGGTCTCACCGACGATCTGCGTGAAGCGCGCGCTGAAGGAGCCGAGCGACGAGCACCCGACCGCGATGCAGACCTCCGTCACCGACAGGTCGCCGCGGCGCAGCAGCGCCTGGGCTCGCTCGATTCGTCGGGTCATCAGATAGGCGTACGGTGTCTCGCCGTAGCTCGCGCGGAATTGACGCGCGAAGTGCGCCGGCGACATCAACGCCACACGGGCGAGTGTCGCCACGTCCAGCGGGCGAGCGTATTCGCGGTCGATGAGGTCGCGCGCGCGGCGCAGATGGGCGAGATTGCTGAGCGTCTCGGCCGTCACGCTGCAAGCGTAGCGGCGTGGACGCGCGTGCTCCGCTCAGCTCGACGGCGTACCGCTGCGCTCGCGCGTCCCGGCGCCTTTCGACGCCGTGCCCGGCTTGCCCGCGTACTTCTTGATGAAGGCCTCGGTGTCATCGCGCGCGATGTCGTCGGGGCGCTGGCGGTGCGGGCTCTTCATCAGGTAGGAGCTTGGGCCGTCGAGCTGGCCAGCGATGCCGTGGTCCAGCGCGAGCTTCGCGCAGCGGACGGCGTCGATCACGATGCCGGCCGAGTTGGGCGAATCCCAGACCTCGAGCTTGAGCTCGACGTTGAGCGGGACATCGCCGAAGGTCGGCCCTCGACGCGGATGTGCGCCCACTTGCGGTCGGTCAGCCACGGCACGTAGTCGGACGGGCCGACGTGGACGTCGTCCGGCGCCAGCTCGTGGTCGATGTCGAGGTGACCGCGTTCGTCTTCGAGATCTTCTTGGACTCGAGGCGCTCGCGCTCGAGCATGTTGAGGAAGTCGGTGTTGCCGCCGACGTTGAGCTGGATGGTGCGCTCGAGCGGACCCCGCGGTCGCGCGAAGAGGCGCGCGAGCACGCGGTGGACGATCGTCGCGCCGACCTGTGACTTGATGTCGTCGCCGATGATCGGCAGGCCCGCCTTCTCGAAGCGCTTGCTGCCAGTAGTCCTCGCGAGCGATGAAGACCGGGATGCAGTTGACGAACGCGCAGCCGGCCTCGAGCACCTGCTCGACGTACCACTTCGTCGCCTGCTCGGACCCGACCGGGAGGTAGGAGACGACGACGTCGGTGTGCGTCTCGCGCAGGATCCCGACGATGTCCGCGGTCTCGCCCGGCGCCTTCGTGATCTATCTGCGAGAGGTACTTGCCGAGCCCGTCGTGGGTCATTCCGCGCTGGACGGGGACGCCGAGCTTGTCGGCACCTCGGCGAACTTGATGGTGTTGTTCTGGCCGGACAAATGGCTTTGCCGAGGTCCTTGCCGACCTTCTCGGCGTCGATGTCGAACGCCGCGGCGAACTCGATGTCGCGGACGTGATAGCCGCCGAGGTTGACGTGCATCAGTCCGGGGACGCTCTGTCGGGATCGGCGTCCCTGTAGTAGTGCACGCCCTGCACAAGGGAGGAGGCGCAGTTGCCGACGCCGATGATCGCGACGCGGACCTTGTCTTGTTGACCGCGCGAGCGCCCGTTGGCGGACGCACCGTTCTTTTCGATCTTGCCACTGACGATGACTGCTCCTTGATCGCGCTTCGAGATCCCGGTGTGAGCATACAGGCGGACGGCACATAACGACTGCGCTATATATGCTGTTCGTTATGCTAAATATCTTCCAGGTGGTGGCTGATCCCACCCGCCGCGGAATCCTCGATCTGCTGCGCGACCGCGAGCGGTCCGTCGGTGAGATCGTCGAGCGCTTCACGCTCTCCCAGCCAGCGGTGTCGCGACATTTGCGCGATCTTCGCGAGGCCGGGCTGGTCACCGTCCGACGCGACGGGCAGCGCCGCGTCTACATCCTGCGAGCGCAGCGATTGGCGGAGATCGCCGACTGGGCCGAACGCTTCCGCGCGCCGTGAACCGCCGCGGCGGCTTCGGCTCGATGTCAGGTCGGCGGCGGGTTACGCAGCGCGCCGCGCACGTGCCAGATCCGCTGTAGCACCGTAAACGCGCTGAGGCCGGCGAGAACGTACACGGCCGTGGCGAGCAGCGTGAAGTGGGCGATGCCGGCGCCGCGCGCGAAGACGAGGCCGGCCGAGGATCACGACGCGGACGGGCCGCGTCGCGATCCCGACCTTGCACTCGACACCAAGCGCCTCGGCTCGTGCGCGCGTGTAGGACACCATGAGCGAGGCGAGCACGGCAACGACGACCGCCGCCGCGGCGAATTGGCGTGCTGGCGAGCGAAGGTGGCGCCGACGGCGGTGAGCACGATCCCTTCCTCGAGCCGATCGAGCGTCGAGTCCAGGAATGCGCCGAACGGAGTGCCCTTGCCCGACATGCGCGAGTAGCGCCCGTCGAACGTGTCCATTATCGAGCCGACGATGAACGCGACACCGCCGAGGAAGAAGTAGCGCTCCCAGACGAGCGCCGCCGCGACGATGTTGAGCGCAAGGCCGGTGAGCGAGATCGCGTTCGGTGTCAGGCGCGACTCGATCAGCGCGTTGCGCACGAGCTCGCGACGCTCATTGGCGCGGGGACTGCGCGCCCGGCGCTCGCGCGTCGGGCGCGGCGGGCTGGCCTGAGCGTTCACGAGCTCACAGCGCTCGTCGCCGACTGGGCGACGGTGCCGGCCGCCTGCGAGGAGAAAGCTGCCGGCTGAGAGGCGAACGCCGCCGGCTGCGCTGACAGCGCGCCGGACTGCGCACCGACGAAGCCCGGGGCGTGCGTGACGAAGACGGGTTGTGGGGCGGCGCGGGCGGGCTGGCGCTGGAACGCCCAGACGTGGGGGCGCACACGCGCGAGCCGATAGGCAACGAGCGCCGCGACTCCGGCGGTCGCCAGACCGAGGACGGTGTCGATCACGAAGTGGTTGGCTGTGAGCAGCGTCACGAACGTGAGCAGCATGCCACAGTGCCCAGCAAACGCGCGCGAACCAATTGCGCACGACGACACGAGCGTCCAGCCCAGCATCGCCGCGCAGGCGACGTGCATCGAGGGCACCGCGGCGTAGGGGTTGACGAGCGCGTTCTGGATTGCGTTGTTGTGGGGCGAGGTGTTCGTGATCTGCGAAACCGTGTCGACGAAGCCCCAGTTCGGCAGGAAGCGCGGTGGCGCCGTCGGGTAGAAGGCGTAGCCGAGCAACCCGATCGCCATCGCCACGAACATCATGTTCCGCACGAAGTAATAGCTGCGGTTGTGCGCGAGGTAGAGGTAGAGCAAGAGGCCGAAGAGGATGGAAGTGTTTGCGCGGCGATGTAGATGTAGGTCGCGCCGACGATCAGCGCGTGGCTGCCGTAGGCCCAGCTCTGGATGCTCGGCTCGACGAACACGCCGAGGCTGCGCTCGAGCGAAATCAGCTCGCGCGCGTGCGTGAACGCCGGGGCGCTGTTCGAGACGTTCACGGCCCCCTCGACCAGCCGGTAGGCGAAGTACGCTGCCGCGAACAACCCGATCTGACGAAGCGCGTCGCCAATGCCCTTCGGGAGCCTCCGTTCCAGCGAGATGCGAAGGGTGCGCAGCATCTCGCGCCATCCTAGCGGCCCCGCGCGGGCGCGAGAATTGTGCGCGTGCCCGTAATCGCCTGGAGGCCGCCCAGTGGCGCTCGCGTCGCGCGTGTCCGCGCGCGGCTGCGCGAGCTCTACGGCGTGCCGGGCGCGAAGCCCCACAGGCGGCCGCTCGACGAGCTGATCCTCACGGTCCTTTCGCAGAGCACCAACGATCGCAACCGCGACGTCGCCTTCCTCGCGCTGCGCGAGCGCTTCTCCGACTGGGCGGCGGTTCGCGACGCGCCGGTGGCGGAAATCGAAGCGGCGATTCGCCCCGGTGGCATCTCGAAGGTCAAGTCCGTCCGCATCCAGCAGATCCTGCGCGCGATCGGCGCCCCGCTCTCGCTCGACTGGCTGGCGGACGAGCCGCTGGAGCAGGCGCGCGACTACCTCTGCGCGCTGCCCGGCGTCGGGCGCAAGACCGCCGCCTGCGTCCTGCTCTTCAGCTTCGGGATGCGCGAAGTCCCCGTCGACACCCATGTGTCGCGGGTGGCTACTCGCCTGGCGCTTCTGCGTCCCGGCGCTCCGTTCCACGAGCAGCACGACGAGCTGCTCGCACTGACCCCGCCAGGCGCCGAGCTCGAGCTCCACCTCAACATGCTGCGCCACGGACGGCGCACGTGCCACGCGCGGGCGCCCGAGTGCACGAGCTGCGGCCTCGAGCGGATGTGCCCGAAGGTCGGGTTGCCGACGGCGCCAGGTTTGACGCGGTCTGACGCCGCTGGCTAGCTCGCCAGTGGCAGAACCGCGAAGGCAATCACGCCGTACTGGAGCGCCACGGCGAGCAGGACGAGAGCATGGAAGAGCTCGTGGTAGCCGAAGACGCCGGGCCAGGGATTCGGACGCTCGCGCGCGTAGATGACGGCGCCGGCCGTGAACACCCCGCCGGCCGCGATCAGCGCGGCGACCGCGAACCAGCCGATCTCCCGTGGCAGCTGGGTGAGCGTTATGACCCCGACCCAGCCGAGCACCATGCCGATGATCGACGAGGCCCATTTTGGGTGATTGCGCCAGGCGAGCTCGACGGCAAAGCCCGCGATGGCGCCGGCCCAGACGGTGATCAGGATGGCTCGCGCAAGCGTGCCGTGCAGCGCGAGCAGCGCGAACGGCGTGTTGGTCGCCGCGATCAGGACGAAGATCATCGCGTGGTCGAGTCGCCGCAGGACGCGGCGCGCGAGCGGGCGCCAGCTGACGCGGTGGTAGAGCGCGCTCACGCCGAGCAGCGCCGACAGTGCGCTCGCGTAGACCCCCGCCGCGAGCTGCGCGCGACCGCCGTGCGCGGCGCCGAGGAGCGCGCCGCCCGTCGCGAGGGAGACAAAGAAGGCCCATTGGTGTGAGACGCCGCGCAGGCGCGGCTTCACCGGGCCCGCTTCGGGAAGGGCTTGATTGCGCGTAGCGACCACGCCGCCGCGGAAGGTACCTAGTGAACGGCGGCGACGAGCTTGGCGCGCTGGCGCTCGCGGTCGACGCTAACGACGTTCCAGATCAGACCGAGCTTCGCCATCGTGAAGATGACCCAGCCCGACGGATCGAGCTCGTACCAGCGCAGGCCGTGATAGGCAGAGCGCGGAAACGCATGATGGTTGTGATGCCAGGCCTCGCCGAGGCTCGGCAGGGCGAGCCAGAAGACGTTGCGTGACTGGTCACCGGTTTCGAAGCGACGCTGCCCGAAGAAATGGCAGATCGAGTTGATCGACCAGGTCACGTGGTGGACGAGGAAGATGCGCACAAGCCCGGCCCAGAGCGCCGCCTCCAGCCCCGCGTCGAGCGTCCCCCCCAGGCCCACCCGGCGGCGAATGGAACGAGCAACGTCGCCAGGACGAGCAGCGGGAACGCGCCATGGATGGCGCGCATCGTCGGGTCGGAGCACAGATCGGGGCAGTAGCGGCGCTTCTCGGCGCGGCCGTTGGACTCGAACAGCCAGCCGATGTGCGCGTGGTAAAGGCCACGGAAGACGGCCGCGAGGCCGGTGCCATGGCCGACATGCGGCGAATGAGGGTCGCCCTCCTCGTCCGAGAACGCGTGGTGCTTGCGGTGGTCGGCGACCCATGAGAGGACCGGGCCCTCGACGGCGAGTGAGCCCATCACGGCGAACGCGTACCGGATCGGCCTGAACGTGTCGAACGCGCGGTGTGTCAGGTGGCGGTGGAAGCCGATCGTGATGCCGAACGCGCTCATCAGGTACAGGACGGCGAAGATCACGATGTCGCGCGCGTGTAGAAACGAGCCCCACGTGAAGATCGCGGCGATGATCGTCGCGATGAATGGGATCAGGACCGCGGCGATGTTGACGTTGCGCTCGAGACGAGACACTGGTTACGGAGAGTACCGTTCCGATGCCATGGTTTCTTGGCAATGATGAACGCAATGGATAGAAAAC
>CAVPFP010000032.1:0-7985 GCA_963703775.1 uncultured Solirubrobacterales bacterium | reverse complement strand
GGGTCTCGCAGTCCGGCTGAGTCCTCAGACGATGCGAGTTTCGCATCCTGCTGGCCACGCGCGTCTGTGCCTGGGACGATCGCGAGTGCTGGGGCGGCCTGCTCCCGAGGCTGGCGACCGCGTGAAGCCTGGCGTGGCTGCCGTGTATCCGGTGTCGAATCTCCTCCCAATACGGGTATGGCATCGCTGTACGGCCTCGGACTGCACGTGAGCAGCGCACCCGCACCGGCTCGGGCTCGCGGGGCTCGCCGTACCACCCCCGGTTACGGCGGCACCGCGGGCCCAGAAGCTGCGCCGAGCGCAGCCAGCGACACCGTGCCTGGCGATACGTACACGTCGTGGCGCGCTGCGACGCGGCTGCGGTCGCCAGGCCGCGCGCTACGCCGTAGCTGTCGCGCCGCGTCGGCCGTTGGGGCCGGCCGCCACGGCGAGCTCGCTGCTCAGCGCTCTTCCTTGAAGCGTTCGCTGGCTGAGCGCCCGATCATCGTGTCGACGAAGTGATGCCACTTCGTCGGCTTCACCCCGGGCTCGACATCGTGGTAGGTCGGGGCGCCGCCATGCGGCGAGGGAAGGGCACCGGCCTGCGTGTCGTCGATGTTCAGGTCGACGCCGTGCTCGTGGAGCGACGCGATCTGATCGGCGGCGACGAACCGCTGCCCAGCGGTCGTCTTGACGACGATCCCATGGAAGATGTCTTGCTCGGGCGCCGCCACGACATGGTCGACCGTTCCGACGAGCTCGCTGCCCGACGCGTACACGGGGACATCGTGTTCGAGCACCTCATAGGCGATAGGCAGACCCTCGTCCATCGGTGGAGCTTAGCCAAGGACGCGCAGCGCGGGTGCGGCTGAGCCTCAGATAGGCTGGCGAGGATGGTCAGCACGTCTTGAGCGTGAATCGGGGGCCGGTCGAAATAGCATGCAGTTGAGTCGAGCGCTTCGGGTCGGTCTTCCGGCCATCGCAGTCGTGGTGGCCCTTTCGTTAGCGCTTTCGGACTGGCCGCTCGGCTGGCGCGCGTGGCGGGATCACCCGTATGTCGCTGCGTTCGCTGCCGGTATCGCGGTGCTGTTCGTTGCCGGGGCCGTGGTGGACGCCCACTTTCGGCGGCGCGAGGCACATCGGTGGCATGGGCTCGGCTTCGTCGCCGCCGGTGAGTTTGCCGCGATCCAATACGACACCGGCGTCGCGATGTCCGCTCTGATCGGCGTCGACGACGGGTACAGACTGCGCTCCGACGTCGAATTTCATCTCGCCGTCGCGCGTGACCGAGCCATTGAGCTGCTCCCGCCCGACAGCGAGACCTTCCTTGGCGAGCGCCGTGAGATCGACGACGAGCTGCTGACGAGCCGGCTTGCGGTCTTGGTCGCCGACGAAATATGGCGCCGCAGCTGCTCGCAGACATTGCGGGTCGCGCGAGGTCACCTCGTCGAAGCGGTCAGCAGATGGACGGGGACGTTCGCGGTTCTCAATGACGACGAACAGTTCAACCGTGTCGCCCGCACGGTCACGATCACGGACCTTGTAACCGCTCTGCACATGTCCCTGGTGGCGATCAGGCCGTCAGGAGAGCCTGCCGACATCGACACCATGGGATTCGCCGCGTTTGCGAGTCAGTGGCGGACGCTTCTGAACTCGCTCACCGCTGAACTCGACTTCTGGAACGCGCGACGGCGCGTGCACACGCGAGTCGAGGTCGCGACGCTCGGCGAGCGGCCCGCGGATCGGGATCCTGTGCCTGTCGAGCGGTAGGCACCCGCGGTGTAGGGGTAGCGCGAAGGCCCGTTACAGCCCGAAAGGCGACGGCCGGAATCGAACCGGCGTAGACGGCTTTGCAGGCCGCTGCGTAGCCACTCCGCCACGTCGCCTGGTGACGAGAGGAAGCGTAGCGGTGACATCCTCAGCAGGCATGGCCGTTGCTAGGCTTGCGAACCCAGGGCGATTAGCTCAGCTGGGAGAGCGCCGTCTCGACAAGGCGGAGGTCACTGGTTCGAGCCCAGTATCGCCCATAAAGACCCCTGCAAACACTGGGAAAGCCCGGAAACACTGGGGTCAGGCGTGCCGTGGAGGTCACGAAAGCTCGCGGCGTGCGTCCCCCGGTGCCACCTCGGCAGAAAGTGTTAGCGGTCATTCGCGCCGCGGCCGTAACGCGCAGCTTCTCTGCGGAGCGATCCTCTGGTTCGTATTCTTCAGGCGTGTGGCTCGCAGACTCCCCTAACGCCTTTGCGGCGTTGTTCTTGCTTCGTCCGGCTTAGTGACCATCCGAGGCGACGGAATAGTCAATGCGCGTGAGGTCGAGAGTTGCGACCTTGTACCAGCCGGTCAGCTCGCCGCCGTAGAAGCGCTCCGATGGCGGTGCCGCGTCGTGCAGCGGCCAAGTTCTGTGGTCCGTGCTCGTGCGTTGCCTGTTGGCCCTGTGCAGCTACTGGGTGGTCTGTTCTTGTGCGTCAGACCTCGGTCGTGACGTTCCTCCCGGCCTTGGGATCTTCAGCCCAGCTCATCCTCTGTCTCGCGCGGCGTTCGGATCGCGGGAGCATGCCCACGCCGAAGGCCCGCGCAGTTGGGGACAGTGCTCGCGGTGGTCACCATCGGCGCGGACCTACGCGCGCAGTCGGCGCTTCCGCCATCACGCGGCCTCGGCCTGGTCGCCGTCCTGGTCCTGGTCCTCGCCTGTGCCCTCGGCGCTGTCGATCAGGTCGCGTAGCGCGGCGATCGCCATGTTGATCTGCTCGATGCTCGCGGCGCTGAGCACCTTGCCGGCCCGCTGCTCGGCGCGCACCGCGTCCACGGATCGACTGAGTGTCCGAACGCTCCCTGTGGCGTCGTGTGCGGCGTTCTGCGGCACGCGCAAGCGTAGGAGCGAGAGTTCTGCCTCAGCGATCGCAAGGCGTGGCGCGCGGCGCTGGGATGCGTTCTGCAGGATTGAGCGGGCCTGCGCGGTCGCCGCCTGATACGCCGGGTAAGTGCACGGGCCAAAGTCGATCAGCGCAACCTCAAGCAGCCGGCGCTCGGGCGGTGTCGCGTCCCAATCCCACTGGTCGCGGATCGTCTGAAAAGTGAAGCTCGACCCGTCCCAATCACGGCGGCGAACTTTCTCGATCGCGCGCACACCGTCAGGGTCCGCCTGGTTCACATCGACCTCGTAGCGCAATCCGGTGCCGTCAACGCTCAGACGAAGCGTCCCGGGCTTTGTGCGGCCGAGCAGCCAGTCAACGTCATGGTTGCCCAGTGCGCGCACGTCCGCCTCGCGAACCGTTTTCGTGAACGCGCCAGGGTCGATCGTCTCAACGAAACCCATGTCTTCGCTCGGCGAGTTGAACACCGCCGCGTAGCCGGTCAAGACCGGGCCGCCGCCGGCAACGGCAGCCCGAATCTCGACAGTGCTCGGTCCCGTGCGGAACCGACGCTCAACCTCCCGGCTCACACGGTCCCCTGCAGGATCGTGCCGTTCACGACAAAGTTGGTGGCATTCAGTTGGCCGTCGCCCACCTTGCCAGCGACGGGGGTTTGGTCGATCGCGATACAGCTCCCGCTATAGGTCGGATTCGTGACACTAGAACGGCGAGCCGGCATCCGCGATCTTGAACGCGACAGCTGTACCAGCCTGGAAAATCGCGTCCAACGTCGGGCCGACGCTTGCGGCGGCGTGATCCTGCCAGAACGAGACGGTGAACTTGTTGTCCTCCATGCCGGCGATATGCATCTTCCCGCCGTCACCCATTGCGGTCACATCAATGTCGGCTTTCGCCCATGTGAGCGTCACCGATTCGACATGGTTACTGAGATCCACGGCATTGATCTGCACGACTGCGTTGGTGATGACTTTGCGTGCCATTAGGCCGTCCCTCCGCGTAGTTGCTGATCGCACCGGTCAGGTCGAGCAACCGACCATCGGTTCGCAGGACCGCGCGATACGTCACGAGATCAGTCCCGAACGCATAATCGACAGACCGCTCGAACCTCAATGCAACGTCTCGAATGAAGTAGCTCGAGAAGTCACCGAACGCGAGGCTCGTGCCACCGATACCGACGCTCGGCATCGCAGGATCTATGACGAGCGGCCGGCCAAAAAGCTCCGTGCCGGTCGCCGCCTGCAACGACTCTTGGAACAACGGCTGGCCTACCGAGTTGGTCAGCGCCCGAATCTTGCTGAGCGCCGACTGCCCCATGAACCATGTGCCGTTCACCTGGTAGGGCGGAATGATCTTGTCGAACGTCGCGACGAGCTCCGCATAGGTCGCACCGTTCGCGGCAGGCGTCCCGCCGACAACCTGCGCGATCGTGCCGGCACCGACGAGCACGCCCTGCGGCGCATTCGTGCCGGAACCGGTAACGAGATCCTTACCCGAGCCGATCCCGAGCGAGCGGCCCATCGCGCGCGCCAAATAGCCCTCCAAATCGACGCCCGAGTCCTCTTCCATTTCGGTCGAGATTTGGACGATGTTCGGATATTTGTAGCTCGTCAACGTGCCCTGCCCGAACGTCGGATCGTTCTCGTTGATCGCCCCGGCCTCCGCGACGATCGTGCCGGCCGCCGGGTGAGCGGTCGTCTTCGGCAGGATGATTTTCTCCCCGGCTCGACGTGAGCACCGTCGCGATCTGCCGGATCGCCGAGTTCAGAACAAGGTGCTCGTAAAGCACCGTTCGGAAACTCACCGGAACCGGAGCGGTCGCTGTCGAGGTAAGCAACGAGCGAACCTCGGCGCGGCCCTGCGCATTACGCGCAACCGTCAAGACCACTGAACGTCACATCGAGCGTCCGCTGCTCGCCGCGGAGAAACGCCGCGACCTTCCCGTCGAGCGGATCACGAAAATCGCCGCCACGCGACTCGCCGAGCACGTTTCCGAGTCCCGAGCCCTTCGCACGGTACTCAGCCATCTCGCGCTCGCGATCCGACCGCGACTCGCACACCGCGATCCTGCGCGACAGGTCGTCCAGCTCACCCTTCGCGTGCTCATACTGGCCGGCCTCGCTCTCAGTGAGATCGCGTCGCTCGGCTTTCGCTGCACTGAGCAAGCGTGACGCTCGCTCGGTCTGTTCCTGGTAATCGGCGCGAAGCTGCGCCAGAAGATCGTCCACAGTAGTCACCTTTCGTGACTTGGCTTTGACTGGTCTTCCGGCGGCTCGATGGCGGCCCGATTATCGGGTGCTGTTGCCGTGGCCGGCGCGTGAACGAATCGGCGCGCCTCTGCCATCAATTGTATAGACCGCGCGGACGAGAGACACGCGACACGATCACTGAAAAGCACACCGACCTCGCCCCAGTAACGACTAACGAACGGCGACGGAGCGAGCGGCACGTCAACCATCGAACGAGCGAACCTCGCAACGGCGGCGAACTCGCCCGCCGACAATTCGGTGACCGGACCCAACTCCACGAAACGCACGCCGCGCAGCTCGTCAATGCGCTGATCCACAAAGTGCGGCAGCCAGCCGGACCGCCCGCGGCCAAGCTGCTCGTGCAACCGCGACCACACGTCCACAAGATCGAACCGCTCATCGGGCGATAGCAGCTCGAGCGCCTCGCGTAAGCCGGTCAAATCAATCACGCAACACTCAAACACGGGATCGCTCACCAGATCCTCGATCGCACGACCGGCGCTCTGCCAGCGGTTGCTCTATTGCACCGGGCGTGCTCCGCTCCGACGTAACGTGAGCGATCGTGGTCGTCGTGGCCGAGATCCCACGGCTCGCCGGGCGCAATCAGCCCGCCGCAACGAGCGCAAGCGACCATCCCCGACGCCACGCGCAGAGCTAGCCGCTCGCGCAGCTTCTTGTGCGATGCGCCATAGCCCCGCTTGCTCGAGGACACCTGCTTCTTGCGTCGCGCCTTGCCACACACCGGACAAACACGAAACCGATCGACCACGCGACCGCACGACGAGCACACCCGCGTCACCATCGAAACCACTTCCAAATCGCGGGGAGAGAAAAAGTGCGACGGCGCAGTCGAACGCAGCGAAGCGTCCAGTGTTTTCGGGGGTATTCCCGCCTTTTTCGTTTTGGGGGGATTCGCGGCTGCGCGGTCGAGCGCACGATCGGGCCAATGTTTCGGGCCGGCCCCGTCATGCGAGCCTCACGGTCTGGCCGGTGAGTGGCGCGAGGCGCTGCGGTGTTTCCCCGGCGGCCAGGTCGGCGTGTCGTGCCAGTAGCGCTTCCGCGCGCTCGATGTCATCGAAAGGTGGATCGCCGTCGGTGCTGTCGCTCCCGTTTGCATCTGCGACAAGAACGCAATCACAAGGATTTCCGGGCGTTGGTTCTCGTCGTTGTCGTCGTAGTTGTTGTTGTTGTGTAGGTGTGTGTAGTAGCTCCCAATGCCACGGACCCGAGTTGCGGCCAGGACGGTGCGAGCGCACGTAACGCTCGCGCGCCTTGCGGAGTGCGTGAGTGCTGATCCCGGCTTCGGCTGCCGCGGCTTCGCCGTCCTTGACCGGCACTGAGCCGGCGGCCAGGAGGTCGAACAGAAACAGGCGCGCTGCCTCGGCTTGCGATCTTGCCTCGGCTGTCTGCACTACGTCATCGGCGCGTGCCTCGGATACTCCGCGGTAGACGAGCTGCGGCTGCGAGCCTGCGCCTTGCACTTCCGCCGAGATCAGCTCGAACGCTGCGGCGGGTGATTCGCCGCCCGGCGCGAGGTTCGCTTTCGGGCGCGTGAGCACTTTCCGCGAGCCTGAGTCGCCGCGCTCGTCTTTCGGATCACTGCCCCACACGAGCACCGAACGCGCGACCTGTGGCAAGCCTTGGCTGTCCGCGATGCGGTCGAGCGCGTCGCTGGCATCGCTGCGGTTGACGTGCTGGACGCACAGCGCGGCTAGCTGGCGCTCGCGCGCTAGCTCCACGATCGGCGCGAGCACGAGCCGCACGTCCTGCGATTTGTAGGCGTTCCGGCTCGCCGGGACAAACGACGGGAACGGGTCGAGCACGAGCAGGCGAGCCGCGACGTGCTCGCATGCTCGCTCGATAGCTTCGATGTTCAGCTCGCCGCCGCCGATCAGCGCGACGCGCTCGAGGTCGGCGCCGTGCGCGATCAGGCGCGGAACGATCGTGTCGGCGTCGTCATCTTCCGCCGAGCACAACACGACACCGCCGGGCGCGCGAGTGCTGATTCCTTGGCCGGTCGTCACTGCCGCGGCGAGCCAGTGCGTAAACGCTGATTTGCCTTGGCCCATCTTGCCGGCGATCGCGCTCACTTTGCTGAGCGGCACGTAGGGCCGCCAGAGCCATTCGACGGGCCGAACCTCCACGTCGGCGGCGATGGTGAACGGCTGCTCAGGACGCACGGACACGATCGCCGCGGTAGGTGGATGAGTCGAGCAGCGCGAGAAAATCGGCGACTTTCACGAACGGCCTCGAATAGCCGGGGATGACGATCACCGCGACCTGGCGGAAGATCGCGTCGACCGCCCTTCGCGAGTCGCCGAGCTGGGCCAAGTCACCGCGGCTGAGGACCGCGCTCGGGTTGCTCAGGCGCTCAGCGCGCGGTCGGCTTCACGACTGCGCCAGTCGATCGAGGATCTCGACGTCGGTGGCGAGCGTGTCGCCGCGTGGCTCGCGTGTGCCCGATTCCCAGCGCGACACGGTTCTCGGTCTACGCCTACGGCTGCTGCGAGGTCTGCTTGGGAGAGTCGTGCGCGGGTACGGAGCATCCGTCGCATCGCGGGTTCTGGCAGGCGGCGTCTCGTGCGGGCATTGCGAGCAGGCCATCGACGTTCATATTGTGATCTAGTGTGGCACGCCGGCGGCACCATCGCTATTTAGTCTCAGCGTGGCGAGCACTGATTATCTAGCTACCTAGCGTGGCACGGTTCTGGTACGCTTAGCAAATGGGCGCACCGGAGATCCGCCACAGAGCCGACCGTGGAGACCGACGGAGTCATCGAGGCCGAGAGCTGGGTGGCGACGCAGCTCGTCGAGGGTTGGGTCGCGGACTTTCGGATCGTCCAAGACGACTTCGGCCAGATGATTGTCGGTGGCTTGCGCGTGCGGC